>NZ_CAXBGY010000001.1:0-519261 GCF_963975515.1 uncultured Flavobacterium sp.
GTGTTCCTAAAATTTTTGCGTGTCGGTTTATGGAACGCGGATGACACTTTTTTTTGCTAATCCCTTTCACTCAGTACTAATCCCTAATCCCTTTTACCCATTACCTTTTACCCATTACCCAAGTTTTTCACCCTGACAAAGTAAGAAACCCATACAAATCATTATAATTATTTTTAAAAATCTGTGAAAATCCGTTTAATCTGTGTCATCTGTGTTCCTAAAATTTTTGCGTGTCGGTTTATGGAACGCGGATGACACTTTTTTTTTGCTAATCCCTTTCACTCAGTACTAATCCCTAATCCCTTTCCTTTTTATAAGAAACCACACCAACCAAATACTCATCTACAACATAGCTACAAATCAAACACTTGTTAATAACTGAAAAGAGCAATTAAACATTTATAAGATAACTTTTATATATTTGTGTAATCCTTAAACATTTTTTTATGAAAGTATCCTTAAAAAATCTATGTGTTGCAGTTCCTTTAGCATTTCTTTTTTCTTGTTCCACGCATAAGAAATCGAATATTGTAGCTAATGAAGAGTTTATTGTTGAATTGAAAAAACCAGTTTCTCGAGGGGCTATTGATTTAGCATTACAAGGTTTGTTTTTGGGTGCTAATTATTTTGCAGAAAAAACTTCAAAGTCTTTGTCAAATAATTATACAAAATCAATTTCAATTAATGATTACTACAATACAGATACTGGTGAAGTAGAGAAGACCTACAATCAAATTCATATTAAGAAATATTCTAAGCCTACTGATAAAGAGAAAAAAGGAACATTAGCCAGTGAAATTAAAACTGAATATCAAGCGATTCCTAAATCAAGAGGAGCAAATGCTAGTTTAATGCTTTCAGAAGTCATAAGAGATGAAAAGGATGACCTGCTTAACTTTCATGCCGTGATTGAATTAAAAAGTGATCCAGAAAATCCGGGTGTCACACGTTTGAGTTTTAATGAATTGCGTATTCTTTTTTCTAAAACACGTATTTATTCGGACGAGAATTTGAATGCTAAAGTATCCATTGCTATTGAAGGTCAATGGAGAAGTACGGACGGTTCACCAATGACAAAAATGCTAATCGAACAAGCCTATGAATTTAGAAACTTAAAGTATGGTTATCACAATCAAATTAATGATCCTATTTTATCGCCATGGTATTATGATATTCCTATTACTTCAGCAATTGAAAACAATGGTAAATTTGGGGTTATAAATGTTACTATTCAAGTAGAAGAGTTTGAAGGTGGTAAAAGTAAATACATCAATAAACTTCCAGGAATATTAAGTGATAATAAAAGTAAGATTGTAAAAGATGGTGCTTCTGTAATTGAAAAAGTGATGAAGTGATAAAATCTAAATTTTACATATTCTTTTTTTTATTTTGTTCTTTCATTGTAAAAGCACAAACAGATTTTATTGAGACCCAAAACAAAATTACTACTTTCAAAGTTTCTAATGATGAAAAATATGTAGCATTTACTTCAGATAAAAAGATCTATTGGGCAAGTATTGATCAACTGAAATTATTAGATTCATTTGCTCTTGCAGTCCATGAAGATTATTATGTCAGTGCTATTGATATTCTTCCTAATAATAATGTTTTAGTACTCAAACAAAAGCCTCTTTTTGAAAAACGCTCTTTTACATATGACTTTTTAGAATATCCTCAAGATTCCATTCATTTGTTTAATCTTGCTGAACGTAAGATCACCAACTCTGTTCCAGGCAATAATCACATTCAGTTTTTATATGACCAAGAAAATAAGCTTATCGTTTCTTATAACGATTACTTTAAGTATCAAGATAGTTATGGGCAAACAAATTATAGTCCCTTAAAAGGAAAAATAACATTATATCCTACTGAGTTAACTATTGATGCACCAGGTGTTATTAGACATTTACTGACTCACCCTACCAAAAAAGAAGTGGTTTTAGTTTATTTTTATAAAGATGAAAATAAAAATAGACAATACGTTTTTGAAGTCAGAAGTTCTGAAACATTAGAAGTTATTCGAAAAAAGCAAATTGCATTAGTTGATATTGAGAGTGTTAGTTGTTCATCAGATGGAAGTGTTTGGAATTTTATAGTTAATGAAAGTTATAGTAAAACAAGCAATCATTTTTTTAATTATGAAACTCTTGAAGAAATTTCATCGGTAGATGCAAACATCAATTTTCCGGGTTGGATGTTAGAAAACAAGATAGTTAGATTAGATGATAATAGTATAAAAACTTTTAATGCTAAAACACTTGAACCTGAAGAGGAAATTTGGGCCAACCTCACAAAATTCAGTAGTTTTACAGGTTTTTATAGTTTAAATGCAACGACTATTTTAATTTTAGGAGAGAAGAGTAATTACTCAAATCATACTAAAAATGGTATTCAAAAGTTTTCTTTGCTTCAAGAAGAAATTTATACCAAAAAGCAGAAAGTAGCTGAAAACGAAATTATATTTGATCCCAATATTGCTTTATTAGCTACAAATACAGTTAAAGATGAAAGTCAAAATGTAAGTTTTTATGAGGATTGGATGGTGGTTACTTTTGTTAGTTCTGTAGAATTTTGGAATATTCCTAAACAAAAAAAATGGAGAACATTTTCTTTTTCTAAAAAAGCATATACTCATTTTTCAGAAAAGACCATGCAGCTTTTGGTTTTTGAAGAATCTACAGGTAAAAGTTTTGATGATTTTGTTATGAGGGTCATTGATTTACGAACGGGAGCAATACACTCTAAACTATTTGCAGATAACGAATATCGTTTTATTAATCCACTTGGAAATTCTTATACATTTATTCCAACTGATAATCCAAATCAATGGATAGGTAGAGATTACCAAGCTTTATGGTTGGTTGATACAGAAAAAATGGAATTTAAAGCCTTACATCGGTTTGAAAAGAAACTTTTTCCTAATAAACTTGTTGGAATTAAAAATAATCAATTATTGTTGAGCTTAACTGAAAGTGTTGAAAGTGATAATGGTTATAGTAAATACATAAAGAAAGGATATTATTGGTTTGATATAAATAAGATTCAACTTGAGAAAATTCCAAACTCTGAAGATTGGCTAAATGTACATATATTGGCTAGTAAAGAATTGGCTTATACTACAAAAAATGAATTCTTTTCTATAAAAAATGCTCAAAAAAATAAGATTAAAGATATTACTATTTTAGATAAACCTTCATTTTTAACAGATAAAGGACTTTGGATACAAAACAACAAAGGATTTTCAACCATTGATTATAATGGAATTGAGAAAAATGTAACCATTGATGGAGTTATTTCATATAATGGATTTGGTGCCAACTCAAATAACGCATTTGTTAAAACGTCAGAAGAGTTATTCACTTATGATTCTAAATCAGATTATTTAAATGCTTGGAGAATATCAAAAACAAAGAAGTTATTTTATCCAGAATCAGAAATACAAATTCATCCTTCAGGACAAGTTTTGTGGAGGAATAAACTTTTGATCAATTTAAATACTTTGTCATCCGAAAAAAAATATGATCTTAGTGAAGAAGCCTATTTGTTTGATAAGTTGCCTTATGTAATTCATAAAAAATTTAATAATGAGACTCAAAGTTTTCATTGGTTTATTGAACAATTTGATGAAAGCTCTAAAGAGATATGGATGAGTTCTCCTTTAAAAACAGAAGATATTTATTTTAGAGTAAGTAATTTTATTTTTTCTGAATCCGAAAATCAAATGTTAGGTTATCAAAGTGGATATTTTGTAACCTCTGCTGTGGATTATTTCTTTTGGGCTGATTGGAAAAAAAACATTTCAAAAACCATTAAAACCAATCAAAATATATTATCTATAAATAAAACAAATAACTTACAACTAGTTCAAGTTGTATTTGAAGGAAATAAATCAAAATACTTCAATATTGTTTCTGGTGGTTGGGAAAAAAAATTCGAGGAAAAATCAATCCATAAAAATCAGCCCTCGGTTGCTTTAGCATCACAACAAGTTGAATGGATAGATAATAATGGAGAAGAGAAATTTTTTTATAGTAGAGAGTATTTAAAGAGTAGCTATTTTTCCAAAAAAGCGGGAAAATTATTTGCTGGTTCAGATAACGGAAAAGTTTTTGTTTGGGATTTAGACAATTCCACTCCAAAGGAAATTATAAAAACAGGTACAACAGAACCTATAGTTCGTATAATTGAGAAAGACAATCAATTAATTGCAGTTGATAACTATGGTTCTCTTCATTTTATAGATAACAAGACATATAAATGGATTCTAACTATTGCGGTTCAAGAATATGAGGAAAATAAATACTCTGTACTATGGTTTACACCTGAAGGATTTTATAGTGCTGAAAAATCAGCTTTAAGAGATTTTCATTTTATCAAACAAGAAAAAGTATTACCTCTTACTATTTTTGATGCTTATCTTAATAGACCTGAAAAGATTCTTGAAAAATTAGCGAATACGGATACTACTTTTTTAAACCTCTACACAGAAGCTACTCAAAAAAGAATGAAAAAATTGGGCATCTCTGAAGATATAGATTTTTGGAATATAAAACGACCAGCGGTTACTTTTAATGAAAATTATCAGCCCTCTCTTACTACTGAAAAATTAAGTATTGATATACCACTTCATTTTTCTGAAAATGCTAAAACGTTTGAGGTTTACGATAATGGAGTATTACTAACAAAAAAAGATAATTTTACTAAAAAAGAGGATAAAATAAACGTTGTGCTTCATGCTGGAGAAAATAATATTTCAATTATAGCAAAGGATAAAAACTTACTTGAAAGTGATCCTTTATCTTTTAAAATTATCAATAAAAATGAAGTGAAACCTATAAATTACTATATTGGTATTGGGGTTTCCACCTATAAAGATTCTACCATGAATCTTAAATTTGCAGTGAAAGATATTGAAAAACTAGAAGAGTATTTTACTGAAAGATACAGAGACGATACAATTAAAACATTCAAACTTTTAAATAAAGATGTAACGGTTGAAAATATTAAAAAAATAAAAGACATTCTTAATAAGACAAATGTAAATGATAGGGTTGTAATTTCTTTTTCTGGACATGGTTTAATTAATAATGAAAAAGAATTTTATTTTGCAGGATATGATACCGATTTTTCTTCTCCAGAAAAGGCAGGAATTTCATATGAGTTAATTCAGAGTCTAACCGATAATATTCCAGCTCGTAAAAGACTGATTTTAATTGATGCTTGTCATAGTGGAAGTTTAGATGAAGATGAAGAATTATCAGTGAGCAATGATCCCAATGTAAAAGCACATGATATAAAGGGAAGTATTGTTGTTAAAGGAACTAAATCACAAACATTAGACAGTTATGAGCAAATGCAAAACTTATTTTTTGATTTGAATAAAAGCAATGGAACCATAATTATTGCTGCTGCTGGAGGAAAGGAATATGCTTATGAAGGAAAAGATTGGAACAATGGTGTTTTTACGTATAGTTTAATTAAAACTTTAGAGGAGAAAGGATATGACACATGGAAAGGTGATGTTGGAGTTCCTGTTTCTACCTTACAAAAAGAAGTGTATAAAAAAGTGCGAAATCTAACAAACGGAAAGCAAAAACCAACGGCAAGATCTGAAAACCCTGAATGGGATTGGAATTTGTGATTAGTTTATTTGATGGTTTTTTCTCTAGTTCCTATTAATATACTTTTGAATTGTATTATCACTAAATGAATCTCTTAATTTAGTTGAGGTTAATAGTTTTTTTAATCTTTTAGATAATTTAAAACATTCATTTCAGTTTGATTATTCAAAGAATATAAAAGCGGCCCACTTTTCTGGTTGTTTTCTATACTTTTTCATCATTTTTTTTTGTGTTGTTTTAAAAGCTAGTTTGGCATTGTTGCTCTTTTTCCATTTTGCATAAAATTGGTTCATAAATTCAGCTGTTTCAGCATCAGGTACTTCCCATAAACTCATAATAATACTTTTTACACCAGCCATTTTAAATGCACGCTGTAAACCATATACACCTTCAGAACCTTCAATATCTCCTAAACCGGTTTCACAAGCACTCAAAACAACTAAGTCGGTGTTTTTTAAGTCTAAACTAGAAATCTCTAAAGCAGTAAGAATGCCGTCATCTTCCTCAAAAGGATTATTTCCATGTTTCCAAGCATAATTGGCATTGGCAAGTAATAATCCTGAACGCAGCAATGGATTTTCAGCATATATATAAGTTTGTTTTTCCTGAATTGTTTTATTTTCATCTCCTACTTTTTCAAGCTTGGGAAAGAAAAAACCATGTGTAGCAATATGTATTACAGAAGGGCTTTCTCCACTTAAAGCTTTAAAAGCTGTTTCTGTAGCATCTTTGCCTATTAATTGTTTACTATTTGGAAGTAATATGTTGATTTGTGATATTTCTTTTTTAGTGCCAGGTAGATAGGAAAAGCCATTTATTGAAATGCTTCTGTTTTTGTTACTTCCTAATAATTGCTCACTCTGTAAAATATTATAGGTATTACTTTTTTGAATTATACTATCTTTCAATTTAGTGTATTCATAATCTACACCTCCAATGAGTACTATATCTTTCAAATTTGGTTCCTTGACGTTTTTTCTTATATCAGCGGTATTACCAACTTGTTCAATATCATATAATTCACCAATCAATTTATTATCTTCATTGGGTAAAGCTGCAAAAGGAATATTATGTAATAATCCATCGGGAGAAAAATAGATTTTAGAACTATTATTTGCATATTCTTCTATAGGTTTCCATATTAATTTATAAATACTATCTACAACTATACTTTTAGATATACTAGAATTACCTTTTGATCCTCTTGTTTTATATAGTAGATTTGGATTACTGTAGCTCGTAAAATATTGTTTTAGTTGATTCTCTTCAAATAAATTAATTACTTTAGGTGACTGCCAATCTTTTTTGTATAAATAAGCAACATACATTATACTATCTGTTTTACTATTACTAATTACTTTAAAATGATCAAATTCTATAGCAAGTTCATTTTCTTCTAATTTAGTATTCTTATAGTTTTTAACATAATTAATATCTTCTCCAAAATTGTCAGTATATAATTTAATGATTTCTCTTTCGAGCTCTTCTAATTGCTCTTGTTCTTGTTTAAAGTTAAGGTCTCTATCTAAAATAGATAATTGTTGTTGTTTGATAATAAATGCTCGTTTTACTCTTGTTTTTAAAACCTTTGAGCTAATATCTTTGTTATTTAAATTATCAAGTTCTGTTAAAATGTTTTTAGAGGCATTAAGTAAAAGTCCTTTTGAAGTTAAAATATTATTTATTGCTAACGGTATTGCTTCCTCGTACACATTATTAGTTAAATAATTGAAATTAGAAAATAATTTTAAGTCTGTAGAAACACTGTTTTTAACAAAATTTTCTTTCTCTTGATTAGTTAAAAAGTTGAAATTTTCTTTAATTTTTTTTTGAATAAAATTATTATGCTCTTTATACAGAGCTAACGATTTATCATAGTGTCCTAATCTTACATATAAATTTGCTAATTTTTTTACATTATCACTATAAACTGAACGGTAAACTATAGATTCTTCTTTATAATATTTTAATAAGTCTACAATAAATGGTAATGCTTTTTCTCCTTGATCAATGTCTACGTATATGTCAATTATAAGTTCTGAATAATGTCTAAAATAGAAACTATTATTTTTTTCATCTTGTAAAAATTTAATAGCCAATTTTAAGGCCTTATTTTTTTGTCCAATCAAATAAAATGTTTCAATTAAGTCATAGGTAATTGAATCGACATAATTTGGTTCTTTTTCTAAAGATATAAATAGATGTTCTATAAATTTCTCATAAAACTCTTTGGATTTTATGTTATTTCCTAATTTTAAATAACAATTAGCTATTTTTTTCAATCCAATTGCATAATTATACGAATCAATTCCAAATCTTTCTTCTGTTAGTTCTAACGCTTCAATATACAAAGTCAAAGCCTTATTATATTGTCCGATGTTTTCATAAGTTAGGGCTAATTTGCCGGTATAAAATATTTTTGTGTTTTCAGCAGCTAGCTCATCTTCATAAATTTTTAAAGCTTTATCATAAATCCCCATAACCGTATATGATTCTGCCAAACTACTCATAATAGATATGTAGAGATCATGTTTTTGTTCATCTAACTTCTCAATATTTTTTTTTATTTCTAAGAGAATTTTTTGAGCTTCTAGATTATCCTGAATATCCAAATATATTAATGCTAAGCTATATAACATACTATAATAACCCATATTTGAAACACCATATTTCTTTTTATATAAATCAATAGCCTTATTTTGTGACTCTAAAGCTAAATCAATTTCTCCATAAGAGTGATATCTTGAGGACTCTTCTGCTAGTAATTCAAACAAAGGGATTATTTCTTCAGTTTCTTGACTAAAAGAAAAGCAAGAAACTAAAAAAAAAGATATGTACAGAAGTTTTTTCATATATAATACTCTTTACCTGAATGAATATTAAAAAACGCATTAATTTAAGAAGATTTTTTAGAATGCTATTGCTATAATAATTTGTTTTATATAATTAATTACTTCTTCACAATCTCATACACAAACTCAGTAGTAAAACCATCCACATCACTGTTAGTACTATTTCCAGTAGCTCCTCTTGATTGGGTATAACTTTGTTGGATAAAATTTTCTAAAGGATTAGAATTTCTGCTTCCTTCACCACGTGTTGCCACTGTAGATTGAAAATTTATTGGAGTAGTGGTAGCAAATCCTTTTAAAATTAATCTTTCATAAGGAGGGCCAAAAGAATAAACACAATCTTTAAAAATCATGGTTTGTCCTGGAGATAATTTGCGTTCGTCATTAGTTAATGAGCAATTGTCGTTTGGCATAAAAGGAAAAATTTCTCCTTTGCTGTTAATTTCAATGATGCTGACGTAAAGTGCTTTTTTACTTTTATTGGTGATTTGTAAAACCACATGATCTTTTTCAGGAACTACTTCAAATATTCCGGCTTCGTTGATGAATTTAGACACTTCGATTAAATCTCCAGCTTTTTTTGTTTCTTCAGAATAATTAACAGGCAATAATTTAAACTCCATTTCATAAGCTTGATTCTTAAGGCTTAAATTTTTAAGATATTGTCCTTGGGCAAAATTGAAAAGTTTTTTATTGATATCCTCTAAAGTTGTTGCACCTCTTGTACTTTCATCTGTATCGATGGCTCCGATACCACTTGGGGATCTTAATTCAATGGCGTTTTTTATACTATTTAGTATAACATCTGCTTTTAGTGTATCTGTAACTATTGTACCTAAATTATTATCTTTTAAATAATTAGTCACACCTGTTTTAATAACATTATCTTTAATAGTTTTATCAAAATATACTTTAATTGCAATATCTCCATAAGACTGTTTGTCTATAATTACCCAAAATTCTTTTGTATTGGTACTGCTTAAGCTTTTATCCAACTTAATAATAGAAAGATTAAAATTTGACTTGGTAATAGTTCCTGTACATATAGTATTTTTATCAGTAACTTTTGTAGTTCCAGACGGGACAATTTTTACAGTTGTTCCTTCAAAAAGGCCTTGAATTTTTCCAGCATTAATATGTATTAAGTTAACATTTGGAATTTTAGCAATTTCAAAATAAGGTTGTTGCTGAACATATTCGCCATTAAATAATTTATAATCCATATCACCTTCAATAGTTGGAGTCTGCTTGGGTGAAATTACATTCATATTGGTAGCAATTTTTGAAAACAGTTGACGATAGGTAAAATCGCTTCCTAATTCAGTCATAGCTTTTGAAAAAGCGTAGCTTAAAGAACCAAATCCTTCATATTCATAATTCAATTCATCTGCAGAAGCTCCTGAAATCAATACAAATGGAGCTGCATCAGGATTTACTTTGGTACGTTCTACCATAGCACTCCCTTTTGTTTTATCATTTTCTAAAGGTTTCCAATCGTCTGGTGCAAAAGTTGCTTTTCCACCACGAGATTTTCTACCTCTAGTAGTTGAACCCGAATGGCAGCTGTCTAAAATGAATAATAACTGTCCTTTACTTCCTAAAGTATTTCTAAAATTTGCAATAATATTTCCCAATTCATCATCACGTAAATGATTTTCACCTTTGTAGTTAAATGTATATTTTACCCAAGCATCATAAGGAACTAAAGCTTCATCTTTTCCGTCAATTTCATCACCATTATCATCAAAAATTTGTTGACCATGACCAGAGTAATGAATTACTACAATATCTCCAGCTTTTAATCGTGATTTTAAGTTTTCAATAGCTTTAAGTATACCTTCTTTTGTAGCTTCTGCATCAATAAGTATGCTTATGTTGTTTTCAGAAAAACCTTGGTTTAAAAGGGCTTGTTTTATTAAGGGAACATCATTAACAGAACTAATTGTTGACCAGCCAGTTTTGGTAGGATAATCACCAATTGCGATGATTAATCCATATTTTTCAGCTGAAACATTTAAGGCAAATAAAAGAAAAAATAATAAGGTACTTTTTTTGAGCATAATGTTTAATTTAAATTAAAAATACTAAACGAAATTCCGAAGTAAAATCCAAAGTCATATACGTTTTTTGTAAAACTACTTACATCGTTTAATGAAGTCGTATCACCAACTTCTAAACCGTTGATTAATTTCTTAACAGGTCCATAAGCAACTCCACCAGATAAAGCCAAACGACTTTGATTTCCTAATATAATTGATGGTCCAAATAAATAATTGATTCCGTTAATTGCATCTGAAATAGGTACTGATATTCCAAAACTTCCTCCTAAATTAAAATTTTCTCCCATAACAGGATAAAAATTAATCATAGTACTCAAATTTGGAGTGAAATAATTATTACTATCTGCACCAATAACTCCATCTTCATCTATAAAATAATCATTTGACTTAGACTTAAAATTATTTAACGTTAAAGCTACACTGGTATTGATTTTAAAACCTCCTTTTGAAGATAACTTTACATGACGTGTTTTTAGGGTAGCCAAACTAGTGTCATCATCTAATTTGTTGGCAAAATCACTTTGTATAAACTGTAATTCTAAATTTACTTTATCAGCAGATATTTCATAATCATAAGTTTGTTCAAAAGATGAGGATTCTAAAGAAGTGTATAAAGATTCAATTTTATTTAAATTTTCTGTAGTCCAATTAGAAGATTCATTTAATTTGCCTAACAGAGCTTCTAAATTAGTATAAGTCATGTTTTGTGCTCTTAACTCTCCTCTAGAAACGGAAGTGTTTTCAATAGCTTGAGCATCAATTTCACTTTTTATTTCATTAATGTTTGCTGAAATGGTGTTAGAATCTTCATTAATTATTTTCTTTAAACTCGAAAGATATACATGAAAGTTTTGATTTGGATCAGTAATTCTTGAATCTTCTTGGATAGAAGCAACTTGAATTAGGTTTTTTAAAATGGTTTCTTTGTCTAGATTGGGATTGGTTAAGTTTGCTAATAACGTTTTTTTTAAAGCATCAATATTTGTAGATAAAGTATTTAATTCAGAAAATTTCGAATTAATTTTTTCTCCTCTTGATTTATTAGCGTTAGAGTTACCCTCACCTCTTGATGGAGCTAATGAATTAGATGGTAAATTGGTCACATTTAATTTTAAATCATTTCCAGAAACAGAAGTTATACCTCCTAATAAATTAGAAAAATTGAAACCATTTGAACCAGATGTATGAATTTCTTCTTCTTTAACATCAGTTTTTATGTTTACAGCAAATGGATTGACATTTAGTAACTTTATTTCGATTAAGCTATTCCTTTTAAACTTCGGATTGTTTAAAGTATCAATTATTTTGTTGGTCTTATCGAGTTTGAAATATTCAAAATTATCTGTTTTATAATCATATTGGATTCTATATTTTTCTTGAGCAAAAGTAAAAGTGGAGCACAAAATTATAGCTGAAAGTACTAATCTTTTCATATAATATAAATTTTAGTAAAGTTGAATACTATTTTATTTAGTTAGTTAACCAAATATAGATAAAATTTAATGAATTGAAAAATATACAAAAAATTAAGATTTTAATTTTTTAAGATAATCTTCTTAATTTCAGTTTAATTCTTTAATTTTTTTATAACTTTTTTAATTTTTCAATATTTTTAACAAAATATATAGATTTTGTAGGCAGTATAAATTAAAGAAGTTTTTTCTAATAAAATGAATGTTATATGTAGTCTTAAACTTAATCAAACCAATATTTTTTTTCAATAGTATATCCTTCTTTTTTAAAACTTTTCACAATATTTTTGGCTAAAGATTCATTGTTTTTTTCTGCGGATAAATGTAAAAAAAACAAATTATAATTACTTTTGGTAATCACTCCTTCTTTACTAGTTTGAGTAATTTTTACGGCATCAGTTTCTGTTTCAAAAATTACATTAATGTCTTTAAGAATTGATATAATTTTATCTAAAGCTATTTCTTGTTTTTCTTGATAAAATTCATTGTCATAATATGATTTTTTTTGAATAGTAATGCTCAAAATTTTATATTCTATTTTAAAAGGTTGAACAACAATTAAGCTATCTCCTTCAAAATAAGAATTATCAATTTGTCTTTGAAGTTCTTTAAATAACTCTTTGTTTAGAAGCTTTTCAATTTCATTGGTTTTTTGCGAAAAAGCAGTAATGGACATCAATAAAAATAAGATTACAAGTTTTTTCATGATGCTAATTTTAAATGAAGTAAAGTTATAATTACATAAAACTCATTTTAATAAGATTTATTGTAAAACTCATTTAAAAGAAGCGCAATTATTTGCCGATACAGAAATTAGCAAAAATATTTCCAAGAAGTTCATCGTTAGATACTTGACCTGTAATTTCACCAAAATGAAACAACGCTTGACGAATATCAATTGCCATTAAATCGGAAGACAAATTCTGGTCTAAACCAAAGCGGACTTTAGTAATTTCTTCTAACGCTTTCAATAAAGAATCGTAATGACGGGTGTTGGTTACAATCGTTTCATTATTTCTTAAAGCACCTGTGTTTACAAAAGAGAGTAGGGTAGTTTTAAGTTCTTCGATACCCGTTTTTTGTTTAGCAGAAATTGTTTCAAGCTTCAGGTTTAAAGTTTCAAGTTGTTTTCGTATGGATTCAATATCTTCTTTAGAAAGTAAATCAACTTTATTGATGATGACTACAAGTGGTTTTTGAGGAAATTTGTTCTTGATTTTCTCAATTTCAACCTGAAACTTTAAACCTGAAACTTGTAATTCTTTTGCGTCTAGCAAAAGGATTACGACTTGTGCTTGTTCAATCTTCTCAAACGTCTTCTGAATTCCGATGCTTTCTATTACATCTTTTGTTTCTCTGATTCCAGCCGTATCGATGAATCTAAAACCTATTCCTTCTATGACTAGTTCATCTTCAATAGTATCACGTGTTGTTCCAGCAATGTCGGAAACAATGGCACGTTCTTCGTTTAGTAAGGCATTTAATAAGGTTGACTTTCCCACATTAGGTTCACCCACAATGGCTACTGGTATTCCGTTTTTAATTACGTTTCCAACAGCAAAAGAATCGATTAGACGTTTTAATACAAATTCAATACGGTTTAGTAATTCGGCGAATTGGGTTCTGTCTGCAAACTCTACATCTTCTTCGGCAAAGTCTAATTCTAATTCGATTAAGGAGGCAAAGTTTAAAAGTTCTTCTCTTAATTTAGCTATTTCATTACTAAATCCACCACGCATTTGTTGCATGGCAATTTGGTGCGATGCTTCATTGTCAGATGATATTAAATCAGCGACTGCTTCTGCTTGTGATAAATCGAGTTTACCGTTTAAAAAAGCTCTTAAGGTAAATTCACCTGCTTGAGCCATTTTAGCTCCTTTACGAAGCAATAACTGTATGATTTGTTGTTGGATGAAAGTAGAACCATGACACGAAATTTCAACTACATCTTCTCCTGTATAAGAATGAGGATTTTTAAAAATGGAAAGTAGGATTTGGTCATAGATTTTTCCGTTATCTACTATGTGTCCCAAATGAATGGTATGTGTTTTTTGTTTTGCAATATCTTTACCTGAAACCGATTCAAAAACACTTGACGCAATGGTTATAGCTTCATTTCCAGAAAGACGAATTATGGCAATAGCTCCAGCTCCAGATGGTGTTGCTAACGCGACTATGGTTTCTTGGTTGATCATTTTTATAAGTGTTGAATTGTTTAACTGATTAATCGTTAAATTGTTTCGGTTGCAAAGATACTAAGATTTTTTGGTTGGGGTTTATTGGCTGTACAATGTTTCACAAAGTTTTTTTTGGAACACAGATTTTAGAAATTTTAGAAATCTTTATAATTTCTTGATTTGTGGGAAGTTGGAACGCGGATGATACGGATTTATTTCATAAATAGCTGATTTTTATAGATTTAAAATTTTGTAGAGTTGCTTGTTTGGGATTCTGGCATAATTTCAATTTTGTGGGTATAGTTTTTTTGTACTCTTTTTAAAATAATCGTTAATTTACTGAAAACATGATGGTTGTCATGAAATATCAAAAAAAACTTTTGTAATTTTATGTTGGATAAACCAATAACTTTATACTTTACTATTATGAAACGAATACTAATTCCTACTGATTTTTCTGAAGTGGCAACAAATGCATTTGTTTACGCATTAGAATTGGCTAAAATTATTGATGCAGAAATTATAGTGTTGCATACTTTTCAAATGCCCATAATTGATTACCAGTACTTTCCTGAAAATTATAAACAATTGTTTGATTCTTTTGAATTAGCAACGTTTGAAAAATTTAAAGATGAAATTCCGAAATTAAGAGACCTTGCTGAAAAACGCAATTTAGGACACATTAATCTATACCATAAACTTATGGATGGTGATTTGATAAGCAATATAAAAGAATGTGTTGTGGAAGAAAAAATAGATTTTGTAGTAATGGGAACTGCTGGAGCAAGTGGATGGAAAGAATTTTTTATTGGAACAAAAACCGGTGATGCTATTTCGTCTGTTAGTGTGCCTCTTTTGAGTGTTCCTTTAAAAGCACAATATAGAACTATACGTTATATATGTTTTACCACACGTTTTAGAGATAAAGATATTAAAGCGTTGCAAAGTGTACTACAAATTGCAAAACTAACACAAGCAGAAGTTAAATGTTTATATGTTCAATCGTTAGCTTCAGACGTTAAGGATGAAAAAATTGAGGCTTGGAAGAAATTATTTGCCAATGAGCAAGTTAGCTTTTTTGTTCATACTAGCGAATATGTTAAAGAGACTATCATTGATTTTATTGATATTCATGAGATAGATGTTTTAGCTATGGCTAATTATAAACGCTCTTTCTTTGAGGAATTATTTGTAACACATTTAACTGAAAAAATATCGTATAAAAGCAATATTCCGGTTTTAGTAATTCAGGAATAATTGTAAAAGCAAAAACCGTCAAGTTCATTTAAACAAGACGGTTTTTTTATATAATAGTGTTAAGGGAATTCTAGCTGTTCAACATTACTGGCATAACCAGCATCGTAACCGTTTCTCCTTCATCTAATCCGTCAATTGGCGTTAAGATTCCTGCTCTATTTGGCATAGACATTTCTAATTGAATTTCGTCTGATGTTAAGTTAGTCAACATTTCAGTTAAGAAACGAGAGTTGAATCCGATTTGAATATCATCACCTTGATAATCACAAGTAAGACGTTCGTCAGCTTTGTTAGAGTAATCTATATCTTCTGCAGAAATGTTTAGTTCAGTTCCTGCGATTTTTAAGCGAATTTGATGCGTTGTTTTGTTTGCGAAAATTGCCACACGTCTAACTGAATTCAAAAACTGAACTCTGTTAATGATTAATTTGTTTGGATTTTCTTTTGGAATTACAGCATCGTAATTTGGATATTTCCCGTCAATTAAACGACAAGTTAAAATATAGTTTTCTAACGTAAATGTTGCGTTTGAATCGTTGTATTCAATTTTAACTTCAGCATCTGTTGCTCCTAAAATTCCTTTTAAAATGTTTAAAGGTTTCTTTGGCATAATAAAATCGGCTACTTCAGAAGCTACTACATCTGTACGAGCATATTTTACTAATTTGTGAGCATCAGTAGCTACAAATATTAAACTTTGTGGTGAGAATTGAAAAAAGACTCCACTCATTACGGGTCTTAAATCATCATTTCCAGCAGCAAAAATAGTTTTGTTAATGGCTGTTGATAAAACATCTGCAGGAACTAAGGTTGAAGAAGGATCTTCTAATGCTACTGATTTAGGAAATTCCTCTCCAGGTGCAAATGCCAATGCATATTTTCCTGAATTTGAACTTATTTCAACGGTATTGTTATCTTCAACTGTAAATGTTAAGGGTTGTTCTGGAAACGTTTTTAAAGTTTCTAATAAAAGTTTTGCAGGTAAAGCTACACTTCCAGTACTTGTAGAATCAATTTCTAAAGAAGCTGTCATTGTAGTTTCTAAATCTGATGCAGAAACTTTAAGGGAATTATTGTCTAATTCGAATAAAAAATTATCTAAAATAGGTAAGGTGTTACTGTTGTTAATAACACTACCTAGTACTTGTAGTTGCTTTAATAAATAAGAGCTCGATACGATAAACTTCATCTTCTGGGTTTTAAAAATCCTTATTAATTTTAAGGATTACAAATATAATTTTAAATTTTGAAATTACAATTTTTATTTGTTGTTGATTTTGAGATTTTCGGATTTCGGATGTTCAGATAAATAAAACTTTAT
The DNA here is from genome assembly GCF_963975515.1 of uncultured Flavobacterium sp. Taxonomy (GTDB): domain Bacteria; phylum Bacteroidota; class Bacteroidia; order Flavobacteriales; family Flavobacteriaceae; genus Flavobacterium. The sequence goes on from NZ_CAXBGY010000001.1 coordinate 16,761, forward strand.
TTTAAACCGTTGACTAAAGTCAAACGGCAATTTATAAAGGATTTTTATTTTTAGTATTGGCTAAAGCCAATTTGAATTATCGTACATATTTTCTTTTTCGTAAAAATGTGAATATAAATCCAAATAATCCTAACAATACTAAAGGTAATCCAATTGTAATTAATTGAGCAAACGTGTAATTTTCATATACTTTTTCTTTGTCTAATAAAGGTAAATCTACATCTTTACTTCGGATGTTTATCAAACCATTATCGTCTAATAAATAGTTGACGCAATTCATTAAGAACTCTTTGTTTCCGTATAAATTGTTTGTGAATTTATCAAAACCTAATTCCATTGGATATCCATCTTTATCTAGTTGATTTTTAATGACATCACCATCTGAAACAAAAATCATTTTTGATTCTTTATTGATGTCTTTAAATTTAGAATCTTTGATAGGAAGCACTCTGTTTTTGTAAACCGATTTGAATTTTCCTTCCAATAAAACAGCCATTGGTAAAAGACCACCATTTGGATAATCTGTTGGTTGTGTTTCCTCAGTTACCAAATCTAAATTTATTGGAGTAGGTGTTCCAACTGGTTTCGAATATTCAGAACTTGTTAAAAGAACCGTTTTCTTAATGTCATTTTTAAGGATTTCGATTGGATTAGCAAATTCAAACTTAATCCCTTCTATGTTTTTTACAATAGGATTGTTTGAAGCTGGATAAATAAATGGAGAAAAACGCCAAGGAAATTCTTGATATTGTGTCTGACTTCCTTCTTGACCTGTTGCTAATTTTATCGTTGTTGCTTGTTCGTCTTTTACTAATTGATGATTAACACGAATTCCGTATTGAAAAAGTTGATCCGTTAAATTTAAGTCTAAAGGATAAGCTAAAATTTGGGGTTGTGTAAATAAACTATCCATATCAGCCTTAACGGCATCCACTAACCAAAGGGTTTTTCCACCATTAACAATAAATTGATCAATGACTTGTTTTTCTTCATCCGTAAAAGCTTCTGTTGGTTTCGCTATGATTGCCATATCATATTTCTGCAAAGCTTCAATAGTTTGAATGGGTTGTTTTGCAACTGAATCTAAAGTAAAAGTTCCAATAAAATAGCTTTCACGTACTGTTTTTAAGAAATCAGCCATGTATTTATCTTGCAACTCACCATTTCCTTTTAAAACAGCAATTTTCTTTTGTTTGGTTTTTGTGATTTTATTTAAGGCATCAGCAAAAGCAAACTCCATATGTTGTACAGAGCTAATTACTTTATCTTCGGTGGATGCACCCATCAAATTTTTAAGTAAAGCTACTTTGGCACTTTTATCACCATAAGTTGTAACAGCCCACGGAAAAACAACTTCTTGCGTTTGTTTACCTTTATCATCAACCGTTATGCTTAAAGGCATTAAACCTCTTTCATAGAAGTTTTTCATTACTTCAACGCGTTCTTCTTCTTTTTCGATTGGATTAACGAATTGAAAAATAATGTTCGAATTATAAGCCGTAAATTCTTCTAAAAGTTGTCTGGTTTCGTTTTGTAATCGTTTGAATTCAGGTGGAAATTTTCCTTCCAAAAAAACATCAATATATAAAGGTGAATCAACAGATTCTATAATACCTAAAGTTGTTTCTGATAAAGTATATCGCTTGTCTTTGGTTAAATCAAACCGCTTGAAAAAGTAATTTCCAAAAATGTTTATTACCAATAAAACGGTTGCGATGATTCCTAATTGCTTCAGGCTATTTTTTTGATTTGCTACCATTACCATTTTAAAGATTTAAGTTGATAAACAGTTGCTGCTAAAAATACAATAGTTACACTGATGAAATATAAAACATCACGGGTATCAATTACTCCACGACTCATGCTTTTAAAATGATAATCCATTCCAAATGAAGCAAAAAGACCACTAAATTCTCCCATGAAACTTGCAATTCCATCAAATCCAAAATAGAAAAAGAAACATAAGAAAACCGAAATAATAAAGGCTACAATTTGATTTTCAGAAAGAGTAGAAGTAAAGACTCCAATGGCAGTATATCCGCAGATTAAGAATAAAAGTCCAAAATAAGAGCCGATTGTGCTTCCCAAATCGATATTTCCTTCTGGATTTCCGAAGTAAGAAATCATTACTACATATATTAAAGTTGGTATTATTGCAATAATAATTAACAATAAAGCACCAAAGAATTTTCCGTTTACAATTTCCCAAATAGAAAGTGGTTTTGTAAATAACAATTCAATTGTTCCTTGTTTTTTTTCATCTGAAAAACTACGCATAGTCACAGCTGGAATAAGGAAAATAAGTATCCAAGGAGAAAGTTTAAAAAACGGACTCATATCGGCAAATCCCGAATTAGGAATATTAAAATCTCCTTCAAAAACCCATAAAAATAATCCGTTGAGTACTAAGAAAATGGCAATCACCAAATAACCAATCGGTGAACCAAAAAAGGATTTTATTTCTCTTAAAAGTAATGCTTTCATATTTATGCTGAACTTGTTTCAGTATCTTTTTTGTTGAATTTTCGATTGTTTGATTATTTGATGTTTCGAAAAATCTAATAATCTAAAAATCGAGTAATCGAATTGCAAATGTACTATATTAGTTTAGAAAGTAAAAACAACTTTTAACCTAAAGTGACTAATTTATCAACACTCCAAGCTTCTGGTTTATCACTAAACAAGTCTTTTGTGAACTTCCAAACAATGCCAAAAAGTTCCGATTTTCTATAATTTTCTAAATCTGATTCGTTTTCCCAATAGCTATACGTAAAGAAAATACGTGGATCATTTTTATCTTGATATAATTCTAATAAACGGTTTCCTTCGAAATTTCGTATGTGGTTTTTATTTTCTTCAAAATTCTTTAAGAAAGTTTCGATTTTATCTTCTTGAAAACGCATTTTTACTATTCGTACAAACATAATTTTAAGGTAATGGGTTTTGGGTAATGGGTAATAGGTTATTTGAATTTAATGGAAACATTATCTCTAAATTTTAACCCTAATAAAGAAGTTGCTGAACCAACAGTATCTGGATTTCCATTATAAATTGCGATTTCTAAATAACCAGCTTCATTAAAAAGAGCTAAATATTCTCCTTCAAAATCTTTTAATTTTTTTGTTGCTGTAATTTTAAAATCTGAATATTTTTTATGAATTACTTCAACAGTTTTATTTTTAAATTTAATTTCAAAGTTTCTGTTTTTTGCTGTTTCTTCAAATACTTTTTTAGTAATATTGGTTACACAATTTCCGAAATGATCAATATAAATTACATTGCCTTTTATTTCTTCAAGCGTATCAGAGACAATAAGGTTTTGAGTGTAAAACTCGTTTAAAACATCAATCTCTTTACCAATAACACTCATGTTGCCTCCTTTTGCTAAGTGACAAGCTACAGTTGCAAAAACACTCATATTTGAAATGTCTTCTAATCTATCGTGAATGTTGATAATGGCTATTTTTTGTGCTTTTTTCTTCTGTATTAAAGAATTTAAGATTCCATTATCTGCAGCAATAAAAAATTGATCTTCCCATAGCATTACTATATGTTCTATACCTTCTATTCGTTCTGCATTAACACAAATAATATGTACCGTGTTTTTTGGAAAATTTTTATAAGACGCCTCAAGTATGTAACTGGTTTCAAATACATTAAATAAATCTATTTGATGCGTTAGGTCAACAATTTTAGCTTCTAAAAATTGAGATAATATTTTCCCTTTCAAAGCACCAACATAATGGTCTTTGGATCCAAAATCAGATGTAAGGGTAATTATTGACATAAATTTGTTTATAACTTAAAATAATAGTGGCATTATTTTTCTTAAATTTGAATGCAAAGCTAATGTATTTTTTAGCGTCCCAAAAAAATAATTAAAAAAAGAAAGCCCTTGAACGAAAGAATCATTGAATTAATCGACATTGCTCCAAAAGAATTTTGGGGAACGCAAGATGCCAATCTTGAAGCTATCAAAAAGTATTACCCAAAACTTAAAATTGTTGCTAGAGGTACAGTTTTAAAAGCCTATGGTGAAGAAGAAATTTTAAATGAATTTGAGGTACGTTTTAGGAGATTGATGCAGCATTTTACAAGATATAATCGCATAGATGATAATGTTATTTTACGTGTCCTAGAAAGTGATGCGCAAGAAACACAAGTCATGGATAACAAAGATAAAATTCTTGTTCACGGAATTGGTGGAAAGTTGATTAAAGCCATGACTCCAAACCAACAAAAATTAGTTGACTTAGTGTATAAAAACGACATGGTTTTTGCCATTGGTCCAGCCGGAACGGGTAAAACCTACACCGGTGTAGCTATGGCTGTGAAAGCTTTAAAAGAAAAACAAGTCAAACGAATTATTTTAACTAGACCAGCCGTTGAAGCAGGAGAGAACCTTGGTTTTTTACCCGGTGATATGAAAGAAAAGTTAGATCCATATATGCAACCTTTATATGATGCTTTACGCGATATGTTGCCACCTCAATCGTTAGAAGATTATTTGCTGAAAGGAATTATTCAAATTGCACCTTTGGCCTTTATGCGTGGAAGAACTTTAGATCATGCTTTTGTAATATTAGATGAAGCTCAAAATACAACGCATAATCAAATGAAAATGTTTTTAACTCGTATGGGTAAAAATGCAAAATTCATGATAACAGGTGATCCTGGACAAGTCGATTTACCGAGAAGAACAATCTCTGGTTTAAAAGAAGCAATACTTGTCTTAAAAGATGTTGAAGGTATTGGAATTATCTATTTAGATGATAAAGATATTGTTAGACATAGATTAGTCGGAAAAGTTATTGAAGCGTATAAGAGTATAGAGAATCGAGATTAGATTTTAGAAATCAGAAAATTGAAGAAAGAAAATTGATTAAACCATTTGTGAGAATAAATGGTTTTTTTTATGGCTTTTTTTATTTTGAATAAACTAATTTTTTGCTGACAATCAACAATATAGATGCATTGGGCTTTTAATTCTATAAACATTCCTAATAATCTTGTAAATCATTTTGACTAGACTTACCGAAATTTGTACCATAACAAAAAAGAAAAACATTATGAAAAATTTATTTTTAATTATCGGATTATTAGGATTAAGTCCACTTTTTGCTCAACAGACTGAAATAGACATTACACCAAGTAATTCATGGCTTAAAGCTGGAGTAACAGCAGGAATACCAGTTGGAGATGCAAATGATGTATCGTCATTTAATTTAGGTCTTGATTTGAGAGGACAGTATTTATTCAACCCAAATTTTGCTATTGGTGTGGCTTCTGGTTATAGTCATTTTTTCGCAAAAGATAACTTTGAAGACTTTGGAGTTGTTCCAGTTGCAGGGTTCTTACGTTATTATTTTACACCAAGTGGAATTTTTATTGGATCTGATTTAGGGTATGGATTTTTAACTAATGTTGATGATAACGATGGTGGTTTATACGTGAATCCACAATTAGGATACCATAACAGAGATTGGAACATATACGCTTTTTACCAAAATACATTTGCAGAAAACGATGTTGACTTGCAAACAGTTGGTTTAGGTGTAACGTACAATATTCGTTTTAAATAAGCGTTTTTGTTTAATTAAGTTGGAAAAGGAGAAAGTAATTTCTCCTTTTTTTGTTTTGATATTGTTTGGCATTGGTAAACAAATTACATTTGCATAACAAACAACACACTACTTTAAATGAATACAATTACTACTACCAATTTCAATTTTCCTAATCAAAAATCGGTTTATCACGGAAAAGTTAGAGAAGTTTATAACATCAATGACGATTTATTAGTTATGGTTGCAACCGATAGACTATCTGCTTTTGATGTCGTAATGCCAAAAGGAATTCCTTATAAAGGTCAAATCTTAAATCAAATTGCTACACGATTCATGGAGTTGACTTCAGATATTGTACCCAATTGGTTAATTGCAACTCCAGATCCTAGCGTTGCTGTTGGACATTTATGCGAACCTTTTAAAGTTGAAATGGTTATTCGTGGTTACTTAGCAGGTCATTCAGCAAGAGAATATGCTTTAGGTAAAAGAATGCTTTGTGGTGTTGCTTTACCAGAAGGATTGAAAGAAAACGACAAATTTCCAACTCCAATAATTACACCTTCTACAAAAGCAGATAATGGAGAACATGATGAAGATATTTCTCGTGAAGACATTATAGCGAAAGGAATTGTTAGTGAAGCCGATTATTTAGTTTTAGAAAAATACACAAGAGCTTTATACCAAAGAGGAACTGAAATTGCTGCTTCTCGTGGATTAATTTTGGTAGACACCAAATACGAATTTGGAAAAACAAAAGATGGTCAAATCGTTTTGATTGACGAAATTCACACACCAGATTCTTCTCGTTATTTTTATGCTGAAGGTTATCAAGATAGACAAAATAGAGGAGAAGCTCAAAAACAATTATCTAAGGAATTTGTACGTCAATGGTTAATTGCCAATGGTTTTCAAGGAAAAGATGGACAACAAATTCCAGATATGTCTGACGAATACATTACAACCGTTTCTGAAAGATACATTGAATTATATGAAAATATTTTGGGTGAAAAATTCGTAAAAGCTGATATTTCAAACATCAATGATAGAATTGAAAAGAATGTTTTGGCTTATTTGAAGAAATAGGTTTTAGCCACAGATTTACAGATTAATTGAACCATTAAGAGATTTAGAAAGTTAAGTTTAGCTTAATGAAACTTAATTTTTTAATGGTTTATTTTTTCTAAATACTTGTCCTGAAACTTACTCATAAACACCAAAGCACAAACAGCACCAATAGTTGCATAAAGCATATCTGATTGTGTGTCCCAAATATACCCTTGTGTTCCTAAAAAAGCATCACCACCTTCACCAGTCATTAGAGAAACTGCCCATTCAATCCATTCATAAGCTGCACTAATTGCTAAACAAATGGATACAATTATAAAATTGAAAAAGCTTTTGTTGGCAATTACATTTTTTCTGATAAATAATTCACGGATAATTAATGCAGGCACAAATCCTTGAGCAAAATGTCCCACTTTATCATAGTTATTTCGACTTTGATCAAAAACTTCTCTAATCCAATCAAATAAAGGAACTTCAGCATACGTATAATGTCCTCCAATAAAGAGAATTATACAATGAATTAAGATAAAAAAGTATGTGAAATCAGTAAATCGAAACTTTTTAAAAGTAAAAGCTAAAATCAAAACACCAATAATAGCTGGAATTATTTCCAAAAAGCAAGTAAAACCTTCATTCGGATTAATAATGGACCAAATCATGGTTCCAAAAAACACAACCAACATTATATAGATATTTTTCATAAAGTTTAAAAAAGGTTAAGTGGTTAAAAGTTTAAAAGGTTAAAAGGGATTGTCGAAAAACTAGTTTCAAAAATCCCTTTAATTCTTTATTCTTTTTTTCCGAAAATCCCTTATCTGAAAATCCGAAAATCTTAATTATTTAAAATAAGAAAACGTTTCGTTGTTTTCTATTTTCAATAATGATTCATAAATTAATTTGATTACGTTTTCAACATCATCTCTGTGAACCATTTCTACAGTCGTGTGCATGTAACGTAAAGGTAATGATATTAATGCAGAAGCGACACCACCATTACTATAAGCAAAAGCGTCCGTATCTGTTCCTGTTGCTCTAGAAGAAGCATTTCTTTGGAAAGGAATTTTATTTTCTGTCGCTGTATCAACAATCATTTCACGTAAAACGTTTTGAGTTGCTGGAGCATAAGCAATAACTGGACCTTTACCCATTTTTAAATCACCTTCAATTTTTTTATCAATCATTGGTGTATTAGTATCGTGACAAACATCTGTAACAATAGCTACATTTGGCTTAATTGTTTGCGTTATCATTTCTGCACCACGAAGGCCAATTTCTTCTTGCACTGAATTCACGATATACAATCCAAAAGGTAATGTTTTCTTGTTTTCTTTCAATAAACGAGCTACTTCAGCAATCATAAATCCACCCATTCTGTTATCAATAGCACGGCAAATGAATTTATTTTCGTTAAGAATTTCAAATACATCTGGATAAGTCACAACACATCCTACATGAATTCCCATTTTCTCAACTTCTTCTTTAGTTTCACAACCACAATCAATAAAAATATTGTCAATTCGTGCTGGTTCTTCTTTAGATTTATTTCTTGTATGAATGGCTGGCCATCCAAAAACACCTTTTACAATTCCTTTTTTAGTGTGAATATGAACTCTTTTAGAAGGAGCAATCATGTGATCACTTCCACCATTTCTAATTACATAAATAAAACCTTCATCAGTAATGTAATTTACATACCAAGAGATTTCATCAGAATGTCCTTCAATAACCACTTTATATTTTGCATCTGGATTAATGATTCCAACTGCTGTTCCGTATGTATCTGTTGTAAAAGTGTCTACATAAGGTTTTAAATAATCCATCCAAATTTTTTGCCCTTCAGATTCATAACCTGTTGGAGATGCGTTATTTAAATATTTTTCTAAAAATGTAAGTGAACTTTTGTTTAAAATTGATTTTGTACTCATAAAGTTTAAATTTTTGCTAAATTAAGAATTAGTAATTAGACTTACACATTAATTCTATATTTTTGGTCTATTATTTGATTCATTAAAAAACAAATAGTTATTTGCATGAAAAAATTAGCCTACTTATTTTTCTTTTTTATTTCTTTTTTATCTTTTGCTCAAGATAAAGATTCGATTGTAACTACTACCGATACTATTCATTACACCATAGAATTAGAGGAAGTTATTTTAACCGAAAATGGAGCTTATACTATGACAGAAGAGCAGAAGCGAATGGCTATTTTAAAACGTAGGGTTTATAAAACATATCCTTATGCTAAGATGGCTTCTGAAAAATTAGTGGCTATGAATGCAATGATGGAAAAGTTAAAAACAGATAAAGAAAAAAAGAAATATTTTAAAATCGTTGAAAAGTATTTGACAGAAGAATTTGAAGCTAAGCTTAAAAAGTTATCTAGAAAAGATGGTCAAATTTTAGTAAAACTAATCAATAGGCAAACAGGAAGTACAACCTTTGATTTAATTAAAGATTTAAAAAGTGGTTGGAAAGCATTTTGGTCTAACAGTACTGCTAGATTATTTGATATAAACCTAAAAACAGAATATAAACCTTATACTGTTTTGGAAGATTTTAATATAGAAAGTATTTTATTAACTGCTTTTGAAAATAATATTTTATCAAGACAAGCAGCAAAAGAGCCTATTGATTTAGATAAACTTATTAGTACTTGGAAAGAAAAAACAGCTGAAATGAAAGCCGAACAAACTAATCAATAAATTGATTGATTTGATTTATAACTTCATCACTACCTAAAATTTTTCTGTGCCCTAACTCTTCGGTTAAATACAATGTACTATTTTTAGAATATTTATGAATGTTTTCTGCACAATAAACACCAACCTCTACATCATCTTTATCGTGTATTATTAAATGAGGAATATCAAAATTTTGAATTACATAACTTGTATCATAATCTGACATTTTATCATTCAATTTTTTCTCAAAATAGGCTGTTAATTTTGAAGCAAAAGTTGGTTTTAATTGCAACTGTTTAATAAAATCTATTATGATATCCGAAATTTTATCACCACTTCCTATTGTCACAATTTTTTTGGTTTGAAATCCTTTTCTCAACGCATTTATTATTGCCATTCCACCAAGTGAGTGTCCAATTGCGTAATCAAATGATCCGTATTTTTTTTCTAGTGTCAAAATGCATTCAATAAACTCTAGCATCATGGATTTATTGCCCTTAGATTTACCATGGCCAGGAGCATCAAAACTAATTACTTCATAGCCTTTTGCAACCATTGCATCAGCAATTTTATATAATTGAGTCCCTCTTCCAGACCAACCGTGAACTAATAATATCTTTTTATCTCCTTTACCATAACGATAAACAACAACTGTTTTATTAAGACTTTCAATAAATACATTTTCCTGACTACTTTCATCAAGCATTGGTCTTTCTCTTTTCGGAACCTTATATTTTATTGGAGTTGTGAATAATTTAGCTGCAAATCGAATCGTTAATGATGTTGATATACTTTGAAGAACTTTACCGGTTTTAATTATGAAGGAAGGAATTTCAATTCCTTGTTTATTTTTAGAAGATTTTTTTGACATGTATTGTAGGTTTTGAGTGCAAATTTATCATTATTTAATTGGATAAAATTAATAATTAACGTTGTTTTATAAAACTTCCTCTAAAGTTTATATAATTTAAATTAGGCATTATTTTTGTTAGAATTTTTTTGTATTTTTATAAAATAAAATTTTGAAAGATTATGAATAATAGAATTAAAATTGTTTTAGGATTATTATTACTTGTGGTAATATCGTGTGCTAAAAATCCTTTTACAGGTAAAAGCACAATGGCTTTTGTGCCAAATAGTCAAATTTTCCCAATGGCTTTTCAAGAATATGATGCTTTTTTAACTGAAAACAAAATTCTTAAAGGAACTAAAGATGCAAATCGTATTGAGTCAATTGGTATGAAAATTAAGACGGCTGCTGAGCGTTATTTGACAGCTAATGGAAATGCAGGTTATTTAAAAGATTACCAATGGGAGTATAATTTAGTAGACGATCCAACTGTAAATGCATGGTGTATGCCAGGTGGAAAAATAGTTTTTTACACAGGAATTTTACCAATATGTAAAGATGATGCTGGAATTGCAGCTGTAATGGGGCATGAAGTTGCTCACGCATTAGCAAATCACGGTCAACAAAGAATGAGTGCTGGTTTATTACAACAAGTAGGTCAAGTTGGAGCAGCAATCGCAGTTGGAAATAAAAGTGCTGAAACTCAAGCATTAGTGATGCAAGCTTACGGAGTTGGTTCTCAAGTAGGAGGAATGTTACCTTTTAGTCGCTCTCACGAAAGTGAAGCGGATATGATTGGTTTAACATTAATGGCTATTGCAGGTTATGAACCGATGAACGCTGTTTATGTTTGGGAAAGAATGTCTGCAAACTCTAATGGAGGTGCTCCACCAGAAATATTAAGTACGCATCCAAGTAATGAAACAAGAATTAGAGAATTAACGGCACTAGTTCCTCAAGCAAAAAAAGAAGCTGCTAAATTTGGTGTTACTTTTAAATAGTTTAAAATAATAATGTATATTCGAAGTCCCATTTCTATGGGACTTTTTAATTTATATATATGGCAAATTTAGAGAAAGGAAATAAAAAATTAGGGACCGCATGGGCTTTTTATGATTGGGCGAATTCAGTTTATAATTTAGTAATTTCATCAGCTATTTTTCCTATATATTATGGCGCTTTATTTAAAATAAAAGGAATAACTTCTGTCCAGTTTCTAGGCTTTGAAGTAAAAAACACGGCTTTAATTAGTTTTGTAACAGCCTTTGCCTTTTTAATTGTAGCTATAATGTCACCTTTACTTTCTGGAATTGCAGATTTTGCAGGAAATAAAAAGCGATTTATGCAATTCTTTTGTTATTTAGGAGCATTGTCTTGTATTGGCTTATCCTTTTTTACCTTAGATAATTTATATTTTGGAATTTTATGTTTCTTTTTTGGACTGATAGGTTTTTGGGGAAGTTTGGTTTTTTATAACTCCTATTTACCAGATATTGCTTTTCCAGAACAACAAGATAAATTAAGTGCAAAAGGATATTCATTAGGCTATATAGGTAGTGTAATTTTACTACTATTCAATTTAGCAATGGTCATGAAACCTGATTTTTTTGGTATTATGGGAGAAGATGCAGCTATGAAAGCCATGCAATATTCGTTTATTTCTGTCGGAATTTGGTGGATAGTTTTTAGTCAATATACATTCTATTATTTACCTAAAAACGCAGTAAATAATAAGGTTACAAAAAATGTTATTTTCAATGGCTATAAAGAATTAAAAAAAGTTTGGCACCAACTAGAAGAAAATATAATTTTAAAGAAATATTTACGCAGTTTTTTCGTTTATAGTATGGCTGTTCAGACCGTTATGTTGGTTGCAACATATTTTGGGGAACAAGAAATTGCATGGGAAACAGATAGCCAAAGAACAACAGGATTGATAATAAGTATTCTTGTGATACAAATTGTAGCCGTTTTTGGCGCAATTATCACTTCAAGAGTATCAGAAAAAATAGGTAATATAAAGGCTTTAATAATTATAAATTCTATTTGGATAGTAATCTGTATTTACGCTTATTTTGTGGTTAGTCCAGTGCAGTTCTATATTACGGCTGGGTTTGTAGGTTTAGTTATGGGAGGAATTCAATCTTTATCACGTTCCACTTATTCTAAATTATTGCCAGACACAAAGGATACTACCTCATTTTTTAGTTTTTATGATGTAGCAGAAAAAATAGGAATTGTTATTGGAATGGGAATATTCGCAACTATAGATCAAATTTCAGGTTCTATGCGAAATGCGATAGTATTTTTAGCCGTATTTTTCATTATTGGAGTTTTTCTATTAACTAAGGTCCAAAAAATTGTGGTAAAAAAATAAAAAGTATATATTTGAAAAAAATAATTTAATAAAAATGAAAAAATCAATATTATTTAAAAGTTTAATTGTTCTATTTTCAATTGTTTCTTTTGTTTCTTGTGAAACGGAACCTTTAGATCCAGCTATCGATTTAACAGCTTTAAACCCAAACAACCCTAATAACCCAAACAATCCTGTTGGATCATTTACAGCAAAAATTGATGGTCAATTATGGACAGCTCAGTCTACAGCTGCTCTTATTGGAGGTAATCTAATAGCTATAAATGCGACTATAGGTGGAGACAATGGTGAAAGCTTTTCCTTCCTAATTGATGGAGTAGCAACAGGCACTTATCCTGCAAATGAAAATATATTAACATACTCTCCTGCTGGAACTGATTTTGGTTGGTCTTCATTAAATTTTGATAATCCAACAGAAAATACAGGTTCTATAACTATTACTTCTATAAATACTGTAAATAAAACTATTTCTGGGACATTTTCTTTTAAAGGATATTGGTCAGATGATACTCCTAATATTGCTCCAAAAAACATTACCGAAGGTGTTTTTACAAACATTACATATGAAGATTATGTGGATACAAACAACGATACTTTTTTTGCAAAAATTAACGGAACAGAGTTTGTTGAAACTGATATTTTAGCTGTAACAGTTAATGGAGTTATTGGTATTGGAGCTGCTAACACAAATGACCAAAGCATAACCATTGGAGTAGATGAAAATATAACACCTGGTACATATACAATTACGGGCAATATCGCAACCGATATGGTTCAGGCAACTTATAAACTAAACAGTACAACCTCTTTAATGTCAAATTCTGGAACAGTTACTATTACAAGTATTACCTTGGATAGAGTAATTGGAACTTTTAGTTTTAATGTAGTAAATGGATCAACACCTTATGTTATTTCTGAAGGTGCTTTTGATGTAGTATACTAAAAAAATAAATTCATAAAATTAAATCCGTCTAAGTTTTGTTTAGACGGATTTTTTATGGCATAAAACTTGACTTTATAAAGTGAAGCATTATAATACAACCTATGTGTAATCTGATTTTCAGTATTTTATAGTAAATTTACTTTTAAAAGAAGCTTCAAGAATATGATGTTTAATGACAAAATGACCTAATATAACTATGTCGAACCAAAAAATATTTTCAATTGACAACTTGTCACTACAAGAAATTCAATCTGATGCCGAATTAATTCCATTAATGACTCCAGAAGACGAGGAGGAAATGAATAATGAATCTTTACCAGAGGATTTAGCCATACTTCCTTTACGAAATACTGTTTTATTTCCAGGTGTCGTAATTCCGATTACAGCAGGAAGAGATAAATCTATCAAGCTTTTAAATGATGCTAATGCCAAAGGAAAAATAATTGGAGTAGTATCACAAATCGATGAAGACGTTGAGGAACCTACTTCAAAAGATGTTCATAGAGTAGGAACAGTAGCTCAAATTATGCGTGTTTTAAAAATGCCTGATGGAAATACAACTGTAATTCTTCAAGGTAAAAAACGTTTTGAAATAGATAAATTCACGCAAGAAGAACCTTATTTAAGAGCTACAATTAAAGAAGTTGTAGAAAAACGTCCTGATGCAAATGATGACGAATTCAAAACTATTGTTGATTCAATCAAAGAACTAGCAATTGAAATCATAAATGAAAGTCCAAATATTCCTTCAGAAGCTACTTTTGCTATAAAAAACATCGATAGTAATCCGTTTTTAATCAATTTTGTTTCTTCCAACATGAATTTAAATGTAAAGGAAAAACAAGATTTATTGCAAATTGGAGATTTAAAGGAAAGAGCCTTAGAAACGCTTCGTTACATGAATTTAGAGTTGCAAAAATTAGAACTTAAAAATGATATTCAATCAAAAGTAAGAACCGATTTAGACCAGCAACAACGCGAATATTTCTTGCAACAACAAATGAAAACCATTCAAGAAGAATTAGGTGGTGTTTCGTATGAGCAAGAAATCGAAGAAATGCGTACAAAAGCAAAAACAAAAAAATGGAATAAAGAAGTTGAGAAACATTTTGAAAAAGAACTTTCAAAATTACAACGTACTAATCCAAACGCTCCAGATTTTGGAATCCAGCGAAATTACCTAGAATTATATCTAGAATTGCCTTGGGATGAAGTTACTAAAGATAATTTTGACCTAAAACGTGCTCAAAAAATCATTGATAGAGATCATTTTGGACTTGAAGATGTAAAGAAACGTATCATCGAACATTTAGCGGTTTTAAAGCTAAGAAATGATATGAAATCGCCAATTCTATGCCTATATGGTCCTCCAGGAGTTGGAAAAACTTCTATCGGAAAATCTGTAGCAGAAGCACTTGGACGTGAATATGTTCGTATTTCATTAGGTGGTTTGCGTGATGAAGCAGAAATTCGTGGACATAGAAAAACTTATATAGGAGCAATGCCTGGTAGAATTATTCAATCTATAAAGAAAGCAAAAACTTCAAACCCAGTATTTGTATTAGATGAGATTGATAAGTTAAGCTCTAGTCATAGTGGTGATCCTTCATCAGCATTGTTAGAAGTATTAGATCCAGAGCAAAATAGTGAATTTCATGATAATTTCTTAGAAATGGGTTATGATTTATCTAAAGTGATGTTTATTGCAACCTCAAATAGTTTATCAACTATTCAACCTGCTTTGAAAGATAGGATGGAAATCATAAAAATGTCGGGTTACACTATTGAAGAAAAAATCGAAATAGCTCACAAACACTTATTGCCAAAACAATTAAAAGAACACGGTTTAACCAATAAGCATTTAACTATTGGTAAAAGAGAACTCGAAAAAATTGTTGTGGGTTACACAAGAGAGTCTGGTGTTCGTGGTTTAGAAAAGAAAATTGCAGAAATGGTAAGAAATGCTGCCAAATCGATAGCAATGGATGAAGAATATAATGTAAAAGTTACGGCTGAAGATATTTTAAGAGTTTTAAAATCACCAAGATTAGAAAGAGATAAATACGAAAATAACGATACAGCTGGTGTTGTAACAGGTTTAGCTTGGACATCCGTTGGAGGAGATATTTTATTTATAGAATCACTTATTTCAAAAGGTAAAGGTGCAATGACAATGACAGGAAACCTTGGAACTGTTATGAAAGAGTCGGTAACGATAGCTTTAGAATATATAAAAGCAAATGCTGAATTATTAGGAATAAAAGATGAAGTGTTAGAAAAATATAACATTCATATGCATGTTCCAGAAGGTGCAACTCCAAAAGATGGACCAAGTGCTGGAATTGCAATGTTAACGTCTATGGTATCTTCTTACACACAAAAAAGAGTAAAGAAAAATTTAGCCATGACGGGAGAAATTACTTTACGTGGAAAAGTTTTGCCTGTTGGAGGAATTAAAGAAAAGATTTTAGCCGCAAAAAGAGCAAATATTAAAGAAATCATTTTGTGTAATGAAAACAAACCCGATATTGAAGAAATCAATCAAGATTACTTAAAGGGACTAACATTTCATTATGTAGATAAAATGAGCGAAGTAATTGACATTGCTATTTTAGATCAGAAAGTAAAAAACGCAAAGAAGTTAGATTAATTTTCTTTTAAAATAGATATAAAAAAAACGTTACAAATTGAACTTTCAACTGTAACGTTTTTTTTATTTAATTGCCAACATTGAAATCTCAATGTTTACATTTTTAGGCAAGCATGCTACTTGAACAGTTTCTCTTGCTGGAGCCGTTTTTTCGTCAAAATAAGTACCGTAAACAGCATTTATTTTAGCGAAATCACCCATATTCATAATAAAAATAGTAGTTTTTATTACGTTTTCAAAAGTCATTTCGGCAGCCTCTAAAACTGCTTTCATGTTTTCCATTACTTGTTTTGTTTCTTCTTCTATAGAATCTAAAACCAATTCACCTGTTGATGGATTTATAGCAATTTGCCCAGATGTGTATAACGTGTTCCCAACTAAAACCGCTTGATTGTATGGGCCAATAGGAGCAGGAGCTTTGTCAGTAAATATTATTTTTTTCATGTATATTGAACTTGTTTCAGTATCTCTCGATACTTTTTTATTTTTTATTATCTTAAAACTCTATCTGGCACTTTATTTTTATCCCACTTGATATCACTAAGAATAGAAGAACTAATACCAATAAAGAATCCCCAATAAGCATTTGTACCATAAGGAACCCAGTTAAAACTCATTCGCCAACTTTCTAAATCTCTTTCAAATCTTAACTGTGTAAAAGTAACTCCATCTTGTGCAAAATCGTATCCTGTAGAAACTCCAACTTTCCATCGAGGAGCAAGTTCTACATTTCCAGAAACCATTAACGAGTTGTTGCTAATTTCACTTTGTCTATTGCTGTTATTATAAGTTACTGAATAAGCAAATTGCAAATCCCATGGAATCTTATTTTTATATAAATCAGTAGATTTTTTTTCCTCTTTATCATCTTTATTATTATCAAAAAGACTTTGTCTGTTATCATTTAAATCAGTTGCTTTTCCAAATAAATCATCAGATCTTCCACCATTTAATTCATTTTGAGATTTAGTTTTGTTGTTTCCGTCAGAACCACTGCTTGTTAATGAATAATTAATTTGCATATTGGCACTTGTCATTCTAAAAAGACTTCCACCATTATCAATATTAAAAGTATTTATTCTAGTTCCACTGTTATCAATGGCATAAGGATCTAGATTAGTTCCGAAATTAATATTCATTTTATCTTTCAACAATGTTGTTCCACCACTAATAGATAATGGCTGCAAGGCTAAAGAATCAGCAGTTATATTATAAGCAGATGAAAGGTTTAAATTGCTAAGTAACATTACTTTTTTAATTTCTTCTTTTCCCGTTTTTTTATCTATTTTTTTAACTTTTGCTTCAAATGAATTTCCTACTCCAAAACCAATACTACTAGATTTGTTTAAACCAGGAGCACCATAAACTCCGCTCTCAAAACGAGTGTATTCTGCCATTGTTGTTCCAGTAGCATCAATAGCATAGGTATCATAATATTGTTCAAAACTTGGACTGTAATTATAAGAAATAGAAGGACGCATTACGTGTCTAATGGCTTGAATTTTTTTATCTTCTCCAAAATCAAAAGTTCCATAAACAGTTGTTCCTAAATTCGAATTAAAATTATAAGTTCTAAAAGCACCAAACTCATCCACACGAGTAGTTACTACTTCATTTTCTATAGAACTATATGATTTTCTAACCGTATTAAATGCCCATGTTTCACTAAAATTTGTACTTGCACTTACACTAAAATATTTAAATACTTTAAAGTTAGTACTCAACGGAATAGAATGTTGAAATCCTGCTTTTCCGTCTCTAAACATTTGAGGTTTAAAAAACAAGGAGTCAGACGTTACGATTTCGTTTTTACCATTTAGATTATATTGAAAATTAATATTTTGAAAAATTCCTTTTTTAGTCCCGTTTTTGGGAGCAAATGGATAGATTCTATCTACACTACCTTGAAAAGTTGGTAATGTCATATTAATTTGTTCTGTATTTGTATTTTGAGAATGCGTAGCAGTAACCGAAAGGTTTACTTGAGGTAAAGTAGGTATTGTTTTAGAATATGAGACAGATGAAGATAAATTATTATTAATGGCAGATCCTACATTTGATAAGTTTAATGAATTTCTAAAATATTGGCTACTAGAAACGTTGACCGATGCAGAAAATCTTGAATTTGCAGCTGCTTTTTGATCTTGACTATGACTCCATTGAATATTGTATTGCTTAGATTTTACATAATCCGGAAAACCTCTTTCACTTTGAATCTGATTTTCATAACGAAGATTAATTCTTCCACTAAATTTATAACGTAAAGCATAACTGCTTTCTGCTCTTAAACCATAACTTCCATTAGTATAATAATCTCCTAATACCGCTAAATCATAGAATTTACTCAAAGCAAAATAATAACCACCATTTTGAAGAAAATAACCTTGTGAATTACTTTGTCCAGGAGCTGGTAAGATAAAACCTGAAATGCTTTCTTCTGACATTGGAAAATAAGCAAAAGGTACTCCAATTGGTGTAGGAACATCAGCAATTACTAAATTTGTTAAACCTGTAACTACTTTTTTTCCAGGAACAAACTTAATCTTTCGAGCTAAAAAATAGTATTCTGGGTTGTCTACATCTTTTGCAGTGGTAAAACGTACATCCTTCATGAAAATAACAGAATCATTTTCTCGTTTTGAAACGGCAGCTTTAAAATTCAGTTCTCCTTGTTTTGATTTAGAATTCCAAATGATAGCTTTTTTAGTTTTTGTATTAAATCGTATCGAATCAGGTTCAATTAAATTTGCTCCTTGTTTAAAGGAAGGATATTGAGTATAATTTCCAACGCTATCTTTTAATCGACCTGCATTTACTTCATTAGTTTCGTAATTTAGTACAATAATTCCTGCTTTTAATTCGATATCTTTATAATAAAGTTCAGCTTCGTCGTACAAAGTCATCTCTTTTTTGCGTTGATCAATCTTTTCGTAGCCTTTAGCTTTACGGTTTACAATACCTTCAAGGATTGCTTTCTTTTTCTTAGTCGAATCTACTTTTGTAGTATCTTTAATTGTTAATAACTCATTGGCATTAACTTGTAAGGTCTCTTTTGCAGTAATCTCTTGCGAAAAAGACGCAGTCGTTCCAATTGTTAGGAAAATGGAAAAAAAAACGATATGGATAGTCTTTAAATACAATGCTTTTGTGCTATTTTTGTATAATTATGGCTTAGTTTTTGAAGGGTCAAACTTACATATATTTTTTTTAAAAATTATAGTGTTAGTAAAATTATAACATTCAATATTTTCAAATTATGAAAATTTTATATTCAAAGTCTTTTTTTTCAGTTGTTTTGCTGTTTTTTGTTAGCATAATTTATGCCCAAAATACAAAATTTAAAGTTGTTCTTGATGCAGGACATGGAGGAAAAGATTATGGTGCAACCTATCATGGTAATGTAGAAAAAAACATTGCCCTTAAAACAGTTTTAAAAGTTGGTGAAATTTTAGAGAAAGATCCAAACATTACGGTTGTTTATACAAGGAATAAAGATGTCTTTGTCGAATTAGATGATAGAGCTACAATTGCCAACAAGTCAAAAGCCAATATATTTGTTTCAATGCATTGTAACGCAAATGCTAATACGTCAGCTGCTGGAAACGAAACGTACGTAATGGGTATTACAAGAAATGCTTCTAACTTAGAAGTTGCAAAGAAAGAAAACTCTGTTGTAACCCTTGAGGATGATTATGAAATAAAATATGAAGGTTTTGATCCAAATTCTCCTGAATCTGTGATCGGAATTTCTATCTTACAAGAAGAGTATCGCGAATTAAGTGTCGAATTAGCCGCAAAAGTGCAACAAGCTTTTACTAAAAAAACATCATTTAGAAATAGAGGAGTAAAAGAAGCTGGGTTTCTTGTACTAAGAAAAATAACAATGCCAAGAGTTTTAATTGAAATGGGTTTCGTTTCAAATAAAGAAGAAGGTGCTTTTTTAAATTCGGATAAGGGACAGGATAAATTAGCCGAAGCCATAGCAAATTCAATTTTAGAATATAAAAAAGAATACTTTATCTCATCAGCAACTGTCATTGATAAAAACAAAGTGGAAGAAAAAGCGGAAGACAAACCACAACAAATTATTGTAAAAACTGAAGAAACAAAAGTTGTAAGTACAAATTCAACTAAAGACAACTTAGTTTTTAAAGTTCAAATTTCGGCTAGTAGTAGAGATTTAGAAACTTCTCCTTCAAATTTTAAGGGCTTAAATAACGTTACTAAAGAAAAAGGTTCCGTTATTTTTAAATATTTTTATGAAGAAGCAAAATCATATACTGAAGCCAAAAAGAACTTAGAAGTAGCTAAAGAAAAAGGATTTAATTCGGCTTTTATTGTTGCCTTTAAAAACGGTGAAAAAATAAATATTTCAGAAGCGTTAAAATAAACTTGGCTTTATAGTTTATAAATAATAAATTTGCTAAAAAAGAAACATTGAAACTATCAAGAGAAATTAAAACAGCCATATTAGTTATTTCTTCTATATTATTATTTATATGGGGTTATAGCTTTTTAAAAGGCAAAGATTTATTTGTCAATTATAAAACATTATATATCAAATACGATAATGTAGAAGGTTTAGAAACTTCTTCTATGGTTTCTATTAACGGAAAAACAGTTGGGAAAGTTATAGCAATTAATTTAGACAAAAACTGGAAATCTATTGTGGAAATCCAAATTGATGGTGACTATGATATTGCAAAATCAAGTATTGCTCAAATATACGCTCCAAGTCCAATTGGTGGTAAACACATTGCAATTTTGCCTGGTGAAGGAACCGATATCGTTAAAGATGGTGATTTTTTACAATCTGCTTCTAAATTGGGATTGACTGAAGAATTATCTTCACAATTAATTCCGTTAAAAGATAAAGTTGATGTTCTTTTAGATAAT
Source organism: uncultured Flavobacterium sp. (assembly GCF_963975515.1). Classification (GTDB taxonomy): domain Bacteria; phylum Bacteroidota; class Bacteroidia; order Flavobacteriales; family Flavobacteriaceae; genus Flavobacterium. Next base: position 37,787 of record NZ_CAXBGY010000001.1, read on the forward strand.
GCTAATAAAATGCTAGTTAATCTAAATCAAGTATTAGACGTAACAACTCAAGCGAATCTTAAAAGTAGTATAGCTGAATTAAATAAAACATTAACAGAATTTAGTCAAATGTCAAAATCGGCTAATCAAATGTTAGCAGAAAATAAAAGCAAACTAAGTTCTACGCTCACAAATTTCGATAAAACTTCGGCTAACTTTGCAGCCATGTCAGATTCTTTAGCAAAAGCTAATTTAGGTCAAACAGTAAAAAACCTAGAAAAAACACTTTCTTCAGTTGATAAAATTATGTCAGATGTAGAATCGGGAAAAGGAACAATGGGTAAACTAATGAAGGATGATAAAATGTACACCAATTTTACAAATGCTTCAAAAGAATTAGAATTATTGCTAGAAGATTTACGACTACATCCAACCAGATATATTAATGTTTCTGTTTTTGGAAAGAAAAACAAACCTTACGTAGCACCTATAGAAGAAGAATTAACTAAAGAATAAACATCATTTAAAATGAATTATATAGACAATATTTTATTTGCAATTATTTTATGTATTGGAATAGGTTATTTTGCAATGAATGTAAAAAAACTAGTTCGCAACATAAAACTAGGAAACGATGTAAACCGTAAAGACAATCCGTCTGCTCGTTGGAAAAACATGGCTATGATTGCTCTTGGTCAATCAAAAATGATTAAACGACCAATTGCAGGTTTTCTTCACATTATTGTATATGTTGGTTTTGTTATCATTAACCTTGAAGTATTAGAAATAATTATTGATGGTTTATTTGGAACACATCGTATATTCTCATTTTTAGGTGGTTTTTATGATTTCTTAATTGGTTCATTTGAAATTTTAGCTTTATTAGTATTAGTAGCCGTAATTGTTTTTTGGATAAGAAGAAACGTAATTAAGCTAAAGCGATTTATGAATCCTGAAATGAAAGGTTATGCCACAAATGATGGAAATATTATTCTTTATTTTGAAATAGTTTTAATGACTTTATTTCTTGTAATGAATGCAACCGATACACATTTTCAAGTAAATCATTCAGGAAATGTAATTTCTCAATTTATAGCTCCATTATTTTCTGATTTTTCTGAATCTACATTGCATATTATAGAAAGAACTGCTTGGTGGATGCATATTTCAGGAATTTTGGTTTTCTTGAATTATTTATACTTCTCTAAACATTTACATATTTTACTTGCTTTTCCTAATACTTATTTTGCTGATTTAAATCCAAAAGGTGAATTAGATAATTTAGAAAGTGTAACCAACGAAGTAAAATTAATGATGGATCCAACTGCTGATCCATATGCTGCACCAGCAAATCCAGACGCAGTTCCTGCAAAATTTGGAGTAAGTGACGTACAAGATTTAAATTGGGTACAATTGCTAAACGCATATACTTGTACAGAATGTGGGCGTTGTACTTCATCATGTCCAGCTAATATAACAGGAAAAAAATTGTCTCCTCGTAAAATTATGATGGATACAAGAGATAGATTAGAAGAAGTTGGAAAAAATATTGATAAAAACAAAGGGGTTTTTATACCAGATAACAAATCGTTATTAAACGATTATATTACTGCTGAAGAGCTTTGGGCTTGTACATCTTGTAATGCTTGTGTAGAGGAATGTCCAGTAAATATTAGTCCGTTATCAATTATTGTTGATATGAGAAGATATTTAGTAATGGAACAAAGTGCTGCTCCAATGCCAATAAATGCTATGATGTCAAATATTGAAAATAATGGTGCACCATGGCAATATAACCAACAAGACAGATTAAACTGGAAAGACGAAAACTAGAAAACCAACAATATTTTCATAAACGTGAGACTTGGAAATGTTAATATAAATTTGAAATAATTAATTAACAAAAATGAAATCAGAAAAAATCGACAAGAATTTAAAAGAATTAACCATTAATGGTGAAAAATTAAGCCCAGTTTTACCAGACGGAATTAAAAATTACTTAATTGATATTGACGGAACTATCTGTGATGATATTCCTAATGAAGAACCAGAAAGAATGGCAACAGCTGCTGTTTATCCAGATGCATTAAAAACGTTAAACGGTTGGTATGGTGAAGGTCATGTTATTTTCTTTTTTACATCACGTACAGAAGCACACAGAGAAGTCACAGAAGAATGGTTAAAAAGACATGGTTTCAACTATCATGGAATGTTAATGGGAAAACCTCGTGGAGGAAATTACCATTGGATTGATAATCATTTAGTTAAAGCCACAAGATATAGAGGTAAATTTACTGATTTAGTAGATAAAGAAGTTACAATTCAAGTTTTTGATGATGAACATCACGAATAGATTTTAGTAGAAAGTATTAAAGTCAAAGTTAAACGAATAAACATATAAATAATATGTCAGAAAATATAGTAGTGCCAACAATGGCAGAAATGCTAGCTCAAGGTAAACAACCAGAAGTTCTATTTTGGGTAGGTTGTTCAGGAAGTTTCGATGATAGAGCCAAAAAAATAACAAAAGCATTTGTTCGAATTTTAAATCGTGCAAAAGTTAATTTTGCTGTTTTAGGAACTGAGGAAAGTTGTACTGGTGATCCAGCAAAACGTGCTGGAAACGAATTTTTGTTTCAAATGCAAGCCATGATGAACATTGAAGTTTTAAATGGTTATGAAGTTGGAAAAATAGTAACGGCATGTCCGCATTGTTTCAATACCATTAAAAATGAATATCCTGAATTAGGGGGAAGATATGATGTTATGCATCACACAGAATTTCTAAAATCATTATTAGATGATGGAAGATTAACTATTGAAGGTGGACAATTTAAAGGAAAACGTATAACTTTTCACGATCCATGTTATTTAGGTAGAGCCAACAATGTTTATGAAGCACCAAGAGATTTAATTCAAAAATTAGACGTAGAACTAACAGAAATGAAACGTTCTCGTGCTAATGGATTATGTTGTGGAGCAGGTGGAGCACAAATGTTTAAAGATGCAGAACCAGGAAACAAAGAAATAAACATAGAGCGTACAGAAGATGCAATGGAAACAGTACCAGATATTATTGCTACAGGTTGTCCATTTTGTAACACTATGATGACAGATGGCGTTAAAAACAAAGAAAAAGAAGCTACTGTAAAAGTAATGGATATAGCTGAATTAATAGCAAATGCTCAGGATTTATAAATTAAGGTAATTGGTTAAAGATAATTGGTCAAAGGTTCTACTTTTGCCCATAACCTAAAACCCATAACCCATAACCACAAAAAAATGTATATTCCTTTCGAAGATTTACCAGGGCACTCAAAAATATGGATTTATCAAGCCAATAGAAAATTGTCTGATAACGAAGTAACAGAAATAACTGAAGCCACCAAAGAATTTGTAGAAAATTGGGCTGCACACGGAACATCACTTGAAGCTTCTTTTATATTAAAATATAATCGTTTCATTATTTTAGCTATTAATCAAGATGTTCATGCTGCATCGGGTTGTTCTATAGATAGTTCTGTTCAATTTATTCAAAATTTAGAAGCTAAATACGAAATTGATTTATTAGATAAAATGAACGTAACCTACAAGACAGGTGAATTCATTGCTTTTAAAACACTTATTGAGTTTAAACAATTGGCTAAAAGCAAATCCGTTTCAGAAAATACTATAGTATTCAATAATTTAGTAAATACCATAGAAGAATGGCAAGATTTTTGGGAAGTACCAGCTAATGAGAGTTGGCACAGTAGGTTTTTCTAAAAAACAGATACTTATTCAATCATCATTATCCTTTTTTTAATGATGATTTTTAATTTACAACTATGTTAAAATATAATTTAGTCCTTTTATTTATTCTTGTTTCGCTTTTTAATTATAATAGACCCATTCATTTTTCTGAAAAAGAAAAAATTGAGGTTAAAGACATTTATGAAGAACAGCGATGGGTAGATAGTGTCTATAAAAAAATGTCTTTTGATGAAAAAGTTGGTCAACTATTTATGGTTGCAGCTTATTCAAATAAAGATGAAGCCCATTACAGAAGTATAGATAAATTGGTGACTGATTATAAAGTTGGAGGTTTAATATTTTTTCAAGGTGGTCCAGTTCGTCAAGCTGAATTAACAAATAGATACCAAAGTAAATCAAAACTACCTATGCTGGTTGGAATTGATGCTGAATGGGGTTTAAGTATGCGTATTGATTCTACGTATAAATATCCTTGGAACATGACACTTGGAGCAATTAAGGATAATTCTCTTATTGAAAAAATGGGAGAACAAATGGCTGAACAATCTAAACGTTTAGGCATTAACTTTACTTTTTCACCAGTTGTTGATATTAATACAAATCCAAACAACCCTATTATTGGAAATCGCTCTTTTGGTGAAACTCGCGAAATAGTTACTGAAAAAGCATTGGCTTATATGACTGGACTTCAAAATAACGGTGTTTTTGCAACAGCAAAACATTTTCCTGGTCATGGAGATACATCTTCGGATTCTCATCATACATTACCAACTGTTGCTTTTTCAAAAGAACGTATTGATAGTATTGAAGTATATCCATATAAAAAACTAATCGAAAAAGGCTTAGCCAGTGTAATGGTTGCGCATTTGAATGTTCCTAGTTTAGAATCTCAACCTAATTTGCCTTCATCACTTTCAAGTAAAGTTGTAACTGATATTTTAAAAAATGATTTAAAATTCGAAGGTTTAATTTTTACAGATGCTTTAAATATGAAAGGAGCAAGTAACTTTAAACAACCAGGAGATATTGATTTAGCTGCTTTTTTAGCAGGAAATGATGTCTTGTTATTTTCTGAAGATGTTCCAAAGGCCTTGCAAAAATTTAAAGAAGCTTATAAAAAGAAGACACTTACCGAAAAGCGTTTGGCTTATTCTGTAAAAAAGATTTTGAAGTACAAATTCAAAGCGGGTTTAAAGAATTACAAACCTATAACGTTAGAAAATTTATACGAAGATTTAAACAAACCTGAATTTGATGCTTTAAACGAAAAATTATTCGAAAACGCAATTACAACACTACAAAACGTAGGCGAAATTATTCCAATCGCATCATTAAAAACAGAAAAAATCGCTTATGTAAAAATTGGTGATGATTCTAATGAAGTATTTATTAAATCTTTAAACGAATACACTAAAGTTGAGGATATTACAGGAAGTTCAATAGAAGTTGTACTTTCTAAACTACAAGATTATACCAAAGTAATTATTGGTTTTCATAAAGTAGATAATATTTGGAAAAAAAATAATCCTACTAGTGAAGAAATTCGTTGGATTAACTCTATTTCAAAGCAAAAGAAAACTATTTTAACGTTTTTTACAAGACCTTATTCTTTATCTTCAGCCATTGATTATACAACACTTGATGGAGTTATTATGGCTTATCAAAACAATAATTTTACGCAGAAAATTGCTTCAGAGATTATTTTTGGTTCAACAGGTTCAAAGGGAAAATTATCGGTCTCAATCAATGATAATTTTCCAGTAAACACTGGATTTGATACAAAAGAAATTAAACGTTTAGGATTTGATAGTCCAGAAAATGTAGGTATGGATGGTTCAAAATTAGCTCAAATTGACTCCATAATTAATGGAGCAATAAAAGATAATATGACGCCAGGTGCCCAAATAGTAGTAGCCAGAAGAGGTAAAGTTATTTATCAAAAATCCTTTGGAAATCATACTTATAAAGATAATAATCCTGTTAAAGATGATGATTTGTATGATGTGGCTTCGTTAACTAAAGTGCTTTCAACTTTACCTAATTTAATGCAATTATACGATAAAGGAGAAGTTACTTTAAGTGCAAGATTAGGTGATATGTTACCTGCTTTTAAAGGATCAAATAAAGAAGATGCTACTTTGTTAGATATGTTAACACATCAAGCACGTTTTCAGCCTTGGGAACCTTTTTATGTAAAAACTTTAGACGCTACTAAACATCCTGATACAAAATACTACAGAAAAACACCTTCAAAAGAATTTCCTTTTAAAGTTGCCGAAAACCTTTATATAAGAAAAGATTTTAATGATACTATTATAAGTACTATTGCAAAGAGTAAGTTGTTATCATCTAAACAATACAAATACAGTGATTTTTCATTCATTTTATTAAAAGAATATTTAGAACTAAAAACGCAAAAAAAATTAGATGTTCTTGCTAATGAAAATTTCTATAGTTTAATGGGAATGAATCATACGACATACAAACCTTTAGAAAAATTCTCATTAGGACAAATTATTCCAACTGAGGAAGATAAATATTATAGATATCAAACTGTTCAAGGAAATGTTCATGATATGGCAGCAGCTATGCAAGGAGGAGTTTCAGGTCACGCTGGATTATTTTCAAATGCTTTAGATGTGGCTAAAATGATGCAAATGTATTTGCAAAATGGCGTTTATGGTAACAATAGATTCTTCTCTGAAAAAACAATGAACGCTTTTAATACTTGTTATTATTGTGATGAAGATAACCGAAGAGGCGTTGGATTTGATAAACCGCAATTAGGTAATGCTGGTCCAACTTGTGGTTGTGTTTCCATGACAAGTTTTGGGCACACTGGTTTTACAGGCACAATGGCGTGGGCTGATCCAGAAAAAGAAATTGTTTACGTATTTTTATCAAACAGAACGTATCCAGATTCAAATGCTGCAAATCGTTTGTCTAGAGCAAATATTCGCGAAAATATTCAGAAAATTATTTACGAGAGTATTAGGGATTAATAGATTTTAGATTTTCTGATAATTTGTTATGGAATTAATAACAATAAAGACATTTGACAATGCAATTGATGCACACCTTTTAAAACTAAAATTAGAAAGTGAAAGTATTCCTTGTTATCTTTTTGATGAAAATATGGTTTCAATTAATCCTCTATATAATGTTACTGTTGGAGGTATTAAATTGAAAATTAATGCTTTTGATAAAGAAAAAGTTATTCAAATTATATATGAGATCGAAAGTAAAAAATTTACTAACGATAATGATGATGAAATTTATTGCCCTAATTGTAACTCAAAAGACTTATATTCAGATTTTAAATCAGTGAAAAGTTTTAAAGGTTTTATGTCTATTTTTTTTTCATTATTACTTTTCATTTACCCTTTATATTTTAAAAGAGTATATAAGTGCAAAAAATGTGATTATGAATTTAATAGATAATTAAAATTTAATAAATTAACTTTTTCAAAATGATATCAAAAGCCACGACACCAGAACAATACATAGCAGAATTACCAGAAAATAGAGTAGAAGCAATCAATAAGCTACGAAAAGTAATCAATGATAATTTACCAAAAGGATTTAATGAAGAGATGAGTTATGGAATGATTGGTTATGTTGTTCCTCATTCAATTTATCCAGCGGGTTATCATTGTACTCCAAAATTACCTTTGCCCTTTATGAGCTTTGCTTCTCAAAAAAATAGTGTAAACTTCTATCACATGGGAATTTACGCAAATCCTGAATTGCTAAATTGGTATACATCAGAATATCCAAAATACTGCACAGCTAAATTAGATATGGGAAAAAGCTGCATTCGTTTCAAAAAAATGGATCAAATTCCTTTTGATTTAATTGGCAAATTAGTTCAAAAAATGTCAGTTGAAGATTGGATAAAGTGTTATGAAGCTAACTTTAAGCGATAATTTAACAAAGTTTTACTTTTTCTTCTTTTTAATAATAGTATTTTTATGAAAAATATATATTTAGATGAAAATCGCAATAGTTTGTTATCCAACTTTTGGTGGTAGTGGTGTTGTAGCTACCGAATTAGGTTTAGAATTAGCCAAAAAAGGACACGAAATCCATTTTATAACTTACAGTCAACCAGTACGTTTGGCACTTTTAAACAGTAATTTACATTACCACGAAGTACACGTTCCAGAATATCCTTTATTTCATTATCAACCTTATGAGTTAGCCTTGTCAAGTAAATTAGTTGATATGGTAAAATTGTATGATATTGATGTATTACACGTACATTATGCAATTCCTCATGCATATGCTGGTTACATGGCAAAACAAATGTTGGCAGATGAAGGCATAAAAATCCCCATGATTACAACACTTCACGGAACGGATATTACTTTGGTTGGAAATCACCCATTTTATAAACCAGCCGTGAGTTTTAGTATTAATAAATCTGATATTGTTACAAGTGTTTCAAGTAGTTTAAGAGATGATACTTATAGACTTTTTGATATTAAAAAAGAGATTGTAGTTATTCCAAACTTTATTGAGCCTAATAAATCTTCTTCTGATGAAGTTAAAAAATGTGATAGAGGTATGATGGCTTCTGAAAACGAAAAAATTATTACGCATATTTCAAATTTCAGAAAAGTTAAGCGCATTGATGATGTTGTAAAGATATTTTATAACATTCAAAAAGAAATTCCATCAAAAATGATGATGGTTGGAGAAGGACCAGAAAAGCAAATGGCAGAAGATTTGTGTTATTCTTTAGGAATTCAAGACAAAGTAATCTTCTTTGGAAATAGTTCTGAAATTGACAAAATTTTATGTTATTCGGATTTATTTTTATTACCATCTGAAACCGAAAGTTTTGGTTTAGCTGCTTTAGAAGCAATGGCATGTGGAGTTCCTGTAATATCTAGTAATTCTGGAGGTTTACCTGAAGTAAATATTGAAGGTTATTCGGGATATTTAAGTGATGTTGGAGATATTGATGCCATGAGTAAAAATGCCGTTTCCATTTTAAAAGATGAAAATAAACTTAAAACATTTAAAGAAAATGCAAAAGAAGTTGCTTCACGATTTGATATTTTAAATATTGTTCCTATGTATGAAAAGGTTTATCAAGAAGCTATTGATGCGTACAAAAAAGAATAATCATAAAAATACCCCCAAATAGTTTCTAACTTTTTGGGGGTATTGTATTTTTTTTGATATTAATTAATATTAATTAAATCTATATCTGATTCCCAAAGCAATGTCTGGTCCAAAATTATCTTCTCTATAATCATCAGAATTAAAGTAAATTTCAGGTCTAATGTCTAAAGATAATTGTATAGGAGCTTCTCTAAAGTTATATTCAATTCCTAAATCTCCAGCTACAAATAAAATTGTTCCACTATCTTTATATCTGTCATTACCAATTTTTCTGTCATAGCTCCAACTACCAACTCCACCACCAACACCAGCGTACCAATTAAAACCACCTTCAATATTCCAAACCCATTGGTAAATACCAGTTAATTTAAAAGCATCATAATCTTTTCTGTTTCTAAAACCTAAGTCTAATTCTAAACGATTGTTTCCCGATAAGCCTCTTTGATACGATATTTCACCACCAAATCCATCACTATCACCTAATCTAAGACCTAGTGCATTTTTAGCAATGTCTTGCGCTTGAGAACTAAAAGCTATTCCAAATAGCATTATAGCAGATAAAAGTACTTTTTTCATATTATTTTAATGTTTAAAATTTATAGTACAAATATAAATGAAAAATTTGAGACAAAGATTACATAATTCCTATACAACTTTTCAAAATTAACATATCCGATGATTTGCTTAATTTATCTGATAAACATCCAAAAATTCTTCTTGAGTTTGACTTCCTGATTGGGGTATTGGTAACGTAATTGGCAAAGAACTACTCAAAGTATAAGAAATATTTGTTAAATTATAAACCATCCCTATGTTCTTACTATAATATTGAGTTGAAACTAATACATTCTGAGCAGGCATAACTTCTAAAACAGCAAAACCAACGTCTGCAGTTATTTTAAGATTTAATATAACTTTAGTTTTAGTAATATTTGAATAAGTAGCGCTATTTGAGGTTAAAGAAGATTGAGATCCATCTGAAACAGACTTTAATATATAAGTAAACGTTAATGGAATGCCATCATAATCCTGTGTAAAAGAACCATTTGTTGAACTTAATTCTTGTCCAGCTGTAGCATTTTCTTTTAAAATTATAAAATCAGAAACAGAAAACCCAAGAGGAGTAGGTAGTCCAGCACTAAAATTTACCGAACCTGTAATTCTCATTTTATTCCCATCAATACGTAATCCATTATCTTTCAGCGTTCCAGAAAAGAAACCATTAGCAATAGTTAATGTTTTCATCTTTTTAAAAGCAACAGAATTAATAAGCGTGTCATTTCCTACATAAACAGAATCTCTTGCAAAAGATTCAGGTGTATTTGATGTCTCATGATTAAATACATCATAAGCCCAATAATTTCCAGAAACAATTGGCAAAGAGGTAGCTGGCTCTCCATTATCTTCACCAGATGAATCATCTGAACTACAAGATAAAGTAAAAATTGACAAAGCTAAAAGAAGAAATAATTTTGATTTCATGGTATTTATTTTTTGCTAATATAATTAAAATTTAGTTCCCTTGGATTGTATGATAAATTACTGGTATAATTTTTTTACTTTTGTTTATAAATAAAATGCTATGTCTGGAAATACTTTTGGAAAATTATTTAAGCTAACTACTTTTGGAGAATCTCATGGTGAAGCCCTTGGAGGAATTATTGATGGATGTCCTGCAGGAATAAATATTGACTTTGATGCTATAAGAAAAGATATGCAACGAAGAAAGCCCGGACAATCGGCTATTGTTACACAAAGAAAAGAAGAAGATGAAGTACAGTTTTTATCAGGAATTTTCGAAGGAAAAACTACAGGAACACCAATTGGTTTTATAATTCCCAATACCAATCAAAAATCAAATGATTATTCAGAGATAAAAGACACTTATCGTCCTAGTCACGCTGATTATGTTTATGAAAAAAAATATGGCATTCGAGATTATCGAGGTGGTGGAAGAAGTTCAGCCAGAGAAACAGCCAGTAGAGTAGTTGGTGGTGCCATTGCAAAACAAATTATACCTAAAATTAAGATTACCGCTTTTGTCACTTCCGTTGGAAATATTTTCATAGATAAACCTTATCAAGAATTAGATTTTTCTAAAATAGAAAGCAATGCTGTTCGTTGTCCGGATGAAGCTACAGCTTTAAAAATGGAAGACTTTATTAAGGAAATTAAAAAACAAGGGGATACCGTTGGCGGAACAATTATGTGTGTTATTCAAAATGTACCAATTGGTCTAGGTGAACCTGTTTTTGATAAATTACATGCTGATTTAGGAAAAGCTATGCTATCAATTAATGCTGTAAAAGGCTTTGAATTTGGAAGCGGTTTCTGTGGAGCAAAAATGAAAGGAAGCGATCATAATGATTTGTATAATGAAGATGGAACAACAAAAACAAATCTTTCAGGAGGAATTCAAGGAGGAATAAGTAATGGAATGGATATCTATTTTCGAATAGCCTTTAAACCCGTTGCAACATTAATCCAAAAACAAGAAGTATTGACTAATTCAAATGAAATAATAGAGCTTCAAGGAAAAGGTAGACATGACCCATGTGTATTACCAAGAGCAGTTCCTATTGTAGAAGCTATGGCAGCCTTAGTAATAGCAGATAACTTTTTGTTAAATAAAATTTATAACTAAAAAAAAAAAGCGAATACTAATTGTTTTCTTTTTTCTTTTTATCTGTATTCATCAATAAGAAAACAACACCTACTAACCCTAAAATAACAAGGGTAAAGATTACTATCATTATAAATGCTCCATTTCCCCAATTAACAAGTGGCAAAGCTAAATTTCTCATTTTTTAAGTTTTTATTGATTATTAGAACAAAAATAATTATTTAAGATTTGTTTAAATATGATAAATATCATAACTGTTAAAAAAATGTCAATTGATAATTCTTACTTTAATTTTTAATACATTTACATTATATTAATCAAAATTAAACTACATTATGATGAAAAAATTACTTTATTTATTATTAATTGTGCCATTTATTTCAAATGCACAATTTTGGACGGAGAAAGCTACAACATTTACTACAGCTAGTAGAGGAATTAGTGGGATTTCTATTGTTGATGCCAATACAGTTTGGGTAAAGGCTTATGATGGTACAGCGGCAGCCGTAACAACGGTTAAAGAATACGCAAAAAGTACAGATGGTGGAAATACTTGGACTTCTGGAACAATGGGACTTGGATTTGGAAGTGGAGGTTTAGGAATTGGAAACATTACTGCAGTTTCTGGAACTACGGCTTGGGTTTCTGCTTTTCCTGATACTGGTGGTATTGGAGGAATTTGGAAAACAACAGATGGAGGAACTTCATGGACAAAACAAGCAACAGCACTATTTAATACTGGATCAGATTCTTTTACAAACTTAGTTCATTTTTATGATGCTAATAATGGGGTTTGTCAAGGTGATCCTGCTAGTGGTTATTTCGAAATATATATTACTTCAGATGGTGGTACTAACTGGACACGAGTTCCTACAGGAAGTATACCAACCCCTTTAACGGGAGAATATGGTTATACAAACAATTATGAAGTAGCTGGTGGAACAATTTGGTTTGGTACAAATATGGGTAGATTATTTAAATCAACTAACATGGGTGTCACTTGGACTGTAACTCAATCACCTTCAACAGATTTTGGAAGTGCAACTGTAGGTGCTAGTTATACTTTTTCAGATGCAAATAAGGGAATTTTATTAACAAATGCAGGTGTAATGTACAAAACTGTTAATGCAGGAACGACTTGGACTCAACAGGCTTTTTCAGGACCAGTTTTCTTAAGTGATATAGCATATGTTCCTGGAACTACAAGATTGGTTTGTACAGGAGCAGCAACAGGATCTTCTGGTTCAGCTTATAGTTTAGATGATGGATTAACTTGGGTTGCTATTGATGCTCTTCAACATACTGATGTTGCTTTTTTAAATGCTACTACAGGTTTTACAGGTGGTTTTAATGTTTCTGCAACTGTTGGTGGAATTTCTAAATATACAGGAACAGTTTTACCAAGAGAATCTTTCGAAGCTAATGGTTTTTCTGTGTATCCAAATCCAATAAACGATAACTTTTCTATTCAAAATGGAAATAACATTACAATTTCTGGTTTAACAATTTCTGATATTAACGGAAGAACTGTTAAAACTCTTAATGTAAATACAATAGAAAATCAAATTAATATTTCTGACCTTAATTCAGGTGTATATTTCTTAAATATCACTTCTGATAAAGGAACAGCTACAAAGAAAATTATTAAGAATTAGTTTTTTTAATAATTGTTAATCGGTTTTTAATGAAAAAGCTCCTTATTTATTTAAGGAGCTTTTTTTATAGAAATTTGTTAAGTGTTTCTTTAGTTGGAATCATACATTGATCTTTTTTGCCATACCATTTGTATCGATTTTTAGCAATATAATCATAAACAGTATCAGATAATGAAACGGGTAGATATTGAAATAAACCTAATAAATTATATAAACCGTCCATGTTTTCTGCAATTTTTATAGCGGCTTGTGATTTATAATAATAAGCATTTCCAGGTTCATATAAGATTATTGAATCGGTTTTGCTTCTATCGATATTAATATGATTGAGTATCTTTTCTCCAAGTTCAGATTGTAAAGCAACAAATCTAAAATTGTCTTTTTTATCATTTTTGATAATTACCTGAACCGATTTATCACACAAATTACAAACACCATCAAAAAGAATGATTTTTTTGTCTTTTGGCAAATCTTCTATGTTTTTAATTTTTTCCATATTTATTCTGAATTTGTTTCAGAATCTTTCGAATCTAATTTATATTATTCTACGTTGGCTAAAGCCGAACGGCAATTCATTAAAATCTATAAAGGCTGAACATATTCTAATTCACTCATGCTAACTTTTGATGTAAAAATCCCATAATTAACTATGGCTTTTGTTTTTTCAATTTTATCAATCGTTCCAATAGCTTTACCATCTTTCATTCGTACTCTATCGCCAACTTTTAAAGTTACTTGTGGCTTAATCTCAACTTCTTTTTTCTTTGCTCTTTCTTCTTTCTTCTTTTCTCTTATTTTTTCAACTTTGACTTCTACTTCTTTAATAATTTCTTTCTTAACAACTTCAACCGCTTTTTTCTCTTTGACAGTAGTTTTTTTTCGTTTAGAGTTTTCTATTTCAACCATTTTTAAAAACTCACCAATTAAAGTCTTTTTATCTTTGTTGTTGAAATATTTTTCAGAAATATCATCAATTTTCTGACCCATATAAATCAAACGTTGATTGGCATCATACAATTCTTGATAGCGTTCTAATTTATCTTGAATTTTCAAATTAATACCTTCCATTTTTTTACTTTCTTCACGTGCTTTGGTTTCTTCTTCCTTTAAATTAATTGAAGTTTTTTCCAGTTTAGAACGTTCTTTTTGTAAAGTAGCAATGGTTTTGTCAAAGCGGACCTTTCCTTTTTCAATTTTCTTTTTAGCGCGATTAATTAATCCAAATGGAATGCCATTTTTTTGTGCAACTTCAAACGTAAATGAACTTCCGGCTTGACCTAAAAGTAATTTATACATAGGTTCCAGCGACTTTTCATCAAAAAGCATATTGGCATTCGTTGCAAAAGGTAATTCGTTGGCTAATATCTTTAAATTAGAATAATGCGTTGTAATAATTCCAAAAGCTTCACGATGATAAAATTCTTCTAAAAATGTTTCTGCTAATGCACCACCTAATTCAGGATCAGAACCTGTTCCAAATTCATCAATTAAAAATAAAGTCTTATTGTTACATTTCTTTAAGAACTGATTCATGTTTTTTAGACGATAACTATATGTACTTAAATGATTTTCAATAGATTGATTGTCACCAATGTCTGTTAAAATCCTATCAAATAAGAAGGTTTTACTTCTTTCGTGAACCGGAATTAGCATTCCACTTTGTAACATTAACTGTAATAGACCAATGGTTTTTAAGGAAATAGTTTTTCCACCAGCATTTGGACCAGAAATAACGATAATTCGGTTAGTATTCTCTAATTCAATAGTTTGTGGATATGTTACTTGGTTTTTGGCCTTATTATTTAAATATAAAATAGGATGATAAGCTTCACGGAAAAACAAATGCTTTTCTTCAGTAATTTCAGGTAAAATAGCATCTAATTTAAAGGCATATTTTGCTTTAGCGGCTATAACATCTATATCACTTAAAAAATCTTGATATTGCATTAGCAAGTTAACAAATGGACGAATTTCGTAACTTAATTTCTTTAAAATGCGTTGAATTTCCTCCCGTTCTTCATAAGCTAAATTGCTTAATTCGATAGAATATCTTAAGGTAGCTTCAGGTTCAATATATGCAATACTTCCTGTTTTAGAACTTCCTAAAATGGAACCTTTTACTTTTTTTCGATACATGGCTAAAACCGCTAAAACTCTACGGTTTTCAACAACTGTTTCTCTAATATCATCTAAATACCCTAAAGAATTATATTGACTCAAAGCCATTCCAAAACTCTGATTAACCTTACCACGAACTAGATTAATATTTCTACGAATATTGACTAAATCGGGAGAAGCATTATCTTTAATTTCCCCATATTTATCAACGACTTCATCAATTTTTTGAATAATGAATTTAGTATATTCAACTTCTGATGCTTTTTGATTTAATTTAGGATAATATTCATCAAATTTTTGAAAAAATTTCAGTAGAAAATTTGTGGTTTCAGATAAATGAGCCAATTTTCTAAAGGTTCCAACCTCTAAAAAACTATCTTCAATTTGCAGAAACTTAATGTCTTTTGTTAAATTCTCGAAACCATGGTTTGGAATTGTATTGTTATTGCTAAAAGAAGCCACATATTCAGAAGTTTGGTGCAAAGCATCCATTAAAGTTTCTTTGTCTTTAAAAGGAACAATTTGTAAGGCTTTCTGTTTTCCAATTTCTGTATTACATTTTTCGGAAATGGTTTCCAAAATCGTTGTAAATTCTAAGTCTTGAAGGGTTTTATCTGTAATTGAAATCATGTGTTTATTTGCAAAGCATCAAAGTTACAAAGATTCAAATGTAATTTATTCTAAAATTCATATTTTTGGTAAAATTTAAGGTATGTTAAACACTATTTCCAATTCTTGGCAAGAAAAACTAAATGAAGAGCTTCAAAAAGACTATTTCAAAGAATTAATACTTCAAGTTGAAAATGAATATGAGGAGAATATTTGTTTTCCGCCAAAAGAGTTGATTTTTAATGCTTTTAATTCTTGTTCTTTTGAAGATGTAAAAGTTGTAATCATTGGACAAGATCCATATCACGGTGAAGGTGAGGCTAATGGATTGTGTTTTTCTGTGAATAATGAAGTTAAAATTCCTCCATCTTTACGAAATATTTATACTGAAATTGCTTCTGATTTAAATTCCATTTTTTTACCAACCAATGGAAACTTACAACATTGGGCAAACCAAGGAGTTTTGATGTTAAATGCTTCATTAACGGTTAGAAAAGATACTGCAAATAGTCACAAACACCTAAAGTGGAATATTTTTACAGATGAAGTTATTCGCATGATTTCTGATGAAAAAGAACATGTTGTTTTTTTACTTTGGGGTGCTTTTGCACAGAAAAAAGGAGCAAAAATTGATAAATTGAAACATCTGGTTTTAGAAAGTGGTCATCCTTCATTTGCTCATTCACATAAAAAATGGTTTGGAAATAAGCATTTTAGTCAAACGAATGACTATTTAGAAAGAATAGGGAAGAAGCCAATTGATTGGTTTTAGTCAAAAGTCAATTGCCCTAATATTTCTTCACTCATAAATGGCCCACCTGGATACCTTGCAGTATAGTCAAGATTTAGCCAATATTGTCCACGTTCATCATAATGATAATGAATTTGTTTTCCTTCACTTTCTTTTACAAAAAGATTGTCTTTGATTAATAAAATAGCCAATTCTAAATCTGCTTTATTGCCAATTAACATTTCTGGATAAATATGTCCACCTGTATGAATTAATCTAGGAGTTCCTCCAATAGCTCTTATGCATGCAGCCATTAATATGGCATGGTCATCACAATCTCCAGAAAAATGTTGTAAAGACTCACTAGCTCTTGCGATGTATTCTCTACCTTTTGGGTCATTAACATAATTCCATCGGTTTTTTATTTCTTTAAAAACAGCAAAACATTGAACCATTTTTCTGTTATTCTCGTTTGTTTTGAAATCAGAAAAATGTTTAGTTGTAGCATATAAGGCAAAGTTTCTCACTTTTGGATTTGTGAATTCAACAGCTTTTATTACTTGAGATTTATTAGGAAATGGTAATAGTTTTGAAATGATTATGTCCTGAGGATTAGGATTATTCTGCATGGCAAATAGCATAGCTCTGTAATCTTCAAAAACACGATTGAAACCATAATTACCAAACAATGTTCCATAAATTAAAAACACTAAATAAATAAAAATACTAATTAAAGTAACTCTTCTTAATAGCCTTAAAAGCAATTGAATAACAGCAAGTAAAACAATAAAAATTAAAATTCTATCTAGTTGAAAATGCCATTCTAAATCAATAAGATTTTGATGCAAAACCATAAATAATGGAATAGCAATTAGAATGTTTAAAACAAGTATAATAATAGAATCCCACGGTTTTTTGACGTGTAAATAAGGTTCTATTTTAGCATAATATTGTTTTACTTTTTCTAACATACTTTTTAAAAATGCAATAAGCTATAAGGCTTTTACAATTTCAGCAAAAGTACCTTTTTTATCAATAATATTTAGGTCAAATAGTTGATTTTGAATTTTGTTTAACATTTTTTCGTCTAAATTCCTTTGAGACCATTGTGTTAAGGTCAACCATTCTTGAATATCTTCTATTTTTTGATTGTATTTTGAAGCTAAAGTTCTATCAATACTCGGAATCATTTTAAATTCTGCTGTAGTCATGTTGATAATCTCCAGAATTTGAGCAATTGTGTTAGGATGTTTCTTTAAAACTTCATTTCTTACAGCAATCACAAAGCAAGGCCAAGGAGTTGGACAATCTGCAATTCTTCTAAAAGTTCCCTTATCAACTAATGGTTTTGTCATGAATCGTTCCCACATAAAATAATCTGCTTTTCCAGATGATAAAGCTTCAACTGCGCCATCAATTGTATTTACGATTTCAAACTGTAGAGTAGAAGTGTCCCAGCTTTGATTGTTAGCATTCACAATACTCATTAAATGCGAACCTGAACCCAAACGTGATATAGCAGTTTTTTTGTCTTTTAAATCGATTAATTCTTTAAAGTTTGACTTTGCATCTACATGAATTCCCCAAATTAACGGACTTTGCACATAAACTTGGACAATTTTACAATCATTACCAGCATTAATGTCTTTTACAATTCCTTCTGTTAAAATTACAGCTATGTCTGTTTCACCATCACGAAGCATTTGACACATTTTACCTGTTCCTTCTGGAACATCTGTCCATTCAAGATTTATCCCAACTTCTTCAAATTCTCCATTTTCAATACACATGTGCCATGGTAAATTGAAATGTTCTGGAACTCCTGCTATTTTTATTGTTTTCATGTAATGGTTAATAGTTTAAAAGGTTAAAAGTTTAAATGGTATTGAGAAAATAAAAGTGATGTTAATTTTTAGTTTTTAAATACCAATTTTCCCATAATCCATAAGAAAGACGTTGATTTCCATCTTGGTCAATTAAACCAGTGTCTTGCCAAATAGCGAGTAAATCAAAATATAATCCTTGTTGTTGTAAATATATATTTCCTTCATCATAATCTTTAGAACAAAACCATATTAAAAACTCAGCATTGTGGTTTTGACATAAATCAAGGACTTTTTGTAAATAAGCTTTCTGCCATTCTTGAGTTCCTTGTTTATTTAAACCATAAAATGGAACCACTAAATCCTCAGCAATATAGGCTGTTTCTGAAAAGCAAAAAGGTTTGTTAGCCATATTTATATATTTTTCAAAATAATTAGCTGTGATTGTGTTAGGATTTGTTTCTCCGGTTAAACTTCCGTTTAAAGCTGTAAATGGATAAGCACTAATACCAATATAATCTGTGTATGGTAATAATTGAGTAGCATATTGGAAACCTTGATTAGAATTATTGACTATAAAGCTAATAAATAATGGAATTGTAGGATGAGAATTTTTTAAGGAAGCATAAACTTGACTTAAGAAATCTTTATACTTTAAAAACTCAGCAGCATCAAAAGTGTCAACATTACTTTCTACACCAAAATTTATATAATCTGGCTGAAAACCAGCAATTAAGTAGTTTAAATAGTTGATGTAAGCAGTAATAACTGTTGGGTCATTAAACTCTTTATTCATCCATTGTTGTTGAATGTTTGCCGAAACTGTTGAAGTATTATAATAATTTGCTCGTTGATTTCTATCTAAATTTAAAGCAGAAACACTCAATAATACTTTTTTATCATCGTTAGTTTTTGTATTTCTAAATAATACTTGTTGTTGCAATTCGGTTGGCATTGCTTGATTGTTAAAGGCTTCTTCGTAAGGAATACCTTCATCAAAATGATGGGAAACAATATCGCAATGGTTGTTGATAAAATCATAGGCAATATCTAAATCTGCAAAATTAAAATTACCAGGCCAAGGAGTTACACCCATGTAGAAATTTCTAGTTTCAACGGGAATAATTATATCTTCATCTTCACTACAATTAATAAAGAAAAAGATACAACTGAAATACAATATTGTTTTTTTCATAATTACTTTTATTAATTTTAGTAAACCGTTGGCTGAAGCCGAACGGCAATTCAGCAATAAATTGCTAACTATTTAACATTTGCCACCATTTCCAAATCGCACCATGTTCATCTGGATAATCTTCCATGAAATTAAACCCTACTTTTTGTAAAACATGATTTGATGCTCCATTGTCAAAATGAGTATATGCATTCATTTCTTTAATGTTCATTTGGTTGAAACCATAGTCTAACCAAGCTTTTGAAGCTTCAGTTGCATAACCTTTGTTCCAGAATTTTTCGTTTAAACGATAGCCATAATCATAGAAATTTGTTTTTCCGTTTTCAACATGATCGTCAATGTATTTTATTCCTGTCCAGCCTATTAATTCGTTTGTTGCTTTGATTATTGTAGCGAATCGACCAATATTGTTTTTATCATATTGCTTTCGAACCATTTCAATATACGTGTGAATATCATCGATATTTGTATATGGTTTTTGCCATAAATAAGTATGAACATTTGGATTAGAATCCATATCAAATAAAGCTTCTGCATCTTCATGACGCATTTCTCTTAGTAGTAATCGTTCTGTTTCTAGTATTAAATCCATTTTATATTATTTTGGAACACAGATTTAAGAAATTAGAATAATTTTAAAAATTTCTCTGATTTTTTAAATCTGTGTTCTTTCTATTTTTATATTTGAAATTACTATTTGATAACCATCAGGATCTAAAATCATTTTGCCATTTTCATTCCAATATGGGTTTTTAGCTTTTATAAATGTAATATTTTGTTTTTGAATGTTTTGAATAAGTGAATCAAATTTATCTTTTGTTTCTGGATAAAACACTAAAATATCATCTTCATTATAATTGAATTCTATTATTTCATCTGATTTTGTAAACTCTAAATGCCAATCTAAATTGGGTTTGCCTAAAAATAATCCATCATAAGAATCATGATTTTCAAAACTACCTAAGACTTCAAAACCCAAAACAGTGGTGTAAAATGTTTTAATTTTATCTAAATCGTTGGTATGTCTTGCAACTCTGAGTTTCATTATTTAGGAATTGAATGCTTTTGCAGTTTTTTAAGTATTTCCATTTGTTCAGCTTGACTTTTTATTAACATCTGAATTTGTTCTTCTAACAATAAATCTACTTTTTGATGTAAACTTCTTAATTCCAATTCGGCTTTCAAGTTAATTAAATAGTCGTTTTCACTGCGTTTTCTATCTTTTTCTTCTTGACGATTTTGACTCATCATGATGATTGGCGCTTGTAAAGCTGCTATACAAGACAAAATCAAGTTCATTAAAATATAAGGATAAGGATCAAATTTAAAAGTATTTGTTAAGGCTAAGGAATTGAATAAAATCCAAATAAATAAAACAATGGCAAACAGAATAATAAACTTCCAACTTCCACCAAAACTGGCTACTTTGTCTGAGATTTTTTGTCCTTTACTCATCACTTCTTCAGGCTGATGCAAAAGGTTTTCCACCATCAATTTTTCTTCATCAATAGCCTGTTGTACAATTCTTTGAAGTTTTATTTGTTGGTCTTTATCAGACTTGAGTAAGTTCTTAGAAGATTTTTCCATTGTTATAATTTTTGGGAACACGGATTTAAAAAATCTGAGAAATTTTTAAAATTATTCTAATTTCTTAAATCTGTGTTCCTTTTTTTACTCCGCTAATTTATCTAATGCATAAGCAATTAATTCATCCACAGCTTTGTATGGATCTTCACTAAAGTTTCCTGTTGCTCTGTTGGCTATAATAGCATTTAAGGATAAACATTCGTGTCCTAATAGCTTTCCTAAACCATAAATAGCACCTGTTTCCATTTCTAGGTTGGTCATTTTGGTTCCTTTGTAGTTGAAGCTATCCATTTTTCTGTTCAAGTCATTGTCTTGAATTTCTAAACGCAAGACTCTTCCCTGTGGACCATAAAATCCTCCAGCTGTTCCTGTGAAACCTTTGAATATCTTATCACTTTCTAATCGTTTCTCTAGTTTTTCACTTCCTTTGATAACGTAAGGACGTCCTTTTCGGGCATCCCAATTAGTATGTGCTATGAAAGCGTCTTCTATTTCAATTTCTGAAATAGCATCAATTAAATAGGAGCGAAGCATGTTGTCTAACCCTAATCCGTATTCGCTTAATACAAAGCTGTCACAAGGTATATCTGCTTGCAAAGAACCTGAAGTTCCAATACGAACAATGTTTAACGATGTTAGGTTTTGTTTGGGCTTTCGAGTTTCTAAATCGATATTTACTAATGCATCTAGTTCGTTCATTACGATATCTATGTTGTCTGGACCAATTCCGGTTGACATGACTGACATTCTTTTGCCTTTATAGATACCAGTTTGGGTTTTGAATTCTCTTTTTTGTGTTGAAAACTCAATAGAATCAAAATGTTTTGTTATTTTCTCTACACGATTTTGATCTCCTACAAAGATGATGTCGTGTGCAATGTTTTCTGGTTTTAAATTCAAATGGTAAACGCTACCGTCTGGATTTAGTATTAATTCTGATGATTGGATCATTTTTTATATGTTTAACTGTTGAATTGTTTAACTGTTTAATTGTGGTTAAAAGGTTAAGAGTTTATGAGTTTAAAAGGGTTTGTGTATATTTTACTGAACACTGAACACTGAACACTGAACACTGAACACTGAACACTGAACACTTTCTTAACCTCCGACTCGTTTTGTTTTGAATCCTTTTTCTTGAAGGAACTTCATTATTTTATCTCGATAGTCACCTTGTATGATGATTTCTCCTTCTTTAAAACTTCCACCTACTGCGAATTTGTTTTTTATTTCTTTGGCTAGTAGTTTAAAGTCTTCGTCTTCTCCTTCATAGCCTGATATTATGGTTGTTGCTTTTCCTTTTCGTTTTTCGTATTTGCAAATCATTGGTTCTTTTTGAACGAATAATTCGTGTTCTTTTTCCTCAACGGTTTCTGGTTCGTTAGAAACTTCGTGGTCTGGGAATAGTTTTTTTAATTGGTCTTCTAGGTTCATTTTTATTTTTTTTGGAACACAGATTTAAGAAATCAGAGAAATTAATAAAATCTATGAGTCATAATGTTGTTTATCAATGTTTAATAATTTTTGGAACACAGATTGAAGAAATTAGAGAAATCTAAATAATTTTTACTTGTGTTTCTTTAAATCGTTTGTGAATATTTTTCTTATGAACTGTGGATCTTTTCCGAAATTTAAGATTAATCCAACTTCACATTTTGTTGCTTTTAGATAGTTTAGTAGCTGGTTTTCGTGTGTTTCAATTAAATATTCCACACATTTTAATTCAACTATTACAGATTCATTAATAATTATATCGGGTACATATTCTCCAACAATTTCATTTTTATAATAAACATTTAACTTTTTTTCAGATTCTATAACATACCCTCTTTTGTGTAATTCTATAAGCATAGCTTTATGATATACTTTTTCAAGAAAACCATAGCCTAACTCATTATAAACATCATAATATACTCCAATAATGTTTTTTGTTAATTCTTGATGAGGGAATATTTTCATTTTTGATTTAAATTAAAAGGAACACAGATTTAAGAAATTCAAGAAATCTAAATAATTTAATTTATAGTGTTTTTTAGCATTGCAAAGAGATTTTTAAAATTTCTCTAATTTCTTCAATCTGTGTTCCAAAATCTTTATTAATGATAATCAAAACAAAAAAACCAAACCCCAAAACAATTGGAATTTGGAATTTTCTATAGTAATCTTAATAAGTTTATTTCTTAATCAATCCTAATTCTACTAATCTTTCGTGTAGGAATTCACCAGCTGTGATGTCTTCGTACTTTTTAGGATTATTAGCATCGATGCAATCTGCTAACACATCTAGCTTCATGTCGCTTACTGGGTGCATGAAGAATGGGATAGAGTATCTTGAGTTACCCCAGTTTTCTCTTGCTGGGTTTACTACTTGATGAATGGTTGATTTTAATTTGTTGTTGGTGTGTCTTGATAACATATCACCTACGTTTATCATTAACTCATCTGGTTCTGCCATGGCGTCAATCCAATCACCGTTATGGTTTTGAACTTGAAGCCCTTTTCCTTGAGCACCCATTAATAGAGTAATCAAGTTGATGTCCCCATGAGCGGCTGCTCTTACGGCACCGTCTTTTGGTTCATCAGTTATAGGTGGGTAATGGATTGGTCTTAAGATAGAGTTTCCGTCTTTGATGTATTTATCAAAATAGAACTCGTCTAAACCAATGTATATGGCTAAGGCTCTTAGTACATAGATACCCGTTTTTTCTAACATTTGATAAGCTTCTTTACCTGTTTTATTAAAATTAGGTAATTCAGTTACTTCTACGTTGTCTGGATATTCATGAGCATATTTAGAATCTTTTTCTACATATTGCCCAAAGTGCCAAAACTCTTTTAAATCTCCAGCAGAACGCCCTTTTGCGTGCTCTTTCCCGAAGGAAACATAACCACGTTGGCCTCCAATACCTGGGATTTCATATTTAGCTTTTGTTTCTAGAGGTAATGTGAAGAAGTTTCGCACTTCACCATATAAACCCTCTACTAATTTGTCATCTAAAAAATGACCTTTTAATGCTACGAATCCAATTTCTTCGTAGGCTTTTCCGATTTCATTTACAAATTTTTGTTTACGTGCCGGATCATCCGACAGGAAATCACGTAAGTCAACACTAGGAATTTTTTGCATTGTATTTCTTTATTGTTACTAACTTACAATAGACTTAAGTATCTATCTAAAACAAAAGTAAGAATAATTTTGAACTATTAATAATTGTTATAATTATTTAAAATAAAAATATAACATTTTGAGTCAAATCTGTTATTTTTATTACTTTTGATGTTTTAAAAACAAATACATTTTACAATGAATTTCGATAGAAAAGAGTTATCCAATGCAACTTTAGTTGATTTATACAAAAAGCTACTAAAACCTAGGCTTATAGAAGAAAAGATGTTGATTCTTTTGCGTCAAGGGAAAGTATCTAAATGGTTTTCTGGAATAGGGCAAGAGGCTATTTCAGTGGGAATTACGGCAGCTTTAGACCAAGATGAATATATTTTACCCATGCACCGAAATTTAGGTGTTTTTACAGGAAGAGATATTCCTTTGCACCGATTATTCTCACAATGGCAAGGTAAAAAGTCTGGATTTACGAAAGGAAGAGACAGAAGTTTTCACTTTGGAACACAAGAATTCAAGATTATTGGAATGATTTCTCACCTTGGACCACAAATGGGTGTAGCTGACGGAATCGCTTTAGCGAACAAACTAAAAAAGAACGGAAAAGTAACCGCAGTATTTACTGGAGAAGGAGCAACTTCTGAAGGAGACTTTCATGAAGCCTTAAACATTGCTGCTGTATGGGAATTACCTGTTCTTTTTGTCATAGAAAACAATGGATACGGACTTTCGACACCTACAAACGAGCAATATCGTTGTGAGAACTTAGCTGATAAAGGTATTGGTTACGGAATGGAAAGTCACATTATTGATGGAAATAATATATTAGAAGTTTATACTAAGATTGCAGCCTTAAAAGCATCTATGGTTGATAATCCAAGACCTGTGTTGTTGGAGTTTAAAACTTTTAGAATGCGTGGTCATGAAGAGGCTAGTGGTACTAAATACGTACCACAAGAGTTGATGGATATGTGGGCTGTTAAAGATCCTATTGCTAATTTTAAAGAATATTTACTTGGAATAGCTGCTTTAAATGAAGATGATGATGCCTTTTTTAAGGCTGAAATTAAAGCTGAAATTGATGAACATTGGGCAAAAACACAAGCTGAACCCGACTTCACGGCCGTGTTAAGTGAAGAGTTAAATGATGTATTTAAACCTTATGATTTTGAGGAGTTTAGCCCAAGTGAAGCAACAGAGAATATTCGATTTATTGATGCTATATCATCCAGTATGAGAGAGTCTATGGAACGTCATCCTAACTTGGTGATTATGGGACAAGACATTGCTGAATATGGTGGTGCTTTTAAAATAACAGATGGTTTTGTAGAAGCTTTTGGAAAAGAAAGAGTTCGTAATACTCCTATTTGTGAAAGTGCTGTAGTTTCTGCAGCTAATGGATTGTCTATTAATGGTTATAAAGCGATTATGGAAATGCAGTTTGCTGATTTTGTATCTTCAGGCTTTAATCCTATTGTGAATTTATTGGCTAAACAACATTACCGTTGGAATGAAAAATCAGATGTAGTAGTGCGTATGCCTTGTGGTGGTGGTACTCAGGCTGGACCTTTTCATTCGCAGACTAATGAAGCTTGGTTTACTAAAACACCAGGTTTAAAGGTGGTTTATCCAGCATTTCCTTATGATGCTAAAGGCTTATTGAACACAGCGATTAATGATCCTAATCCTGTATTGTATTTTGAACACAAACAATTGTATAGAAGCATTACGCAAGATGTGCCTAAAGATTATTATACGATTCCTTTTGGAAAAGCAGCTATGCTTCGTGAAGGAACTGATGTAACGGTTATCTCTTTTGGAGCAGGTGTGCATTGGGCTTTAGCTACTTTAGACAAACATCCTGAAATTAAGGCTGATGTAATTGATTTAAGAAGTTTACAACCTTTAGATACCGAAACTATATTTAAGTCGGTTAAAAAGACTGGTAAGTGTATTATTTTGCAAGAAGACACTATGTTTGGTGGAATTGCCAGTGATATTTCAGCTTTATTAATGGAAAACTGTTTTGAATCGTTAGATGCTCCTGTGAAACGTGTAGCGAGTTTAGATAGTCCTATTCCGTTTGTGAAGGCTATTGAGGATCAGTATTTGCCTAAGGTTCGTTTTGAGGAGGAGTTGTTGGCTTTGATTTCTTATTAGTTGTAAGTTGTAGGTTGTAAGTTTACTGCTATCTTCCGAAAATCTATTATCTGAATATCCGAATATCTTAAAAAATAAACAATCATAAAAAATAGGGTGTTTTTCCTGTTTTTTTGTGGTTGTTTTTTTGTTTAGATTTGATTTGTTAAAAAAAAAAATGAGACCATTGCGGGAAACCGTAAGGATTATTAAAATTACTTGTGCATATTTGTTGAAAATAAATTAAGTGCAAATGTATTTGTAAGTTAAAAGTTATATATTTGGATTTAGAAAAGTATGACGTTTATCAAACCAATCTATCCAAAAATGGATGACTTTATCTGATTTGTCATTCATATATACAAGTTGACAGTAATACTCTGAAACGCGTAAAATAAAGGATTATGGAATTTATAACAGAAAATTTGAAAGTAATAATTTTAGCTTTAATAGCTGTATTTGTAGGAATTACAGCTACAATTAACATCAAAAAAAGTTCAAAAAAGAAAAACACTAACAAAGTCAATCAAAAAGGAAATCGTGTTGGCGGAGATATGTCTGGAAGAGATATAAATAAATAATTCTATGTTGGATAATGAAAATCTAAATGAAGTTACCCAATCTGACAATATCATTGAAAATGGTGATTTAGCTGGTCGTGATATAAATAAATCAACTTATAACATAGGTCGGATTACTTTTGGTGGACAATCTCAACTTGAAAAATTATATGAAAGACTTGAAAAAGAAAAAAATGAATCTACAATTTTTAGCGAAATTGTAGATGAACTTTTGCATTTTAAATCAAATGCTGACGACAATGGTTTTATTGGTTTAGAAAAAAAGTTAGAGAATGGAAATAGAATTAATTATTTACATTTTGCAGAAACTTCAAAAGAAAAATTCGCAAAAAAACTTTTGAAAAATGAACATTCAGAAACTGCTCAATTAATCTATGCTTTTTTACTAGCAAAAGTTTATTCAAGTTTTCAAACAAATATTTATCCAAGAATTTATGAAGGACTTTCTGAAGAGTTCATAAATCAACTCGTAACCGAATACATAATTAAACCATTAGAAGATATACTTGGTAATAACTTACTAAGAATTTATGATGATGAAATAAATGGAATGATTTATTTTTTAACTGGAAACTGTCATATAAAATGGAATTAGTATGTTAATATACAATCAAGCTTACGACATATATCATACAATGTTTAGAATCTTACAAATAACTGAAAAGACAGAAGAAAATCTTGAGGTAGATAAATTAAGAATTCTAGATTTCTATTTGGCATTTCCTACAGAACTTTTAGAAATTAGGAGTTTTCAAGGATTCAAGAAATATGAAAAATACATAAAGGCTGAAAGTAATAATTATGAGCGTATAATTGATAGAAAACGTCTATTTTTTAAAATGGAAAATATACAGATTTTAGCAATTAAAGCATTAATCTCATATGGATTATTTGATGCTAATGAATTTAAAAACGGAATAATTAAAAGAACAGATTTAATTCTTTCTGAAAAACTTTCAATTAGAATTAATCAAGCAAATGAAGAAAATCCAAATCTAATAACTTTGATAACTGGTCCTTTAGCATCAATGAATCTTTTTGGTCATTTAGGATTAAAAGTCAGAACAAATCTAATTGAATTTAAGTATGACGCAATATAATCCTTTCCTTAAATTAAATCGACTTGTGATTTTTACTTTAACTGGTAAAAAAGCATATGACGAACTTTTTCACGATGGTGTTAACATTATTAGAGGTCATAATAGTGCTGGTAAATCAACAATAGGTAATTTTATTTTTTTTGTACTTGGTGGTGATTTTAAAAAATGGACAAAATCAGCTATTTTATGTGGTGATGTTTACGCTGAAGTAGTTATAAATACAGAACCAATAACTATAAAAAGAACGGTTTCTGTGTCTGGAAATCAACCAATGTCAATCTTTTGGGGAACTTATGAAGAAGCCAAAAAATCAAATAGCGAAGGTTGGCAAATATTTCCCTATCGTAGAAGTGATAATAAAAAAAGTTTCTCAAATGCATTGTTTCTTTCTCTCGGTTTTCCTGAATTAAGAGGCGATGTTGATAGCAATATAACTATGCATCAAATTTTGAGATTATTATACATCGACCAAAAAAGTCTAACATTAGACTTATTAATGACGGATTCATTCGATTCAGCAATTACAAGAAAAACAATTGCAGATTTATTATTTGGTGTTTATGATGATTCGTTGTATTCAGATAAAATTTTATTAAGAGAATCTGAAAAAGATTTTGATGTTAAGAAAAAACAATTTGAAGGAATTGAACAGATTTTTAAATCAAGCGATAACGAATTGAATCCAAACATTATCAATGCATTAATAGAGGAAAACATCAATAAATTGTCAAGTATTGAAAATTATCTTGTAAAGGTTGATTCTGAAAAAACTCAAAATAATGATATTAATCAAGAAAGAGATTTAAAAATAGTTACTATCAAAACAAATCTTTTATCCGCTAGAAATAGTCTTTCTTTATTGCAAAACAAAATAAGCGAATATGAATTTGAATTAATTGATTCCGCAGATTTTATAAAAAGTCTTGAAAAAAGAGCTTACGCTCTTTCTGACTCTTTATTAACTCGTGAAACTTTTGTTGATGTTAAAATGAATCATTGTCCAAATTGTCTTTCAGCGCTCGATAAAGTAATCCAAGAAAACCATTGCGCATTGTGTAAACAACAATTACCGGAAGACAAAGGCTCATCGCAAATAAAAAGAATGCAACAAGAAATCGATAATCAAATTAGAGAATCGAAAAAATTATTTTTAGAGAAAGAACATACATTATTAGAACTTAAAACAAGTTTTCCAACTCTTGAACTAAAAGTAAGAGCTTTTCAACGTGAACTTAATGAAGCTTTAACAAATGTGAATACAACTAGAAATCAAGAACTAGATGAACTTTTAATAAAAAAAGGAGAATTAAGGTCAAAAAATGATTACTTAATTAAACAATTAAAGGCTTTAGAACAAATTGAAGTTATTAGAAAAGAACTTATTGGTCTCAAAATTAAAATTGATTCTTTACGATCAAATATTAATTACAAAGAAGCAGAACAATTTAAAAGATTACAAAGTGCTTTCGATTTAATTCAAAGTTTCGCTTTAAGACTTTTACACAGTGATTTAGGAAGACAACCTGAATTTCAAACGGGAACAAATATTGAATTAGATTTTGAAAAAAATACTTTTTCATTAGACAACGAAAATAATTTTTCAGAAAGTTCTAACGTGTATTTAAAAAATAGTGTCCGTTTTGCTATTTTCTTTGCTTCATTAGGTAAAGAATTTTTTAGATATCCAAGATTTATTTTATGTGATAATATTGAAGATAAAGGAATGGAAGCAATTAGAAGTCAAAGTTTTCAAAATGAAATTGTAAAAATTTCATCTGAAAGTGAAATTAGACATCAAATAATAATTACAACTTCAATGATTTCACCAGAATTAGACAATTCAGAATTATGCGTTGGAGAATTTTATACGGAAACTAGTAAAACATTAAAATTGGAATAAATAAAAGTACTACTGCCATAATAGATTTGCAAAAATTGGGGTTTTAGTCTTGAATTTAAAGTTAGCTTTTATATAAAAAATTAAATGTAAATTAACACAACAGACTTAACCTACATTTTTACAAAATAATATTTACGGACAAGTTGTGTCCAAATTTTAATTTATATAAAAACAATCACAATATTGTGATTAAATCTTCGTTTTTAAATATAAAATCACAATTTGCTAGTATAGTATGAAAAATGCAAGTCAATACAGAGAAGCCCTTGGATTAACACAAGAAGAAGCGGCACAATTACTTAAAATACCCAAAAGCATTTTAGGCATGTTTGAAATAGGACAACGAGACTTGCCTGAAACCATCAAGCTTCAATTGATAACGCTTTATAATTTAGTTCAAGAACAACAAAAGCCTGTTGCATCCATTTCTACTAAAAAATTAAAGGAAGATGAGTTACTTAAAGTAACAGTCAAAAATGAACTTTTGGAGAATCAATATAAACAGCAAGTTTTAGAACGAAAACTAAAGCAATGCAAAATAAGATTTCAAAAAAGTGAAAAACAAATTAAATTGGTTCACATTTTAGAAACTCAAGTTAGAGTAGAGGATAGACCTTCGCAAGATTACATCAATGTTCTGAAAAGAAAAGCAGAAAATGAGAGTAAGAAGTATAGTGTACTGGAGCAAACTAAATTGGAACTAAAAATAAAAGGGCTAAAATCATTTTGTAAAGAATTGGAAAAACTTTTTTAGTTATGAATTGTGAGTTATGAGTTATGAGTTTTTTGAAACACGGATTTGAGAAATTTGAGAAATCTTTATAATTTTTAAAGCAATCTGTGTAAATCCGTTTAATCTGTGTTATCTGTGTTCTTTTGTTTTGTGTGAAGGCTTTTTGCACGCAGATTTAAAAGGATTTAAACGATTTTTATTTGGAACACGGATTGAAAAATTGGGGAAATCTTTATAATTTTTTAAATCTGTGGAAATCCGTTTGATCTGTGTCATCTGTGTTCCTAACTTTTTTTCGTGTTGGTTTTTAGAGCGCGGATTAAAGAAATTGGTAAAATCTTTAAAATTTGAAAATTAAATAATAAGTTTACTTTTATATAAATAATATTCGATGAAACCTAAAAGTCTTTGTTTGCTTGGCTTGTTCTTTTTTGTAAGTAGCTATATTTTGTTTTCTCAAGGTGAGGCTTTTTCTTATTTCCAAAAACCTATAGATTTTGCGCATTGGTTTAATTTGATAGGAGCAGTGTTGTTGCTTTCGTTTACTAAAGTTTTTCCAAAGAATACTTTAAATTCAATTGCTTCTTTTGTTTTGTTTTTGGGAGTTATAGCCCATGTTGGTCTTTGCACTATAGATTTTATCATGTGGAGCTTTGGAGCTGATGAAGTTAGCAAAGAAGCATTGGCTGTTCATATTAGTAATACACCTTCTATTTTATATCCTTTTATTATTATTGGTCCTTCTTTACTTTTTCTAGGATTGGCTTTGTATGCGTCCAATTTTATTAAAACTTATACTTTACCAGCTTTAATGGTAATTGTTGGTGCACCTGCAGTTGGCGTTTCCTTTTTTGTTTTAAAGAATGGCAATTTGATGTTGTTGAGCTGTGTACTTTTTGCATTGGGCTTAGTTTTGCTACTTAATAGAAAAGAAAAGGTAAGGGTTGAGAATTGTGAGTTGTGAGTTTTTTGGAACACTGATTGAAGAAATTTGAGAAATCTTTATAATTCTAAAAATCTGTGAAAATCCGTTTAATCTTTGTCATCTGTGTTCCTAATTTTGCTTAAAGTTTTGGAACACTGATTGTTTTAATTATGAATTGTGAGTTATGAATTATGAGTTATGAATTGTGAGTTACTTGGAACGCAGATTTGAGAAATTGGAGAAATCTTTGTAATTTTTAAAGAATCAGTGAAAATCCGTTTAATCTGTGTCATCTGTGTTCCTAATTTTTGTTTTAGGTTTTGGAATACTGATTGTTTTAATTATGAATTGTGAATTATGAGTTATGAATTGTGAGTTATTTGGAACACTAATTTAAAAAATTGGAGGAATGCTCATTTAAATTCTCTCCAAAAATTATAAACAAGCTTTGTATATAAAAAATTAAGTGTAAATTTACACAACTGCCTCAACCTTTAATCATTAGCCTACATTATTTTAACTTAATAGTTACCCGTCTGAAGGGCAATAGATATGATAAAATTCTTTAGAAAAATTCGAAAAAACATGCTTTCTGAAAGAAAAACGGGAAAGTATTTGAAATATGCCATTGGCGAAATTGTGCTTGTGGTTATTGGAATTTTGATTGCGCTTCAAATTAATAATTGGAATGAACATAGAAAGCAAAATGAAACATTACAAGGTATTTATCAAATCATAAAAGAAGATATTGCTACTGATATTGTTGAAATAGATGCCTTTGTCGATGATTATGAAAAGATAAGAAAACCCGCTTTCGAGGCTGTTTTAAACGGAAATCTAACAAAAGAAGATTTACAAAAGCATCCTGAATACTTATCCGTTTTGGACGGTTATAAAGATTTTGCCATCAATCAACGTGGTTTCGAATTACTCAAAAATCAGTCAAATGATATGCGAATTGGCAACCAAAATCTTACGTCAAAAATCAATCTATTTTACAATAAACATTTGATTGAAATTAACATTGCAGCAATAGAAATCATGAGAGAATTTGTATATAACTTGAATGAACACAAAAAATCAGCTTGGTTTTCCTCTTTTTTACTTCATAAAGAAACAAAGGGAGTAATTGATTTTATGATGAATAACCCCTTAGAAAAAAATAGAATTACCAGCTATTATATGGCCTATAAAATTTATGTACAAGAAATACAAGAATTCAAAAAAAATGGAGAAGAAATTATTAAACAAATAGATGCTATTAATTGAATTTAGAAGAAAAATTAAACACCACTAACCAAATGATTAAGTTCTTTAGAGAAATCTGTGGAAATCCGTTTAATTTGTGTCATCTGTGTTCCTAATTTAGCATAATGTTTTGGAACACTGATTGTTTTTAATTATGAATTGTGAGTTATGAATTATAAGTTTTTGGAACACTGATTAAAGAAATTTGAGAAATCTTTATATTTTTTTTTAAATCTGTGGAAATCCGTTTAATCTGTGTCATCTGTGTTCCTAATTTAGCGTATTTTTTTTGGAACACTGATTTTAGAAATTAGGGAAATCTTTATAATTTTTAAAAAATCTGAGGAAATCCGTTTAATCTTGTCATCTGTGTTCCTAATTTTTGTTTTAGGTTTTGGAATACTGATTATCGCGGATTTTGTTAATTATTTGATTAAAAAAAGTTTTAATGGTTTTATAAAACATAAAAAAGAGGTGCTCAATTAAGAACACCTCTTTTTATTAGTAGTTATTGCTAACTGTTTATTGTGGTTGTACCACTGTATTTCCATCTAAAATAACAGCAGTTTGCGCTAAAGCTCTTCCGTTGAAAGTAGCACCCGTTTGAAAAGTAATGCCTGTCATTGACAAGATTACTCCTTCAAAATGCGATGAAGTTCCGATTGTTGTTTCTCCAGCAACTTGCCAGAAAATGTTAGATGCTTTTGCACCTCCTTGTAACGTTACGTTTACTGCCGAACTCATGTTTAAATCTCCTGCAATTTGGAAAATCCATACATCATCAGCTGTTCCTGTTAGGGTTACGTTTGTTGGGATTGTTACAGTACTTGACCATTTGTAAAGTCCAGCACTTAGTGTTGTACCCCCAATATTACCTGCTCCTAATTCAACATGATCTGGAAAAAGACGTCCGGCTGCATTATTGTATGCCGTTATCATATTTTCAACTGCTGTAGTTAAATTTGTAGAGGTTGGTGAAACCATATCGGCAGCATATACCTTTCCGGTAATTTGTGCAGAAGTTGCATATCCTGTAAAATCTGTTAAAGAGAATCCAGTAATATACGATGTCGCTGCTGGACTTAACCCAAGATTTCCAGTAATGTTAGACGTTGGAACGTTGTTGATTGCCGTTTTTGCTAGAATTGCATAATTTCCTGCTGCACCTAAAGCAACTGCTGATAAACCTGCTGCATCTGAACTAGTTGTAAAACTCCATTGCATGTCAGCTGCAAGTGCTTTTCCTTCAGAATCTTTTGCTTCTGTAGTGATTGTAGCTGTATACTGTGTTTGAGCTGCAAGTACTGTTACAGGAATAAACGTTGCCGTAGTTCCTGAATAAGAAACAGTTCCGAGTACAGAAACAGTTCCTTGTTTTACTGTAAATGATGAAGCGTTAATGGTTGATGCTTCCATTGATTTGCTAAAGTTTACTGTAATTACTTTGTTTCGAGCCACGTTACTCTGACTGTTTGTGGGATTTGTTAAAACCACAGTCGGTGCAGGGCTGGTCTGCGTTTCATCATCATTTGAACAAGCGGTGAACAAAACAACGAATGCAAGTGCAAATGTTGGGAATAGATTTTTAATTTTCATATTTATAGGTTTTTGTGAAATTTCGTAATCATCACAGGACAAATCTAGGCTAGCGAACAACGATTTAAGTTACATAACAATAGTATTAAGTTATATCATTACGGTGTTTTGTGATTAGTGATTAGTGATTAGTGTTTTTTTTCTGGAAGACTGATTGTTTTAATTATGAATTGTGAGTTATGAATTGTGAATTTTTGGAACACCGATTTTAAAAATTGGAGAAATCTTTATAATTTTTAAAAAATCTGTGTAAATCCGTTTAATCTGTGTCATCTGTGTTCCTAAAATTTTTGCGTGTTGGTTTCTGGAACACGGATGAGACGGATTGACTTCGTCAAACGCTGATTATCGCGGATTTTATTTGGAACACGGTTTACTTTAATTGTGAATTGTGAGTTATGAGTTATGAATTATGAGTTTTTTGGAACACTGATTTTAAAAATTGGAGAAATCTTTATAATTTTAAAAAAATCTGTGAAAATCCGTTTAATCTGTGTCATCTGTGTTCTTCTTGTTTTGTGTAGAGGTTTTGGCACGCAGATTTTATTTCGAACACTATTTGAGAAATTGGAAAAAACTTTGTAAACTTTTCTTTGTAGTTAGCTTGTAAGCTAAATTTAGTACCTTAGTACTCTATTAAAATTTCTATTATTATTCTTATAAAAGGTTTATACAGACTGCTGAGAGAATTTTAGATATGATAACTAACTTTGAGACTAATTACAAATTATGGGAGAAATTGCCACATCAAACAGACAAATAACATTGTTTTACGATTCTAAATGCGTAATAGCAAAACAAACTTTGGCGTATGCTAAAGCTGAAGGTGTACCCGTTTTAGAAGTTGATATTCTAAAAACACCACTAACAGGGACTCAAATAGTAGAGCTTGCTCACCGATTAAAGATGGAAGTAGCTGACCTTGTAAACCAAGAGCTACCAGCTTATAAGGCAGATTTTGAGCAGCACAATTATTCTACAAACGATTGGATAAAAATGATACAACATAATCCAGAACTTATGAAACAGCCCATAGCTTTGCGAGGTGAGGCTACTGTTTTAGTTGAAACACCTACTGATATTTTGAAATTATAAGGTTAAATGTCTTTTAAATGAATTATTTGCTAAGTAGGAAATAGTTTTTAAATTAACGGTTCTCGATATAATTTTGTTCCATTGCATTGCACAAAATCACTCGATCTGACGGTTGTGGGTTGCGAGCTATTGGAACACTAATTTAGAAATTATAAAATTTTTAATTTAAAATAATTTTCGAAAATTCGTTTAAGCTATGTCATCTATATTCCTATATTTTGCATGAAGTTTTGATTGTTTTCTTGAAGGGTTTTCTTGTAAAGAAATTCATTATTATACTTTTATAAGCTGAAACTAGTTTTTT
Source organism: uncultured Flavobacterium sp. (assembly GCF_963975515.1). Lineage (GTDB taxonomy): Bacteria > Bacteroidota > Bacteroidia > Flavobacteriales > Flavobacteriaceae > Flavobacterium. Next base: position 73,728 of record NZ_CAXBGY010000001.1, read on the forward strand.
TTAGATTAAAAGGCAAAATGTTTATTATAAATGAGGTGAAAATGTTAAATTAAGGGTGAAATAAAATTATAATTCAAAACATTAGTTGTAATTGTAGTAATAAAGCTTAATTTTAAAAGATAATTAAGTTTTATTTTATGAAGATTAAAAATCTAGAATTATTAGATTTAAAAAAAATAGATTCTCTACTAAAAGGGTTTAATAGCACAACGGGATTATCAACAGCGATTTTAGATATTGATGGTGCTGTTGTGTCTCAATTTGAATGGAGAAAACTTACTACTCAATTTTATTCGAGCAACCCAGAAACTTCAGACTGGTTTAATAATAGCACAATTGATTTTAGTGAAAATAAAGCGTTTTATATTTTTAAAAATCCAAATGGATTGTGTGAAATAGCTCTTCCAATTATGTTTGATGGAATCCATTTTGCAAATCTATTTTCTGGACCTTTTTTGGAACAGCAACCTGATGTTACTTTTTTAACTAAGGAAGCAAAGCACTATGGATTTAATGTTAAAGCTTATGTTGATGCTATAGAACTTTTACCTGTAGTTTCTTTAGAAAAAATTAAAGATTCTATTTGCTTTTTAAATGAAACCTTGCATTTTAGTATTGAAATGGCTTTTGAAAAAATGAGTCATAATGAATCCATTGAAGCTTTAATTAGTAGAAGTCATTTTTTTGAAAACATTATTGATAACAGTCCAGCGTTAATCTATGTTGCAGATATCGAAGGAAAGCTTAAACTTGTAAATAAAGAATTTGAAAAAAAACTTAGGGTACAAAAATCGGAAATAGTTGGAAAAAATCGATTGGATATTATGCCGAAAGTAATAGCGGATCAACATCGTGCTAATGATCTTAAGGTTATACAATTAAAGCAACCTATAATCATTGAAGAAGAAAATATAGAAGCTGATGGTACGCATATTTATATTTCACAGAAGTTTCCTCTTTATAATGATATGGGTCAGGTTCAAGCCATAGTTGGGGTTTCTACAGACATTTCTGAAATGAAAAAAATAAAAGAAGCGCTAACAAAAAGTGAAAACAAATATAAAAGTTTGTTTGAAGATTCAGCTGATGGTATTTTTGTAGTGAATGAACAAAGTAATATTTTAGAACTCAATAACAAGATTTGCGAAATACTAAATTACAGTAAAGAAGAGTTGATTTTGTTAAATGCAAATGATATTATCCACAGCGATGATTTGAAAAACAAAGATTATGCTAATGCCTTAGAAATTCTACTACAAGGAAATACAATATATACACAATATCGATTGCGTAGAAAAGACGGTAACTATATTGATGCTGAATTAAGTATTAAAAAGATTAGCGAAGGACAATTTTTAAATATAATTAGAGATGTTACGCAACGTAAACTTGCAGAAAAAGCCTTATTAGAAAGAGAGAAATTACTTTCTGTTATTTTTAATAACCATACAGATCTTCAGTTGTTAATAAATATAACAAATGAAAAGGAATTTCTTGTTGAAGCTATAAATAATCCTTTCAATATAACAGCTTCTAAATTTGGTATTACACTTGATAATGACGAAATAATAGGCAAATCGATTCATAATTTATTTCAAACTATTGGTTTAAGTAATGAATATTATGATAAATCTATTGCAACATATAATGAAGTAATAAGAAAGGAAAAATCAATAAGTTTTAGCGAAACTATTAGTATTTCAGGACATATCTATAATTCTGAAATAACCCTAAGCCCAATAATGAATGAGAATGGAAAATGTCAATATGTACTTTATAATTCTCATAATATAACCGAACAAACAATAGTAAATAATGCTTTAATAGAAAGCGAAATAAAATTCAAACAAATTTTCCTTACAAGTCCAGATTTTGTAACCCTAACTTTAATAAAAGACGGAATCTATGTTAATGTTAATGACAATTATTTAAATGTTACTGGATATTCTCGTGAAGAGATAATTGGAAAAACAGCTGATGAATTAAATATTTCTATTGATGAAGATGACAAGGTTCATTTGTACGCAGAAATAGAGGAATTTGGAAAAGTTGAAAATTTAGAAGTAAAACTTTTTTTACCTAATGGTCGAATTATAAATGGTCTAATATCTGCCTCCGTACTATTAATAAATGATGCACCACATCTTTTTGCCATAACAAGAGATATAACGAATATTAAGCAAGCTAAAAAAAGAATACAAGAAAGAGAGAAAATACTTTCGGTTATATTTAATAATCACAATGATCTTCAATTATTATTAAATTTTGATAACAAAGGTGATTTTATAGTAGATACAATTAACAAACCTTATATAGAAACAGCAAAACTTTATGGAATTACTCTAGATCTTGATGCCATAATTGGAAAACCAGTAAATGTATTAAATGAAGTTTTAGGTTTAGGTGATCACTACTATGACATTACAATTGCTAAATATAAAGAAGTTGCAAAAACCGGAAAATCATTGAAATTTAATGAAAGTATTGAAGTTTTTGGAAAAACATATACTTCTGAAGTAACTATAAGTTCTATATTAAATGACGAAGGTAAATGCCAATATATATTGTATAATTCTCATAATATAACTGAACAAACAATAGCAAGTGAATCTTTAAAAGAAAGTGAAGAAAAATTTAAACAAATATTCCTTACAAGTCCAGATTTTGTTACTATTTCTAATATTGAAGATAAAAAATATATAGATGTTAATGAAAATTTCTTGCAAAAATCAGGATATACTCGAGAAGAAATTATTGGAAAAACCTCTATCGAAATAAATATATGGCATAACCCTGAAGACAGAAATCGTATGCTTTCTTTATTAAATGAAAATGGATATGTTGAAAACATGAAAGCAAGATTTATTCTTAAAAACGGCAATGTTATTGATGGCCTTTTGTCAGCTGGACTGTTTAAAATAAATAATGAACAACACATTCTTACTATAACAAGAGATATAACTAAACTTAAACAAGCAGAACAAGACCTTAAGGAAACAGTAGCTAATTTAAGATCTATGATTGATAATAGACAAGATTCAATCTATTCTATTGATCGTGATTTTAACTATATTATTTTCAATAACACTTTTGAAAAATTTATAAATAATAAATACAATATTCAGTTAAAAAAAGGCATGAGCTTAATTGAAAACCTTACTGAGGAGGAAACGAATTTTTGGGTACCAAAATTTGAATCTGTTTTTAAAGGAGAGAGTGATACTTTTGAATTTACATTTGAAATAAATAATGAAGTTCAATATTTTCAAACTACATTAAATCCTATTATTGAAGACCATATAATTATAGGAGCATCTGGTATAAGCATTGATATTACTGCACGAAAACTAGTAGAAGAAGCTCTTAAATTATCGGAAGAAAAATTTAAGAAATCGTTTCAATTAAGTCCCTTTTTAATAACACTTAGCACGTATGAAGGCCAAGTTATTGAAGTGAATGATCGTATTTATGAGACGCTTGGGTATACTAGGGATGAGTTTATAGCACGTAATGCTATTGATAATCCTTTATGGGTTGACATAAAGGAGCGTCAAAAATTTGTTGACCTTTTAAAAAGAGATGAGTACGTAAGTGCTAGGGAAGTTCTATTTCATAAAAAATCTGGAGAAATAGGTGTTTTTTCTTGGTCGGCTTGTATTATTGAACTTGATGGAATAAAAACATGTCTTACAATTGTCTATGATATTACCGAACGAAAACAAGTAGAAGAAGCTCTTAAAGTATCTGAAGAAAAATTTAAGAAATCATTTCAATTAAGTCCTTTTTTAGTTACACTTAGTACGTTAGAAGGTCAAATTATTGATGTGAATGATCGTATATTTTCAACCCTTGGATATACAAAAGAAGAGTTTCTAACACTTAATGCTATCGAACATCCTTTGTGGGTTAATCCTGAAGATCGTGTTAAATTCATTAATCTTTTGAAAAACAATGAACACATAAACGAAAAAGAAACGCAGTTAATTAAAAAATCTGGGGAAATAAGTGTTTTTTCTTTGTCTGCAAGCGTTATTGAGCTTAATGGAAGAAAGATGTATCTTGGTATTATTCATGATATTTCAGAAAGGAAAAATGCAGAACAAGAAATTATAAAATTAAATTCTGAACTTGAATTAAAAGTTAAGAAGCGTACAGCACAACTTGAAGCTATAAATAAAGAATTAGAAACTTTTAGCTATTCAGTTTCTCATGATCTAAAAGCTCCTTTGCGTGGTATTGATGGCTATAGCAAATTACTTTTGGACACTTACAAACCTGACTTAAATGAGGAATCACAAACATTTATAAAAAACATTCGAACTTCTACACTACAGATGAATCAAATTATTGATGATCTTTTAGATTACTCTCGTTTGGAAAGAAGCCAATTGCAGATTGCAAAAATAAAAATAAAAGATTTGATTGAATCTGTTCTGTCAATTTATACGTTAGAATTAGAAGCTGGATATTTTAAAATAGATAATAAAATTGAGGATATTGAAATTTTTGCAGATAAGAAGGGTGTAATTATTGCGATTCGAAATCTTATTGAAAATGCCATCAAGTTTACTAAAGAAAAAGACAATCCTACCATTAAAATAGAGATTGAAGAGACAGAGTCATCGTGGATTATTAGTGTAAATGATAACGGAATTGGTTTTGACATGCAATATCATCATAAAATTTTTAATATCTTTCAACGCCTACAAAGATCCGAAGACTTTCCTGGTACAGGTATTGGCTTAGCGCTAGTAAGTAAAGCAATGCAAAGGATGCAGGGCAAGGCATGGGCCAAAAGTATCCCAAATGTAGGTTCAACTTTTTATTTAGAAATACCAAAAAATTAATAATATGCCGTCAAATAATACAGAAAGAGCTATTTTGCTTGTTGAAGACAACCCTGTTGATCTTGATCTTACGCTACGTGCTTTTGCTACAAAAAAAATTTCAAATCCCATTCAGGTAGCAAGAGATGGTGAAGAAGCTTTAAAATATTTTGAACGATGGAAAAACGGAGAACCAACACCTATTGTAATATTACTTGATTTGAATATGCCAAAAATCAATGGATTGGAGGTGCTTGAAAAGTTAAAATCACATCCTATTTATAAAACAATACCTGTAGTAGTTTTAACAACTTCCTCAGAATCTTCAGATTTAGAAAAAGCATATCAATTGGGAGTTAATTCGTATATTGTAAAACCTGTAAGTTTTGAAAACTTTTTAGATGTAGTAGGTCATATAGATTTGTATTGGAGATTAACGAACAAGCCATTATAAAAATATTAAGCCTATATACTTTACTTAAAATATAAGTTGTATGAAAATATTACTACTCGAAGATAATTCTTCAGATGCCGATTTAGCAAAAATAGGACTTTCTAGGCTTATTCCAGATGTTGTCATAAAACATGCTTCAACTGTAGAACAAGCAAGAATGTTTTTGCATGCAAATCCTTCCTTTGATATTGCTCTTTTTGATGTGAGTTTACCAGACGGTAATGGTATTGAATTTCTTTTGGAAATTAGACAGCAGTATTTGGATTTTCCTGTTATTATACTTACAGGTTCAGGGGATGAAGATTCAGCTGTTACAGCGTTAAAAATAGGAGCAGAGGACTATGTTTTGAAACATGCTGATTATATTTCAAGTCTTCCAGAAATAATAGATCAAGCCATAACTAATTTTAAAAAGAATGTATTAAATAAATCAGAAATTATTGATGTTTTATATATAGAACACCATGCTGCAGATGTTGATTTTACAATTCGACATTTTGCACAATACGCTCCAAACATACATATTAAAGCTGTATCCACTGCCGATGAAGCTTTATTAAAATTAAATACAAAAAATGCAGAAAAATATAAGGTAATTCTAATGGATTATAGATTACCTGGAATGGATGCTTTAGAATTGATAAAAACTATTCGTCAACAACTAAAGTTAAATACTCCAATAATTTTAGTTACTGGACAAGGAAGTGAAGAATTAGCTGTACAAGCACTAAAGGTTGGAGCAAATGATTACCTCACAAAGAGTGAAGATTATTTAATTAGACTTCCAAACCTTATAATAAATTCATATCAACACTGGGAGTTAAATAGAAAACATTTAGCTCAGAAAGAAAGTGAGTATAAATACCGACTTTTGGCAGATAACTCAGCAGATATCATCTTTGCTCTTGATATGGATTTGAACTTTACTTATATAAGTCCAGCTGTAAAATACATGAGAGGATTTGAACCTGAAGAAGCTATTAAACAAAAATTAAATGAAGTGTTAACATATACTTCATACCAAAAAGTAATAAAGCTAATTTCAGAATTACTCTCCGAAAAATTGTATCTGCAAGAGCATATAGATTTACAGAAATCTATAGAATTAGAAATGTTTCGAAAAGACGGAACCACTATTTGGACAGAAGTAAAAACTTCGCTTATTTTAGACGAAAAAAAGGAACCTGTTGGGATATTGGGTGTAACAAGAGATATCTCTGATCGTAAAATAATTTCTGAAAAATTACTAAAACTTTCTCGTGCTGTAGAACAAAGCCCAACCCTTATAGTTATTACAGATACAAATGGTATAATTGAATATGTAAATCCAAAGTTTACTGAAATAACAGGCTATGCATTGGATGAAGTAATTGGAAAAAATACAAATATTTTAAAATCGGGTCATACATCTGCTTTAGAATATAAAAAAATATGGAAAATAATTGCTGATGGTGGAGAATGGAGAGGAGAATTTCACAATAAAAGAAAAGATGGAACCTTGTATTGGGAGGAAGCTTCAATTTCCTCTATAAAAAATTTAGAAGGAGAAATAACCCATTACCTTGCTGTAAAAACAGACATTACTGAAAAGAAGAAAATAATAGATGAACTTATAATTTCAAAAGAAAAAGCAGAAGAAAGCGATCGACTTAAATCGGCATTTTTAGCCAATATAAGTCACGAAATACGCACTCCGATGAATGGAATTTTAGGATTTTCAGAATTGCTTAAAGAACCTAGTCTTACTGGTGATGAGCAAAGAAAATACCTCGAAATTATCGAAGAAAGTGGAAATCGTATGCTGAATATTATCAATAATATTGTAGATATTTCTAAAATTGAAGCAGGCTTGGTAAAATTATCAAATTCTGAAACAAATATAAATGATCAAATAGAGTATGCTTATACGTTCTTTAAACCCGAAGCGGAGAAAAAGGGAATTCAGCTTATTCATAATTCTTCATTGTTAAAACAAGAAGCCTTTTTAAATATAGACCGAGAAAAATTATATTCTATTCTTCTAAATCTAATTAAAAATGCTATAAAATATACGGATAAAGGTATAATTGAAATAGGCTATAAATTAATAAAATTAAACAAAGATTCCTATATAGAATTTTACATTTCCGATACTGGTATTGGTATTTCAGCGGACCAACAAGATGTGGTTTTTAAGCGATTTATTCAAGCAGATATTACAGATAGACATGCAAGACACGGAGCAGGCCTAGGACTTTCTATTTCAAAGGCTTTTGTAGAACTAATGGGTGGTAACATTCGTGTTGAAAGCCAACAAGGTAAAGGATCTATCTTTTATTTTACTGTGCCTTATACTGCTACAAATCTAGTGATAAAAGAAGAAAAGCAGTCTATGGATAGTGCAGACTTTGGACTTCCAAATAAACTAAAAATTCTTATTGCCGAAGATGACGAAATTTCAAAAACACTATTAAGTTTTCTACTAAAACCTATCGCTAACGAATTGCTTATTGCTAAAAATGGAGAAGAAGCCGTTAAACTATACAAAGCAAACCCTGATATCGATATTATCTTAATGGACATACAAATGCCGATTATGGATGGTTTTGAAGCTACTAGACAAATTCGACTTTTAAACAAAAATGTAAAGATTATTGCTCAAACCGCTTTTGCTTTATCTGGTGATGAAGGAAAAATAAAAAATGCAGGGTGCAACAGTTATATCAACAAACCTATTAAAAAAGAAGCTTTGTATTTAGCTATTAAAGAAAACCTGTGATTTTTTGTCAATAGTAAGCTTATAAGATTAGTGATTTTGTGTATTTAATTGGAACTAATTTCTATAAAGATATAATACTTTTAAATAGTTGAAAGCGTTCAGTTATTTCCAATTTTATTTTTGTAACTTTAGGAAATAGCTTGATTTAAAACATTATGCTATGAATACACAATTAGGTTTTTAAAGAATTATTAAAAAAAAACAAATGGAAACTCAAAAAAAACTAGGTGTTTGGATGGATCACGCCAATGCCCAATTGATAGATTTAAACTCAGATAAAAAGAGTCAAGTTATAAGTTCAGATTTCACATTTGAGACTAAAGAAGAAGCTTTAAGCAGAAGTGAAAACGTTATGCATAATAAGCGTCAACAAATGCAAGAAGCTTATTACAAAAAAATAGCTAGTGCCATTTTAAACTACAATCATGTCTTATTATTTGGTCCAACTAACGCTAAAACAGAATTGCATAATTACTTGAATAAAGATTCTCATTTTAAAATGATAAAAATTGATGTAGAAGCAGCCGATAAAATGACGGATAATGAAAGAGGTGCTTTTGTTAAAAAATATTTTGGGAGTTAGCTTGTTGCAGCTAACAGAACATAGGTTAAAAAAGTAACAACCATATAAATAAGGTATTTTGCCTCTTTTATATGGTTCTTTTTTTTAGATTTGTTTGATGGAAGAAAACTTTTATAATAGGATAAACGTAAGGAAATTTATCTTTTATAAAATTGGATTACTTGAGCTCTATGCCTTAAAAGATTAAGTTATAATCTAAAATAAATAAATAAATAAACATTCAATAGATAAACATGATTTATGAAAAAAATACTTGTAACTTTTTTAGTTGTACTATTTATAAGTTATCAGTCTGCAAAAAGAAACGAAACCACTCCATTTAACGAATTAAAGGGTTTAATTGATAATTATGCAAAAGAATCCTTGAAAATGGTGTTATTAATTCTATTGCCTTGGCTGTTTATAGCGATGGAAAATTTTATCATAATTATTATGGTGAATTAGATAAAAATTCAAACAATCCACCAAATGATAAAACACTTTATGAAATTGCTTCTGTCTCTAAAGTCTTTGCTGGTTCCCTTGCAGCCAAAGCCGATTTAGAAAATAAACTTACTTTGGATGATGATATTAGAAAGTATTTAGTAGACGAATACATTACTAAAATCAATCAATTGAAATAAGTTGATATAACCTTATACAAAACCCTATAAATGAACACCTTTCCTGTTACTACTTCAACCTTATCTTCGGATGCTTTAGGCACTTTCATAAAAGAAAACTATTTATTAGGAGAACACTTTGAGTGTAAATTGTTTAGAACAGGCATAAATCATACGTATTTTTTGAATGACAATTCCTCTAAATACGCTGTCAGAGTATATTGCTACAAATGGCGAACTAAAGAAGAGATAGAAGCAGAGTTAAGTCTTTTACTTTTGTTGAAACAAAACAATATTTCGATTTCTTTTCCAATTGCCGATAAAAACGGAAACTTTATTCAAGAAATTAATGCTCCCGAAGGACTTCGATATGTAGTACTTTTTTCATTTGCTAAAGGCGAAAAAATGCGATTCATGACAGAAGAGACTTGCTCTGTTATTGGTTCGCTTATGGCTAAAATTCACAATGTTACAGCAAATAGAGTAATGGATCGAATGTATTATTCTACCGATGTATTATTAAACCAATCATACAACCATTTAAAGCCCTTTTTTAGTGAGGATTTGAATGAAATGCAACTCATTAAGCAAATGGGTTCAACCCTCTCAAAAACACTCTTAAATACAAGCTTATCATCCTCACAAAAAGGAATAGTTCATTTAGATATTTGGTATGATAATTTGAGCGTTCTTAACGCTAACGAAATCACTATTTTTGATTTTGATAATTGTGGTAATGGAGCTTTTATTTTAGATGTGGGTTATTTTTGTAAACAATTATTTTTTATAGAAACAGACAAAACTGTATATGAATCAAAAGTGGCAAGTTTCTTAAAAGGCTACCAAAAAGTTAAACCTTTATCGAATACTGAAATTCAATTAATTCCTGAAGCAGGAGCTTCTATTTTTATCTTTTATCTAGGCGTTCAAGCCCAACGATTTGATTGGTCTAATATATTCTTGTCAGAGAATTATCTTAAAATGTTTGTAGGTAGAATAAAATCTTGGCTTGATTATTATGAAAAAATAAAAAACAAAAAAGAGTAGTGAATATCACTATTTAATACGTGTTTGTTATTTTTAAAGCAAAACATTGAAGTTTTCAAATTTTTACTATATATTTGTTTTAACAGTAGTAAATGTTAATTAAAAAATTAAAAAACATACTACAAGCCAAATTTAAAACCAATTACTATGCAAAGACTTTCAATACTTTTAACCATTATCTGTTTAACAATCGGACAGTTTTCATTCGCATGTGACTGCAACAGTCAAGACAAATTTAAAAAAGCCGCTCCAGAAGCAGAATTTGTAGCTTTGGTAAAAGTGACTAAATATTTGACTTATAAAAATATTTATGGTGTTGAAACCCCAATTTCAATGGAACTTGAGGTTATTGAAACATATAAAGGAAAAGAAAAGAAAAGAAAAATTACAGTTTGGGGTGGAGACGTAAATATTTGCAGACCTTTTTTAAACAAATTCAAAAAAGATCAATATTATGTAATGGCTTTAGACAAAGTAGTAGAGAATTCTACTGAAGTATCTCATCCTGGAGAAAAGAGTTCTGATTACTTTATTGCTCAATGCGGTGAACGTTATTTAAGTGCAGATGTCAAAAAAGGAACCACTACAAATTGGATGACTGAAGAAGTTAAAACAGTTAGTCTTAAAGAAATAAAAGCTCTTTTTACAAAAGAATAAAGTTAGATTATATTCTGAATAATTTTTAAACTAAAAAAAAACTTCTCAAATTTTATAATAAATTTGAGAAGTTTTTTTTTGAACTCATTTCAATATTTCTAATCCTATGCCAAGTCAAAACCTTTCCCTTTCTGAAATCGCTTATACAAGAATAGATACTTATCCTAATAGACCTACGATTGTGTTTCTACATGATTCCTTAGGTTGTATTGCTTTGTGGAGAGATTTTCCTATAAAGTTGGGAGAAATTACGCAATGCAATGTGCTTATCTATGACCGACAAGGGTACGGAAAGTCTTGTGGCTTTTCTTATGACCAACGAGAAAACACCTATATGGAAGACGAAGCCGATATTCTAAATGATTTATTAGACTTTTGGAAGTTAGATCAAGTCATCCTTTTTGGACACAGTGATGGTGGTTCTATTGCTTTATTGATGGCCGCCAAATATCCAGAAAGAGTTTTAGGAATTATTACAGAAGGAGCTCATGTTTTTGTAGAAGATATTACGATAAAAGGAATTAAAGAAGCAATACAACTTTATGAAACATCTGATTTAAAAGTAAAGCTAGAAAAATACCATGGTTCCAATGCAGATGCTATGTTTTGGGCTTGGGCTACTACTTGGAACAAACCCGATTTTATTTCGTGGAATATTGAACAATTTCTCTTAGCTATTCAATGTCCATCTCTCATTATACAAGGAGAAAAGGATGAATATGGTACTCTAAAACAAGTAGAAAGCATTTTAGAGCAGGTGAATGGTAGAACTCAAAAGTATATCATTCCTGAAATTGGACATACGCCACATAAAGAAACTCCAGTAAAAGTTTTATTGAAAACTTCTACTTTTATTAAAACATTATTTTAAATTTGAATACACAAAAACAAGCAAAGGTTTAACAGAGCTAACACTATGAAATACGATTACGGAATAGTATTGTCTGGAGGAGGAGCAAGGGGAATAGCCCATTTGGGAATCCTAAAAGCCTTAGAAGAATTTGGCATACAACCTTCTATTATTTCGGGTACAAGTGCTGGAGCTATTGCAGGTGCTTTTTATGCCAAAGGTTTTGAAGTGGACGAAATACTTTCTATAATTAAAAACGGTCATTTTTTTAACTTCTCAAATTTAAATATCGTAAAACAAGGTGTTTTTTCTATGAAAGGTTTTGAACACATCTATAAAACCTATTTTAAAAACAATTCATTTGATGACCTGAAAATCCCTCTTTATATTGCAGCTACTGATATCTTAAAAGGAGAAATCAATTATTTTTCAGAAGGTGAATTATCTACCTCTTTACTAGCTTCAAGTTGTATTCCGGTATTGTTTCAGCCCGTACATTATAGAGGAACACATTATGTTGATGGTGGTGTGCTAAATAATTTCCCTATTGAGCCTTTGTTGGATAAATGCCATAAAATTATAGGAATTAATGTAAATTCTATTAGTAAAGTAAAACATGAAATACCCACTAAAAACGTATTGGATAGAAGTTTTCATTTGGCTTTAAATAGTGCTAATAGCCACAAATTTACCTTATGTGATTTGTACATTGAACCTCCAAAAATGAGTCAGTTTGGGTTATTAGATTTAGATAAAATTGACTCGATTTATGCTTATGGTTATCAATACGGTTTAACTCTTGAATCAAAAATAAAAGAGTTAATCATTAGTAAGTAGCTTTACTAGTATTTCACTCATCATGTTTTTGTAATAGTTTAAAAGAACTTAGTCTTACAATTCCCATTAATTAATTACTTACTAGTGTTTTATAGTATGTGCGATTCCGAATAAAATCCGTGAAACATGTAACTTAAACCTATTATTATGTAATACTTACTAAAGGTATTTTTATCAAATTTGTAGTGCAAATACATTCATCCTTTCCCCATAAATTAAGGAAAATTAAAACATAAAAAAATGAAACAAATACTACTGATTTTTGCTGTAGCCATATTAACAGCATGTGGACCTTCTGCAGAGAAAGTGGATGATGAAAATTTAGAAGTGACTTCCGAAACAACTAAAACCATTGAAGAAGCTCAAGATTTAAATACTGAATTAGAAGAAATAGATGGAGAATTGGACTCATTGTTAAACAAAATCAACTAAACTATGTATAAATTAACACTTACAATTTTATTAGCTGTTGGGATAATGGCTTTTAAACAACCAAAAACAAATGCTGAAGAACTTACTGCTTTCAAAGCGACTTCTCCCATAGTAGGTGAAGTAGTATTCGATATAAGTACAAATGAGAACACCCAAAATAACAGTATAACTTTCGATCAAAAACATCAAGGAGATAAAGGGAAACAAGGAAACAAGAAAGATAAAGGAAATAAATCTCATAAGAAGAATCAGCAGAATTTTGCAAAAAAAAATAAGGAAAGTAACAATGCCATAAAACAAGTTAGCAAAAAACATAACTATGGAAACGAAGGGCATAAAGACAAAAAGCATTATGAAAAAGGACATCCTAATTTCAACTACGTTTTTGTTAATAAACACGGTTATTTTTCACATAAAAATTATGGACAATGGCGTTCAAAGCAAGCAAAAATGAAACACAAAAAATACCACCCTGTTTATGAATACCAAGCTGTTGAGGGGTTTAGGTTAATTCACACACGCAATATTTTTTTGTATGACGAAACCGATTATAAAATCAATCTTTTAAACACCCGTCTTGCTCAAAAAAGAAAAGCAAATGAAATTGATGTTGTTGCTTATGATGGATACATGACTCGAATTTTGGAACTTCAAGAAAGAAGAGCTGCTTTAAATATAAACATTAATTTATAAAAGAGACTAGATTTTTTTTAAGAAATTAGAAAACAAATACAATTATTAAAAAAGCAGATAGTACTTTTCTATCTGCTTTTTTATTGTTTTATTGAATACAAAAAGTTTAAAATAAGTATGAAAATGCATTTTTTGCTGGAAATAGAAACGCATTAAATTTGTTAAAAAAAACCAAATATTTTATAGAACTAGTGAAGCAATACTTAATAAGTGAACAAACAGGAAAAAAGGTATTTTGCCTTTTTTTATAAAATTGAGTAAAAACTTACTCCTTTTGTTAAATTACTATTAATGTTGCGCAATTATATTGTGCACAATTTATTTATGTTTTACATTTGTTTCATCAAATTGAAAACATGAATGATCCATTACAACTTAACGAGCAAGTTTGTTTCCCTGTTTACGTTTTTGCTAAGGAAATTATTAATCAATACCGTCCTTTGTTAGAAGCGTTAGAACTTACTTATCCACAGTATTTGGTTATGATGGTTTTGTGGGAAGAAGAAGTACTAACGGTCAATCAATTGGGTGAAAAATTAAAATTGGATAGCGGAACACTTACACCATTACTTAAAAGAATGCAGTTTAAAGGGTTTATTTCCAGAGATAGAAGTACAGTGGATGAACGTATCGTAAATATTTCATTAACCGAAAAAGGAAAATTTTTAAAAGAAAAAGCCTCTTGTATTCCAACTCAATTAATGGAATCAATGAATGTTTCAACGGAAGATTTAACAACATTAAAAAACATTATTACTAAAATTTTAAAAAAATAACTATGAAAACATTGTATACAACAAAAGCTACTGCAACTGGTGGCAGAAACGGACATGTAAAAAGCGAAAACGGAATTGTTGATTTTCAAGTAAGACATCCAAAAGGTTTAGGTGGTGCTAATGACGATTACGCTAATCCAGAAATGCTTTTTGCGGCAGGCTATTCGGCTTGTTTCGATAGCGCTCTTAACTTGGTCATTAAAAAAGAAGGTATTACAACCGGAACGACTACGGTAACGGCAAATGTTAGTATTGGTTCAAATGACAATGGAGGTTTTGGTTTAGAATCGGAACTACATGCTACTATTCCAGGAGTAACAATGGAAGTAGCACAATCGCTGATAGAAAAAGCACATCTAGTTTGTCCTTATTCAAATGCAACTAGAGGAAACATGCCTGTAAAATTGACAGTTTCAAACGAATAATTCAATAAATAAACAAATAAAAATGGCTTTAATAGAAGATTTAAACTGGAGACATGCTGTAAAAGCATACGATTCTAGCAAAAAAGTAAGCAAAGAAGATATCAATAAAATTGTAGAAGCAGCACGTTTAGCTCCAAGTTCTTCTGGATTGCAACCTTTCAACGTATTGGTAGTTGAAAATCAAGAATTAAAAGAAAAATTGGTAAAAGGAGCTTTAAATCCTGAATGTATGAGAGACTGTTCTCATGTTATCATTTTTGCTGGTTGGGATCGTTACACAGAAGAGCGTATTGATAAAGTATATAACCATACAACAGATGAGCGTGGATTAGAAAGAGGTCGTTTTGGTAGTTATACAGATATGTTAAAGAAAATCTATCTGTCACAACCTGCTGAAGAAAACTTTGAACACATTGCAAGACAGACCTATATTTCTTTAGGTTTAGCTTTAGGTCAAGCGGCTGAATTAAAAGTAGATAGTACTCCCGTTGAAGGGTTTGACAATAGTGTTGTGGATGAAATTCTAGAACTTGATAAACTAGGTTTAAAAAGTGTTTCTCTAATGTATGTAGGTTACGCTGATACTCCAAAAGACTGGATTGCTCCGATGAAAAAAGTGAGAACTCCTAAAGATGAATTTGTAATTGAATTCAAATAAATCTATAAATAAAGATATGTAGTTTTGTTCTTTATGTTCAAGCTGTATTTTATAAAGAAAACCTGAATCGAAACTAAGTTTTGGTTTAGGTTTTTTATTTAGTTATAAAAGATTCTTATTTTTTGGAAGCATAAAATTTCATATCTTCTAATCCCCATTGGTCTAGGCTTCTTAGAATAGGTTCTAAAGACTTCCCTCTTTCGCTTAATTTATATTCTACTTTTGGTGGAACTACAGGGAATATTTTACGTTCAACTAAGCCATCTTTTTCAAGTTCTCTTATGGTTTGTGTAAACATTTTATTAGAAATTCCCGTAACACTTTTTTGAAGTTCACCCGAACGTAAAGCACCTTCTAATAAATGAAACAATAAAAGAGGTTTCCATTTGTTTCCAATCAAAATCATGGTATGATTTAGAGGGCAATCAATGTTTTTAAGCATTATTTTAAAGTTTAATTAGCTATAAATCAACAAATAACCCCTTTTGGTAACTATAGTACTTTTTAGTAAGTTATTGTCATGGTGGCAAATATAGTTTAATTTTGCCTTATTATTTAAAACAACCTAATTATGAATAACACATTTCCAAAATCATTTTCCCATATTGGATTAACGGTACCCAATATAAAAGAAGCTGTAAAATTCTATTCTGAAGTAATGGGTTGGTATATCATTATGGAACCCTCAACTGTTAAAAAAGAAGCCGAAACTGCTATAGGTCAAATGTGTATAGATGTTTTTGGTGATGACTGGGAAACCTTTGAAATTGCTCATTTATCTACTTCAGACGGAATAGGGATAGAGCTGTTCTCTTTTCCTCATGGAGTAAAGGAAGCTCCAGATTTTAATCCATTTAATACTGGTTTGTTTCATTTTTGTATACAAGATCCTAATATAGAGGCTTTGGTTGCTAAAATTGTTGCTTACGGAGGAAAACAACGTATGCCAATTCGTTCGTATTATCCGAATGATAAGCCTTACCAAATGTGTTATGTTGAAGATCCGTTCGGAATTGTATTTGAAGTATATACCCATAGTTATGAGTTAACTTATTCTTCTGGAGCTTATGCTAAATAACCTTATCTAAGACCCATTTTTTTTGATAGTAAGATGTCTATTGTGTTTTTATTATTTTTTGTAATTTTTTATTTGTTAAATTTGCATGATTTAAAATTAATTGACTAATGACAGAAACGGAACGACTTATTTTAAAACCACTGACTTATGAGCAGTTGATAAAATATATAAAATGTGATAATTCTTTGGAAATTGAATTGAAACTTAATGAAAATTCAAGGACAATTTCACCAGAATTGAAAGAAGCTTTTGAACAAACCATACTTCCAAACGTTGCAGATAAGAGTAAAAATTATTTGTATTCAACACTTTGGACAGTTATTTCAAAAATTGACAACAAAATGGTAGGCGATTTATGTATTGTTGGTGAACCTAACGCTGACGGAGAAATAGAGATAGGGTATGGAACTTATGATGAATTTAGGAATAAAGGTTTTATGACAGAAGGAGTAAGTGGACTAATTGAATGGGCTATAATTCAACCTGAAATAAAAGCAATTATTGCTTCTACAGAAAAAAATAATACTGCTTCTTTTAAAGTCCTAGAAAAAAATAATTTTCTAAAAATAGGAGAAACAGAAACATTATGTAATTGGAAATTAATACTAAAAAAAACGATTGAAAGGTAACGTTTATAACAACAAACTAATGCTTAGTTTTATTTTTCAAGTTTAAAATAAATTGCTTTTTGGGAGTTAGAGCTAGTTTAATTTCAAGAACTGTTAGCTAGCTGACAACACATTTAATTTGCAATTGTTATATTTGATTTTTAACTTTAGGGCAAAGCAATTTACTTAGATTTAGTCTGATTGCTATTTTAAATCAATTATCTTATGAAGAATATTTTACTTATTATTACTGTTTTAGGAAGTTTTTCAATATATGCACAAGGCTGTAGTGATGCAGGTTTTTGTTCGGTAGGCAACACTTTTACAGACGATATTATTAAAACTAAAAACCAACTTGATTTTGGAGCCATTATAGGTTCTGGTGAACAAGAGATTTCTCATTTTTCACCTTATGTGACTTATACACGTAACTTTACGAAATCTTTTTCTATTAGTGCTAAACTTACATATTCGAATGCTGATGGTGATTTTGGTTCAAATGGTCAGTTAGGTGATGCTTTTGTAATAGGAAATTATACCTTTAAAGAAAAAAATGCTAAAACATGGAGTACACTTTTTGGTTTAAAAATTCCACTTACAAATTCTGACGCTAAAATTGATGGTGTGGCTGTTCCGTTGGCTTATCAATCAAGTTTAGGTACTTATGATTTAATTGCTGGTGTTGGATTAAACTATAAAAAATGGTTTTTCAATACAGCTTTGCAATTGCCACTTATTAATAATAATGAGAATTCGTACTTTGATGAGTTTTCAGCGTCAAATGATTTTTCTTCCACCAATTTATTTGAAAGAAAACCCGATGTTTTGTTTAGAACAACTTATACCATTACTACCAACAAAAAATTTACGTTTAAGCCTAATTTATTATTTATCTATCATTTAGGGGAAGATACTTATGAAAATTTAGCCGGAAACCGAACTTCAATTGCAGGTTCAGATGGTTTAACTCTAAACGGAAACCTTATTACGAGTTATGCTATATCAAACCATAAAAGTTTAGAATTATCATTAGCTTCTCCATTCGCAATTAGAGACGAAAGACCAGACGGTTTAACACGTTCATTTACAGCTGGACTTATTTATAAATATGCGTTTTAAGAATAAATTATTCATATAAACCTAAGCGATTTCTAAGGTATTTGATTTCTTCAAGTAATTGATTTTCTTTTTCTTGTAAGCTTAAAATAATATCAATACCTTCTTTATTGATGTTTAAATCGTTGTGTAAACGAATAATTTTTTCGATGGTTGCTAATTGGTTTTTATCTAAATATTTTTGTTCTTGAACAACTATAATTTTAATTAATCCAAAAGCTTCTAAATCGTGGATAAAATTACTTTCGATTTGGTATTCTTGACAAAATAGATCTACTATGATTAATTCTTGCGTTTCCATATTTTTAGTTTTTGGCAGCTTTAGCTAAATCCTTGAATAACTCTGTTTCTTTTTCTGAAAGATTGGTAGGAATAACAATGTTATAAGTCACATACAAATCTCCAAATTGACCATCTTTTTTATAAATTGGAAAACCTTTTCCCTTTAAACGTACTTTTGTTCCATTTTGGATTCCAGCAGCTACTTTTAGTTTCAATTTTGATTGATTGAAATCGGAAATAGTAATTTCGCCACCTAAAACAGCTGTGTATAAATCTAAATCTTGCGTATAAAACAAATCATTTCCTACTCGTTTAAAAGCAGTGGTATTCAGAATAGAAAAAGAGATGTATAAATCACCATTTGGACCGTTATTAGCTCCTGGTCCACCATATCCACTAATTTTAATAGTTTGTTGATCTTCAATTCCAGCAGGAATAGCAATTCTAATACTTTTTCCGTTTACCGTAAACTCTTTTTTGTGTGTTGTATAAGCTTCTTTTATATTAATTTGAAGTTGTGCTTGAATATCTTGTCCACGATATTTTACTTGACTTCTTCGACTGCCACCAGCTTGATTGCCAAACATAGAAGAAAAATAATCTGAAAAATCTTCACCATTAAAATCTCCACTTGAATACGATTGTTGTTGACCAGTATTTGAATGCTGTTGTTTATACTTTTCGTATTCTTCTCCTTTTTCCCAATCCTTACCATACTTATCGTATTTCTTTCTTTTTTCTGGATTGCTCAAGACTTCATTAGCTTCATTTAGTTGTTGAAACTTTGTTTGTGCCTCTTTATCATTAGGGTTAATGTCTGGATGTAATTTTCTAGCTAGTTTACGATAGGCTTTTTTAATTTCATCACTAGTTGCGCTTTTAGTAATACCAAGGACTTTGTAGTAATCAATAAATTCCATAAGAATAGTAAATTAAACAGTTTAATTAGCTTAAAATGCTTATGTAAATTTAAGAATTTCTATAGAATTTTTCAAAGAATTGTTAGGCTTTTTATTCAAAAATAAATAAATGGCTCTTATTGCATGATAACTTTCATTCTACATTAGAATTTGTATTTAATAACGTTTTTAAAAAAGTTAACATCAAATTCTTTTGTCCGTCTTTTATTAAATTGTTCTTAAAAATTAATTGCTATTTTGTTATTTTTTTTATAATTTTAATACTAATACTTAATAGGCAAATAATTATTCATTGTAGTTATATTAAATGGCTTTGCTATTTAATATAACTACAAGTTTAACACATTTTAAAATATGATAGAAAATAATGTGAATGCGTTTACTATTTCTAAATTTCAAGATGAACTTGACGCAATAAAACTTGAACTTAAATTAAAAAAAGAAGAGTTACGAATTGCTGTTAATAAAACTAAAATAGAAGCTAATAGCTATTCCAATCTTTATGATTTTGCACCAATTGGACATTTTAAACTCGATAAAAATGGTTCTATTAAGGATGTAAATAAATATGGTGCAAAGATTTTAGGGAATACAATTTCTGTTATTATTGATAGTAATTTTAAAAATTATATAGCTCCAGAAGGTCAATCAGAATTTAATGATTTTTTTCAGGGTTTAGTAAAAACTAATGTAATTAAATCTTGTGAAATTCAACTTTTATTAAAAAACAAACAAGTAAAATTCGTACATATTTCATGTGTCTATAGACAAAAACAAGATGAATATTTTTTTTATGTAATTGATATTTCAAAACATAAACTAATTGAAGAAAATTTAAAAAATTTAGAAAATGAAAATAGTGCAATTCTAAAAGCTTTTGAATATATCGTTTTTAGAATAAATAGAGAAGGTATAATTTTAAATTATCGTGCCTCTAAACAAGAATTACTTTTTACAGATCCTAAAAATTTTATAAATAAAAAATCCTCTAGTGTTTTACCAGAAAACATAGCGAATTTATTTGATCAATCAATAGAAAAAGCAATTTCTGAAAAGAAAGTAGTTTTAGTTGAATATTCACTATTGTTAAACTCAATTGAACATTATTTTGAAGCTCATATTATACCTGTTGAATCTAATGAAGTTTTGGCATTCATTAATGATATTTCTACACGAAAAAAAATTGAGTTAGAATTAACATTTGCAAAAAAAGTAGCAGAAGAAAATGAAATGCGTTACAAAGCCTTACACAATGCCTCTTTTGGTGGAATTGCAATTCATGATAAAGGAATGATTTTAGAATGCAATCAAGGTTTATCTGACATTACGGGATATTCAATTAATGAATTAATTGGAATGGATGGCTTAAAGTTGATTGCTGAAAAATCAAGAAAGCAAGTAATGCAAAATATCTTAAGCGGTTATGAAAAACCTTATGAAGAATATGGACTTCGAAAAAATGGTGAAGAATACCCAATTCGATTAGAGGCAAGAAATATTCCTTATAAAGAAAAAACGGCTAGATCAGTTGAATTTAGAGATATAACCGATCAAAAAATAGCCGGCATTGAATTGCTTTTAGCAAAGGAAAAAGCCGAAGAATCGGATCGTTTAAAATCATCTTTCTTGGCAAATATGAGTCACGAAATTAGAACTCCAATGAATGGAATATTAGGATTTGCAGAATTATTAAAAGAACCTAATCTTTCGGGTTCAAAACAGCAAGAATATATTAATATCATAGAAGAAAGTGGTGAGAGAATGTTAAACGTTATCAATGATATTATTAGCATTTCTAAAATAGAATCTGGGACTGTGGAACTGCATAATGAACTTTCTAATATTAATGAACAGGTAGAGTATATTTACAATTTTTTCCTTCCAGAAGTTGAAAATAAAGGAGTGAAATTATCCTTTCATAATTCATTTTCGAATGATGAAGCTATAATTACTACTGATCGTGAAAAAGTATTTTCAATACTAACTAACCTTGTAAAAAATGCAATTAAACACACAGAAGAAGGTCATATAAAATTTGGATATATTAAAAAAGATAATTTACTTCAGTTTTTTGTAGAAGATACTGGAATAGGAATACCAGAAGACCTTATTGAAGCTGTTTTTAAACGATTTATTCAAGCCGACAATACCAATAAAAGGGAATTACAAGGAGCAGGGCTAGGACTTTCTATTTCAAAAGCTTTTGTAGAAATACTTGGTGGACAAATTTGGGCTGAATCTAAAGTAGGAGTAGGAAGTACTTTTTATTTCACACTTCCTTATTTTAAAGATTCGTCGGTCGCAAAATATACAAAAGCAATTAAACCAAATGTAGAATTGGAGTTCGTTACAAATAAACTAAAAATATTAATTGCTGAAGATGATAAAATTTCAGAGCTATTAATTACTCACATCATTAAAAATTTAGTTCGCGAAATTATCTATGCAAAAAACGGAGAAGAAGCTGTACAAGCTTTTATTGATAATCCTGATATTGATTTAGTATTAATGGATATGCAAATGCCAATAATGAATGGCTATGAAGCCACGCAGGAAATTAGAAAAAATAATAAAAAAGTATTAATTATTGCTCAAACAGCAAATGTTCTTTCAAATGAAAATGAAATAATGTTACAAGCTGGATGCAATGAAATCATAGCAAAACCAATTCAAGTAAATGAACTAAAACAAGTAATTGGTAAATATTTCAAATAAAATAAGAGGTATATAATAATAGTTTTGAATCAGTTAAGGCTTTTGATTAACTAAAATTACTCAATATAGTATAGGTTATTCTTTACTACCTAATACGTTATAATAATATAACAACTGATTCAAAATAATTAAGTTTTTTAATAGTTCCCGTTTAACAATTCACCACCAATTGCAGATTTTGCTTCAATTCCGATTTTCTTCATCATTTCATAAGTCGTACAAACAGCTGCAGAAGTCACCGGAATTCCACATTCAGCCTGAATTAAATCAATAGCTTCCAAAGAAGGCATTTGCACACAAGCAGAAGCTACTAAAACATCAACATCAGTCAAATCTAATTGTTTATAGATTTCCATTAAATTCATAGGGTCTTGAGCAGCCACTTCCAAATTATCTGGAATTTCCAAAGCAATACTTTGCTTAACTTTTATGCCTTGATTTTCGATATAATCTACAACCATATCAGTCAAAGGTCTCATGTAAGGAGTAATTATTGAAATTTGTTTAGCTCCTAAAATTTTCAAACCATTAATCAAAGCACCTGCAGAAGTCACAATAGGAGTAGGGAAGTCATTCACAACCGTTTCTTGGTGTAAATTCACTTCTGAAACACAATGATAACCTCTTCCCATGCTCATAATCGCAACCAAACATGCATAACCCATAACATCAACATGTGCATCTGATAATTCTTGAGCACATTTTAAACTCATGGCATCCATTGCTGCCAATTCTTCTTTAGTAACTTTTTTCATGCGCATTCTACTGCTGTGAAACGTAAAGCGTTCTGGAAGTATAGTTTCTCTTGATCGGAAAATTGCTGGTATTTCGGTTTCCATCGTTACGTTTGAGGATGGAACTATTTGGCCTATTCTGTATTTCATTTTTATTTGTTTTTGGAACACAGATTTAAGAAATTTGAGAAATTTTAAAAATTATTTTAATTTCTTAAATCTGTGTTCCTATATTTTTATATTTCTTTAACGGTATTCACAATTGATCCAATTCCTTCAACGGTACATTTTACTACGTCACCATCTTTTAGCCATTCTTGTGGTGTTCTTCCGGCTCCAACTCCTGCTGGTGTTCCTGTTGCGATGATGTCTCCAGCTTCTATGGTGAAAACGGTACTTAAATCTTCAATCAATGCATTAATATTGAATAACATAAATTGAGTATTTGAATTTTGTTTTTCAATTCCATTTACCGTTAATGATAAATTCAAATTATGCGGATTTTCTATTTCGTCTTTGGTTACTAAAATGGGTCCCATTGGTGCAAAAGTATCTTGTCCTTTAGAAACAATCCATTGTCCAGATCTACGACAATCTCTAGCCGAAATATCGTTAATTACTGTGTATCCAAAAACATAATCCATAGCTTCAGATTGAGGAACGTATTTTCCTTTCTTTGAGATAATTACAGCTAATTCAACTTCCCAATCTAATTGATTGGTAAGCTTTCTGTTTAATAGAATTTCAGTATTTGTTCCAGTAACACAAGTTGGAGGTTTTGAAAAGATAATTGGTTGCTGTGGCAATTCGTTAGAAGTGTCTAAAGTACGAGCACTTTCGGCAACATGTTCTGTATAATTTAAACCAATTCCGATTACATTTTTTCTAGGTTTTGGAATAGGAGCAAGGAAGGTAACTTCGTCTATTTTATACGAGATTTCTTCAAAATCAACTTCACGAGTGTCATCAATTAGATCTTGAATTTCAGAAATTATTTCATATCCTAAATCAATTAAATCTAACATGTCATCTGGTAATGGAAAGTTGCAAATATTTCCAAAGTCTTCCATATCCACAACCATTTCATTGTGAATAAATCCTAATCTTGGTTCTGTGCTTTCTGTTTTGTACGTAAGTAGTTTCATTTTTTGTTTTATTGTTGAGACGTTGCATTGCAACGTCTGTACTTATTTTTATATTATTGTTTGATGTCCGTTGTTTTCTGTGTATTCTTTTCCTTGATACAATCCTAGTTTTTCAATTACAGGTAAATCGTTGAAATTGAATAAACAAGCGTCTTCTGTATCAGATAAATTATGATGTTCGTGCCAAGCCCATGAAGGAACGCAGAAAATATCACGTTCTTTCCAATCGTAGCGTTTTCCATCTATAATTGAGTATCCTTTTCCTTTGGCGCATTGGTAAACAAATGAACCTGTATGTTTGTGTGCTTTTCCTTTGAAACCTGCTGGTAATAATTGCATTGATGCACCCATTGTTTGCATTACATGCCCACCAGTCATAGGATTTGAATAATGCATAAAAACACCATCAACTGGATTAATTTCATTCGTTTTTGAAGCTTCAACTAAAGCTGGATAGACTTTTTTCCAAGAAAACTTGAATAAAGGAGAATAGGGTTTATCCCAAACTTTATCTGCAGGAATGATTCCAGCTGTTCCGTAATTGATTGGAGAATAATTTAAAGGAACATCTAAGGGTTGTTTTCCATCATAAACCGCATAATCATTCGCTTCTAAAGCGTTAATCAATGGAATATCTAAACCATCTTGCCAAATGCAAGTTATTCCATCAGCATCAACTCCGTGTTCGTGCCAAGTAGAATTTGGTGTAATTACAAAATCATTGACTTCAAAAGTAATTTTATTTCCATCAACAACCGTATAACCACCTTCACCTTCCATAATGAAACGTAAGGCAGATGCTTTGTGTTTGTGAGCCGAAGTACTTTCTCCTGGACGTGTAACTTGAATTCCAGAATATAACCAACCTACAGCAGCGGCAACGTCTTTTCGTTTGTCGTTTACTAAATAAACTACTCGTCTTCCTGCTTGTTCTGGTGTGACTAATTCGGATGATTTTAAAACTAAATCGCGTAAATCGTCATATTTCCATAACATGGGAACTGAATTGGATTTTGGTTCCCAAGGTTCAATGTCATTAGCAACGGTCCATAAAGCACCAGCACCAAGGTTTTCTAATTCTTTGTAGTAGGCTATTAATTCTGGAGAATCTTGAACTCTAGCTCTTCCGTATTGATCGTCTGACTGGTTTTCGTTCATGGTTTGTTTTTTTTTTTTTGATTACACAGAGTTTCTCAAAGTTTTCTCAAAGTCTAACAAAGTTTATACTATTTCTTTGTGTAACTATTTGTTTATTAGCGTGTTTATATGAAACAAATCTTTATTTTTTAGTGATTACACAGAGTTTCGTAAAATTTTCTCAAAGTCTAACAAAGTTTATACTATTTCTTTGTGTATCTCTGTGTTTCTTTGTGCATCTCTGTGAAATAATTCTTTATTTTTTATTAAATTCTTCGTGATTATCGATAAACGTAATCTTTCTTGTTGGAGCTATATTTACTCGCAAATCAAAGATATCGAATCTATTGTAATGTCCCAAAATATCGTGCATTTGTTTGGGTTGTATGCATTTTTCTAAATCAATTTCTGCATACACAATTCCTTCGTCATCAATTAAAGGTTCTCCGATTGTTGCTCCATTTGGGCCAATAAATCCTGAAAAAGCTGAATTTTTACGAGTTAATACTTCATCAACATTAGGAACATCTTCGCGCAAAGCATCTTTAATTTCTTGAGAAATGGTTGAACAGGAAACAATTGTAAATAATTTTCCTTCAAAAGAATGGGCTGCTGCTCTAATTTTAATCGCTTCTGCCATATTGTAATCAGGTGGTGCAACAGGTAACGAAATATAATTGGCTATATGCACTAATTCACCTTGAGAAAGTAGTGTAAAACGTGCTAAAGTGTTGGTGTTTTCTCCACAAGCTAATGTTCCGAGTGGTCCTACTTCTGTATCATACACTTTTAACGAAGAACCATCACCAGAAGACCATGTTAACTTTTCTGCCCAAGTTGGGACTAGTTTTCTGTGTTTTCCGATTAGTTTTCCATTGTTATCTATGATTAAATTAGTGTTGTAAATTTCACCATACGAATCACCACGTTCGTTAATTCCAATAACAATATGCATATTGAAATCTTTTGCAGCTTGAAACAAGGGTTGCATGGATTCATCATCTGTTTTTACAGAACATTTGTATAGTTTTTCATACCATTTGCTTCCTTGAACAGGTGTCATTATCCAATTCCAATAAGGATAACCTGCTACGAATACTTCAGGAAAAGCAATTAAAGTAGCTCCATTTTCACTAGCTTCTTTGATGAAACCTATAGCTTTTTCAATAGTTTTTTCTACATTAAGAAAAACAGGTGAAGTTTGTACAGTTGCGGCTTTGAATTTTTTAAAGTCCATTATTTTTTTAATTACGAATTGAGAATTACTAATTATGAATTGAAAACGAGATTAAATCGTAATTCATAATTTGTAATTCATAATTTTATTTTTCATTTCTTCATTAAAACCTTCAGCTTTAATATTATTTCTATTTTCGCTGAAAGCTACATTTACTAGAGTAACTTCTCCTTCTAAACAAATTTTTCCCTCTTCATCTTCGAATTTGAATCCACATAAGATTGAAGCACCACCAAGGTTTTTAACCCAAAGTTTTTTGGTCAGGATTTCTCCTAAACGAGCTGCTTTTTTAAACTGTACTTTTAAATCTACGGTTGGAATTCCGTTAGTTTCATGCATTTTTGAGAAAGGTCTTTCTAACGCTTCTTCAAACCAATCTTCAACTAAATCGTTTAGCATTTCTAAAAATCTAGGATAGAAGACAATTCCAGCATAATCTACATGCTTGAATTTGATTTTTTCTTGTTTTGTGAAGTAGTTATTCATTTTTCTAATTACTATTAGTTATAATTTTGGAGTTACGTTTAAATTTTGTTCTATAAAAAAAATAATTTCTTTTTTAAATAGTTCGAAAGATGTTCCGTGTTCATGACTTAATAAAGCATATGTGTAATTTATGTTTCCTTCCTTTTTGATAAAATCAATTGTACTTAATGGATTAATAACTATATCATTTTCTCCAAGAACTAAATATATTTTTGGTTTATATTTTCCTTTAGAATGTCCATTTATATCAGGTTCAAAACTTCTTGAATGCAAAGCAGGGTTGAATAAAATAGCATTTACATTTAACTCTTTAGCAATTTCATGTGCAAAATACCCACCCATTGATGAACCAATTATTAAATCAGGTTCAAAAACAGAAATTTTTGATTTTAAATTTTGATAAATATTTGATTCATGATAATCAACATATGGATCAAATATATCATAATTTGATTTTAACCAATCATTTTTTGGTCCTAAATTATTTGATTCTAATCCATGTAAATAAACTATTTTCATAAATTATATTTTGATTTAAAATTTTTCTGCAATTGCTCTTTTCCAAAAATACAACATTTCTTTAGGAACAGTTTCTTCTTTTAGCAAACATCCTGTTACTAAATCTGGGAAAATTTGAGCAAATGTTTCTACTTTGTTTCTTTCTATTCTTGTTGTAATTACATCTCTTGTGACAAGATCTGGATGTATTATTCCGGCAGAAGCCATTAAATCTACGGCACTTTTAACGGTTTCTTGTTGAAAACGAGTTACTCTTATGCTTTTATCTTCTGGAACTAATCCTTTCATTAGAGAAGGGTTTTGTGTAGCAACTCCGGTTGGACATGTGTTCGCATGACATTCCAAAGCTTGAATGCAACCTAAAGCAAACATCATTCCTCTGGCTGAATTGCATAAATCCGCACCTAAAGATAGATTTCTAATGATGTCAAATCCTGTAATTACCTTACCTGAAGCTATAATTTTGATTTGATTTTTGATTCCAAATCCATTCAAAGCATCATGAACAAAAGCTACTGCATCTCTTAAAGGCATTCCGACATGGTCTGAATATTCTTGTGGAGCAGCACCAGTTCCACCTTCACCACCATCAACAGTAACGAAATCCACATAAGTTTCTGTCTCAACCATGGCTTTGCAAATGGCAATGAATTCTGATTTATTTCCAATACAAATCTTCATTCCAATAGGTTTTCCTCCTGATTTTTCTCTTAATAATTTTACAAAATCCATTAGTTCTAAAGGAGTTGTAAAAGCTGAATGTGTTGGTGGAGAAACGATATCATGACCTTTATTAACTAATCTAATAGCTGCAATTTCATCGGTAACTTTTTCTTTTGGTAAAATTCCACCATGACCAGGTTTTGCTCCTTGAGAGAACTTAATTTCGATCATTTTTACATTATCTAGTAAGGCTCTTTTTTCGAATTCATCTACACAAAAAGTTCCATCAAAATTTCGACAACTAAAATAACCTGTTCCTATATTCCAAACAACATCACCACCTAATAAATGATAAGGTGAAAGTCCACCTTCTCCAGTATTGTGAAAAAAACCTCCTTGTTTTGCACCATTATTTAAAGCTATTATCGCGTTTTTGCTCAAAGAACCGAAACTCATGGCACTAATATTGAACAAACTTGCTTCGTATGGTTTTGTACATTGAGAAGAGCCAATTCTTACTCTTGGGTCATGCTGTGCTTCAGAAAAAGGAATCGAGCGAATGCTATGGTTAATCCATTCATAGCCATCATCGTAAACATCAAGTTGTGTTCCGAAAGGCATAGTGTCATTTTCTTTTTTACTGCGATGATATACAATATCTCGTTGCAACCTATTGAATGGTTTTCCGTCTAAATCGGTTTCAATGAAATATTGACGCATTTCTGGACCAATAGCAGATAAAATATAACGCATTCGACCAAGAAGAGGAAAGTTTCTTCTAATAGTTCTGTCAGAAATATACATATCATATAGTCCCATAAGAATCAATGGAATTAAAATAAACAGTAGAAAACTAAATTTCCAATTAATATAAGTTAATATGGCAGTTAAGGATAATAAAGTAAAACTAATTACTAAAAAGGTTTTTCTCATTTTTATTTTTATGTTAGATTCTGAATTACTGAAATAAATTCAGCACTAGCGAATTCAGAATGACAAAATTTGTGTTTATTTTAATTTAAATCGTTGTATTTTTCCAGTTTCTGTTTTGGGTAAATTATCTATAAATTTTATTACTCTTGGGTATTTATAGGGAGCAGCTACTTCTTTGAACCACTGCTGAATATGCTTCTCTAAATCTATTGAAGCTTTATGTTTTTTTTTTAATACTATATGTGCACAAACCAGCATTCCACGTTCTTTATCTGGAATTCCAATTACTGCACATTCAAATATATCTTCATGCGTTAAAAGTACAGATTCAACTTCAATGGCTGCAATGTTATAACCCGAAGAAATAATCATGTCATCACCACGAGCCACGAACCAAAAATAACCGTTTTCGTCTTTTTTAAATATATCACCTGTAATGTTCCAACCGTTCTGAACGTAGGCTTTTTGTTTTTCTTCACGGTTTAAGTATTTGCAACCTGTAATTCCTCTAACGGCTAATTTTCCTGTTTCATTTGCTGCAAGTTCAATTCCATTATCGTCAACAATTTTAGCTTCGTAGCCTAAAATCGGTAAACCTGTTGCACCTGGAATCATATTCTCTTCGTTAGATGAGATGAAAATATGAAGTATTTCTGTTGCTCCAATTCCGTCTATAATTTTTAAACCTGTAGCATCATACCAATCTTTCCAAACTTGTAAAGGCAAAGTTTCACCAGCTGAAACGCATTTTCGTAAACTTGAAACATCAAATTCATCAAGTTTTAAAGTCAAAACTCTCCAAGCTGTTGGTGCTGTGAAGCAAATTGTGATTTTATAATCTTGAATAGCTTTTAAAAGCAAATCTGGACTTGGTTTTTCGATTAAAAAAGTTGAAGCTCCAAAATACATTGGGAATAAAACTAAACCTCCTAAACCAAATGTAAATCCAAGTGGTGGACTTCCTATAAAAATATCTTCTTTTGTTGGTTGCAATGAATATGCAGGAAACGCTTCACAAATATTTAAAATATCTTTGTGGTAATGAGCTGTCATTTTAGGTAAACCTGTTGTTCCAGAAGTGAAACCAATTAAACAAACACTATCAGATTTTGAATGGTAATTATCAAAGGTTTTGGGTTTTGATTGCATTAATTGTTCTAAATCACCCTTTCTGAAAAAGCTTTTTTTCTTTAAGAATTTTGATTCAACTTGATTCATGTCTTCTGCCAAATCACTATCCGAAATGGCAATTGCTATTTCTGCACAATCTATAACTGTAGTTAACTCTTTAGTACGAAGTAGCGGCATAGTGGCCACAACAATTCCTCCAGCTTTAAGAATTGCAAACCAACAAGCGACCATCATTGGGTTATTAGCTGAACGTAATAAAACACGATTTCCAGAAACCAATCCTAAATCATCAATTAAGACATGAGCAATTTGATTAGCTTTTTCGTATAAATCCTTATAAGTCCATGTTTCTTCGAAAGTACGAATACAAACGGCATCACCATTTCCGTTTTTAATATGATTATCTAACAAACGTTCGACACAATTCAACATTTCTGGATGTTGAAATTGAGGTAAATCACACAAATAATCGGGTTGCAAGTCTAAGCTTGGTAGATTATTGTGAGCGAAATTGTCTGTATAATGTTTCATAGATTATTTATAAAACCCTTCCAGAGTTTTAAACTCTGGAAGGGTTGTTTTTATATCTTATTACTTTTAGGTTTCAAAGCCTTTTTCATTCCTTCAACTTGTTTTCTTTCAGAAACTTTTAAAGGATATAAATGAGAAATTCCCATTTTGTATTGATTTGGAATATCGTTTGCTTGAAATTTTTCGTGAGCTTGAGCGTTTCTAACAAAATTTGGGTCTAATAACAAAGGTCTTCCTAAAGCTACTAAATCAGCTCTTCCGTTAAGAATTATAGTGTTTATTTGGTCAATATCTTGAATGTAACCCGTTGTAATTGTTGGAATATTAGCTGTATTTCGAACAGTATCCGAAAAAGGTGTTTGCCACATTCTTCCGGTTTGCGGTTTTTGATTGGTTACTGTATTTCCTGTAGAAACATTTATAATATCTGCTCCAGCGTTTTTGAAAGCTGTTGCAATAGTTAAAACATCTTCTTCTGAAATTCCGTTTTCTGCCCAATCGGTTGCTGAAATTCGGACTGACATTGGTTTATCTTTTGGAAAAGCGTTTCTCATTTCATTGAAAACTCGTAATGGAAATTTTAAACGATTTTCGATACTTCCTCCAAACTCATCTTTTCTGATATTTGTTAAAGGTGAAAGAAAAGAAGCCAATAAAAATCCGTGATGAGCTTGTAATTCAATCATATCAAACCCAGCTTTGTCAGCATTTTTTGTCGCTTGAACGAATTGAGAAGTTATCAAATCCATGTCTTCCAAATTCATTTCTTTTGGAGTGCTGAAATTTTCATTGAATGAAATAGGAGAAGCTGAAAGTAATTCCCATTTATCCTTTAAATCTTCGGTTTCCCAAGGTTTTTTTGTAGCACCTTTTCGACCTGAATGTCCTAATTGAATTCCGACTTTTGTTTGTGTGTTTTTGTGAATGAAATCATTAATAAGTTTCCATTCAACTATTTGATTTTCATTGTAAATACCTGTACAGCCTAAAGTAATACGTCCAGTCTCTGAAACTGCAGTCATTTCGGTTAAAATTAAACCTAAACCACCAATTGCTCTTGAAGAATAATGTTGAAAATGCCAATCGTTTACTAAGCCGTTTTCTGCTGAATATTGACCCATTGGAGATAATACAATTCGGTTTTGTAATTCTAAATCTCTTAATTTGAAAATCGAAAATGCTGCCGATTGATTTTTGTCATTGACATTGTCATTAAACTCATGTAAAACTTTATCGGTAAATGATTTATCACGAATTTGTAGATTTTCATAAGTAACTTTTTTAGAACGCGTCATGCATCCAAAAGCAAATTGATAAAATGGATGTTGAATATGTCTGTCCATGTTTTCAAACCAATCCAGGGAAACATTGGCAGCGTACTGAATCATTTCTACGATATTTCTTCTTGATTTATCATAGTTTTGAAAAGCAGTTTGAATATTATTTGGATTTGCAATAATTGAATCGGATAAAGCAATAGCAGATTCCATGGCTAATTTTGTTCCAGAACCAATAGAGTAGTGGGCTGTAGCCTTTGCATCTCCTAATAAAACGATGTTGTTATGATACCAATTTTCATTCGTTACATGCGGAAATTGCCTCCAGTGCGATTTATTGGTGATTAAACCATGATTATCTAATTCGGATTTAAATAATTCTTGTAATTTTTGAACTGTATCTTCTTCGTTGTATGTATCGAATCCGAATTTCTCCCAAGTTTCAGGTGCACATTCAAAAATCCAAGTACTCATTCCTTCTTCGTATTGATAGGTATGTGCTGCAAAAGCTCCGTGTTCCGTTTGCTTGAAGAAATACGTAAATGCATCTAAAGGTTTTGTAGAACCCATCCAAACGAATTTGTTTTTCTTTAGTTCTACTTTTGTTCCGAAATCTGATTCAAATTGTGTTCTGGTTAGGCTTGATAAACCATCACAAGCTACAATTACATCTGAATCAGCAAATTGGTTTAAATCTTCTACATTGGCTTCAAAATGAAGATTTACTCCTTCTTCTTCACAACGTTGATGAAGTAATTGTAAAAGTGTTTTTCTAGAACAACCGCAAAAACCGTTTCCAGCAATGCTTACTTCTTGTCCATCACGAGCAATAATTATGTCATCCCAATAGGCGAATTTACTCCGAATTAACTCGTATGATCTCATGTCTTTTTTTAAGAATTCACCTAAAGTTTCATCTGAAAAAACTACTCCAAAACCAAAACTATCATCAGGATGATTACGTTCGTAAACATCAATTTGACAATCAGGCATTGCTTTTTTAGTTAAAATAGAAAAATATAATCCACCTGGACCACCACCAATTACTGTTATTTTCATTTTTATTCTGAATTTATTTACTTCACTAACTTAATTGATAAAAAGTATTCTGTGAATTTTGTTTCAGAATTTCTTTTAGAATTCTGAATTTTTAATCTGAATTATAAAGTAACTTTTTAAATAATTATTTTTCAAAAGAACATTGATTTTCTTCTCTCATAAAGTCAAATGCTCCTTTTCTTAATTTTATTCTATATTCTAAATATCCTTTTAAACAAGTTAAGAAGTTAGCCCAACCAAAAGAATTTCCTGAAAGCCATTTCAATCCTTTTAAATCGTTATCTCTGCTTTTTTCAGTAATTGTAACCAAAGTAGAATTGTTTTCTTTTTCAGTTAGAGTCATTTCAACTAAAAGCTCAATTTCATCTACTAACCAATAAAATGAAATATATTCATCTTTAATAATTTTTCCAACTCTAACAGGACAATCCATTTCAAATTCTGGAAAATTCCATATCAATTCACTTCCCTCATCCATCATTCCAGTACTTTTAGAAATAAAGTAATAGCTCATCGTGTCCGGATTAATAATAGCGTCAAAAACCTGATGAACGGGTTTCTGAATTTGCATTGCTACTTCAATTTCTAATTTTTCTGTTGTCATTTTATGCTCTTTTTATTGAAAAAATTTCTCCTAATGTTCCGTAATTTGATCCTGCCAAACGTGCTACAGGATTGTATT
Source organism: uncultured Flavobacterium sp. (assembly GCF_963975515.1). Classification (GTDB taxonomy): domain Bacteria; phylum Bacteroidota; class Bacteroidia; order Flavobacteriales; family Flavobacteriaceae; genus Flavobacterium. The sequence goes on from NZ_CAXBGY010000001.1 coordinate 107,579, forward strand.
TGTCTAAATCAATGTGATTATTATCCTTTAATATAGAATCATCAATATGTATGATTTTTATTTTACCAATCACGACACAAGCACCACCATTGGTTTCGTTATCTATAAAGTAATGATGAATTTTTTCGCACTCCAGATGAACTAGGCTTTCTTTAACTCTTTTCGGTTTAACCAATACAGAATCAATTGGTGTTAGTTTTGCCAATTCAAATTCATCAGTTAAAGCGTCAACTGAAGCAGAAGTTGCATTCATTTGCTCAACAACATCTAGTGTTACTAAATTTACAACAAACTCATTATTTTTCAATACATTATTCAAAGTGTCCTTATATTTATTATTATCTCTACGAGTTGAAAACATTACACAAGGTGGATCACTTGAAACCATATTGAAGTACGAAAAAGGAGCAAGATTATTGATTCCGATATCGTCAATTGTTGAAATCCAACCAATTGGTCTTGGAATTATAGTTCCTGTAAGTAGTTTGTATAAAACAGTTTCGTCTGTTTCTTGACAATTAAATTGCATTTTTGTGGATAGTTTTTACAAATTACGTAAAATTTAAGCAAATATTGTAATGAATTTGATTTAATGTTTTAGCTAAATTTTAATTTTTTTTATGGATCAACTAAACTGTACTTAGTATACAATAATAGTAATGCTTTATTTTTTTCAGTATAAAATTATAAACTTCATAAAAAAAACATAAAAAAATTATATTAAAATCATTTTTATAATTGCTAATTTAATATATTTATGCAAAATTTTTATATATGGAAATAAATGCCTGTCCAAAATGCCAAAATGATAAAGTTGTTAAGAGCGGAATTATTAAAGAAAGACAACGTTATTTGTGTAAAAAATGCAACTATTATTTCACTGTAAATAAGTTGGGTAAAAAAATTGATGATTACTATGTAACTAAAGCTTTACAGTTATATTTAGAAGGATTAAGTTATCGTGAAATAGAGCGAATTATAGGTGTTTCACACGTTTCTATTAGTAATTGGGTAAAAGAGTTTAAAATAAAAAAACCACCACATCCAAATTATCATCCAACATATAAAATATTTAAACATCAAGAGCTTGTAGAATTCCTTTCAAACAAAGAATTGTTATCTGGTGCAGGTATGATAATAACCGAGCTAGGTGATAAATTCATGCTTATTAAGTGGGAGCGCTTTAAGGATTAACTATACTACTTTACATATATATATATCATAATTTTTTTCATTAACAAAATTTTAGACTTTGGTCAAGCGAAAACAAAAAACTAACCAAACTAAAATTATGAAAAAATTACCCATTTTAGCTTTATTTTTATTGACTACAATAGCTTTTTCTCAAGGCTCTCCTGATTATGGAGGAGGATTAAAGGTCAATATTAATGAAGATGGCTCTAAGTATTTTAGAATTATTTCATGGGCACAAGTGCAAGCTCAATATAATGATGATGTTCCTGTTACTGATAGCAAATTGAATTTCAATGTACGAAGAGCACGTGTTTTGATGTATGCTCAAATCAATAAAGATTTTTTAATTTTAACTCATTTCGGATTAAATAGTTTGAATGCCAACAACCTAACTCCAACTGGAAAAGGTGAATCTTCTCAATTTTTTCTACACGATGTTTGGACACAATATAGTTTAGGAAAAGAACATGCTATTGGAGGTGGTTTGCATTATTGGAATGGAATTTCTCGTTTAAACAATCAAAGTACTTTAAATATTATGACATTGGATAACCAACGTCAAGCATGGGCTACGTTAGGATTATCGGATCAATTTGCTAGACATATTGGTTTTTATGCTAAAGGTGCAATTGATAAATTTCAATACAGAGTTTCTATAAATGAAGCAATGACAAATAATTTGCAAGCTGCAACTGTTCCTGTAAATGGTGGTGCAGCAACTTATACAGGTCGAAGATTATTAGGCTCAAGAGATGCTGGAAAAAACTTTGCTGGTTATTTTGAATATGCATTAAAAGATAGTGAAAGTAACTTTTTACCTTACAAAGTCGGAACTTATTTAGGAGGAAAAAAAGTATTTAATGTAGGAGCAGGGTTTTTTGTTCATCCAAGTGGTTCTGTGGTTGCAGATGCTTCAGGAAATTTAAGTGGTCAAGATGTAAAAATATTAGCTGCTGATGTATTTTATGATGCTCCAATTGGTGCTAATGGAGGAGCAATAACAGCTTATGCCATGTTTCAAAATAATGATTATGGAAAAGATTTTACTTTAGGAACAACTTATGAAACTGGAACATTATTACATGGACATGTTGGTTATGTACTTCCATCAAAGAAAACAACTAAAATTCAGCCTTATTTGTCTTATGATGCTAGAAAAATTGATGCCTTAAACGATAATGCTAATCAAGTTGGTGTTGGAACTAACTTTTACTTTAGTGGTCATAACTCAAAAATAACTTTAGAATATCAATCTTTAAAATATGCTTCAAACAAAGCTGTAAATACTTTCACAGTTCAAGCAATGATTTACCTATAAAACCTAACTAATTAAACTATAAATATTATGAGCGATAAACAAAAACACGCAACTGCGTATTGGAAGGAAAATTTAAGATACCTTCTAATTTTATTAAGTATTTGGTTTGCGGTTTCTTATGGAGCTGGAATCTTATTCAAAGACGTTTTAAACGAAATCAAAATTGGTGGATTTCCCTTAGGATTTTGGTTTGCCCAACAAGGTTCAATCTATGTATTTGTCGTATTAATTTTTGTCTATGTACGATTGATGAACAAATTAGACAAGAAATACGGATTTGACGAATAATTAACTAATAAACTAAACAAAAAATATCATGGATGTACTTACTTGGACCTACATAATCGTAGGAATTACATTTTCTTTATATATCGGAATTTCAATTTGGGCTCGTGCTGGGTCAACTAAAGAATTTTATGTTGCTGGTGGAGGAATTTCTCCTTTAGCAAACGGAATGGCAACAGCTGCCGATTGGATGTCTGCTGCTTCTTTTATCTCAATGGCTGGAATTATTTCCTTTGCGGGATATGATGGTGCGGTTTACCTTATGGGCTGGACTGGTGGATATGTGCTTCTAGCATTATTATTAGCTCCTTACTTAAGAAAATTTGGAAAATTTACGGTACCTGATTTTATTGGGGAAAGATATTACTCTAACACTGCAAGAACTGTAGCAGTATTTTGTGCCTTAATTGTTTCGTTTACTTATGTGGCTGGACAAATGCGTGGAGTAGGACTAGTGTTTTCGAGATTTTTAGAGGTTGATATTGACACAGGAGTAGTAATTGGAATGATTATAGTTCTTTTTTACGCAGTTTTAGGAGGAATGAAGGGAATTACCTATACACAAGTAGCACAATATTGCGTTTTGATTTTTGCCTTTATGGTGCCGGCTATCTTCATATCTATTCAAATGACAGGAAATGTGATTCCACAATTAGGAATGGGTGGAACGGTTGTTGGTGAAGGAAATGTTTATCTATTAGATAAATTAAACGGCCTATCTACAGAATTAGGTTTTGCTGAATACACAAGTGGTTCAAAATCAATGATTGATGTATTCGCAATTACTCTAGCTTTAATGGTTGGAACGGCAGGTTTACCACACGTAATTGTTCGTTTCTTTACAGTGAAAAAAGTTAAAGATGCTCGTAAATCAGCAGGTTGGGCTTTATTATTAATTGCTATTTTATACACAACTGCTCCTGCTGTTTCTGTTTTTGCTAAAACCAATTTAATTGAAACGGTTAGCAATAAAGAATACGCAACTATGCCAGCTTGGTTTACCAATTGGGAAAAAACAGGTTTATTAAAGTTTGAAGATAAAAACGGTGACGGAAAAATTCAATATTATAATGATAAATCTAAAAATGAAGAATTCTTAGCGGCTCAAGCTGCAAAAGGTTTAAAAGGAAGTGAATTAACTATTGATAATGATATCATGGTATTAGCTAATCCTGAAATTGCACAATTGCCAAACTGGGTTATTGCTTTAGTTGCTGCTGGAGCTTTAGCTGCCGCTTTATCAACTGCTGCTGGATTGTTATTGGTAATTTCTTCTTCAGTATCTCATGATTTAATTAAGAAAATGATTAACCCAAATATTTCTGAAAAAGGAGAACTTTGGGCTGCACGTGGAGCTGCTGCTGTAGCTGTAATAATTGCAGGATACTTTGGAATAAATCCACCGGGATTTGTAGCTGCTGTTGTGGCACTTGCCTTCGGACTAGCTGCTGCTTCATTCTTCCCAGCTATTATTTTAGGAATTTTCCATAAAAAAATGAACAAAGAAGGAGCTGTTGCAGGAATGATAGTAGGACTTTTATTAATGCTTTTCTATATGTTAAAATTCAAATTTGGAATTTTTGATGGAGGAAAAGAAGCTGTTGATGGTTTAAAAGCTAGTTGGTGGTTTGGAATTTCTCCAGAAGGATTTGGATCTGTTGCAATGGTTGTAAACTTTATTGTTGCTTTTGCAGTAAAAAGTTTTACACCTGCACCACCACAAGAAGTACAAGATATTGTAGAAAATATTAGAATTCCATCAGGAGCAGGAGAAGCAACTGGACATTAAAAAATTAGTTTATTGGTTAAAACTAAGTAAATCCCTACTCTTAAATTATTAGAGTAGGGATTTTTTAGGTTTTAATTCAAAAAAATATTAATATATTTACTTCAAAGAATTTTTAAAAATTATATGAAAAAAAGGCATCAACAAAAACTTATTGTTTTAACTATAACTTTATTAATTGCATTTAATTTGCCAATATTATTGTTGTTTGATAGTTCAAACGTATTGCTTGGTTTTCCTGTAATTTATATTTATATATTTTCTGTTTGGTTACTTTCAGTATTAATTTCTATGTTAGTTGTAAATCGTTATTATGAGTAGCATAAGTCTTATTTTAATTTTATTAGCTTATTTAGGTTTCCTTTTTTACATTGCTCATTGGGCAGAAAAAAAAGGCAATTTAAAATGGACAAATAATTCCTATATCTATACTTTGTCATTAGCCGTTTATTGCACAGCTTGGACATACTATGGAAGTATTGGAGTTGCTGCTAATTCAGGTTTAAGTTATTTGGCAATTTATATAGGACCAATTTGTATAATTCCTGCCTGGATAATTGTTATGCGAAAAATTATTCGAATTTCAAGAGTTAACAATGTATCTAGTTTAGCCGATTTTATTTCGCTTCGTTATGGAAACAGTCGGTTTTTAGGAGCAATTGTAACGGTTGTATGTCTTTTTGGAATTTTACCTTATGTAGCTTTACAATTAAAAGCCATTGCTGAAACATTTCATTTAGTTACAAAAACAAGTTCTTCCTCTTTAATTTTTAACGATACAACTACTTATGTTGCTATTGCTTTAGCCTTATTTGCCTCTTATTATGGAACTCGTTATGTAGATGCATCCGAAAAAAGAAAAGGAATCGTTATGGCTGTTGCAATGGAAAGTATCTTAAAATTAGTATTCTTTATCATTATTGGAATTTATGTAACGTATTTTGTATTTGATGGTTTTGGAGATATTTACCAACAAGCATCTCAACTTGATGGTTTTGAAGAAAAGAATAAAATAGGAGGACTTACGCAAGGAATCAATTGGTTCTTTTTATGTATGGTTTCATTGTTTGCTATCTTTTTATTACCTAGACAATTTCACATGTCAGTTGTCGAAAATAATAGAGAAAAACATTTAAAAACTGCTATTTGGTTGTTTCCTCTGTATTTATTATTGTTTAATATTTTTGTCTATCCACTTGCTTGGGGCGGAAATGTTTTATTTGAAGGGAAAAATGTAAATGCAGACACCTATTCATTATTAATACCTCAATTGTTTAATAATGAAGTCCTAACTATTATGGTTTTTTTAGGAGGATTTTCTGCTGCAATTTCTATGATTGTTGTTTCGAGTATTAGTTTGTCGACTATGTTGAGTAATAACGTTTTAATTCCTTATACTTTTTTGGGAAAATTAAAAAATGAAGAACAAATCATCAACAACAAAAAGATTGTAAACATTAGAAAAATCGGAATTTTCTCTATAATAATTTTATCTTATTTTATTTATCGTTTTTTCGCTTTAGATTATAATTTAGTTTCCATTGGTTTAATTTCATTTGTCATTATAGCACAATTAGCACCAGCTTTTTTTGGAGCTATATTTTGGAGAAGAGGTTCAAGATTAGGAGCAATTTGGTCTATTTTAATTGGATTTTCGATATGTTTATATACGTTACTTATTCCGTATGCTATTGGAATTTCAAGTTCATCAAGCACTTTTGTTAATGAAGGTTTGTTTCAAATTCAATTATTAAAACCTTTTCAATTATTTGGATTAGATTATTTACAACCTGTTCCTCACGCTTTATTTTGGAGTTTATTATTTAATGCTTTGGTCTATTTTGCTGTTTCAGTTAGTTTTAAAGGAAATTACAGAGAAAGAAATTATGCAGAAATGTACGTTGATATAGACAAATACATAACTAATCACGAAAACGCTTTTGTATGGAAAGGAACAGCATACACAAGTGATATCAAAAAAGTGCTAATTCGATTTTTGGGTGAAGAACGAACCAAAAGAGCCTTAAATATTTTCAATACAAAGTATAACGTAGATATTACTGAAGAATTAGCTGATGCTAGATTAGTCAAATTTGCAGAAAATTTATTGACAGGTCATATCGGAACTGCTTCGGCTCGAATTTTAATTTCAAGTGTTGTAAAAGAAGAAAAGGTAACTTTACCTGAAGTTTTGAAGATCTTAGAAGAATCTAAAGAAAATATCATCATCAATAAAAAGTTGACCGAAACTTCTAATGAATTGAAAAAGATATCATCACAACTCAAAAATGCCAATGAAAACTTAGTGATTAAAGACAAACAAAAAGATGAATTTTTGGATACTGTAACTCACGAATTAAGAACTCCAATTACAGCTATTCGTGCAGCTAGTGAGATTTTACACGATGATGATGAAATTCCGGAAGAACTTAAAAAACAATTTTTGCAGAATATCATTTCAGAATCTGATAGATTAAACCGTTTGATTGATAAAATTCTAGATTTAGAGAAATTTGAAACTGGAAAACAAACGATTCATCCCACAAATAATAATTTAGTACAAACTATAAAAAAATCGATTGAACCTTTGCAACAGTTGATTAAGAACAAATCAATTTGTATAGAAATCACAAGTAATGATAAGGTTTTCTGTTATTATGATGAAGATAGAATAGTGCAGGTAATTACTAATTTATTATCAAATGCAATTAAATTTTGCCCAGAAACGGATGGAAAAATCACAATTCAATGTAAAATTGAAAACGATTTTGTAAAAACTTCCGTTATAGATAATGGAAAAGGAATAAATACAGATGATTTTGAGGCTATTTTCGATAAATTTTATCAATCAACCAATCAAAATATTAAAAAACCGGTTGGAAGTGGGTTAGGTTTAGCCATTTGTAAACAAATTATAGAACATCACAATGGAAATATTTGGGTAGATAATTGTATGAATGGTGCAAATATTTCATTTACTTTGCCAATAGAATCAACAAAAGATACTGAAATAAATTCAGCATAAATATGAAAAAGATACTACTAGTTGACGATGAGCCAAACATCATAATGGCATTAGAATACACTTTCAAGAAAAATAACTTTGAAGTATTTATAGCTCGTGACGGACAAGAAGCATTGGATATTTTAAAATCAAATTTCCCTGATGTTATTATTTTGGACGTTATGATGCCAATGGTTGATGGTTATGCAACATTAGAACAAATTAAAAAAGATAAAAACCTGAATCATACTAAAGTTATTTTTCTTTCTGCCAAAAATAAGACTTCTGACATTGAAAAAGGATTATCACTTGGTGCTGACGCTTATTTAACCAAACCTTTTTCCGTAAAGAATGTAGTGGATAAGGTTTTTGAGTTGGTGGAGTTATAAAAGCTATACTTAATTAGCAACATTTTTCCATATTGCATTCTGATTTTTTTTATATTTACTATATACAATTAACACAACCTCAAAGTAATATATAGTAATGAGTTACAATGAAATTTATTCTCAAAGTATTGATTCACCTGAACAATTTTGGGAAGCACAAGCAAAAGAATTAGATTGGTATAAAAACCCTGAAACTATTTTATCAAAAGACAATAACGATTATCCGCTTTGGTTTAAAGATGGTGAACTAAATATGTGTTATTTAGCTGTAGACAAACATGTTGAAGATGGATTTGGAGAACAAATTGCAATGATATTTGATTCACCTGTCACACAAACTGTAAAAAAGTATACATACAACGAAGTAAAAACAGAAGTAGCTAAATTAGCTGGTGGTTTATTATCATTAGGATTAAAAGCAGGTCATACAGCTATTATTTACATGCCCATGATTCCACAAGCTGCTTTTGCTATGTTAGCTTGTGCTCGAATTGGAGTAACGCATTCCGTAGTTTTTGGGGGATTTGCACCTCACGAATTAGCAATTCGAATTGACGATTGCAAACCAAGAGTAATTATAACCGCTTCTTCTGGAATAGAAGTTGACAGAGTAATTGCCTATAAGCCAATGGTTGATGAAGCCATAACTTTAGCTGAACATAAGCCTAAAAAAGTTATAGTTTTTAATAGAAAATTAGGAGCAAGAGTTCCGTTTAAGAAATACGATGTCGATTATGATGCTTTAGTTTATGGTTCTGATGAAGCAGAATGTGTGGTCGTAAATGCAACACATCCTTTATATGTTTTATACACTTCAGGAACAACAGGAAAGCCAAAGGGAATTGTCAGAGATACAGGAGGTTATGCAACTTCACTTAAATTTTCAATGCAAAAAATATATGGTGTAAAAGAAGGTGAAATATTTTGGGCTGCATCAGATGTTGGTTGGGTTGTTGGACACAGTTTTATCGTTTATGGCCCATTATTAAATAGAAATACAACCATCATTTTTGAAGGAAAACCAATAAAAACTCCAGACGCTTCAACATTTTGGAGAGTTATCGCTGAACATAAAGTCAATGTAATGTTCACCGCTCCAACAGCGATTAGAGCTATCAAAAAAGAAGATCCAAATGGAGAATTTATTAAACAATACGATTTAAGCAGTTTAAGAACTCAGTTTTTAGCAGGTGAACGTTGTGATGTTGCCACTTTAGAATGGTATCAAAAACATATTCCAATTCCGGCCATTGATCATTGGTGGCAAACTGAATCGGGTTGGCCTATGATTTCAAACATGATGAGCGTTGAATATCTACCCATAAAACCAGGTTCTGCAGGAAAAGCTGTTTCAGGATATGATATCAGAATTTTTGATGAAAATGGAGAACAAGTTGGACCAAACGAAGAAGGGTATGTAGTTATAAAATTACCTTTGCCACCTGGAACACTGTTAGATTTATGGCAAGATAATGAAAGATTTAAAGCAGGATATTTAAATAAATTTCCAGGCTATTATTTTTCTGGTGATGGTGGTTTTAAAGATGAAGATAATTATATTTTCATAACAGGTAGAGTAGATGATGTTATAAATGTTGCAGGTCATCGACTTTCAACAGCAGAAATGGAAGAAATTGTATCTTCTCATGAGACTGTTGCCGAATGTGCTGTAATCGGAATAAATGACGAGCTAAAAGGTCAAATTCCATTAGCATTAGTAGTAATAAAAACAGGTGAACTAATGGAAAACTTCCAATTAGAACATGAAATAGTTCAATTAGTACGAACCCAAATAGGAGCAGTTGCTAGCTTAAGAAATGTAGTTGTAGTAGAACGATTACCTAAAACTCGTTCAGGAAAAATTTTACGAAAATTATTGAGAAGTATTGTAGATGGCACTGACTATCAAATTCCTTCAACTATTGATGACGAAGCTATTATTGAAGAAGTTAAAGAAGAATTTCAAAAATATAAAATAGGAGCATTCAAATAGAATATATATTAATTTAGCAATATATAATTTATCAAAACAAACAGATTTCATATATTTACATTTCATAAATTGCTAAAAGCTAATTCCTGAATATAAACAACTGAACACAGAAAATTATCAAGATGAGTTACTATAAAATAAAAGATTTAGAAAACTATTTCAAAATGTATAAAAAATCGGTTCGTGAACCTAGAAAATTCTGGGACAAGATTGCCGATGAAGAGTTTACTTGGTATCAAAAATGGGATAAAACCTTTGAATTTGATATGCAAGAAGCAAATTTTAAATGGTTTGTAAACGGAAAATTAAATATAGTTAAAAACTGTATTGATAGACATTTAAACAAAAGAGGTGATAAAACAGCCATTATTTTTGAACCAAATGATCCAAAAGAAAAAGCACAACATATAACTTACAATGAATTATATGTAAGAGTAGCTAAAATGGCTAATGTTTTGCAAGAACATGGTATTCAAAAAGGGGATAGAGTTTGCATTTACTTACCTATGATTCCAGATTTAGCTATAGCAACTTTAGCTTGTGCTCGAATTGGTGCCATACATTCTGTTGTATTTGCAGGTTTTTCTGCTTCTGCTATTTCTGCTCGTATAAATGATAGTGATTGTAAAATGCTAATCACTTCTGATGGAGGATTTAGAGGTAACAAAACCATAGACCTAAAAGGAATTGTTGATGAAGCCTTAAAAAATTGTCCTTCAATTGAAACCGTTTTAGTTGCTAAAAGAACAAATACAGAAATTGCAATGAAAGTAGGGCGTGACAAATGGTTACAACCTTTATTAGATGCTGCAATGTCTTCTCACGTAGCTGAAATTATGGATTCTGAAGATCCTTTATTTATACTTTACACTTCTGGTTCAACCGGTAGACCTAAAGGAATGGTTCACACAACTGGTGGCTATATGGTTAACACTGCTTACACATTCAAAAATGTATTTAATTATGAAGAAAATGATGTGTATTGGTGTACAGCTGATATAGGTTGGATTACTGGACATTCATATATTTTATACGGACCTTTATTAAACGGAGCAACAACCGTAATTTTTGAGGGTGTTCCTTCATACCCTGATTATAGTCGTTTTTGGGAAGTTATTGAAAAACATAAAGTAAATCAATTCTATACAGCTCCAACAGCTATTCGTGCTTTAGCTAAAGAAAACCTTGATTATGTTCAACGTTTTCAATTAGAATCCTTAAAAGTTATTGGCTCAGTTGGTGAACCAATTAATGAAGAAGCATGGCACTGGTATAATGATCACGTTGGAGGAAAACGTTGCCCTTTAGTAGATACATGGTGGCAAACTGAAACAGGAAGCATAATGATTTCGCCAATTCCGTTTGTAACACCTACAAAACCAACTTACGCATCTTTACCATTACCTGGAGTTCAGCCTGTTTTAATGGATGAATTACGTAACGAAATTGAAGGAAATCAAGTTACAGGAGCATTATGTATTAAGTTTCCATGGCCATCTATGGCAAGAACTATTTGGAACGACCATCAGCGTTATAAAGAAACTTATTTTACTGCTTTTCCAGGAAAATATTTCACTGGAGACGGTGCTTTACGAGATGAAGTAGGTTATTACCGAATTACAGGTAGAGTAGATGATGTTATTATAGTTTCTGGACATAATTTAGGTACAGCTCCAATCGAAGATGCAATAAACGAACATCCAGCTGTAGCTGAAAGTGCCATTGTTGGATTCCCTCATGATGTCAAAGGAAATGCTCTTTATGGTTATGTAATCCTAAAAGAATCTGGTGAAGGTAGAGATAGAGTTAATTTAGCAAAAGAAATTAACGAAATGATTTCTAATCAAATTGGTCCAATTGCAAAACTAGATAAAATTCAATTTGTATCTGGTTTACCAAAAACTCGTTCAGGAAAGATAATGCGTAGAATTTTACGCAAAATTGCTGAAGGAGATTATTCAAACTTTGGTGATATTTCAACACTATTAAATCCAGAAATTGTAGAAGAAATAAAAGAAGGAAAGCTTTAATTTATATTTTAATTTAATTTTAAAACTGCTTCAGAAATGAGGCAGTTTTTTTATTTTGAAAACATTATATTTGATTTTCAAAATAAATTATATGTATAAAATCACATTACTATTGATTCTGAGTTTGTTTTTTCAAACAAATTATTCTTATTCACAATCAAAAAGAAAGAAAAAGCAATTAGAAGAAAAGGCATTACTGCTAAAAAATCAATCGCAATCTGAAAAGAAAAAAGAGGCTAAGGTTAAAGAGTATAGCCAAGTAGTTACTAAAGTTGCTATTTCAGATGAAGGGTTATTCAAAAGTCATAAAGTTGAAGATAAATTCTATTTTGAAATCCCTAATGCTTTATTAAACAAGGAAATGTTATTGGTAAGTAGAATTTCAAAACTTCCTTCTGGACTTGGCGGTGGTTATGTAAATGCGGGTACTTCGGTAAACGAACAATTAGTTGTTTGGGAAAAATTTCAAGACAAAATACTTCTAAAAGTAAAATCTTTTGCATCCATTGCTAATGATAGTTTACCCATAAATATATCTGTAAAAGCCAATAATTACGATCCAACTTTATATGCTTTTGATATTGCAGCGTTCTCTAAAGATTCTACTTCTGTAGTTATTGATGTAACAAAATTTTATAGTTCTGATATAAAAGCTTTAAGTGGATTAAATACTCAAATGCGAGAAACCTATAAAGTAAAAAACCTTGATGATTCTAGAAGTTTTATTACATCTGTAAAGTCCTTTCCTCAAAATATAGAAGTTGTTCAAGACTTTACCTATAATGCAGCTAAACCTTCAACGCTTGCCGATACAGAAACGATAAGTTTGCAAATGAATCAATCCATGATTTTATTACCTGAAGAGCCTATGCAACCACGAATTTTTGACAAGAGAGTTGGATGGTTTACCGTGAATCAATATGATTATTCTAGTGAAGCATTAAAATCGGACAAGAAAACTTTTATTAAAAAATGGAGATTAGAACCTAAAGATTCAGAAGCTTATAATAGAGGTGAGTTAGTAGAACCTATAAAACCCATAGTTTACTATCTAGATCCTGCTACACCAGAAAAATTAAGAAAATATATTAAAGCAGGAGTAGAAGAGTGGCAAAAACCTTTTGAAGCTGCTGGTTTTAAAAATGCAATAATTTGCAAAGATGCTCCAACCTTTGAAGAAGACCCTGACTTTAGTCCGGAAGATATTCGTTATTCAGTTATTCGATATGTGGCTAGTACAACTAGAAATGCCATCGGACCAAGTGTTTCAGATCCAAGAACAGGAGAAATTATTGAAAGTGATATAATTTGGTACCACAATCATTTGCGTTCGTATAGAAATAGATATTTATTAGAAACTGGTGCTGCCAATGAAAAAGCAAGAACTTTAAACACTTCTGAAGAAGATATGGGAGAAATGATGCAAATGGTTATTGCACATGAAGTCGGACACGCTATTGGATTTCCTCATAACATGGGAGCTAGCTGTGCTTATGATGTAGAAAGCTATAGACAACCAGCTTTTACAAAAAAAATGGGAATTTCAGCAAGTATAATGGATTATGCAAGATATAATTACATTGCTCAACCAGGTGATAAAGACGTTCGATTTATTCGTCAAATGGGACCTTATGATCATTATGCTGTAAATTGGGGATATAGAAAAATACCAAATGTGTATTCTCCTGAATATGAAGTATCTATTCTTGATCAATGGATTGAAGAAAAAGCTAACGATAGATTATATAAATTTGGAAGTCAAGGAAGTAACTTCGATCCAAGCTCTCAAACAGAAGATATAGGAAATGATGCCATAAAAGCAAGTACATACGCTTTAAAAAATTTAAAAATTGTATCTGAAAACTTAGAACAATGGACAAGCGAACAAACTAACGACTTTGATGATGTTGAAGAATTATACGGTGAATTATTAAGCTGTTGGAATAGGTATATTGGACATGTAGCTACTAATATTGGTGGTGTTTATGAAACCTATAAAAAGCCTAGTCAAATAGGCGATATTTATAGTAATGTGCCAAAAATAAAACAACAAGAAGCCTTGAACTGGTTGCAAAATAACGCATTTAATAGTCCTACTTGGTTGGTTAATACTTCAATCTTAAAAAATACTGCATATACTGGATATATTGAAGAATTTAGAAATTTACAAGTTCGTATCTTCAATAAAATTTTAAGTTTAGAAACATTAGGAAGGCTACAAAACGCTACAATAATTGATAATGACAGTTATAAACCCGTTACATTTTTACAAGAACTTAGAGTAGGAATTTGGAGTGAATTAAGTAACAATCAAAGTATTTCAATCTATAGAAGAAATTTACAAAGAGCTTATATTGAAAGAATGGAATTTTTAATGAAAGAAGAATTTAAAAATACTTCATCTAAAGAATATTACAATGTTTCTCAATCCGATGTCAGAGCTTTGGTTAGAGGTGAATTATCTCAATTGGAACGAACAATTCAAAATAAAAAAGGAGTACAAACATCTTTAGAATCAAAATATCATTTAGAAGATTGTTTGTTTAGAATTGATGCTATTTTAAACCCTAAATAAAGAGTTAATTGATATAGAATAAATTGACTGCTTCAGTAATGGAGCAGTTTTTTTTTGATTAAACAAGTGTTAATTAAAAGTTTTTGTAAATTAAAACATGAATAATTCTTACATTCGTAATATGAAAATCAACAATGAAATCTCTATAATTGGTGGTGGTTTAGCTGGACTTACAGCATCTATTGATTTATTGAAGCGAGGTTTCAATGTTACACTTTTCGAAAAAAATGATTATCCTAAACATAAAGTTTGTGGCGAATTTATTTCCAACGAAGTTTTACCCTATTTAAGAGGATTAGCTTTAGATGTTGAATCACTTCGACCTACAAATATTACTAAAACGGAACTTTCAACGCACTCTGGAAAAACTATTAAAACCAATTTACCTTTAGGTGGTTTTGGTGTAAGTCGTTATGCTTTAGATAATTATTTGTATAAAAAAGTACTAGAACTAGGAGGAAAGGTTGTGAAAGACTCAGTTATTCAAGTTGAATTTTATAATGATATTTTCACAATTTCAACACAATCTAATCAAGTATTTAAAGCTAAAATTGTTTTAGGAGCTTTTGGAAAACGTTCAAACCTAGACATTGAGTTAAAACGGAATTTTATCCAACAAAAATCTCCTTGGTTAGCTGTAAAAGCGCATTATTCTGGGATTTTTTCAAATGATTTAGTTGGATTACATAATTTTAAAGGTGGTTATTGTGGTGTTTCAAAAGTCGAAAACGAAGCTATTAATATTTGTTATTTAGTTCAATATGAGTCTTTTAAAAAATATAAAAACATAACTGATTTTCAAGAACATGTAATGTATCAAAACAATAATCTCAAAAACATATTCGAAGAAAGTAAACTCTTGTTTGAAAACCCATTAACTATAAGCCAAATTTCATTTGAAGATAAACCCAAAATTGAAAATCATGTTTTAATGATAGGTGATTCAGCGGGTTTAATTCATCCGTTGTGTGGAAACGGAATGGCAATGGCTATTCACAGTGCTAAAATTGTCAGTAATTTAGTTGATGACTTCCTTCAAAATAAGATTTCAAGAACATCAATGGAATCAAAATACATCACAATTTGGAATAAAACATTTAAAAAAAGGCTACAATTCGGAAAATTTTTATCCAAACTCTTATTGAATTCGTATCTTTCTAAGATAACAATGAATTTGTTGATAGTATTTCCTTTTTTGTTACCTATAATCATTAAAAAAACACACGGAAAACCTCTATAATGATAATAAATACCAAACATAGAACTGAAGAAGAAGAAATCATGGATGATTTTTCATTAGAAGGTGAAGAACTTCGTGAAGCATTGGACAAAATTGCGTCTATAAATCAGTTTTTGGGTGGAAATCAACTAACTTTACAAGGAGTCAAAAAATTAATAAATTCTAATACTGAGATTACAATCGTAGATGTAGGTTGCGGAAATGGTGACATGTTGAGAACTTTATCCGATTTTGGTTCTAAAAACAATTTCAAATTCAACTTAATTGGAATTGATGCCAACGCTTTTACGATTGATTATGCTATAAAATTATCAAAAGAATATCCAAATATAAGTTATAAATGTGAAGATATATTTAGTGAAGCTTTTAGTCAATTAAATTATGATATAGTATTGTGCACCTTAACTTTACATCATTTTAAAAATAGACAAATTGATTATTTAATTCAACTTTTTAACAAGCAAGCAAAAATCGGAATTGTAATTAATGATTTACATCGAAATATAATTGCTTACAGAGCTTTTCAACTAATTTGTTTTATATTTAGATTGAATAGAATGTCAAAAGAAGATGGTTTAGTTTCCATTTTAAGAGGTTTTAAAAAACAAGAATTAATCGATTTCTCAGAAAGAAATGAATTAAAAAATTATACCATTCATTGGAAATGGGCTTTCCGCTATCAATGGATTGTTAGAAGTTAGAAGTCAGAATTCAGAAATTAGAAATGAATTGCCTCTGTCTTTAACCTGAATTACCCTTAGCTTTAGCTATGGGATTAAAAAAAATAAAAATGCCTGTAAAAATAATAAATGTAGCTACTCAATTACCTGAATTCTCTAGAGAAACTAAAGATATTCTACCTTTTCTAGATGTTTGGTTAGTGAATCAAGATGATCGATTTAAACGTAAAGTCAAAAAAATTTTTGAAGGAGCAAATGTTGACAAACGTTACACCATAATGCAACCAGAAGAAGTATTTTCTTTACATTCATTTGAAGAAAGAAATGCCATTTATGCCAGAGAAATGATTGTTTTAGGAGAAAAAGTCCTAAAAAAAGCATTAGATAAAGCCAATTGGCAACCAGAAACGATAGATTTTATCATCACAGTAAGTTGTACTGGAATAATGATTCCGTCTTTGGATGCTTATTTAATCAATAAATTAAATTTACGTCAAGATGTAGTTCGATTACCAGTCACAGAAATGGGTTGTGTTGGTGGAGTTTCCGGAATTATTTATGCTAAAAATTTCTTGAAAGCTAATCCAAATAAAAGAGCTGTTGTTATAGCAGTCGAAAGTCCAACAGCAACCTTTCAATTGGATGATTATTCGATGGCAAACATTGTCAGTGCTGCAATTTTTGGAGATGGTGCAGCTTGTGTGTTGATGTCTTCGTATGAAAATGAAGTTGGACCAACTATTGTAGACGAATCCATGTATCATTTCTATGACAAAGAAAATATGATGGGCTTTGAATTGACTAATAAAGGGTTGAAAATGATTTTAGACATAGAAGTTCCTGACACTATTGAGGAACATTTCCCAGCTATTTTGCACCCTTTTTTAGAGCGAAATCAATTGGAAATAAAAGATATTGAACATTTAATCTTTCATCCTGGTGGAAAAAAAATCGTTAACTTAGTAGAAGGATTATTTTCTGATTTAGGAAAAAACATAGACGATACAAAAGAAGTACTTCGTTTGTATGGAAATATGTCAAGTGCAACGGTTTTATACGTTTTAGAACGAATCATGAACAATAAACCAAAAGCTGGTGAAAAAGGTGTAATGTTGAGTTTTGGACCAGGATTTACAGCACAAAGAGTTTTATTAGAATGGTAAATATTTGAACCACATAGTTTAAATAACTTTATGAAAATAGAAGAAATACATAGAAATTTTATTTACACATAGCTTTGCCTACTATATTGAGCGAAGCGACTTTTTAGTAAAACAATGCTATGAAACCTATGTGGTTAAAGAAATAGAAGAAATGACAAAACAAGAAATCCTATCAAAATTACCGTATTCCAAGCCTTTTTTGTTTGTGGATGAAATTTTGTCAATTGATGAAAATAGAGTAGAAGGTACTTTTACTTTTAATGAAAACTTAGATTTCTATAAAGGACATTTCAAAGACAATCCAGTTACACCAGGAGTTATTTTAACCGAAACTATGGCACAAATTGGCTTAGTTTGTTTGGGAATTTATTTGAATGAAGGAAAAGAAATCCAAAATATAGGTTTCACATCATCTGAAGTTGAGTTTCTAAAACCAGTTTATCCAAACGAGAAAGTAACGGTGATTTCAGAAAAAGTATATTATCGCTTTGGAAAACTAAAATGTAAAGTCAAGATGTTAAATGAAATGAACGAGGAAGTTTGTTCTGGGGTTTTGGCAGGAATGATTTTATGAGGGTTCGATTTTTCGAATTATCGATTTTTCGAACAATCTAATAATCTAATTAAATTTTGAAAAAAAGAGTAGTCATAACAGGTTTAGGAATTGTTGCACCAAATGGAGTAGGGCTCGAAGCGTTCACAAATGCCATAAAAAATGGTGTTTCTGGAATTGAATTTGATGCTGAACTGGAACGTTTAAAATTCTCCTGTCAAATTTCAGGTACTCCAAAAATTTCTGAAGAACTTAAAAGACAATACTTTACCGAATTAGAATTGCGAAATTTCAATTCAACCGGCATATTATATGGCGTTATTGCTGGAATTGATGCTTGGAAAGATGCAGGATTGACTATAGAAAATAACGAAAACCCTGATTGGGAAAGCGGTACAATCTTCGGAACAGGAACATCTGGAATTGAAAAATTCAGAGAATCAATCTATAAAATTGACGATTTTCAAACCAGAAGATTAGGAAGTACAGCCGTTGCACAAACCATGAACAGCGGAATTTCGGCTTATTTAGGTGGAAAATTAGGTTTAGGAAATCAAGTTACAACCAATTCATCTGCTTGCACAACAGGAACAGAAAGTATTTTATTGGGTTTTGAACGAATCCAACAAGGAAAAGCCAAACGAATGTTGGTAGGAAGTACAAGTGATTCTGGCCCATACATTTGGGGTGGATTTGATGCCATGAAAGTCTGTACTTTTAAACATAATGAAACACCAGAAAAAGGTTCAAGACCAATGAGTGCAACTGCTTCCGGATTTGTACCAGGAAGTGGAGCAGGAGCTTTTGTTATTGAAGATTTAGAAGCTGCTTTAGCACGTGGCGCTCGAATTTATGCTGAAATATTAGGTGGAAACATCAATTCAGGAGGACAAAGAGGTGAAGGAACAATGACAGCACCAAATTCAGTTGCGGTTCAAAAATGCATTACTGATGCTTTGAAAGATGCGAATGTAAATCCAAACGAAATTGATGCTATAAACGGACATTTAACAGCAACCTCAAAAGACAGTTTGGAAATTCAGAATTGGAGTCAAGCTTTAGGTCGAAAAGGAACTGATTTTCCATTTATAAACTCACTAAAATCAATGGTTGGACATTGTTTGTCTGGTGCAGGAAGTGTTGAATCTGTGGCAACAGTTCTTCAAATTTATAATAGTTTCTTTTTCCCAAATATCAACTGTGAAGATTTGAATGATGAAATAAAAGCACTAATTTCGGAAGATAAAATTCCACAACAATTGTTGCATAAAGAACTAAATATTGTGGCCAAAGCTAGTTTTGGTTTTGGTGATGTGAATGGTTGTGTTATCTTTAAAAAGTATAAATAGAGTATTAAGATTTGAGTATTAAGTATTAAGATATAAAACATGAATAAAGAAGAAATAATAGAAAAATTAAAACCTATTGTAAAGCCATTTGTTAAAGATGATGAAGCTTTTAATAACATCAATGAAAACACACATTTTATAACGGATTTGAATATTAATTCAGCTAATTTAGTTGATGTTGTTTTAGATGTAGAAGAAGCATTTGATATTGAAATCGACAATGAATCTATGGAAAAAATGTTGGATTTAGAAAATACCATTGCCATAATTCAAACCAAATTAGCTGAAAAATGATAGGAAATGATGTTGTAGATTTAGTTTTAGCCCAAAAAGAAAGCGATTGGAAACGAAAAGGTTTTCTAAACAAACTATTTACATCATTTGAACAAGATTTAATTCAAAAAGCTCCAAATCAAGATGAAATGGTTTGGATGCTTTGGAGTATAAAAGAGAGTGTTTATAAGGCTTATCAGAGAATTAATTATAATGAAGGGTTTTATCCTATCAAAATTGAAATTTTTGAAATAAATTCCAAAAACGAATCTATTATTCAATTATTTGGAACTTTATTCTATGGGAAAACTACTATTGATAAGGATTTTATAAAAACGATTGCAGTTTTACATAAATCAGATTTTAATAGAGTTCAATACTTGAAAACTTCAGATTATAGTAAAAACGTGAATGGTTTACCAATTGAATTACATTCAAATAAACCAATATCTGTGAGTCATCATGGTAGAGTCATAGAAGTTGTTGGTTTTAAATTTTAAAAAATGAAAAGATTTGTATTTATATATTTATTGATTTTTATTTCATGTTCAAGCATTACTCAAGGAACAAGTAATTTGGATATTAAAAAAGGTAGAAAAGAATACAAAAATTATGTTAGACAAATCAAAAAACCAAATTATCCTATTAATATGGATTCATTAGATTTTCCTGTCGAAAAACTTTATAAATTAACAAAAGTAAAATCAAATTATACAGAACAATTTGTTTCTTTTCCAAGTCCAAGTAAAGAAAATATTGAAGATTGGGAAAATTGGTATAAATTGAATAAAAACAATATCTATTTTGACTCAAAATATAAGGTTATAAAAGTAACAGAAAATGTAAAATATATAAGAAAAGCACCCAAAAAACTTTATTTAACATATGTTAGTATCATTAGAAAAATGTTTGATAATCAGCATTATTATGTAGAAGAATTTGATTATATAAATCAGAAACTTCATAGATTAACAGATGTTTCAATTTTAGATGATGAATTATATAGTGAGGAAAATGAGAGTTTTTCTTACCAAGAAATAACTTTCACAAAATGGAAAAATTGGTTTGAATTAAATAAAGAAAAATTAGTTTGGGATATTGAAAATCAAGAAATTAAAATAAAAAAAAACTAAATCTCCAACTTCTTTCTCAATTTCAAAAAGAGTAGTGCAGTTATAAAAGCATCACCAGAAGCCGTATGTCTGTCGCTTTTCCTGATCTTATAAATATCACACAATTCATCTAAACTTCTGTGTTCTTCAAAAGGTAAATGCTTTAATTTTTGATACATAGCATCTGTATCCATGTATTCGTTTTTAATCGTACCTAAATTAAGTTTATCTAGAGCTTCATTGATTAATTCAATGTCAAAATTCACATGATGGCCAATTAAAGTAGCATCTTTGATGTAATCGAGAAAGCGAATAATAGCTTCAACTTCTACAATTTTATCTTCGTTACCATTTCGCATGATTCCGTGAATAGGAACAGATTCAGGTTTAAATAAATCCTGAATTACAAAAACTTCAAAGTAATCATTCACTTGAATCATATTGTCAACAATAGCAACTGCTCCAATGGATAAAATTCTGTCTTTTTTGTAATCTAACCCAGTCGTTTCACAATCAAAAACCACATAGCGATTGCTTCGTACTTTATCTTCAAAATTAGATAAATACGTTTCCCAAAATTTGGGTTTGTCTTTTGTTATTTTCTTAAACCAATTCCAATTCATATTACGTAAAATAAGTTAATTGAAATCGCGTTTTTATTAATTCCTGAATACCTTCAATAGGACTAAAACAGTTTTTAAGTTTTACTTTATCTAATTTCGATAACTCTTTTAAATTCAGATATCTACCAGAATTTTCATTTAACAAACCTTCTTCGGTTCTAAAGGTTAATAAAGTCAAAAATGCATCTGCACAAGCTTCATGTAAGTCTTTATTTTGAGGTTCTAATTCAGCTAATTTTTTAAACCTTAAATAAGTGTTATTTACATTTCTAGTTTCTTTGTTTAAAGCCAATAATCTTGCTGCATCAATTAAAGGCATTAAGGCTCTAGCTTTTATATCGAATGAATCTTTGTTCTCACCATCATTTTCTACAATAAATTGCTTGAAGAATCCTAATGGTGGTGGACTTTTTATAGCATCAGCTCCTAAATAAGCAAAGAACAATTCATTTTTGTTTGTGTTGTCAAATATGTTTTGTGTTATTTTATCTACAAATGCTTCATCGCCATAAACTAAATCATAGTCAAAAAAGATAGAACACATTAAAATTCCGTTATCACCAGGAGCATTAATCCATAAATTGAATTGTTTTTTCCAATCAGTTACTGACTTGCACCATTGAGGATTGCTTGCCATCATATTTGCTGGACAAAATTCATAACCTACTTTATTTAAAGTTTTGGTAACACGTTCGGCTAATTGTAGAAAATAAGACTTCACAGTATCATATTCTTTATCAGGAACATCTTCAAAAATTATAAAATTATCTTGATCGGTCATCAATAATTGTTCTTTTCGACCTTGACTTCCCATAGCCATCCAAGAAAAACGGGTTGGAGGAGGAGTTCCTATTTTTTCGATAGCCAATTCAATAGCTCTTTTAGAAATAGCTGTATTGATTTCACCAGCAATAGAACATAAATGATTGATTGGTATGTTTTTATCTAAAGATTGTTGGATTAATTCTGTTAGTTTTTCTCGAATAATTCTTAAATCTGAAGAATTTGAAGCTCTTTTACATTGTTTTATTAAAACTCCAGGATTATTTGCTTGAGCTACCACAATATCATGCTCAGAAATAATTCCTTTGATTTCAGAATGAATAGTTCCATCAATTGTAACACATAAATGACCTACATTATACTTTAGCATCATAATTTGAGCTTCAGCAATGGAAAGGTTTTCTGCAACAGTAATAACTGGAGTTGACATTATTTGTTTTGCATCAACATCAATAGGAAATAAGCCTGTAGCAATTTTTGAACGTAAATCTTTATCCGTAATAATTCCGATAGGTAAGTTGCTTTTTTCAACAATAATGCTCCCAATTTTATGATCTACCATTTTTTTGGCAATATCTTTAACGATATGATTTGCCTTAGAAGTGATTGGATTTTTTGTGTACTTTATAGGTTGATAGTATTGAATTTCAGCTGTTTGTTCATTATAAATAACATTTTCAGAAATTAATTTTCCTTTATTTTCCTTACTGTGTGGATTTCTTGTGTTAGAAGCAAAACTTTCTAATAAAAAGTTTAAAACCGATTGATTTTGAGAAACATATGGTCTAAATATTTCAATTGGAATAGCGTAAAGAATTGTTTCTTCACGAGCTTTTGCAGTCATTAAGTAATTATCTTTTGCAAAAAAAGGTCTTAAACCAATAATATCACCATCATCACATTTGTCAATTAAAACATCATCTGAATCAGAAGTTATGTTTAAACCAATTTCACCAGAATTTACAACATAGAAATTCTCATGCGTTTTATCGTTTATTTGAAATAAAACTTGATTTTTTTCGAAATACAAAACTTTTACTTGAGTAGCGATTGCATAAATATCATCTGAACCTAAATAAGTAAAAGGTTCATAATGTTTTAAAAAATCAGCTATACGTTGTGCGATAGAGTTGTTCATGTGTATGATTATTACATACGAAATTACAATTCTTTTATCTAGAATCAAAGGAGTATTAAAATATTCTATTTTACATAATGTATATTATAAGTCAAATATATACTAATACAAAAATACATAAAAAAACGTTTGCATCTAATTTAGATAAAGGTTAGATTTGTGCCATTATAAATATACTATGCAAAACAAACAAGCAATACAACTTATTGAGAAAATTCAAAAAGAAATTTCTACAAAGAAATATGTTGTTTCTTCCATAATTGAAGATTTAAAAAAAGTTAGAGAAATTACTATGGAATTAAAAAATCCAGTTTTAACTAAAGCATTACGTTTATCTTATGAACACTTAGATAAAAATGACGCATTTTTAATTGAAGTTCCAAGTGATGAACCAATAGATGAAGAAAATGAGAAAGAAGTTTCTATTTATTCTGCTGAGAATAATTTAGAAAGTTTTAAATATTTTCTATCTCTATTAACAGACTGCTCAAAGAAAAACAACTTATTAGATTTAAAAGAATACAACAAAGCATTTATAGCTATGTAATTCTAACTTCTATTTTACATAATATTAAATCGGTTGAAAAGCCGATTTTTTTATATATATCTTAACGTATTTCTATTTTATAACTGACTAATTTTGCAGAAGAAAAAGAAACATAGTAAAATAAAAATGTCTAGTACAAAAAAAACACGATTTAAATTATTACATCAGTATTATAAATATACTGGTTTTTACTCGTTTATATGGCAAGGTCTTAAAAAAGCAATAATTCCTACATTATTAATTGTTGGTGTTTTGTTTTATGTGAACGAAAAAATAATTAATCTTAATGAAGCTATGGTTTATGCAACCAAAAACTTTAGCGATTTTTTCCTGTTTTCAATTTTTTTATTATCCGAAAGTATTTTAGGTTTAATTCCTCCTGATATTTTTATTGCTTGGACAAAAAATACCGATTCACCTCTACTCTACCTTTCTATACTAGCTGTTTTATCTTATGCAGGTGGTGTAATTGCATATTTTATGGGTAAAGCATTAGCAGCTATTCCTTCTGTAAATAAATATATGTATGGCAAAATGACCAAACATATTATTAATATGCAAAAATGGGGTGGTTTTTTAATAATCGTTGGAGCATTGTTGCCTTTACCTTTTGCAATGGCTTGTCTAGCTGCCGGTATGATTAATTTTTCTAGAAAACACTTTTTCTTATTTGCCTTATTCCGTGTATTTAGATTCGTAATATATGGATATGTAATTTATGCTGCTTTATCATGATAAAAACATTTAAAATTGTTGCTATTTTAGAAGGGTTTTCATACCTTTTTCTATTTGCTAATATGTTAATAACCAAAAACATAAATATCGATTTATACAAAACAATATTATTTCCATTAGGAATGGCTCATGGAGTTTTATTTATAACTTATCTTATATTAGCTTTAGTAGTAAAAGTAAAAGTTAAATGGTCAGTAAATACATTTTTAATTGTTTGTGTAGCTTCATTAATACCTTTTGCTACATTTTATATTGAAAAAAAGTACTTAAAAAATGAAAATATATAATTGGGCATATCAATTACTAGAATATTTTGATGTTGGCGGAAGTTTAGCGTTATACATTAGTTTAATAATTAATATTGCTTTAGTAATTGCAATAGCTTTATTATTAGATAGTGTTTTTAAGAAAATACTTATTATTTCTTTAGCAATTGTTGCTGCTAAAACAAAATCTACATTTGATGATTTTTTAGTAGCCAATAAAACAGCAAAATATATTGCCCATCTTATACCTTTATATTACGTTTATAAAACTGTACCTATTATATTAAAAGATTTTGAGTATTGGGAGGATTTTTTTTCAAAAGGTGTAAAAATCTACATAATTATTTTGTCTTTATGGATAATTAGAAGTGTTTTTCATTCTCTTAAGGATTTTCTAAAACATATACCTCGTTTTAGTGACAAGCCGATTGATAGTTACATACAAGTATTTATGATAGTTTTGTGGACTTTTGGAATCACATCATTTATATTAATTATTTTTGACTTAGAAGCAGGAAAATTGTTTACCTATTTTGGAGCAATTTCAGCTTTAATCTTTTTAATTTTTAAAGATACTATCTTAGGTTTCGTTGCTAGTATTCAAGTTTCTGTCAACGATATGGTTCGAATTGGAGATTGGATAACTATGGAAAAATTTGGAGCAGATGGTGATGTAATTGAAATTAATTTAGCAACTGTTAAAGTTCGAAATTTTGATAATACTACCACCACAATTCCAACCTATAGTTTAATTTCCGATAGTTTTAGAAATTGGAGAGGAATGCAAAACTCTGATGGAAGACGTTTTAAACGTAGTTTTTTAATAAAACCTAGTTCCGTTAAATTTATTTCTGATGAAGAATTGCCGAAATTTGAAAAACTAGATTTATTGAAATCTTATATCTCTCATAGACAGACTGATATCCAAAAATATAATATTACTAATTCGATTGATAAATCTGTTATTCTTAATGGAAGAAACTTAACAAACTTAGGCTTGTTTAGAAAGTTTATTCAACAGTATATTGAAAATCATCCAGGCATTAATAAAGAAATGCTATTAATGGTTCGTTATCTTCAACCAACAGAATTAGGAATTCCTTTGGAAATATATTGTTTTTCAAAAGATAAGATATGGGAAAATTACGAGCATATAATGGCTGATATAATTGATTATACAATTTCTTCAGTAAATTATTTTGATTTAGAAATATTGGAATTAAATTTCAATAAAAATAGTTAAGTTTTAATTTTAAGCCTTAATATTTTTAAGGAATTTCTTAACAAGAAACATATTAAATATGGTTTTTTTGTAAAAAAAAGGTATTTGTTAATAATAATTTTAATACTTTTGTAAAGTTATATTAACAATAAACAAATTCATGAAAAAATTATTACTATTATTGTCGTTATTCGTATTAACAAGTGCAATAGCTCAAGAAGAAGAAGTAAATGGTGCAATGCAATCAAGCATCTATAATAAATGGTCGATTGATATCAATGGTGGTCTTTCTAGACCTACTACACCCTTTTTACCAGGTTATTATGTTGAAGATTTATCTTTCTTTCACGTAGATTTAGGTGCAAGATATATGTTTAATCCAAAATTTGGTATGAAAATGGATTTTGGATATGACAGTTTCGAAAACCCAAAAGATGTCTTAGCTTTTAAATCTCAATACTATAGAGTAAACTTACAAGGAGTTTTAAATGTAGGTAGAGCTTTAAATTTTGAAGAATTTACTCAAAGTTTTAACATTCAAGCACACGGTGGACTTGGTTATTCTTTTATGACTTCTAATAATTTTGACGGTGAAGATAACATGGCAAACGTGCTAATTGGTTTAACCGGACAATAT
Organism: uncultured Flavobacterium sp.; assembly: GCF_963975515.1. Lineage (GTDB taxonomy): Bacteria > Bacteroidota > Bacteroidia > Flavobacteriales > Flavobacteriaceae > Flavobacterium. The sequence continues at coordinate 134,474 of NZ_CAXBGY010000001.1, forward strand.
AAATTATCAGAAAAAGTTGCTTTAAATGCAGACTTCACTATGATTAACAACATTAGACAACATTATACTTTCGATGGAGCTTCTGGTTTTGGAAATTTACCTGATGATAGAGGATTTAATGGTACATTATATAATGCTACTCTTGGTTTATCAATCTATTTAGGTAGTAATGATATGCATGCTGACTGGGCTTATGAAATGCAAGATGAAAGACAAGCTGAGATGGAAGACAGAATGGCTGAAATTGAAACTATGATGAATGATACGGATAGAGATGGTGTGCCTGACTATTTAGACGTTGAAAACAACACTACAAATGGTGTTGCTGTTGATGCTAAAGGAAGAGCTATTGACTTAAACAACAATGGAATTCCAGATGAATTAGAAAGATATGTTGAAGCTAAAACTAAAGAAGCTGTTGCTGTTTCAAATGGAACTAATGGTTCTTCAGGTGGAAGAGCAAATAAATCTCCATTGGAGTTAATTAATCAAGGATACATAAACATTTTCTTTGATACTGATTCGTTTGATCCAAAATCTTCATCTACTAACGATTTATACTTTGTTATAAACTATTTAAGAGATAACCCAAGTGCATCTGCTGAAATAATTGGAACTGCAGACACAAGAGGTACTAACGAATATAACCAAAAATTATCTGCAAAAAGAGCTGAAAGAGTTAAATCTATTGTTGAAAAAGCTGGTATTGATGGTTCAAGAATGACAATCGTTCCTCAAGGTGAAGCTAATTTAGGTGATGGTTCTGCAAATCTTTCTTTAGTAAGAAAAGTTACGTTCAAAATAAAATAATTATAAACAATTAGTTTTTAATAACTTAAATAACCTCTAAGAAATTAGAGGTTATTTTTTTTTTACCTTTAAAAGAAAAAAGATGGAAACTCGTGATGAATTACTTTTAGCTTATAAAGGAACTACTATTGGAATTGTAACAAAAGATTCCTCTCCTGAAGAAAAATTTCAAAATGAAACCCTACGTCCTATTTTAAAATTTCAAAATGACTTGTTTATAGAGGTTTTTAGAAATTATGCCATTAAACAGAAAGGTTTGTTTTTTTCTCTTTCACCAGAAAAAAAAATGAACTATATAGAAAACACTATTCAAAGAGACATTAAATTTAGAAATTCCTTGAAAGGTATTATTATTGGAATGTTTACTGTTACTGAATACAAAGAGTATATTCTAAATTCATCTAATCTAAACAAAAGAATGATGAATTTATTGATTGAACGTATTAAGAATCAAATACAATTATTTGAATTAATAGAGCGAAATGCCGTTTAAATCAGTTGATAGAACATCACTCATATAATCAAAAAATGGACGCATTGCTTTAAATCTAGCTATTATTTCATTGGCAAAATTTGGAGAAAGTACTTCTTCATTTGTAAATTGTCTTGTAACTAAAAATTGTTTTTTTCTAATCAAATCAATATCAGGATGATTTTTATCAAAATCTCTTGGTGCAGTTTTTAATTCTTCACCTTGTAAAGTTCCAAAATAGTTTTTAAATTCTTTTTGACCTATAATTTCTCTTAATTCTGAAGCGTCTATAGATAATTCCTTCCTTATTCTAAGTAAATCTTCTTTATTTGGCTCCCAAAATCCTCCTCCTACAAAAGAATTATTCTCTTCTATATGTAAATAATAGCCTCCACGTAATTGAGGCTTCTGACGTACAAAACCAGCACTAAAATGTGACTTATAAGGAGTTTTATCTTTTGAAAATCGAACATCACGATAAATTCTAAAAACCTGCATTTTTTCAATATTATCTACTGTTTCAAGATCTTCTTTGATTAATTTAAAAAATAATTTTATATTCTTCTGTTCTTTATCGAAAGTTGATTTGTTTATTGCAAACCATTCTCTATTATTATTGTCTTTTAATTGTGATAAATACACTAAAGTACTAGGTAATATAAGTTTCATAAAGCGTTGTTGTTAAAATTTTACGGTTTTACCGCATATTTTATAAAAAAAGTATGTCTATTAAGTATTAGTATGAAAAAATAATCTAGATTTACACTTTAACGATAAAATATTGCTCTTAATCGATAAATTGATGTTGGTTTAATTTCAAAAATAAAACAACCTACTTATGAAAACTAAATTATTATTATTCGTAGCCATACTAATGGCAAATGTATCTTTTTGTCAAGTAACTGATGTTATTATTAATTATAGCTCGGCAGGAATTACTAATCTTGCCCATAAAGGTAACTATATTTATTTTACTGCTTACAGTCATAAGAAGGTTTATAAATTTGATTATACTTCTTCTAATCCTACAGTAGAATTAGTTTATCAATTTAATGAAAACCCTAATTTTATTTATATTAATAATAATATTTTATATGTTGGTGTAGAAAGCCCATACAAGACTTATAAAATTGATTTATCACTGCAAAATGTACAGCCAATTAAATTAGCAGATATTGCTGGTCCAATGGCGCAAATTAATAATGATTTGTATGTAGGCCAATATGTAGCTGAAAAAATTTCAAAAATTAATTTATCAACAATTGTAGTTACTGATGTTTTGACCAATTACAAGCCTAATTTTTTTGCTTTACTGAATAACGAATTATATTTCACATCTAATACAGCAAATTCTTTATACAAATATAATTGTGGTACAAATTCAGTTACAACTACTTTAAGTGGTTTAAATTATGCTGCTGGTATTGTTTTAAATAATGATAACCTATTTATTTGTGAAAGTTCAGGAAATTCAATATCATACTATTCTTTACCTAATTTTCAGATGACAAGCAATATTCAGTTACCACCAAGTTCTTGGCCTAATGGAATAACTATTGTAAATGATGATTTATATTTTATTCAAACTGTATCTGGTAAAATTTCTAAAGTAGCTTTAAATACTTTAAACAATACTACGCTTGATGCATATTCACCTATAAAACCTTCTGAATCACTTGTTGTATATCCAAACCCTTCTAACGGAATAATAAATCTTAAAAGTGATATACAGATTGAAAATGGACAAATCTATGATTTAAAAGGAAATTTAGTTTCAAATTTAAACATTCAAAACAATCAAATTGATATTTCTAATTTGAACACTGCAACATATTTATTATCTGTTAATGGTCGAACTACAAAAATTATTAAGAATTAATTATTTGTTAGTTAACCTTTAAGCCTATCAACCACATATTCAACTTCTGTTTTTCCGTGTGGTGTAGGCTTTCCTTCTTCATTTAGATTAACTAGCGTTATATTTTCAATAGTAATAATGGTTTCGTGAGTCATTTTATTCCTAACCTTACAACGTAAATTTATTGAAGTAATTCCAAATTTTGTTACTTCCATACCAATTTCAACTATATCCCCTTGTTTGGCAGAACTCATAAAATTAATTTCTGTCATGAATTTAGTAACAACTTTTTGGTTATTGAACTGAATACAAGTATAAAGAGCTGCTTCTTCATCAATCCAAGCCAATAATTTTCCTCCAAATAAAGAACCATTAGGGTTTAAATCTTCGGGTTTAACCCATTTTCTTGTGTGAAATTTCATTTGTGATGTTTATTTTATTGTCTTGTAAATTTACGAAATAATTATTTCTCTCTTTGTTTTAAAACGGAAATAACATCATTCAATTGAAATCCTTTAGCTTGTAATAATATTAAATAGTGAAACAATAAATCTGCACTTTCCGATAAAAATAACTCATCGTTTGAATCTTTAGCTTCAATGACAACTTCAACAGCTTCTTCTCCAACTTTTTGTGCTATTTTATTGATGCCTTTTGCAAATAAAGAAGCTACATAACTTTGTTTTGAATTAGCATTTTCTTTTCTGTCTTTTATGGTTTCTTCTAATTTTGAAATAAATCCATAGTCTTGCTTGTTTTCTTCTTGCCAACATGTATCTGAACCTTTGTGACATGTTGGACCAACTGGTTTAACCTGAATTAACAAAGTATCATTGTCACAGTCATTTTTGATAGAAATAAGGTTCAAAAAGTTATCACTTTCTTCACCTTTTGTCCATAATCTGTTTTTTGAACGACTGAAAAATGTAACTTTATTGGTTTCCAAAGTTTTGTCGTATGCTTCTTGATTCATATAACCCAACATCAAAACATTTTTTGTTTCGTTATCTTGAATTATGGCTGGAATTAATCCGTCTGTATTTTTTGTAAAATCTATTTTCATGTTTTTTTAATTTAAAGATTGAATGATTTAAAATTGAAAGATTATGTTATTTGTAAAAATCATAATTTCTTTTAAACCTAAATTCGTACTTCTATGTTTTGTTCTTTTAAATGTTTTTTTAATTCAGGAATTTCAATTTCTTGGAAGTGAAAAACACTTGCTGCTAAAGCTGCATCTGCTTTTCCGACCATAAAAGTATCGGTAAAATGTTGCATTGTTCCTGCTCCACCTGAAGCTATGATTGGAATATTAACTAAAGTTGAAAGTTTAGCTAAAGCTTCATTAGCAAATCCGTTTTTGGTTCCATCATTATTCATGGAAGTGAATAAAATTTCACCTGCTCCTCTTTTTTCAACTTCAACAGCCCAATCAAATAGGTTTAATTCAGTTGGAACCTTTCCTCCTACTAAATGTACAATCCAATCATCATCTATTTTCTTAGCATCTATCGCAACAACTATACATTGACTTCCAAATTCTTGAGCTAATTCATTAATCAAATCCGGATTTTTTACTGCAGATGAATTGATTGAAACTTTATCAGCTCCATTTTTTAATAAAATTGAAACATCTTCTACAGAGCTAATTCCACCACCAACTGTAAACGGAATATTAATAGCTTTTGCGACATTTCTAACTAAATCAACTAAAGTTTTTCTTCGTTCTTCTGTAGCAGAGATATCTAGAAAAACTAATTCGTCTGCACCTTCTTCTGAATATTTTTTAGCCAGTTCAACTGGATCACCTGCATCTTTTAAATCCACAAAATTGACACCTTTTACAGTTCTTCCATTTTTGATGTCTAAGCACGGTATTATTCTTTTTGTAAGCATTTTTTTTTAGTTATTAGTAATTAGTAACTAGTGATTAGCTTTAAAACGAGGCTAATCTCTAATTACTTTTCACTAGTTACTTATATATTTTTCTAATTGTTTTAATGTGATTCTTCCTTCGTAAATGGCTTTTCCTATGATTGTTCCTTCACATCCTAATTCGGCTAATTTTGGTAATTCATCAAAAGTTGAAATTCCCCCAGAAGCTATTAACTTAACGTTTTCACATTTAGATAAAATCTCTTTATATAAATCAAAACTTGGTCCTTCTAACATTCCGTCTTTAGCAATATCTGTACAAATTACATAAGTAATTCCGTCTTTTTGATAGTTTTGAATAAACGGAATAACTTCTTCATTACTTTCTTCTAACCAACCAGAAACGGCAATTTTTCTATTGTTTGCATCTGCTCCAAGAATTATTTTATCCGTTCCATAAATTGAAATCCATTCTTTGAATAAAATTGGATTTTTTACAGCAATACTTCCTCCAGTAATTTGATTTGCACCACTTTCAAAAGCAATTTTTAAATCTTCATTGGTTTTTAATCCACCACCAAAGTCAATTTTTAAATTTGTTTTTGAAGCAATTTGTTCTAATACTTTATGATTGATAATTCTATTAGATTTTGCACCATCTAAATCAACTAAATGTAAGTATTCAATACCTGCATCTTCAAATGATTTGGCAACTTCTAATGGGTTTTCATTATATATTTTCTTCGTATTGTAATCTCCTTTTGATAAACGAACGCATTTTCCGTCTATGATATCTATGGCTGGTATAATTCTCATTATTAATTTTTTTTTTGGAACACAGATTGTTATAATTTGAGAAATTTATATAATCTTCTTATTTACTATATTTTAATTTTAATAATTTCTCTTATTTCTCATATCTGTGTTCCTTCTCTTTAGTTATTATAAGTTTAAAAAGTTCTTTAATATTTGTTCTCCAAAAACACCACTTTTTTCTGGATGAAATTGTACACCGTAGAAATTATCTTTTTGTAAAGCCGTTGCATATTCCATTTCATAATTAGTTGTTGCAATCATTTCTGAACATTTTGGAGCATAATAACTGTGGACTAAATACATGAACTCATTCTCTTTAATGTCTTGAAATAATGGTGATTTTAAATTGTAAATAGTATTCCAACCCATTTGGGGAACTTTGACTTTATTTGAGAATTTCAGTATATCTACGTCAAAAATTCCGAGTCCTTTTGTGTTTCCTTCTTCGGAAGATTTGCATAACAATTGCATTCCTAAACAAATACCTAAAACAGGTTGTTTTAAAGTTGGAATTAACAAATCTAAACCACTTTCTTTCAGTTTTTTCATAGCACTACTCGCTTCACCAACACCAGGAAAGATAACTTTATCAGCTTTTTGAATTTTGTTCCAATCGTTACTCAAAACTCCAACAAAACCTAATCTTTCTAAGGCAAATTGAATGCTTTGAATATTTCCAGCACCATAATCAATAATTACAATATTCATTATAACATTCCTTTTGTTGATGGTAAAATCATTTTTTCTACATCACGTTTAACGGCTACTTTTATAGCTTTTGCGAAAGCTTTAAAAATAGCTTCAATTTTGTGGTGTTCGTTTGTGCCTTCCGCTTTTATGTTTAAGTTGGCTTTTGCTCCATCGGTAAACGATTTGAAAAAGTGAAAAAACATTTCCGTTGGCATTTGTCCAATCATTTCTCTTTTGAATTCTGTTTCCCAAACTAACCAATTTCTTCCACCAAAATCAATGGCTACTTGTGCTAAACAATCATCCATAGGTAAACAAAACCCGTAACGTTCTATTCCTAATTTAGTTCCTAAAGCTTTTGCAAAAACTTCTCCTAAAGCAATCGCTGTGTCTTCAATGGTGTGGTGTTCGTCTACTTCTAAATCACCATTGACTTGAATATCTAAATCCATTTGTCCGTGACGAGCAATTTGGTCTAACATGTGATCGAAGAAGGCAATTCCGGTTGAAATTTTACTTTTTCCTGTTCCATCAAGATTTAGAGTAATAGAAATATCCGTTTCATTTGTTTTTCTTTGAATAGATGCTGTTCTATTTTCCAATTTTAGAAATTCATAAATTTTTTCCCAATCGTTTGTTTCTAAAGCGATAGTTGGCTGTAATTCTTCTTGTTTTACAAAGATTTCAGTAGTTCCCAAATTGGTGTTATCATTGATAAATATTGCTTTAGAACCTAAATTTTTAGCTAATTCAACATCAGTTAATCTATCTCCAATTACAAATGAATTTTCTAAATCATACGCTTCAGAAAAATAGTCTGTTAGTAAACCAGTTCCAGGTTTTCTTGTATTGGCATTATCTTTTGGAAAGGTTCTGTCTAGAAAGACTTTATCAAAGACAACACCTTCATTTTCATAGGTTTTCATTATGAAGTTGTGAACAGGCCAAAAAGTGTCTTCAGGAAAAATATTTGTTCCTAAACCATCTTGATTAGTTATCATTACCAATTCATAATCCAATTCTTTAGCAATTTTACTCAAAAAAGGAATGCACTTTGGATAGAAAATCATTTTGTCAAACGCATCGATTTGTTCGTCTTGTGTTTCTTTTATTATCGTTCCATCTCTATCGATGAATAATACTTTTTTAGGCATATTGTAATGTTTTTAAAAGTTGTATCACTTTTTCGTTTTCTTCTTTTATTCCTATGGTTATTCTTAAACAGTTATCACATAAAGGTTGATTGCTTCTGTTTCTAACAACAATTCCGTTATCAATAAATTGTTGGTAACGCAAATCAGCGTCATCTACTTTTATTAGAATGAAATTAGCATCTGAAGGTATAACTTTTTCGATAAAATCTACCGTTTTTAAAGCTTCAAATAATTTATCTCGCTCTAATAAAATTTTTTTGACTTGAAAATCTAATGTGCTTTGTTGTATTTTCTTGATAGCTTTCTCTTGTGAAAGTATATTTATGTTATAAGGTGGTTTTATTTTATTTAAAACCGATATAATTTCCGAAGAAGCGTATAAAATTCCAATTCGCATTCCAGCCATGGCATATGCTTTAGAAAGTGTTTGGCAAATTATTAAATTTGGATATTCTTTTAGCAATAACAACCAACTGTCTCTTTCAGAAAAATCAATATAGGCTTCATCAATCAAAATCAAACCATTAAAATTACTTAACAAGTCAAATACGATTTTGTCTGAAAAAGAGTTACCAGTTGGGTTATTTGGAGAACATAAAAATAAAATTTTCGTGTTTTCATCTGTTTTGCTTAGTATAGCTTCAGCATTTGGTTGAAAATCATCTGTTAAAAGAACTGCTCTATTTTCTACGGCATTTATATTGGCTAAAACTTCATACATACCATAAGTTGGTGGTAGTGTAATTACGTTGTCCTTATATGGTTCACAAAAAGCTCTGTATAACAAGTCTAAAACTTCATCACTACCATTTCCTAATAAGATATTTTCTACTTTAACATTCCTTTTTTCAGCAAGAAGCTCTTTTAATTCCAATTGCTGAGGATCTGGATAACGATTTACACTATTGTCAAATGGATTTTCGTTAGCGTCTAAATAAATCATTTCATGCTTGAAATCTTTGAATTCATCTCTTGCTGACGAATAAGGTTTCATGTTTAAAACATTAGTTCTAGTTAGTTTATTAATATCGAAATTAGTCATTTTTTAAAGTATTTAATCTTAGTGAAACGGCATTTTTGTGAGCTTGTAATCCTTCGGCATCAGCCATAAGTTCTATCGCTTTACCTATATTTTGAATTCCTTTTTCTGATATTTTTTGAAACGTCATAGCTTTTAAAAAGCTATCTAAATTCACCCCACTATAACTTTTAGAATATCCGTTAGTTGGTAACGTGTGATTAGTTCCTGATGCATAATCACCAGCACTTTCTGGTGTGAAATTTCCGACAAAAACAGAACCCGCATTTTCAATTCCGTTGATGAAAAAATCTTCGTTTTTAGAACAAACAATAAAATGTTCAGGAGCATATTCGTTTATTAGATTCAACGCTTTTTCATCTGAATCCATTAAAATTAGATTGGAATTGTTTATGGCAACTTGAGCAATTTCTTTTCTAGGCAAAGCTTCTAATTGCTTGTAAATTTCTTCTTCAACATCATTTAACATGTTTTTTGAAGTAGTTACTAAAATGACTTGACTGTCTTTTCCGTGTTCTGCTTGACTCAATAAATCAGAAGCTACGAATGAAGGAACAGCTGTTCCATCTGCAAAAACTAACAATTCACTCGGACCAGCAGGCATATCAATAGCTACTCCATTTTGAGAAGCAAATTGCTTTGCAATCGTTACAAATTGGTTACCTGGTCCAAAAATTTTGTAGACTTTATCAATTGTTTTTGTTCCAAAAGTCATGGCAGCGATTGCTTGAATGCCACCAACTTTATAAATTTTAGTCACACCACAAAGAGAAGCTGCAAATAAGATAGCTGGATTGATATTTCCGTTTTTATCAGGTGGTGTACACAAAATAATTTCCTTGCAACCCGCAATTGTAGCTGGAACAGCCAACATTAAAACCGTTGAAAACAAAGGAGCAGAACCACCTGGAATATACAAACCAACTTTTTGAATTGGTCTTTTTTCTTGCCAACACTGAACTCCTTCTGTGGTTTCAATACTTATTTTTTCGGTTTTTTGAGCTTTGTGAAAGTTGTAGATGTTCGATTTAGCTAATTGAATGGCCTCTTTCAATTCATTGGAAACTTGTGCAACTGCTTTTTCAATTTCAACACTTGAAACTATTAAATCTTCTATTTGCACTCCATCAAATAAAGAAGTATATTTCGCAACAGCTATATCTCCTTTTTGTTGGACTTCTTTAAAAATCTGTTTTACGGTTTCTTCAACATCATCAAAAGTTTGAGTTGGTCTTTTTAAAATTTCATCCCAATTTTCGGGTTGTGGATTATATATTTTGTTCATTTTGAAGTAATTAGTGATTAGTAAAAATTAATTAGTCAAAGAACCATTTTTTCGATTGGACAAACTAAAATGCCTTCTGCTCCAGCTTCTTTTAATTGGTCAATAACATCCCAAAAAGTATCTTCTTCAATTACTGAGTGAACGCTACTCCAACCTTCTTCCGCTAAAGGCATTACAGTTGGACTTTTTAAAACAGGAAGAATTGAACTGATAATTTCTATTTTGTCATTAGGTACGTTCATTAGAATATATTTCGATTTTCTAGAACGTAAAACTGATTGCATTCTGAATTGAAGTTTGCTTAAAATAGCTTTTGATTCTTCAGAAATTTGTGGAGAAACGGCTAAAACAGCTTCACTTTTTAAAATGACTTCTACTTCTTTTAATCCGTTTTTGAATAAAGTACTTCCACTAGAAACGATGTCAACAATTGCATCTGATAATCCAATATTTGGAGCAATTTCAACGGAACCTGAAATTTGGTGAATGTCAACCGAAATTCCTTTTGAAGAAAAATAATCAGTAACTGTTTTTGGATAAGATGTTGCAACTCTTAATCCGTTTAAGTCATTTACAGTGTTGTATTTAAAGGCTTTAGGAACAGCTACAGAAACTTTACATTTTGAGAAACCTAATTTTTCAGCTACTTGAATGTCGTTTCCTTTTTCGACTAATAGATTATCTCCAACAATAGCGATATCTACTACTCCATCGATTAAATACTGTGGAATATCTGAATTTCTTAAGAAGTAAACTTCAAGTGGAAAATTAGAAGCCTTTACTTTAAGTTGGTCATTTCCATTGTAAACAGAAATACCTGAATCTTTTAAGAGCTGAATACTTTCATCGTACAAACGACCTGATTTTTGAATAGCAATTTTTAATATATTCATTTTAATTTTGAGAAATGTCTGAATATATCAAGTGCAATTCTTGGAAAGAAAAAACCCGTTTGATATACTCAAACGGGTTTATAATTATTTTGGTTTATTACACAAAAACATCATTGCCTAGCTTGAGCTTGGTTTAAATGATGATGATGATGTAATTGATTTGTAAACATAATTTGTTGTTATTTTTTAACACTGCAAATATAAAGGCATATTTTCTGAATAAACAAATTTTTATGAAAATTTATAGTTTGTTTAAGCTAATTGAACTCCAAAAAAGTGTCCGACTAAAGCAGTTAACACCATAGCAATCGTACCCCAAAAAGTGACTCTTAGTACAGCTTTCAATATGCTTGAACCTCCAGTTCTTGCTGCTAATGCACCTAAAATTGCTAAAAATAATATGGCTAATCCGTAAAGCGAATATTCCATTGTTTTCATTGGTAAAAATAAAGTTACTATAAATGGTAAAATTCCACCAACTGTAAAGGCTGCTCCAGATGCTAAAGCGGCTTGTAATGGATTTGCTTGACTTATTTCGTTTATTCCTAACTCATCTCTTACATGAGCTCCTAATGCATCATGTTCGGTTAATTCTATGGCAACTTGTAAAGCGGTTTCCTTTTTCAAACCTCTTTCTACGTATATTTCGGTTAAACGTTGCAACTCGAGTTCAGGCATTTCTTCTAGTTCAATTCTTTCTCGTTCAATATCTGCTTTTTCGACATCAGTTTGCGAACTTACAGAAACATATTCACCTGCAGCCATAGATAAAGCTCCAGCAACTAAGCCGGCTAAAGTTGCTAGAATTACTGGTTCACGAAAATCGCTTGCTGCTGCTACTCCAATAGCAATACTTGAGGTTGACAAAATTCCGTCATTAGCTCCTAAAACCGCTGCTCTTAACCAGTTGCTTTTATGAATGTAATGATTGTCTAAATAGTCATCTGCTTGATTTTCCATAGTTTAAATGCTATCAAATACACCTTTTGTAAGTATTTTTGAGTTTTTATTTACTTTATTACTTTCAATAATTTCTATAGATTCGGCTGACTTCTCTCCTACTTTGACTTCTGTTTTTTCAAAGATATAATCAACTTTTGAATTATTTTTAACTAAAAGTACATAATTTTTATCATTTTCAGTAATTAAAGCATCAGTTGGAATAGCTAATCCTTTTTTAGAATCTGTTAAAATTGTTGCTTCTACAAACATTCCAGTTAATAATCGTTGTTTTATTGCATCATCTAAGTGTCCGTGAATCATGATTGTTCTGTCGTTTCCTTCAATAGATTTTCCTACCAAAACTACTTTAGCCTTGAATTCTTCTTTTGAAGCTTGTGGAACCGTAAAAACAATATTTTGATTTTCTTTAACTTGAAGAATGTCTTTTTCAAAAACAGCTAATTCAACATGTAAATGATCTGTATCAACAATTTCTAAAATAATATCTGAAGGAGCCATAAACATCCCCACATTTGCATTCATAACCGTTACATCACCTGCAATTGGTGCATAAATTGTAATAGTTGAAGTCAAATTTCCTTTCTGCACTTGAGCTGGAGAAATGTTTAATACTTGTAGTTTCTTTTTTAAACTTTGGTACATTCCATTAGCTCTTTTATAATCACTTTGTGCTTTTAGATAGTTTTTTTGGGAAGTGATTTTTTCATCATACAAGGTTTTTTGTCTTTCATATTCAGATTTTAAATAACTGATTTGTTCAGCCACTTCTAAATAATCTTTCTGAATGTCAATGAATTCAGTGTTTTCAAGAGTGACTAAAGCTTGTCCTTTTTTGATTTTATCACCAATTAATAAATGGGTTGATTTGATATAACCTCCTAAAAATGAAGTGATTTTAACTCTGTTTTCTGGTGGAACATCAATTTTTCCTGTAGCTTTTACACCAACATTAAAGTCTTGTTCCATTGGAGAACCAATTTCCATTTTCATGGTTTGAAATTGTTCTTTTGAAATTGAAATTTCGTCTTCATTTTTTGCAACAGTTACTTCTGTGGCTTCTTGTTTACAAGCCGTTAAGAGTAATCCTGATAGAAATATATATAGTAGCTTTTTCATTTGTTTTTGTTTTATTTTTGTAACTAATTAAGGATCTGTTTTCTGAAATCTGAAAATCTGAAAATCTATTCTAAAGTTATGTATTGTAAATTTAATTGCGTTAAGTTGTATTGTAAAAGAGTTTCTAAATAATCCATTTGAATGGAAGTTGCATTTTCTAAACTCATTATGTATTGAAAAAAGTCAATTTCTCCATGTTTGTAGCTCATGTCAGCCACTTTTATGATTTCTTCGGATAATTTCTTTCCATATTGATTATAATAATTGATTCCTTCTTGAAATTTTTCTAAAGTTTGTTTTTGTTGGCTTAAATGTGCTTCGATTTTAAACATTTCATTTTCTTTTTGAGCTTCCCAACTTTGTAATTCAATTTTAGCCACTTTGTTTTTGGCCACATTTCCATTATAGAATAAAGGTATTGAAATTCCCACTTGAAATCCATATAAAGAAGAAGATAAGCCTGTGTTTTTTCCTTGAAAATATTCTAAATGTAAATCGGGTAAAGCTTGTTGTTTTTGAAAGGATATTTGTTTTTTATAAATATCTGTAACATTCTCATAATATGATTTGTATAATTCTTTATTATTAGTATTACTTAAATTATTTTCTGCTTTTAATTCTGTTGAAGAAATTACTAATTTTTCATCTGTTTGCACTAAAGATTTAAGCTTGTCATAAAACCCAATTTTATCCTTTTTAATTTGAATTAATTTGGTGTTAATTTGACGAAATTTAGCCTGAGCTGTAATTTTTTCTAAGTAATTACTTTCTCCTAATTCGAATCTTCTATCACTTGCTTTTGAAAAATTTTGATACAAACTATCTAAATAATTGTATAATTTTTCTTGATGTTGTACAAATACGATTTGATTATAAACTGTAGAAATTTCACGAGTCAATTGACTTTTTTGTAAATCTAAATTTGAAATTTCTTTTTCATATTGAGCTTGTAATACTTTTTTATGTGCTCCATAAACTGTTGGAAACGCAAAACTTTGTTGTACTCCAAAAACCTTTAACGGAATATTATTTGCAGGTAAATTGTTCTGATCATAACTATAATAAATATTAGTTTTGTCAATAGAATAAGCCGTTTTTATAGATGCTTTTGCTTTATCTACTTGCAATTGCATTGCTTTGATATTATTGTTATTTGCAATTCCTTTTGATACTAAACTATCTAATTCAGGGTTGTTGTTTTGAGCAAATCCGAAACCTGTAAACATAAAAAACAGAATGATATAAGTTCCTGATGTATGTTTTTTGAATTTTGGCTTTTTAAATTCTTTGGTATCCATAATCTTATATAAAACAGGTAAAACTAACATTGTTAATAATGTAGCTGTGAATAAACCACCAATTACAACAGTTGCTAAAGGTCTTTGCACTTCTGCACCAGCTGAAGATGAAATTGCCATTGGTAAAAATCCTAAAGCTGCAGCTGCAGCAGTTAATAAAACTGGTCGAAGTCTATCTGTTGTACCTTTTAGAATTAATTCATCTATATTTTTCATGCCTTCATGTTTTAATTCTTTGAAATGTTCTATTAATACTATTCCGTTTAGAACGGCTATTCCAAATAAAGCAATAAATCCAACTCCAGCTGAAATACTGAAAGGTAAATCGCGAATCCATAAAAATAAAACACCACCAACTGCAGATAAAGGAATCGCAGAATAAACCATTAAAGCCTCTTTTACAGAACCAAAAGCAAAATACAATAAGATAAATATCAAAAATAAAGCAATTGGAACAGCAATTAGCAAACGAGCTTTTGCACTTTGAAGGTTTTCAAATTGTCCACCATAAGTGACTCTGTAACCTGTTGGTAATTTGATTTTTGTATCTACAATTTTCTGAATATCATCTACAACACTTTGTAAATCTCGGTTTCTAACGTTAATTCCAACTACAATTCTTCTGTTGGTATTATCTCTTGAAATTTTTGCTGGACCAGTTGTGTATTCAATATTTGCTAGTTCTTGTAATGGAATTTGTTGTCCATTTGGAGCCGAAACATATAAATTTTGAACATCTTGAATACCTGAACGATTTTCTTTATCTAGACGAATTACCATGTCAAAACGTTTTTCACCTTCGAACACATTTCCTACCGTTTTTCCTGCGAAAGCTAAAGATAAAACATCATTTAAATCGGCTATATTCATCCCAAATTGAGCTATTTTCATTCTGTCGTACGTTACAGCCATTTGTGGTAAACCTTCTGTTTTTTCGATAATAATATCCGAAGCACCTTCTACATTTTTGATTGCTTTGGCAATTTCGTCTGCTTTTCGGGCTAAGATTTCTAAATCGTCACCAAAAACCTTCACAGCAACATCTGAACGTGTTCCTGAAATTAATTCGTTAAAACGCATTTCTATTGGTTGCGTGAATTCGATTTCCATATTTGGAATCTTCTTTTCGATGGCTTCTTTTATTTTATCGGCTAATTCGTCTTTAGAGTTAGCTGAAACCCATTCTGATTTTGGTTTTAATTTGACAATTACATCACTTTCTTCCATACTCATTGGATCTGTTGGAACTTCGGCAGCTCCTATCCTACTAACTACTTGATCAACTTCTGGAAAGTTTTTTAATATGATTTGTTCGATTTTAGTTGTTGTTTCAATAGTCTTGGTTAATGAAGTTCCCGTTTTTAAAACCGGTTGAATTACGAAATCTCCTTCATCTAAAGTTGGAATAAATTCACCACCCATAGTTGTAAATAAGACTATTGCAAAAACCAATAAACCTAAAGCACCATATAATACCTTTTTTGTATTGGCTATTGCCCAAGTAATTAGTGGTAAATACCAAGAATTCAGTTTATTTATTAAACGTTTTGAAATGGATTTTGGATTTTCAGCAGTTGGTTTTAGAAATAATGATGAAACTACTGGAACATAAGTGAAGCAGAATAACATAGCTCCAACTAAAGCAAAACTAAATGTCATTGCCATTGGTTTAAACATTTTTCCTTCAACACCTGAAAGAGACAGAATTGGAATAAATACAATTAAGATGATTAATTGACCGAATATAGCCGAATTCATCATTTTGGAGGCACTTTTATACGTTATTTCATCAATTTGAACTTGTTGATCTTCTTTAGATAATCCAACTAAATGCTTGGATTTATGAGCGATTTGAAAAGCTATAAACTCGACTATAATTACGGCTCCATCTATTATAATTCCAAAATCAATTGCTCCTAAACTCATTAAGTTAGCATCAATTCCGAAAATATTCATAAATGAAATTGCAAAAAGTAAGCATAATGGAATTACTGATGCAACCACTAATCCTGAACGCCAATTTCCTAATAATAAAACCACTACAAAAATCACGATTAAACAACCTAAAATAAGGTTTTCAGCTACTGTGAACGTTGTTTTTCCTACTAATTCACTTCTTTCTAAAAATCCGTTGATATAAACACCTTTTGGTAATGTTTTTTCGATTTCTAAAACTCTTGCTTTTACATCATCAATAACTTGTTTAGAGTTTCCTCCTTTAAGCATCATGACTTGACCTAAAACTTTTTCACCTTCACCATTTCCTGTTATGGCTCCAAAACGATTGGCTGAACCATAACGAACATTGGCTACATTTTTAACATAAATTGGATTTCCATTTACATTTTTTACGACAATGTTATTGATATCTTCAATAGATTTTACTTTTCCTTCTCCACGAATAAAATAACTTTGATTGGTTTTTTCGATATAAGCTCCACCTGCAATACTGTTATTCTTCTCTAAAGCCGAAAACACATCATTAATTGAAATATCCATCGCTTTAAGAGCTGAAGGTGTTATTGCAACTTCATATTGTTTTAGATATCCACCCCACGTATTTATTTCCACAACTCCATTTATACCAGATAATTGACGCTTAACTACCCAATCTTGTAAGGTTCTTAAATCGGTTACTGTGTATTCATCTTTATATTCTGGTTTTACTTCTAAAGTATATTGATAAATTTCTCCTAAACCCGTTGTAATTGGTCCCATTTCTGGAATTCCAAATCCTTCCGGAATTTTTTCTGAAGCTGATTTTATTTTTTCGGCAATTAATTGTCTTGGTAAATAGGTTCCCATTTCGTCAGTAAAAACTATTGTTACTACTGATAATCCGAATTTTGAAATAGAACGAATTTCTTCCACTCCAGGTAAATTTGCCATTTCTAATTCAACTGGATAAGTAATATATTGTTCAATATCTTGTGTAGAAAGATTTTGAGAAGTTGTGATAACTTGTATTTGATTATTGGTAACATCAGGAACAGCACCAATGGAAATTTGAGTGATTGAATACACTCCAAAACCAGCAATTCCTAAAATAAATAATAGAACAATGAATTTATTTTTTAAGCTGAAAGCTATAATTTTTTCTAACATTTTAATTAAATTGAATAATTAATAAAGAATATCTATCTAATTAACAGATAAATATAATTAATAAAATAGAAATTAGTTATAATTTCTAAACAATAAAATGTTAGGCTATTTTAGGTGGCATCCAAATCGAAGTAAATAAATTTGATTTGAATGATTTAGTATAAAAAAACTTCTTTTTAACTGAAATTAAGGGTTTTATAATTTCAAGTTGAAAGGTTACCGCTGAAAATGTAAACAAAACATGAGTAGAATTATCAAAAGTTTTGAAAGGTAAATTTTCATGTTCTTTGTCGTTATTATCCGTGTTTTTAGAATAATGAACTTTTATAAATTGAGTAAAAGAATTTGAATCACTATTTACTTCTGTTTGGTATTCTTTGTAATGTTCAATTAGATTAGGGATTTTCAAGAATTGCCCTATTGATGTGTTGGCACACAAAAATATAGTTATTAGAAAAATGGCAAATACTTTATTCATCTTGTAAAATTAGTAAAAAAAATTACTTTACTATGTAACTTAAATCACACAAATATAAGCTAGTTAACTTTAAGAAAGATTAAGAGTTACTTAATTTCTTCTTCGGGAAAACTTAAAACTATTGTAGTTCCTTTGTTTAATTGTGATTCTATGTTTATTATTATGCTTAATAATTCGCAAAGTCTTTTTACGATTGATAAACCCAAACCAGTTCCTTTAATGTCTGGATGATTTAAGCTTTCGGATCTAAAAAAAGCATTGAAAATTTTATCTTTATCTTCTTCAGAAATTCCTATTCCTTCGTCGGTAATACTACATTTTACAACATTGTTTTCATTGTATAGCTTAACTGTAACATTTGAGTTTTCTTCAGAATATTTTAAAGCATTTGAAAAGATATTACTAAGAATTATTGAAACTAAATTATAATCGGATTGAATATAAACTTCATCTTCAAATTGGTTATTTATTTTGCATTGTTTGTCCTTTATTTTTTCTGAAAAACGGGCTGAAGTATCTAATAAAAGAGCATTTAACAAAACACTTTCTGATTTAATATTTTGCTTTTCATTTTCAAATCTTGCTAATAATAATAGTTCGTCAACCAACTTATTTACTCTATCAACTTCGCTAATGCAAAAATTAATTTTTTCTTCATACTCTTGTTTTTCACGTGGTTTACGTATCAAAACCTCAAGTGTACCTTTAATTATAGCTAAAGGAGTTCTTAATTCGTGAGAAGCATCAGAAGTAAATTGTTTTTCTCGTTTAATTGCATTTTCAATTCGATTTAATAAATTATTAATTGTGTCTGATAATTCATATAATTCGTCTCTATTATCTGGGAGTAAAATCCTTGTATTAAGATTGTCTTTAGTAATTTTATTGGATGTTTCTATAATAGTTTTAACAGGCTCAATACTTCTTCCAACAATGAATCTAGCAACTAAAAATAATATACCTAGAACTAAAGGAAAAGTTAACAATAAGGTATATCGCAAATTACGTAACACTAAATTAGCATCTTCTAAAGACATAGCGATAATTAAATAACCAACTGTTTTTCCTTTATATGTTATATCGATTTGAGATTGTCGGATTAAAATTTGATTCAATTTAGCATCAAAATAAAGTGGTACACCTTCTTCTGATTTATGAAATATTAATTGTGAATTCTTTAGGTTTGGAGATTTATCAAACATTTTTCCTTCAGTATTTGTAAACTGAATAAAAATTGGATTTACATCTAAAGTATTATGCTCTTTTTCTTTCCATTCATTTTGATCAATTAGGATAAAGCCTTCATTTGTAATACTAATTTCTTCAAATAATTTTGTTTTTTCTATTGCAATATCGTTTTCAATATGTCTATAAACAGATTCTTTTACACTAATATAAATCACAGTAAATACAACAGAAATCAATAAAGCTGTAGTAATAATGTAATAAAAGGCAATTCTGTTTCTATATGAGAATGAAAGCATAGTAATTTAGTTTTAATCGTTGGCAATATAACCAACTCCACGAATAGTTTTAATTAAATCATTCTCTTTATTAAAGTTTATTTTTTTTCGAATAGCATTCATAAATACATCTATAACACTAGTGTCGTATTCAAAATGAATGTTCCAAACGTCTTCAATGATTTGATTTCGAGTACAAACTTTTCCTTTGTTTTTAATTAAGTAAGTCAGTAATTCGAATTCTCTCTGTGTCAAAGAAATTTCTTTATTATCAACAAGAACTTGGTATTTTAATAAGTTTATTTGAATGTTTCCCAATGTTAAAATATCAACAGTAGTATTCTTTCTAAAATATATTTTAACGCGTTCTAATAACTCTTCAAAGCTAAACGGTTTTTTTATATAATCGTTTGCTCCTGCTTTTAATCCTTCAATCGTTTCTTGAACGGTATCTTTTGCCGTTAAGAATAAAATAGGTACATCAAGATTTGTTTTTCTTATGGTTTTACAAACATCAATTCCAGTTACTTTTGGTAACATCCAATCTAATAGGATTAAATCAACATCTACAGATATAGCTAAATCAATTCCTGATTGACCATTAGTAGCTGTTAAAACTTCATAACCTTCTTCTTCTAAACCTTGTTTTAGAAAGTTTGCAATACCTATTTCATCTTCAATTACTAAAATTTTCATTTTGAAATTATTTACTATATAAAATTAATACTATTCTATCCAAAATTAAATTTAATTATAATCATTTAATCAAATATTAAGATAAGTAGTGTTTCATAAAAAAAGGAAATCAGTTTCATAGGATACAATACCTAATAAAACTGATTACAAAACTAACTTATTTTAGTTTTAAATCTAAACTCTTGTTACATTACAAATTTAAACCCAATACTTCCAATATTTGCATTAAGCCCATCACTTCTTGTATAATGATTAAATCTGAAGTCAATGTTTTTCAATCCAAATTTCCAAATTTGAAAATTGGTAAAAATATCAACGTAGTTTACGCCAAACCCAAATTGATTGGCATCAAAAGTTGATAAGTCATAATCCGAAGTATAATATTGTTCTGTTGAAAGATGTTTTTCAAAACCTGCAAAATATTTAGATTGTTGTTGTGTATAATAACGATACATTGGAAAGACAGTGAATTTATCAGAAACTTTAATTGGTAATTCAATACTTGCTGTATGAGAAGTGATGTCCCAATTATCCCAATAATACCTGTAATAAGTTCGTATAGTGACTCTTTCATTCAGATAATAGTTCAATCGCGCACCAACTGGAATTTTTGTCCTTGAATCTGGTAATCGTTCAATATCATCTGCTAATCTATAAACACCAATGTTTGCTTCGGTTTCATAAACAGGAATGTATTGAGTTAGACCAATGTAAAAATTAGTTTTATCTGCAAAATATACTCTATGATATGGTGTTGAAAGCAGTCCTTGTTGTTGTATTACATCAAAGAATAATGAGAATTGCATTTTTTTAGTAGCAACTTGTGAAAACCCAAATGAAGCTGAATATGAATTTCTATTAACTTTATCTAAAGTAGAAAATTTAGAAGGTAAATAAGTTTCAGTTGCTTCAGGTCCATTTTCATTTATAATTGTTACCCCATTAAAATAGCCATTAGTTGAATAACTTGCTCCATATTTTCCAAATTCGCTTAATTCTGTTGGATAAATTGGTCTCCATTGGTCTAAATATACATTTGCTTTTAGAGATAATTCTGAATTTTTATTGTTGAATAATTTGGCAATTCCACCTCCAAAACCAACAGATGTATAATCATATTCGTTTGAAAATGAAACATCCGCATTCCAATTGAAATTTCTATCATCACTACTGTGGCTATAATTTGCAACTAGTGAAACTAATGCATCAGAGGCCGAAGCACCTGATGACGCTTGCCAAGGTGTTCCTATTGGTGTAGATGTGTCTCCAGTTCCAGAAGCAGCTGTTGCAGTTTGCCAATTTGTACCACTATTTTTTGCGGAATGCTTATCATCATCTCCATTTGAAGTATTAGCGGCATAAAATGGATTTATATTACTAGAAGATGCTGAAGTATAAGCAGAAATCCCAACATCAATGGTTAAAATATCATCTGCATTCATTGGAACAGAAATTACAATATTTGATGCAAAATCTGATAAATCTTCAGAACCAATTCCACCGGCAACAGCAGAATGAACACCATCTTGCTTATAATAACTTGATAAGAAATCTACTTCTGTAGTTTCTAAAATACGCTTTTTATAGACAATACTATCTTTAACTTGCGAAAAAGAAAGTGTTGAAAATAAAATTAAGCTATATAAAATGTAATTTTTCATATTCAATTAGTTACAACCACAACCTCCACCAGTTTTTCCTCCATTTGCACCTGCAGCAGCTTCTCTATAAACTTGAAAGGCAGTTTCATAACGTTCTGTAGTTTGAGCTGTTAACTTCATTGAAGGATCGTTAATGTTTTGTTTCTCATACTCTTTTACTGAATTACAAGATTGCAAAGCCATAAAAAGGATACCTATAAAAATTAGTTTTTTCATTTATTCGTATTTTTTTAAATCTATATTTTTTGAAGTATGAATTGCTCCTTTATCATCAACAATTATACATTCAACTCCTTTAATTTGATTTACAAAATCAAGCCCTACTTCTACTCCCATTACAAAAATTCCGGTCGCAAATGCATCAGCAACTTCGGTTTTTTGGGCAAAAACTGAAATACTTACAATTCCGCTTGCAGGATAACCCGTTCTGGGATCAATAATATGAGAATATCTCTTACCATCAAAAGTAACAAATTTTTCATAACTTCCTGAAGTTTCAACAGCTGTATCTTTTAAAGGAAATGTAGCGAAAACTTTATTCTTATTCATTGGATTTATGATTCCAATAGTCCAAGGTTTTCCATCTATTTGTTTTCCCCAAGTACTAATATCTCCTGAAACATTTACAATTCCAGCTTCACAACCTTTTGATTGCAATAGTGCTTTTAATTTATCGGCTATAAATCCTTGTCCTATTCCACCTAAACCCAACTTCATTCCTTCATTTTTTAGGAAAATTGTAGTGTCTTTTGGATTTAGAATTACGTTTAGATAACCTACTTTTGAAACTGATTTTTTAATTTCTTCTTCAGTAGGCATTTTGGTCATACTTCCATCAAATTTCCAAATTTTATCCATCGAAGCATAGGAAATATCGAAAGCTCCGTTTGTTAATTTTGAGATTTTTAAAGCTCTTTCTACTAAATCATAAACTTCAGTATCCACTTTTATGGGTTGAATTCCAGCATTTGTATTGACACTTGAGATTTGTGAAGTTGGAATCCAATCGGAAATTAAATTTTCAATTCGTTTTACTTCATCAATAGCAAGGTTTGCATAGTAGTTTCCTTGAACAGAATCTTTAGCAACTACAGTTATATCAAAAGGACTTCCCAAAAGAGAAGCCGTTTTTTTGAATGTAACTTGACTAAATGCTACAAACGAAAACAATAATGATATGAAAACTAATAGTTTTTTCACTACTTATTAAATGATTTTAATTTTAATATATATTCTTTGTCCGTTATTTTTTCATAACCCATAATTCCAAGTACTTTACCCTCGTTATTTAAGATGACAACTTTAGGAAAACTTCCTTCTGGATTATATTTTTCGGCTAATTCTTGATTTATTTTTGTTTGCTCTTCTGATAATGCATTCGCTTTTTTCTTAGGAAAATCAGCTTTTAAAAGAATCCAATTTTCTGAAGCTGCTTGTTTAAAGGCTTCAGATTGCCAAATACTTTTATCCAATTTAATGCAAGGTGCACACCAATCTGAACCAGAAAAAACAAGTATTATATTTTTTGATTCATTAGTAGCATCAATTTTTGCTTCATCAAAACTGGTTTTCCAATCTTGAGCAGAGACTAATGAAGTAACTAAAAGACAAATGATTACTAGTACTTTATACATAATTTCTATTTTTAAACAAAATAACGAATTTTACAGTTATTAAGTATAAAAATATGAGTTTATTTAAGCTAATCTTAAGTTCTTAATTACTTAACCTTAAGTCAATCTTAAGTAATCCTTAAGTTAAAAAAAGAAGTTCTCAAATACCTTTGATTTATAAATTTGAATCAATAAACATGAAATTTCCTAAGCATATTGCACCTTTTAAAAATTTAGCTATCTTTTATTTACTTCTTGGATTTGTTTTGAGATTGATACTTTTATTTCATCCCATAACACAATCCAAATTTGGAGTTTTAGCCATCTTAAAAATATTTTCATTCGGACTTTTATCTGACTTACTTATATTTACAGTTGCAAGTGCTTTTTTATGGCTTTATTTAATCTTTTTATCCGATTCAAAATTCAATAAACCTTGGGGTTATGTCTTATTCGGTGCTTATTTAGCTTTGTTAATTTATATTTTATCTGGAAAAACAATTTTAAATGAATATGGTGGCGTTTTGCCTGCATTAGGAATTGGATTTGTAGGTATAAAAACTTTATTAATTGGACTTTTATTGTTCTTTCCTAAACAAAGAAAAAACATTAGATTAGCTGTTTTCTCTATTACAATTTTTATTTTTGTCTTAATAATCATTCAAAATGCAGTTAGTGAATTCTTCTTTTGGAATGAATTTGGAGTTCGTTATAATTTTATTGCAGTTGATTATCTTGTTTATACGAATACAGTTATCGGAAATATTATGGAATCTTATCCAGTGGTTCCTTTGTTTGCTGGTGTTGGATTAGTTGCTTTACTTTCGACTTATATCATCGTTAAAAAATCTAAAATATACTTAGAAACTCTCCCAACGTTTATATATAAGTTAAAAGTGATTGGAGTTTATACTATATTATTTATAGTCTCCTTAAAAATGATTCCGGTTTTAGCAAATCAAGAAGATTCTTCAAATATTTTTACGAATGAATTACAAGCCAACGGAATTTATAAATTCTATGGTGCTTTTATGCAAAGTGAATTGGATTTCTTTAAGTTTTATGAAACAATGCCAAACAACGAAGCTTATGCTTTATTGAAAAATCAGATTTCAAATATTGGTAATGACACAACACTAAGGCATATTGCTTCAGATTCTACAGAAACTAAAATGAATGTTGTTTTGATTACCATAGAAAGTTTGAGTTCTGAATACATGAAACTATATGGAAACGAACAAAACATTACACCTTTCCTAGATTCATTGGCTTTGCAAAGTCTAAATTTCTCTAATTTATATGCCACTGGAAATAGAACCGTTCGTGGTTTGGAAGCTATGACATTAAGTATTCCTCCTACTCCTGGTGAAAGTGTTGTAAAACGAGAAGACAACAAAAACAAATTCAGTACAGCAAGTGTTTTTAAGAAAAAAGGCTACCAAACTAAATATTTATATGGAGGTGATGCGTTTTTTGATAACATGCGTGACTTTTTTAGTGGAAACGGTTATGATATTGTAGACAAAACAACGTTAACACCAGAAGAAATCACTTTTGCGAA
The DNA here is from genome assembly GCF_963975515.1 of uncultured Flavobacterium sp. GTDB lineage: Bacteria > Bacteroidota > Bacteroidia > Flavobacteriales > Flavobacteriaceae > Flavobacterium. The sequence continues at coordinate 159,320 of NZ_CAXBGY010000001.1, forward strand.
TATTTGGGGTGTTTGTGATGAAGATATGGCAAACAAAGCCCTTAAAACGATGAATGAAGAAGCTAAAACTGGGAAACCGTTCTTTAATCATTGGATGACCGTGAGTAATCACAGACCTTTTACATATCCTGATGGAAAAATTGATATTTCTCCAACTATAAAATCACGTGATGGTGGTGTAAAATATACCGATTATGCTTTGCGTCAGTTTTTTAATAAAGCAGCTAAACAACCATGGTTTAAAAATACAGTTTTTGTAATTGTAGCCGACCATTGTGCTTCTAGTTCTGGAAAAACAGAATTGCCAATGGATAAATACAGAATTCCTGCTATGATTTATGCACCAGGATTTATCGCACCAGCAAACAACAACAAATTAATGTCGCAAATAGATTTAATGCCAACACTTTTTGGATTATTAAACTTTGATTATGACAGTAAATTTTACGGACAAGATGTTTTAAAAGACGATTACAAACCAAGAGCTTTTATTGCAACATACCAAGATTTAGGATTTATTAAAGATAATGTTTTAACGATTATTTCACCCGTAAAACAATTAAAACAATTTGCTTTAAAACAATTGGATAACCCTAAATTAACAGAAGATTTTAGAATTTTCTATGATGAAACCTTAATGACTACAAAACGACAAGACTTAATCAAAGAATCAACTGCTTATTATCAAACTGCTTCTGATATGTTAACTAAGAAGAAATATGAAAAATAATATTTTATAATTCAAAAATCATTAAATTTGAGTGCAGACATTTAAAATTGTTTGCACTCATTTTTTTATTATGAAAATCGCAAACTTATATAGTACCCTTTTTTTTGCATTTTTAATTAGTTGTTCTTCAACTCAGAAGAATCAAGTATTTAAAGTTAATTCAAGTAATAAAACAAGTTCTAAATTTGAACCAAAGGATAGTGAATGTTTGGTATTTATTGGTCAAGATTTGGAAGCAATTGGTGGATTAGACAACTACACTAATGGTTATTGTGATATTTTTGAAATGCCTGCTGGAATAACACTTTACACAGGATTTTCTCCCAATAAAGAATCGTACGGATATTTTCAAAAAGGTAATGATGGTTTGAAATCGATTGTAAATTGGGGTGCTGGTGATACTTGTTTGCAATGTGTTTTAGAAGATAAAGATTTTGACAATACAATGATTTCAATAGGTTTGTCAATGGTTGATAATGAAAAAAAGGTTGCTAATGGAGAACATGATGCATTAATAAAAGAATTAGGAACTTGGATAAAAAACAGTAAAAGACCTATTTTCTTGAGAATTGGGTACGAATTTGACGGCTGGAGTTGGAATCACTATAACAAAAAACACTATTTAGAGGCTTGGAAACGCATTCATTCTATGTTTAAAGAAATGAATGTAGATAATGTTGCTTTTGTTTGGCAATCTAAAGGAAATGGTTCTGGTCAGCAAGTTTTAGAAGATTGGTATCCTGGTGATGAATTTGTAGATTGGTGTGCTTACTCCTATTTTGATAATCCTGATACTGAAATGTTGACTTTTGCAAGAAAACACCAAAAACCTGTTTTTATTGCTGAAGCTACTCCAACTTTAAGTATTGATGGTTTGTATTTTAATTCTCGTTTAGGCAATCCAAAAGTGGCTTATGAAGCTTGGGAAAAATGGTTTATTCCTTTTTTTAAAACCATCAAAGACAACAAAGATGTTATAAAAGCTTTTAGTTATATCAACGCTAATTGGTCCAAACAACCTATGTGGATTACTAACAAAGTATTTGAACAAGTAGATTCTCGAATTCAAATAAGTGATTCTATTAGCAAAAAATGGAAAGAAGAATTGATGAATCCAAGATATTTAAATGCTTCTCCAGATTTGTTTGAGAAATTGGAAGAGTGATTTTTTTCTGTAAATAGTCTTACAGAAATAGTTTCTGAATTGGTTTTTTTGTTAGATTTGATTTAATAAGTTGTGAATAAAATACAATTTTGCTAAAACCATAATGAAATGAAAACGTTATATTCAACTCTTTTAATTTTTCTATTTACTTTTTTTTGCTTCGGACAAAATCAAGATTCATTGATTACTGTTGATATTGAAAGTGGAAAAACTATTAAAAAATATATTCAAGGTAATCTTGAAAGTTTTGAAACAGAGTTGTACGCTGTTAATTATGGAAATATATTAAGCTTTTCAAAGAAAAATGATACCATATTTATTGAAAATGCAGATGAATCAGAAGCAATAATAAAAATATATTTAAAAAACAAAAAAGCAGGTTAGTGAACTAATCTATAAAAAAAAGCAATTGTTACATTTAGAAACTATTGATTTCGACCTAAATAAATTACCTTCAAAAAGTATAATTACGGCAAACTTGATTAATGACGTAGTAGTTGCTTATGTTAGCAAATCTAACATGGAAAGTATTGATAGTCTTGATAGTGATGATAGAAATTTTGATAAAAGTTTTAAACTTTTTGCAAGAATGGAAAGAGAATCAAACTTAGCAGCAATTGATTTAATTTTAAATTCACTTGCAGATTTTTTCTCAAAAGAAGATGTTCTACTAAGAATTTATTATGGAAAATATGCCGAACAATTTACACCATTATCAATTTGTTACTTGGAAACTAATGACTTAGGAAAAATTAAAGATGGCATAATTTGGACAAAGAATGAAGGTACAAATGGAAATTATAAAATTTACAATAATGAAAAAATAATCAAAACTGAAAATAAAAACTTAAAAGATTATCAAAATATTTTAATGGAATATTTAGAAACAAGATATTAATATTAGATTGAAAATCTATATTCTTAAAAAAATCAAAGTTAGAAAGTTAGCGAAAATCACTTCAAAATTCTATAATACATACTGAATGTTTAACATATAAGTTTAAAATTATTCAACAAATCTCTACAACAACCCATTATACTTACGAACAAACCATTCCGTAGCCAAAGCAATAGCTAATAAAACCAACAACCAAACCCAATCAATTAAAGGAGATTTTTTAACGATTTCTTTTTGAATGGCTTTGTAGTTATCGTTTGCCAATAAATTATCAATTAAAGCATCAATATTGGTAGGATAAAAAGCTTTTCCGTTGGTATTTTGAGCCAATTGATCTAAACGACTTTTGTCTGCGTTTACGAATTGTTTCTCGATTTCAAAATCAAGAATCTCAAAAGAACCTGAATATTTGTTGTTGCTGTTCTTTTCTGTAACGGTGAAACTGTAATTTCCAGCTTCTAAATTGTCTAAACTCACTTTGTATTCGTTGTTTCCTTTTAAGAAATCGTAAGTTTTTGAAGTGTTTTTAGTCTTGTTTTGAAGATTGATGGCCAATTTAGCATTTTCATCAAATTCGTAGTTCTTATTGAAGAATTGTGCTGTAATTTCAATAGGTTCACCTGAATTGTAAAATGATTCGTGATTGACAACTAATGATTTTTTAGCACTATTTGTAGTCAAGAATTGAACAATTTTGTCCATAAGCGTATCAAATTGCGTGAATTCTTTCGTTTTAACGTGACTTTCGATTCTCCATTTCCAAATATTTTCACCTAATAAATAAGCATTTCTATTGGCACCATTTTCAGAAAAACTCAACATTGGATTTTCAACATCAATTCGATTGATTTTTGAACCTAATAAAACCGAAACATTGCTATTCGTTTTCACAGAACCAAATCCGTTTTCCAAAGGTGGAAAATAATCGAAACCAATATTGTCTTGTGCAAAAAGATTGAATTGTTCCTTAAATGAAGCTACATAATTCTCTTTTTGATTAGCCATTTTAAAGGTTAAATCGGTTTGAGATTGATTCATAACATTAAAATCAGTTGACTTTCCTGTGATGAAAAATGCATTTAATCCTAGTTTTTTAGCTTGACTAATTACAGAAGAAAATTCATTAGTTGGTTGATAAAATATACAAACATTAAATTTTGTTAAATCGCTAATTTCCTTTGGTTTAAGAATTGTTACTTTACGTTGTTGATTAGCTTCAATACTTCGTTTAATAGCACCTAAATCTGGATGATTTATAGTAGAAATTAACGCAATTTCTTTTCTTTGGTCTAAAACTTCAACTGCAAAATATTTAATATTATTTGTTTTGTTCTTTTCGGTTAAATTACTTGAAACAGTAACCGTGTATTTTTTTGTTCCAATTGAATTCGCATTTAACAAAGCAGTAACGGTTTTTACCTTTTGATTAGCAGAAAGGGAAACGGTTTCTTTAAAAATCACACTTCCATTTTCAGTAATAGAAACATTTGCAGAAATTGACTTTTGACCGTTATATTGCACAAATACTTCAACCGGAAATTTATTCTTCAAAAACGCATATTTATTCACGTTTACTTGATTGATTTTTAAATCTTCCACTTCTGTCGTATCACCAACAATTATTGGAAAAATATTTGCATTCGACTGAAAAGAATAAATATAATCGCTTCCTTGAGTTTGATTTCCATCAGTAACTAAAATCACAGGGAAAATCGGTGCTTTGTACAATTGCTTTATATCTTTAGCAACTTGATCAATTTTAGACTGTTTTCCTTTGAAATCCAAAGCTTTATCTTGATAAATTTCGTCGTCAAACAAATAAGTCTGAACTTCAAATTTATCTTTCAACTTGCTATTTTCACTTAAAGCTTTAAAAATCTTTGTAGTATTTTCAGAAGCTTCTAATTCACTGATTGATTGCGAATTATCAAAAAATATAGGCAAAGGAGTTTTAGATGTTTCCAACGTTTTTCGAGAAATAATTGGATTAATCAACAACAAAAACACCGTAAAATAAGAAACAAAACGCAAAAAAGTCAAAAACAAATTTAAAGTTGACTTGTTCTTGACTTTATATAAGTATTGATAAAAAGACAATAATCCAGCGATTACTACTGAAAGAATTAGAAGGAAGATTGTGGTTTTGGTCATTATTTTTTAGTGTTCAGTGTTCAGTTATCAGTGTTCAGTTTTGCTCACAGTAAATAACAGCCAACCGTTTAATATCTAGACTTTAAATCTTAAATTATTTATTTAGAAAATTATCGTTTTTATTAGTAGTAAGTTTTATAATTAACAATATGATTCCAAGTACTTCAGTTAACATACCAATAGAAAGTAACACATTACCTGTAATTACCCCAAATTGAAAGTGCATAATCTTTATTAAAGCTCCAAAAATAGTTATAACAACTCCAAAAAGTATTATTCCAATTAAATATTTATTTTTCATTTTTACTTTTATTAAACTGCCTACTAAATACTGATCACTGCCAACTTTTTAAGTAAGCATTCCACCATCAACATTAATAACTTGTCCTGTTACGTAAGCACTCATATCTGACGATAAGAATACACAAACGTTTGCAATATCTTCTGGTGTTCCACCTCTTCTTAAAGGAATAGCTTCTCTCCAACCTTTTACAACGTCTTCGTTTAATTTGGCAGTCATTTCCGTTTCTATGAAACCTGGTGCAATTGCGTTGCAACGAATATTTCTTGAACCTAACTCTAAAGCGATAGATTTTGTAAAACCAATCATACCAGCTTTAGATGCTGCGTAATTCGCTTGTCCAGCGTTACCTTTCACTCCTACTACACTACTCATGTTTACGATAGAACCTTTACGGTTTTTCAACATGATTTTTTGAACCGCTTTTGTCATGTTAAACACAGACTTTAAGTTGATTTCGATTACTTTATCAAAATCTTCTTCTGACATTCTCATTAACAAGTTGTCTTTTGTGATTCCAGCGTTGTTGATTAATATGTCAATATTTCCAAAGTCAGCCATAACATCATCAACAAGTTTTTGAGCTTCATTGAAATCTGCTGCGTTTGATTTGTATCCTTTTGCTTTAACTCCTAAAGCGTTTAATTCGTTTTCTAATACTAATGCAGATTCTGCAGAAGAACTGTATGTAAAGGCAACATTGGCACCTTGTTCAGCAAATACTTTTGCTATTCCACTTCCAATTCCACGACTTGCTCCTGTTATAATGGCAACTTTTCCGTCTAATAATTTCATAAACTAATAATTTTAATTATAAAGTTCAAAGATAGTATTAATTTGCAATTCTAAAAAAAATAGATTTTTAAAGATTTTTAGTGAAAGAAATATTTACTTTTATCGTCAAAGTATAAAGAGCTTTAGATTACATGCAAAAAAACCAATTTGATTTAAACAAAATTTATCAAGCCCATAAGGTATTGGTGTATAATGTTGCATTGAATTATTTGCAAAATGTTGAAGATGCTGAAGAAATTACTCAAGATGTTTTTGTAAAAGTATATCAATCAATGGACACTTTTAAAGAAGAATCGCATATAAAAACTTGGATTTATCGCATAACAATTAATCAATCTTTAGATTTTATCAAGAAAAAGAAGAGTAAAAAACGTTTTTTTATTTTTGGTACGAAGTCAGATAACGAATATGAGTATAATAATTCATCTGATTTTGAACATCCAGGAATATTGTTAGAAAATCAAGAAGATGCAAAAATATTGTTTGAAGTCATCAATACTTTACCAGAAAATCAGAAGACAGCATTTATATTAGCAAAAGTAGATGGATTAAGCAATCCTGAAGTAGCAGAAATTATGGAAATGAGTATTTCGGCTATTGAATCCTTAGTTTTTAGGGCAAAAAATAGTTTAAAAGAAAAATTATCAAATAAATTTGAAGAATACCGCAAGAAAAATTAATATTATGCGTCAAACAATGTAGAAGTCAGACTTTAAAAAGTTACAATAACTCAGAATTGAAAGATTCTGAAACAAGTTCAGAAAAAATGAAAAAAGAAGATTTTATAGAAAACATACTAAACAGTACTAATGGAATTATTAAAATAAATCCAAACGAAGATTTGTTAAGTAAAATTCAAGCAAAACTTGAAGATGAAAAACCTGCCGAAAGTTATACAAAATGGCTTATTGCAGCTTCCATTTTATTGTTAGTTTCTTTAAATGTGGGGATTTTATCAAATTCCAATCAAAAAACAAGTCAAAATTATGAATTATCAGATTTAGTTAAAACAACTGATAATCAATTATATTAAAAATATGAGTAAGTCAAAATTATTAATCTTTGCAGTAATAGTGTTGTTTTTAATCAACATTGTTACGTTGTCATTCTTTATTTTTAAGAGAGAAAAAAGTAACGATATGAAAGGTAAAAGACCTTTGCCTAGAGAAATTGTTATTAAAAAACTACATTTTGATAAAGAACAAGTGTCTCAATATGTAGCTTTAATTAAAATTCATCGAGATACAATTTCTGCGATTGATGATAATATTAAGATGTATAAAAACAGTTTATATAGCGAATTAGCTAAATCTGATAATCAAAAAGTTGTAGAAAGTTTATTTGTTCAAATAGCTGATGCACAAACTTCTATTGAAAAGTTACATTACAATCATTTTTTAGATATTAAAAAGTTATGTAAACCAGAACAATTAAAAGATTATGAAGCTTTAACATCAGAATTAGCTAAAATCTTTAATCCTAGACAACTTCCACCACCAATGGAAAGAAACCGTGAACATTAAATTTAAAATTTTTATTGGCTTATTTTTACTTTGTATTAGCTTAAATGCTCAAAACAAAACAGATTCCTTATATATTAATGTTAGTTTAAAATTCAATAAAGAAGATTTTAAATTGAATGCAAATTATGTTTCTACTCAAAATGATACTTTGTCTTTTGAAACCGTAAAGTTTTATTTAACTGGTTTTCAATTAGAATTTAAAGACCAATCAACTTACACTGAAAACAATAGTTATCATTTAATTGATGTTGAAAATCCTGAAACTATGCAGTTTTCAATTGCAAATCACATCAATAAAGAAATAACATCTATTAAATTCAAAATTGGTGTTGATAGTTTAGCCAGTGTTTCTGGAGCTTTGGAAGGAGATTTAGATGCTACCAAAGGAATGTATTGGGCTTGGCAAAGTGGTTTAATTAATTTTAAAATTGAAGGCCAAAGCCCGAGTTGTAAAACCAGAAAGAATAAATTTCAGTTTCATGTTGGAGGCTATTTGGAACCTTATTATAGTATGAAATCTATTGAAATTCCAATAATTAAATCCCAAATTCCAAACAATAAAATCAATTTAGTTTTAGATTTAGGTAAGTTATTTTCAGAAATATCACTTAAAGAAACCAATACCATAATGATTCCAGGAAAAGAAGCCATGAAAATAGCTGATTTGACGACTAAAATATTTTCTATCGAATGAAGAAAATAACGCTAATATTGGGATTTGGAATTTTTATTTTTGGAATTTTTTCTTTTTCAAAATGGTACTCTACTCCTATTTATTTAGATATCCCTAAAGATTGGCCAAAACCAGTCTATGATTTTTCTAAAAACCCATTAACAGAAGAAGGTTTTCAATTAGGTCGAAATTTATTTTATGATCCTATTCTTTCTCGTGATAATACTATTTCATGTGCCAGTTGTCATTTGCAACAAACAGGTTTCACTCACGTTGATCATGATTTAAGTCACGGAATTGAAGGTAGAATTGGAATTCGAAATTCATCTACTTTAATGAATTTAGCTTGGTCCAAAACATTTATGTGGGATGGTGGTGTCAATCATTTAGACGTTCAATTTATTCATCCAATTACTAGTGAAGTTGAAATGGATGAAACCATGGAAAATGTGGTCAAAAAACTTCAGGAAATTCCAAAATACCAAGAATTATATAAAAAAGCTTTTGGAACTGATAAAATTACTGGACAATTAACTTTGAAAGCCTTGTCACAATTTGTGGTTATGTTAACAACTTCTAATTCAAAATATGACAAAGTAGTTAGAAAGGAAGAAAAGTTCACTGAAATGGAACAAAAAGGCTATGATTTATTCAAGCAACATTGTGCTTCTTGTCACAAAGAACCTTTATTTACCAGTGATAATTTTGAAAATAATGGTTTAGCCATTGATAGTACTTTAAATGATTTTGGTCGAATGCGAATTACCCAAGATATTAAAGACAAACAGAAATTTAAAGCTCCAACACTTAGAAATGCTCAATTTACCTTTCCTTACATGCATGATGGACGATTTAAAACTCTGAATGATGTTATTAAACATTATAATTCAGATATTGAAAATAGTCCAACATTAGCCAAACAACTTCAAAAACCTATGAATCTTTCAGATAATGACAGAACAGATTTAGTAGCGTTTTTAAAGACTTTAACCGATAAAGAGTTTTTATTTAATCCTAGATTTTCATTTCCTAAAGAAAATAATTAAATAAAACTGCAAGAATAAATTTTTCTCTTCGTCTAAAGAAATATATCCTAACAAATTAAAGATGAAAAAAATTATTTTATTACTATTAACTGTTTGTTCAAGTGCTACATTTGGGCAAAGTCTATATGATTTAAATACGATACAAACTATCGAAATTACCTTTGCTCAAAGCAATTGGGATGCATTATTAGATGCGGCAGAAGCTTCAGACGCTTATATTTCTGCTCAATCAGTTTCAATTAATGGTACAGTGTTTCCTAATGTTGGAGCAAAATATAAAGGAAATAGTTCTTATAACGCAAGTCAAGTTAAAAATCCTTGGCATTTAGAATTAGATACTTATGTAGATCAAAATTATCAAGGATATACCGATATTAAATTAAGTAATGTAATATTTGACCCTTCTTTTGTAAGAGAGGCATTAGGGTATAAGATATTAGGAAATTATATGGATGTTCCATTGGCTAATTATGCTAAAGTATATGTAAACGGAACTTATATCGGATTATATACAAATGTTGAATCTATTTCTAAAAAGTTTGTGGATAGTCGTTTTGGCTCAAAAACAAATGCTTTTTTTGATTGTAGTCCACCAGCTGGAGCTGGACCAACTTCTACTAATTTGCCTTCTTTACAGTATTTAGGCACAAATTATACAAGTTATGAAACTGCTTATGAAATGAAATCAGATACTGGATGGGATGATTTAATTGATTTAACAAATACTTTATCTACAACAACTTCTGCAAACACGGCTTTACTTGAAGCAAAATTAGATATTGATAGAACAATGTGGTTTTTAGCGTATCATAATTTATTTGTTAATCTTGATAGTTATATAGGTCAATTTAAACAAAATTATTATTTATATAAATCAGACAATGGGCAATTTAATCCAATAATTTGGGATTTAAACATGTGTTTTGGGGTTTTTGGTAGTACTGGTTCTAGCACTGGTGGTCCTGGTGGAGGAACTCTATCTACAACACAAAAAAAACAATTATCTCATACGTTACATTCAACAGAATCAGCTTGGCCTTTGGTACAAAAATTATTAGCTATTCCTACCTATAAAAAAAGATATTTAGCACACTATAAAACTATGCTTTCAGAAGTAGTTTCAAGTACTGGAAGTGAATACTTCTTGACTGATGCACAAGCAATGCAAACATTAATATATGCAGATTTTGTTGCTGATGTTAATAAGTTTAGTTATCAAACTACCGCTAACTTTACTAATAACTTAAATTCAACTGATGTTTCAGTTACAGGTAATACAGCTCCTGGTATAACAGGTTTATTATCTGCTAGAAATACATATTTATCTGCTTTATCTGATTTTACAGCTACACAACCAAGTATAACAACTGTAACTCCTTCAACAACTAGTCCTTCTGTTGGTGGAACGGTTTCAATTACTGCAAATGTAACCAACACTACAACTTCAACTGTTTATTTAGGGTATAGATCAGCATTGAACGATATTTTTGTAAAAACTCAAATGTTTGATGATGGAGCTCATAATGATGGTGCAGCCGGTGATAACGTTTATGGTGCTTCTATTCCTGTAAATGCTGTAGCTGTTCAATATTATATTTATGCAGAAAACACAAATGTTGGTGCTTTTTCACCAGCAAGAGCAGAACATGAATTTTATACAATAAATGCTACTTATCCAACTATTACAGCAGGTCAATTAGTGGTAAATGAAATAATGGCTTCTAATGCTACTACTGTAACTGATCAAGATGGTGAATATGAAGATTGGTTTGAATTATATAACAATTCATCAGTAACCTTAAGTTTAGATAATTTATATGCTTCTGACTCTCAAACAAATAAATTAAAATGGGTTTTTCCTTCAGGTATAACTATGGCTCCAGGTACATATTTAATTATTTGGGCTGATCAAGATTTAACACAAACAGGTTATCATGCAGATTTTAAATTTTCTGCGGGTGGAGAAAATTGTATATTATCTTATGCTAATGGTACAGAAGTTGAAAATATCGTTTTTGGTGCACAAACAACAGATATGGGGTATGCTAGAATTCCAAACGGAACAGGAAGTTTTGTAATTCAAGCTCCTACTTTTAATGCTAATAATGAATCTTTAAGTGCTAATCAATTTGAACTTTTTAATTCAAGTTTGAAATTATATCCAAATCCTACATCAAATAGTTTAACTATATCAAATAATGATTTTGCAATAGAAAGTGTTCAAGTAATCAACTTACAAGGACAAGTTTTATATAAAAGCAATGCTTTAAATCAAAATGAAGTTACTATTGATTTGTCAAATTATTCTAATGGAATGTATTTTGTTAATGTAAATAATAAAACAAATATTAAAGTGATTAAAAAATAATTTAAAAAAAGACTTTGATTTATTAAACCTTATTAATAAATCTAAGTCTTATATACTTCTTAAAATCTATCAATGAAAAAAACTATTAGTCTCTTAGCATTATTTCTAGCATTTTTAATGAATGCACAAACCAATCCAGCAATAACAAAATGGTTGCAAAACACAACTACTACAGGTACATATTATGTTTCAGGTAACTCTACTCCAATTTCTAATGGAATTTTGGTAAACTGTCAACAAGTTCGATATTCAACCAATTGGATTTACGTTAATGCAACAGGAATTCCAGCTTATCCAACAGGTATTTTTTCTGGTGACGGAAACCCAAATGTAGCTGGAAATCAAAATGCAATTTATAAATTTCCATTAAACCCAACACAAAACACTGGTACGCCTACTGCAACTAATGCTGGAAATTGTGGTGTTTTTATTAATGGTGTTTCTTTATTTGATTATAGAGATGGTGTTGCATGGAATAATACAACTAGTACTCTTTGTGGTGGACCGGGAAACTCTACTTGTCCTGGTGGAATGGGTGCAACTCAAGCTTGGAACAGAGATGCTGTTCCTGCTGAGAAATTAGGTTTTGATTGTGCAAAAGGACATCCTGCAGGAACAAATTATCACCACCATCAAAACCCAAGTGCTTTTAAATATGATAGCACAACTTCAAATACTTATTCTTCAATCTGTAACTTATATGATTCTGAAGGTTTGTACACTATTAATACATCTACTCATTCTCCATTAATTGGTTTTGCTTATGATGGTTTTCCAATTTATGGTGCTTATGCTTATACTAATGTAAATGGAACAGGTGCAATTGCAAGAATGAAATCAAGTTACCAATTAAAAAACCAAACTACTAGAACAAATGGTCCTACGGTTAATCAAGTTGTAGGTACTCAAACTTTTTTTAATGGTTATTTTAAAGAAGATTATGAATATATAGCACATCCAACTGACCCAACTTATTTAGATGAGCATAACGGACGTTTTTGTATAACTCCAGAATATCCAAACGGAATTTACTGTTATTTTGCAACTGTAAATGCTGATAATTCTTCTGCATATCCTTATGTTATTGGTCCAACTTATTATGGAAATAAAACAGGTGCAAAAGTTACAAGTGTCACGGAATCTACAACTACTTATGTACTTGCCAATGAAAATTTTGTATTAAATAGTGCAAGTATTACTGTTTTTCCAAATCCAGCAAGTGACTTTTTTACGGTTCAAACTGATTTTGTAGAAAATGAATTAAAAGTAGAACTTATTAATGAATTAGGTCAAATAGTTAAAGAGAGTAAAATTTTACAAGGAACTACTTTTTGTATCATAGAAACTGATACCATTTATAATGGAATGTATTTTGTGAAAATTTCTGACGGAAAAAATTCTAAAAGCATAAAAGTAATTATCAATAAATAGAAAAGTTTAGTTATATTTTTATAAGGTTTAGTCTTTAATTAGATTAAACCTTTTTTGTTTATTTAGGTCTAATATTAAATAATATATTGATGAAAAAAATACCTTTATTATTCTTATTTCTATTTTTAAATTCTAATGCACAAACTGTTGGGTTAACTCAAAATGATTCAGGTTCACTAAACAATGGTTATGTTTTATTTGCACCAATTAGCAGTACAACAACCTATTTAATTGATAAATGCGGAAAACAAGTTAAAACGTGGCCAAGTACTTATAGACCTGCATTATCATGCTATTTAACAAATGATGGGTTTTTATTAAGAACTGGAAATACAAACAATAGTACTTTCAATGCTGGTGGAAAAGGTGGTGTCATTCAAAAAATAGATTGGAATGGAAATATTACTTGAAATTATACTGTTTCAAACACTTTAGATTGTTTACATCATGATATAAAAGAACTTCTAAATGGTAATGTTTTAGCTATTGTGTGGGAATCCAAAACAAATACTGAAGCCATTGCAAAAGGTAGAAACCCTTCATTAGTAACATCTACAATATGGTCTGAAAAAATTATTGAAATTCAACCAACTGGATTAACTTCAGGAACTATTGTTTGGGAATGGAAGCTTTGGGATCATTTAGTTCAAGATTTTGATAATTCAAAACCTAATTTTAATAGCATAAATACAAATCCACAATTAGTAAACATAAATTATAATGCAAGTAGTAATGCAACAATTGGACAAGATTGGATTCATTTTAACTCAATTGATTATAACGCAACTTTAGATCAAATTTTAGTTAGTTCCCATTCTTTTGATGAAGTTTGGATTATTGATCATAGTACAACAACTGCTCAAGCAGCAAGTCATGTTGGTGGAAATTCTGGAAAAGGGGGAGATATTTTATACCGTTGGGGAAATCCTAGAGCGTATAATAATGGAACTGTTTCTGATCAAAAATTATTTGGTCAACATGATGCAACTTGGATTGAGAATGGTTTACCTTTTGCTAATCAAATTATGATTTTTAATAATGGAAATGGTAGAACTGGAGGAAATTATTCAACAGTTGAAATAATAAATACACCTGTTAATGGGTTTAATTACACTTCTACTCTACCTTATTTACCAAACACAACTTCTTGGAATTATAACGCAGGAAATCCAAACAGTTTATATGCTCAAAACATATCAAGTTCTCAACAGTTATCAAATGGTAATGTTTTATATTGTGATGGGCCAAATGGGGCTTTTACAGAAATAAATTCAAGTGGTACAAAGGTGTGGAATTATGTAAATCCAATAACTAATACTGGAATTACAACCCAAGGACAAACCAATACAAGTCCAGTTTTTAAATGTATTTATTATCCAAGTTCATTTACAGGTTTTTTAGGACAAAATCTAGTTTCAGGAAATACAATTGAAAATACAAATTCTTTATCTGATTCTTGTACTTTATCTTCAACTGAATTTGATTTAGCTCAATCTATTAAGGTTTATCCAAATCCTGCTTCAAATTATGTTACTATTGAAACTGGTTTTTCTGATGGCAATCTAAAAATAGAACTTATAAATGATTTAGGTCAAGTTTTAAAAACTAACGAAATTATTCAAGGAAATAATAGTATTCAATTAGAAACCTATAATTTAAATAACGGATTATATTTTATTAAAATTTCTGATAAACAAATATCAAAATATCAAAAGCTCCTTATTCAAAAATAAGAATTATTAAAACAAAAAAACTCCAATTTCAAAACGAAATTGGAGTTTTATATTTTAGAAAGGAATTGATTATCCCATTACTTCTTTAACTTTTAATCCTATTTCTGCAGGAGAATCAACAACGTGTATTCCACATTCTCTCATGATTCTTTTCTTAGCTTCAGCAGTATCGTCAGAACCTCCAACGATTGCACCAGCGTGACCCATTGTTCTTCCAGCAGGAGCAGTTTCACCAGCGATGAATCCAACGATTGGTTTTTTACTTCCACTTTCTTTGTACCATTTAGCAGCATCAGCTTCTAATTGACCTCCAATTTCACCAATCATAACTACACATTCAGTTTCTGGATCGTTGATTAATAACTCAACAGCTTCTTTTGTAGTAGTTCCAATAATTGGATCTCCACCAATTCCAATAGCCGTTGTGATTCCCATTCCTTGTTTTACAACTTGGTCAGCAGCTTCATACGTTAATGTTCCTGATTTAGATACAATACCTACATTACCTTTTTTGAAAACGAAACCTGGCATAATACCAACTTTAGCTTCACCTGGAGTTATTACACCTGGACAGTTTGGTCCAACTAAACGACAATCTCTATCTTGAATATAAGCATAAGCTTTAATCATATCTGCAACAGGAATTCCTTCAGTAATACAAATAATTACTTTAATTCCAGCATCAGCAGCTTCCATAATTGCATCAGCAGCAAAAGCTGGTGGTACAAATAATATAGAAGTGTCAGCCCCAGCTTGTACTACTGCATCTTGTACAGTATTAAAAACAGGTCTGTCTAAATGAGTTTGTCCACCTTTACCAGGAGTTACACCACCAACTACATTTGTACCGTATTCAATCATTTGTTCGGCATGGAAAGTTCCTTCGCTACCTGTAAATCCTTGAACTATTATTTTTGAATCTTTGTTTACTAAAACACTCATGTTGTTATTTTTAATTTATTTTATAAAAAGTGAAGCAAAAGTAAGATTTTTTGATTGACTTTTAAAGTTTTTATATGAAAATAATAATAATTAACTTTTATTATATTAACCTAAAACCGACATTTGATGACCTTTAATGATTTTTCCATCTTTGAATTCCCAAATAACTATAATTTTTGTAATTAAAACCATTTCTGATGAGCTTTCTATAGTTGAAGCGTAATAATTATAGCGAACAGCTACTGAGTCACCTTCACCAAAAATATTTAATACTTCGACTTTGGAATCCGTATAATTTTCGAATAATTCTTTAGAGAGCTTCATTACATCTGCTTTATCGTAGGTGAATTGACCTACTGAACTATTCCATTCTAATTCAATTAAATCATCCATTAAATTGTCGACATAACTCACATCTCTATAATTATCCGAGGCGTAAAAGTCTTTTATAATTTGAACATTAGTCATTTTTCATCTTTTTTAAAATTTCGGGAATACGTTTTATATTAGCTAACTGCTTTAATTTTTCTCTAGATTCTTCTATTGGTGTTCCAAAGTAAACTTTTGAGCCTTCTATTGATTTAGTTATACCTGTTTGTCCCATTACAATAGCTTTTGAGCCTATTGTTATACCACTAGTTGTACCTACTTGTCCCCAAAGTGTTACTTCGTCTTCTATTATTACACAACCTGCAATGCCAGTTTGTGCTGCAATTAGGCATTTCTTTCCTATCACTGTATCATGTCCAACGTGAACTTGGTTGTCAATTTTAGTACCTTCACCAATAGTTGTATCGCCTGTTACCCCTTTATCAATTGTGCACAATGCCCCTATTCCAACATTATCTTTAATTACAACTCTTCCACCAGAAAGCAATTGATCGAATCCTTCTGCTCTTTTTTTGTAATAAAAAGCATCAGCACCAAGGATTGTTCCTGCATGAATAATTACATTATCTCCAATAACAGTATTATCATAAATGGAAACATTTGAATGAATAATGCAGTTTTTTCCAATAGATACATTATTTCCAATAAAGGAATTTGGTTGAATGAATGTGTTTTCTCCAATTTTTGCACTAGCTGAAATAGAAGTGTTTATTGGTTGAAATGGTTTAAAATGTTTCGTTAATGTATTGAAATCTCTAAATGGATCATCAGAAATTAATAAAGCTTTACCTTCTGGACAATCTACTTTCTTGTTGATTAACACAATTGTAGCCGCCGATTGTAAAGCTTTATCATAATATTTTGGATGATCTACAAAAACAATATCTCCAGGTTCTACAACATGAATTTCATTCATTCCTTTTATAGGAAAGTTTTCATCACCTACAAATTCAGTGTTGATTATTGAAGCTATTTCTTTTAGCGAGTATGTTTTTGGAAATTTCATAATTTAATTTATTCTTTAATACGTTCCATGTAGTTTCCTGAAGCTGTATCGATTTTTATTTTATCACCTTCATTAATAAACAAAGGCACGTTTACAGTTGCTCCAGTTTCAACAGTTGCTGGTTTATTAGCATTTGTAGCTGTATTTCCTTTGATTCCAGGTTCAGTATAAGTTACTTCAAGAATTACTGAAGAGGGCATGTCTACAGATAAAGGCAAATCTGTTTCTGTATTGATTTGTAGCATTACATTTGTTCCTTCTTTTAATAAATCTGGAGCATCTAGAACGCTTCTTTCTAATGTTATTTGTTCGTAATTATCTACATTCATAAAGTTAAATGTATCACCTTCTGCATATAAAAACTGATAAGTTTGTGTTTCTACACGAACTACATCAATTTTATGTCCAGCTGAAAATGTATTATCTAATACTTTTCCGTTACTTACTGATCGCAATTTTGTTCTTACAAACGCTGGTCCTTTTCCTGGTTTTACGTGTAAAAATTCGATAATTTTATAAATATCGTGATTGTATTTGATGCATAATCCGTTTCTAATATCTGATGTACTTGCCATTTTATGTGTATTTAATTTTTAATGTATTTGTATTTTTTTAATTTCTTTTCCTTCTTTATAATTTATGATTTGATAGATTTTTTCATTCTCATCATAATATTTTACGTCACCATCTAATTTTGAATCTTTGAAATTGTATTTAATTTTCAATTTTCCTGTTTCATAATATTCGTAGCTTTCTCCTTGAATAAAATCGTTCTTATAAGTATCCACTATTTTAACTTTTCCAGAAGGATAATAATATTTAAAAGTTCCCTCTTTTACTGATTTTTTCTTTCTATAAACAAAAGATTCTTCTGTTTTTATGGTTCCTTTTTCGTCATAATATTTCCATAAGCCTACTTTAGAATTTTTATTGAACTTTCCTTCAGCTTCTATTTTTTCATTTTCATAATAAAATATTGCATCTCCATCTAACAAACCCTCTTTCCATTCAGCAACCGTTTTAACTTTTCCATTTTCGTAAAAATCTGAACATTTTCCATATTGCAAATTATTTACTTGATAGCATTTTGTAGTTGATATAAACTTATTTGCTAATTTAACATAGTTTTCAAACAATTGAGGTTTTAATTTTACTTCTATTAATTGTCCGTTTTGTTCTATATCAACCTCCCTACTTTCTCTATTTCTAGCATCAAAATTATAAAAATAGCTTTGGTAAATTGGGGTTGACCCCATATAATATCCATAACCATTGTAATAATTTGTTCTGCCTGTTTCTACAGAATAACTTCCCGTTCCAACAAAATCTATATCACACATTATGTAATACTTTCCTGGTTTCATTTTAGGAAAAGTAAAATTACCATATTCATCTGTTAAAACTTCCAAATGATATTTAAAAGATTCTTCAGACATTACTATATTAGTATTTGGCATGTCTCCTTTTGACTTATAGAGTTTTAACCATTCTTCCATGTAATCAGTCATTGGAAAAAGGAATACTAATGTTTTATTTGCTAATTGTTTTTTAGCATACATGTTACCTCTGTCTTGCCTAGTAAATGCAACTCCTTTAATTGTTGAAGTTCCAATTTCTAATTTCTTAATAGCATCAGCCTTCTCAAAGAAAACTTGAGGAAAATAAACTGTATTTTGAGCTATGCTGTTTAGTGTGAAAAACAAAAAAAGCAAACAAAATAAGTTAAAACTAGTATGTGAACCATTCGTTTTCATGACGAAATAATTAAACTCCAGTATAACCTTTCATAATACCTCTAGATGAACTTTTAATAAACTGAATTATCTCATCTCGTTCTGGAGTTGCTTCCATTTCTGCTTCAATTTTGGCTAAAGCTTGAGTGGTATTATAATTTTTTTGATATAGAATTCTATAAATATCTTGAATTTCTCTAATTTTTTCTGTTGTAAAACCTCTTCGTCTTAATCCTACTGAGTTAATTCCAACGTAAGATATAGGTTCTTTTGCAGCTTTTGAATAAGGAGGAACGTCTTTTCTTAAAAGAGAACCACCAGAAATCATAGCATGTTCTCCAATACTTATAAATTGATGCACAGCAGATAAACCTCCAATAATAGCATGATTACCTACAGTAACATGTCCGCCTAAAAGTACACCATTAACAATTATTACATTATCGCCAATATGACAATCGTGTGCAATATGAGCTGTAGCCATAATTAAGCAATTATCACCAATTTTGGTTTGACCAGATGCAACTGTACCTCTATTTATGGTAACACATTCTCTAATAGTTGTGTTATCTCCAATTATTGCTAAAGAATCTTCTCCACCAAATTTTAAATCTTGTGGAACAGCTGAAATTACTGCACCAGGAAAAATGTTACAATTTTTTCCAATGCGAGCACCTTCCATAATGGTTACATTTGATCCAATCCAAGTTCCTTCTCCTATTATTACATTATTATGAATAGTAGTAAAAGGATCAATTACTACATTTCGAGCTATTTTTGCTCCTGGATGTACGTATGCTAACGGTTGATTCATATTATTGTTTTTTTGCTATTTGTGCCATCAATTCTGCTTGAGCTACTAATCGACCATTAGCATAAGCATTGGCTTGCATGTGACAAATTCCACGTCTAATTGGTGTTATTAAATCACATTTAAAGATTAATGTATCACCTGGTAATACTTTTTGTTTGAATTTTACATTATCTATTTTCATGAAAAATGTTAGATAATTTTCTGGATCTGGAACAGTGCTTAACACTAGAATCCCTCCTGTTTGAGCCATTGCCTCTACGATTAAAACCCCAGGCATAACGGGTGCATCTGGAAAATGTCCTACAAAGAAAGGTTCATTCATTGTTACATTTTTCAATCCAACAACATGAGAATCTGACATTTCAATAATTCTATCTATTAATAAGAAAGGTGGTCTATGAGGAAGAATAGCCATAATCTGATGAATATCCATCAAAGGTTCTTTGTGCAAATCATACACTGGAACTTGGTTTCTTTCTTCAATTTTGATTAATTTTTGAAGTTTTTTAGCAAATTGAGTATTTACAAAATGACCTGGCTTATTTGCAATAACTTTACCTTGAATACGAATTCCTACCAAAGCTAAATCTCCAACAACGTCTAATAATTTATGACGAGCAGCTTCATTTGGATGATGCAATTCTAAATTATCTAAAATTCCGTTTGGTTTGACTGTTATTTTGTCTTTTCCAAAGGCTTTTTTAAGATTATTCATTGTATCCTCAGAAATCTCTTTATCTACATAAACAATAGCATTGTTTAAATCTCCACCTTTAATTAATCCATTATTTAATAAAGTCTCTAACTCATGTAAGAAACTAAAAGTTCTGCTCTCTGAAATTTCATCTTTAAATTCACTGATGTTTTTCATTGTTGCATTTTGAGTACCAAGAACTTTTGTTCCAAAATCTACCATTGCTGTTACGCAATAGTTATCACTCGGAATAATTGTAATTTCGCTACCTGTACTTTCGTCTGTGTATGAAATTACGTCTTTAACAACGTAAACCTTTCGTTCTTCATCTTGAATTTTAACACCTACTTTTTCAATAGCTTCAACAAAATATTTTGATGAACCATCCATAATTGGTGGTTCTGAAGCATTTAATTCAATGATAACATTATCAACATCACAACCTACAAAAGCAGCTAAAACGTGTTCTGATGTTTGTATGAAAACACCTTTTTTTTCTAAATTTGTACCACGTTGAGTATTAATTACATAACTGGCATCAGCTTCAATAATTGGATGTCCTTCTAAATCAACACGAACAAATGAATACCCGTTATTAACCGGTGCAGGTTTGAATGTCATTGTAACTTCTTGACCTGTATGAAGTCCAACACCTTTTAATGTAACTTCTCCAGCGATGGTTGTTTGCTTAACCATAAATATCTAAATTTAAACTTGTTATTTTTTCTTTAATTCTTCTAATTCATTTACAATATTGGGTAAATTTTTGAAATGTACAAAAGACTTAGCAAAATCAACATAATTAAATGCTGGTGATCCTTGTACAACTTCATTGTCTCCAATACTTTTACCGATGCCCGATTGTGCTTGTATTTTCACACCATTACCAATAACTAAATGACCTGATATTCCAACTTGACCACCAATCATACAATTTTTACCAATTTTGGTTGAACCTGCAATTCCGGTTTGAGCAGCAATTACTGTATTTTCATCTATTTCAACATTATGTGCTACTTGAATATGATTATCCAATTTTACACCTTTTCTAATAAATGTTGAACCTAAAGTTGCTCTATCTATTGTAGTGTTTGCTCCTACTTCAACATTATCTTCTATAATTACATTTCCAATTTGAGGAATTTTTGAATAGGTACCATCTTCTAAGGGTGCAAATCCAAATCCATCAGATCCTACAATACAACCTGAGTGAAATGTACAATTATTTCCTATTTCTGATTCTGAATAAATTCTTACTCCAGCAAAGAAAATACAATTATCTCCAATATTAACATTATCACCAATGAATGTATTAGGATAAATTTTTACGTTTTCTCCTATAGAAACATTTTTTCCAATGTAACAGAAACTTCCTAAATATAAACCTTCTCCGTAAGTTACGTTTTCCGAAATTACTGATGGTTGTTCAATTCCGGACTTCATTAATTTTACTTGATTGTAATATTCTAAAAGCGTTGAAAATGCTTTATAAGCATCTTCTACTTTAATCAAAGTAGTAGTAATTTCTTGCTCTGGAACAAAATCAATATTAACGATTGTTATTGTTGCTAGAGTTGAATATATATAATTAATGTATTTTTTATTGGCTAAAAAAGTCAACGAACCTTCTGTTCCTTCTTCAATTTTTGCTAATTTATAGACTTCAGCATTAGGATTTCCTACTACTTCGCCATTTAATATACCTGCAATTTGTTCTGCTGTAAACTTCATTTAAAATTTTTAAGTTACCATCAATCCTGATGGAATCTACTTTTTGAATCTATCTTTTTCAATAATTAAAACTATGAAAAATAAATTCCAATCTCACAAAAATATAAAATTAAATCAAATAGCTATGCAACTATCAATTCTTTTGGGTAACAAATAAAATATTTTGTTACTGGTTTTGATAAAGCTTTGAGACTTAATTGGTCTGATGCTTGTGCTACATCTTCCACACTTCCATCTTTTTTTAAGATACGAATGGGTTCACTTTCTTTATTATATGCTTGGTTTTTAATTTTTCCTTTAAAAATAAAATAGTCTGTTTCTATTGCTGTTGTATTATGTTTTTCTATAAACTTATTTCTAAAACCTAATAAGCTCTCTTTCTTTGGTTTATCATTCATCATTTGAATCTTTAATAAATCTCTATTAATGATCATTTTTGAAAGAGAACTTAAGACAAAATCATCATTAAATTGCCAATTTTTTATAGCACTCATCACATCAAAATCGTCTAAATATGAAAATGTTTGTAGCACTTTTGAATCAAAATTATCTAAAGAAATCTTATTGGTTAAAAAGAATTGTAACGGTTCACTACAATTTAAAATAATTCCATTTTGTGTTAATTCTTTAGCTCTTTTTAGAATATTCATCAAAATAATTTCTGAAACAACACTTGTTTTATGCAAATAAGCTTGCCAATACATTAACCTTCTTGCCATTAAGAACTTTTCAACCGAATAAATTCCTTTTTCTTCAATAACTAATACATCATTTTGAACATTCATCATTTGAATTAAACGCTCACTATTGATATTTCCTTCAGCCACACCGCTATAAAAACTATCTCTTCGCAAATAATCCAATCTATCCATATCTAACTGACTAGAAACCAATTGCAGCATAAATTTTCTATGATATTCTTCTTTAAATATTTGAATTGCTAATGATAATTTTCCATCAAACTCTTCATTTAATTTTTCCATAAACAATAATGACAATTGCTCATGATGCACTTCTTCCACAATACTCTGCTCCATTGCGTGACTAAAAGGCCCATGACCTATATCATGTAACAAAATTGCAATTAAAAGAGCATTTTCTTCTTCTTCAGAAATTTCAACTTCTTTAAAACGAAGTGTTTGGATGGCTTTTTGCATCAAGTGCATACAACCTAAAGCATGATGAAAACGTGTATGATGTGCTCCTGGATAAACTAAATAAGTCAGGCCCATTTGCGAAATACGTCTTAAACGTTGAAAATAAGGATGCTGTATTAAATCGTAAATCAACGTATTAGGAATCGTAATGAAACCATAAATTGGATCGTTAAAAATTTTGCGTTTATTGATTTGACTCACAGAAAATATATTTTTTTGTAAAAGTAGGGATTTTTGAGGTTACTCTAAAAGTTTTGTTTAAAACTATAAATTACGTAAAATTTTATACAATTTTTAATATATTCATCGTTCAATATATACTAACTTGCAGTCATTATTTAATAAAAAAGCTAAAACTGAAAATATACAACATGAACAAAATAAAAATCCTTTGGGTTGATGACGAAATTGATTTATTAAAACCACATATATTATTCCTAGAAAAGAAAAACTACGATGTTACTACGTGTAACAACGGACAAGATGCTATAGATTTATTTGAAGAATCTAACTTTGATATCGTTTTTTTAGATGAAAACATGCCAGGTTTAAGTGGTTTAGAAACGCTTTCAGAAATGAAAGAAAAAAAATCTTCTGTCCCAATGATTATGATTACCAAGAGTGAAGAAGAATATATAATGGAAGAAGCCATTGGTTCTAAAATTGCTGATTATTTAATAAAACCCGTAAATCCTAATCAAATTTTATTGAGTTTGAAGAAAAATCTAGATCATTCTCGATTAGTTTCAGACAAAACTACTTTAGATTACCAAAAAGAATTCCGAAAAATAGCAATGGATATGGCTTCGGTCAATTCTTTTGAAGACTGGGTAGAAATGTATAAACGTTTAGTTTTTTGGGAATTAGAATTGGAAAATATTGAATCACAAAGTATGATTGAAATATTAGAAAGTCAAAAATCAGAAGCTAACATGCAATTTGGTAAATTTATTGAACGTAATTATGAAGATTGGTTCACAAATACCAAAGACAAACCTTTTTTATCGCATGAAATATTTGGAGAATTAGTCGCTCCAGAAATCAGAAAAAAAGAAAAACCAATCCTATTTATAGTTATTGATAATCTTCGTTATGACCAATGGAAAGCGTTTGAAAGTATTGTTAACAATCATTATAAATTAGAAAAAGAAGTTAGCTACTACTCTATTTTACCAACAGCTACTCAATACGCTCGTAATGCTATCTTTAGCGGTTTAACTCCTTTGGATATGGAGAAAAAATTTCCTCAATATTGGAAAAATGATGTTGATGAAGGAGGAAAAAACATGCATGAAGCTGACTTTTTATCAGAACAATTAAAACGTTTGGGATTAAATATCAAACAAGAATACTATAAAATTACAAATTTCAGAGACGGAAAAAAATTAGCAGAAAACTTCAAAGGACTAAAAGACAATGATTTAACCACTATTGTTTATAATTTTGTCGATATGCTTTCTCACTCTAAAACAGAAATGGATGTCGTAAAAGAATTGGCCTCTAATGATAAAGCTTATCGTTCATTGACTTTGAGCTGGTTTAAGAATTCTCCATTGTTAGAAATGATTCAACAAGCTCAACAAATGGGTTTCAAATTAATCTTGACTACAGATCATGGAACAATAAACTGCAAAAACCCTTCAAAAGTAATTGGTGATAAAAACACTAGTTTAAACCTTCGTTATAAAACAGGTAGAAGTCTAACTTATGAAGATAGAGACGTTTATGCGGTAAAAGATCCTAAAAAAGTTGGTTTACCAACAATTAACATGAGTAGTTCTTACATTTTTGCTAAGAATGACTTATTTTTGGCTTATGTAAATAACTTCAATCATTATGTAAGTTATTACAGAAACACTTACCAGCATGGTGGAATTTCTTTAGAAGAAATGATTATTCCTTTTTTGGTATTTGAACCAAGAAGTTAGTTTTTAATTGATTACAAATAAAATTTAGATGGAAATTACTTTTTCATTAGATGAAATACAGCAAGTTGCTCAAAAAATACTTTCAACACCAGGTTTAAAGAAAGTCATAACTTTTGATGCCTTAATGGGTGTTGGAAAAACAACTTTAATAAAAGCTTTAGTTAAAGAATTAGATGTGTCTGATAATAGCAGTAGCCCAACCTTTTCAATAGTTAACGAATATCGCACTACAACATTAGAGCCCATATATCACTTTGATTTATATCGATTAAATAATGAAATCGAAGGATATGATATGGGTTTAGATGAATATTTTTATTCGGGAAATTGGTGCTTTATTGAATGGCCAGAAAAAACACCAAATCTTATTCCAATTGATCACGCAAGAATTATTATGAAAGAAATTGAAAATGGTAAACGCCAATTAATTTTAATTAACTAAACCACTTATTTTATTTAAAAACAATTTTTTAATTATTGAAAAAAATAAGTAACTTGGCACAACTTAACTAAAAACTATGGTATCATTTTCCCCTTTTTCTAAAATGCAACTAATGCCTCAAGAAGAAAAACTTGAAGTTGCAAGACATAAAAGTGAATTATTTATTGGAATACCAAAAGAGATCTCCTATCAAGAACGAAGAATTTGTTTAACTCCAGATGCTGTTAGTTCATTAGTACATCAAGGACATAGGGTTATGATTGAATCTGGAGCTGGAGAAAGTTCAAGTTTTTCTGATTTAGAATACAGTAAAGCTGGTGCAGAAGTTACAAAAGACACTAAAAAAGTGTTTAGCTGTCCAATGATACTAAAAGTTGAACCACCTACAATTGATGAAATTGACTTAATAAATCCACAAACAATTGTACTTTCAGCCATTCAACTAAAAACACAAAAGAAAGCCTATTTTGAGGCTTTAGCTCATAAAAGAATTACAGCATTAGCTTATGAATTCATTAAAGATGAAGATGGATCTTATCCAGCAGTAAAATCATTATCCGAAATTGCAGGAACAGCTTCAATTTTAATTGCTGCCGAATTAATGATTAATGAAAACATTGGTAAAGGACTTTTATTAGGAAATATTACAGGTGTTCCTCCAACTGAAGTAGTAATACTTGGTGCTGGAACAGTAGCTGAATTTGCAGCAAGAACAGCAATTGGTTTAGGAGCAAATGTAAAAGTGTTTGATAATTCAATTACTAAATTAAGAAGACTTCAAAATTTATTGAATCAAAGGATATTTACTTCTACCATTCAAGAAAAAGCATTAGTAAAAGCACTAAAAAGGTGTGATGTTGCTATTGGTGCTATGAGAGGAAAAAATCGAACTCCAATCGTAGTTACGGAAACAATGGTCGAACACATGAAAAAAGGGGCTGTAATCGTTGACGTAAGCATCGATTCAGGGGGAAGTTTTGAGACTTCAGAAGTAACAACCCATGAAAAACCAACTTTTATTAAGAACAATGTAATTCACTATTGTGTTCCTAATATTCCATCAAGATATTCCAAAACAGCTTCATTATCCATAAGTAACATCATAACTCCATTCCTATTACAAATAGCAGAAGATGGCGGCTTAGAAAGCGCTATAAGATGCAACCGAGGTTTAAAAAACGGTGTCTACTTCTATCATGGATTATTAACCAACAAATCCATAGCAGATTGGTTTAATATTGAATATAGAGATATTAATTTGATTGTTTTTTAGAATTTTAAATATAACCATTTATTTAATAGTTAGCAGTAACATTACCTAAAAAACGAGTAAAATCAATGCATACATATGAATTTATTCAAAAAAATATTTAATTTAAAAACATCTGAAACTATTAAAGAGGATAAATCATTCGAGGAAATTTATACAGATTTAGGTATGTTTGAATATAACGAGCAAGGTTTTAAATTTACATCAAAAGATTCTGAAAATTTTATTAAATGGACAGATATTGAAGAAATAAATGCTTATAAAAAAGACGTTTATGCTTATGATTTAATAATGATGGAAATTTGTTTAGGAGAGAATACCTTGATAATTAATGAAGAAACTCCAGGTTGGTTTCAGTTAGTAATAAAACTAAAAGAAATGTTTCCTAATATTCCTAAAGATTGGGAGATGAAAATTACTCAACCACCATTTGCAAAAAACTATACAAATATTTTGAAAAAGGCTTAAAAAAAGATACTTTTCTTAAGAAAATCAACAAATCAATAACCTATAAAAACAAAAAAGCCTTGCAAATGCAAGGCTTTTTTTGTGATCGCGCCAGGATTCGAACCTGGGACCTACTCATTAGAAGTGAGTTGCTCTATCCAGCTGAGCTACGCAACCAAAATTTTAAATTATGAAGCAATAAAACTTCATTTGTCGGGGTGGCAGGATTCGAACCTGCGACCTCCTGCTCCCAAAGCAGGCGCGATGACCGGGCTACGCTACACCCCGAGGTGTGAAAAAAATAAGCGGAGAGTAAGGGATTCGAACCCTTGGTACAGTTTCCCATACGCTTGTTTAGCAAACAAGTCCTTTCGGCCACTCAGGCAACTCTCCAATCTTCTAAATAATATATAAGAACTTATCTTTTTAGCGGTTGCAAATGTAGGATTAACATCTTATTATTGCAAGAGAATTTGATAAAATTTTTTAATAAAAAATTCATTTTGATTAAAATGAATTAATAATCAAGCATATAGAATATAAAAAAATAATTAGTTTATAGTATAATCAATACTTAATGACATCTTTTTAGTGAATTTAATTTCAAATTAAGAAAAAATAGCTAATAATTTATTAAATTCGCAAAAAATAAATAGTATGAGTACAAAAGTAGTTATAGTTTCAGCAGTAAGAACTCCTATTGGTAGTTTTATGGGTGCTTTATCAAGTGTTCCTGCGACACAATTAGGTGCAGCTGCCATTAAAGGAGCTTTAAATAAAATCAATTTAGATTTTAATCTTGTTGACGAGGTCATAATGGGTAACGTGGTTCAGGCTGGAAACGGTCAAGCACCAGCGAGACAAGCAGCATTAGCTGCGGGTTTATCAAACAATGTTTCGTGTACAACTATAAATAAAGTTTGCGCTAGTGGAATGAAAGCCGTTATGCAAGGAGCTCAAGCAATTATGGCTGGTGATGCAGAAGTAGTTGTTGCTGGTGGAATGGAAAACATGAGTTTAATTCCTCATTATGTTCACATGAGAAATGGAGTTAAATTTGGACCAACCACTTTAGTAGATGGAATGCAAAGAGACGGTTTGGTTGATGCATACGATAATCAAGCTATGGGAACTTGTGCAGATTTATGCGCAACAGAATATAAAATTTCAAGAGAAGAACAAGATAATTATGCTATTCAATCTTACGAACGTTCTGCAAAAGCTTGGGAAGCTGGAAAGTTTGATTCAGAAATTGTTTCAGTTGAAGTACCACAGAGACGTGGAGATGCTTTAATTGTATCCAAAGACGAAGAATACACAAATGTTAAGTTAGAAAAAATTCCTACCTTAAATCCCGTATTTTCAAAAGACGGAACAGTTACTGCTGCAAATGCTTCAACAATTAATGATGGTGCTGCTGCTTTAGTGTTAATGAGTGAAGAAAAAGCAAAATCTTTAGGATTAACTCCTTTAGCTTACATAAAATCTTATGCTGACGCTGCTCAGGAACCAAAATGGTTTACTACTTCTCCTGCAAAAGCCTTACCAAAGGCATTAGATAAAGCTGGAGTCTCAATCGGTGATGTAGATTATTTTGAATTTAATGAAGCTTTCGCTGTTGTTGGATTAGCTAATGCAAAAATATTAGGCTTATCTGAGGATAAAATTAATGTTAATGGTGGTGCGGTTTCTTTAGGTCATCCATTAGGGTGTTCTGGTGCTAGAATTATTGTGACATTAATTAATGTTTTAGCTCAAAATAATGCAAAAATTGGTGCTGCAGCTATTTGTAATGGTGGTGGTGGTGCTTCTGCAATAGTTATTGAAAGAGTATAATCAAAGTAAAATTTTTTAGAATTATGATTTAGAGTATATTTGTACTTTAAATCATAATTTTTATTTATATCCTACTTAATGTTTGGAATTTGTAACCTAGCCATAGTTCCTCTGCGATTTGAACCTTCTGATAGAAGTGAACAGGTTTCGCAATTGTTATTTGGTGAACATTTTAAAATCATAGAACATAATCCTAAGTGGGTTTATGTGGAATTAGCTTTTGACGGTTATAAAGGTTGGATTGATAAAAAGCAATACCAAACAATTACTGGAGAACATTTTAATATTTTAAATGACATTCCAAATGTTTTGAGTGCTGATTTAATTGAATACATTTCTACTCCTACCAATCAATTGATTCCAATTCCTTTAGGAAGTAGCTTATCTTTTTTAGATAATGATGATATTAATGAATCAAAATTTTCATTTGATGGCATAAAAGTTTGCGGAAAAAAGGATAAATCTGAATTAATTAAAACAGCTTTTATGTATTTGAATGCTCCTTATTTATGGGGCGGAAAATCTCCCTTTGGGATAGATTGTTCTGGATTTACACAAATGGTTTATAAATTAAACGGCTATCAATTATTTAGAGATGCTTCTCAACAAGCTAGTCAAGGTGAACCATTAAGTTTTATTGAAGAAAGTGAACCAGGTGATTTAGCCTTTTTTGATAATGAAGAAGGAAAAATCACTCATGTTGGAATTATGATGGAAGATAATTACATCATTCATGCTTCCGGAAAGGTTAGAATAGATAGACTAGATCATCTAGGAATTTATAATGTTGATACTGGCAGACATACTCATAAACTTAGAGTTATTAAAAAAATTATATAAAAAAATCCCGTTTTACAACGGGATTTTTAATTCTTTATAATTTATCGGCTTTATCTTTCATGCCAATTACTTCATAAGTTGCTTTTAATGTAGTTTTATAATCTACATTTGATTGTTCTAAAGCATACGCCTTTTCGAAATAAGGTAACGCTTTAGTAAAAGACTCTTTTCTTTTAGCTACCAATCTTTCATATTTAGGAATATCATTTAAACTATTGTTTATTTCTTCAACCAATTTTCCGTCATTTGCAATTGCTAAGTACCCTATTTTATACTGCAAAGTTGGATTAGAAGGGTCTTTTTGAATAAGTTCACTTATTAGTCTTGAATATGTTTCTAAATCATTAGAATTGTAATATAAATTTGCTTCTTCTGTTAAAAGCTCTAAATCATCAGAATTAAATTCTTTTGCTTCTTTATATATTTTTTTTGCTTTTTCAACATTGCCATTATTAGCAACTAAATTAGCGTATATCTTATAAATATTAGGTTTTTTTAAGGAAACTTTTTCATCCCTAAGCTTTTCATGAGTTCCTATATTTATTGCATTTTGTCTAGCTTTTGAAGTTGGAAAATTTTCTTCTTTATCTGTTGCTTTATTCGTTGCATAATAAATGACACCGCTTTTTAAATAATCACTATTTAGATATTCTTCATAAAATTTTTCAGCTTTTTTATAATCTTGTGTTTGAAGAGCTAGAATTGAAGCATTTTCAAGATTTGAACCGTCGTTTTTATCAAATTTATAAGCTAAATAAAAAAAATCTGCAGCATCTTTAAAGTTTGAACTTGAATTTAAAGAGTAAGCTTTTTGAGTAATCAATGGTTTTACAAGTGGTACAATATCTTTATTAATATCTTCTGTATGATTTTTTTTTGATAGCTCTTTTTCAAAATCTAAAACTTTTTCAAAATACTCAGCTGTTAATAATAAATTATTATAAGTCAATGCATTTGCAATCCCTGTTTTGTCGCTTGGATTTTTCATTGCAATAACCAAAACATCCATTAAAGGTTGTATTCCTTTATAGAAGTTATAATCATTTTTTTGTTCAGGACTTAAACTATTTACCATCCCATCTAATGACGTAAGAGCAACTTTAACTTTATCTATATCTTTTTGTGATGGTGCTGAACTTAAGTTATAGGTTCTATCTAAAGTTTTTAATTCGTCTGTTTGAGCTAAAATAGCAACACTAAAAAAAAGTGTCACGATAAAAATTATTTTTTTCATATTTAGTAATTTAAAAAAAGCCCAAAACTAATTGGGCTTTGTAATTTATTCTTGTGTTTCTGCTTCTTCAGAAGAATCAGTTTCATTAGCTGAGTTGTTTTCAACATCATCAATTATTCCTTCTTCACCTTCAACAATTTCGCCATCAATAATTTCTTCTTCATCTTCACGAAGTACTTTAGTTACAGCTGCAATAGAGTCTTTTCCTTTAATATTAATTAAACGAACTCCTTGTGTTGCTCTACCCATTGTTCTTAAATCAGAAACATTCATTCTAATTGTTAAACCAGATTTGTTGATAATCATTAAATCATCAGCATCAGAAACTATATTAATTGACACTAAAGCTCCAGTTTTTTCCGTTACATTTAATGCTTTAACTCCTTTTCCTCCTCTATTTGTAATTCTGTAGATAGCTTCTCCGTCTTCTTCTAATTTCGTACGTTTTCCGTATCCATTTTCAGTTACAACTAATAATTGAGTATCATTTACATCATTTTCATCAACAGAAACCATTCCAATTAATTCGTCTGTATCATCTTTAAGAGTAATTCCTCTTACACCAGAAGCAGTTCTACCCATTGGACGAGTTTTAGCTTCTTCAAAACGAACAATTTTACCAGAACGAACTGCTAATAAAACTTGACTGTTTCCTGTTGTTAATTTTGCTTCTAATAACTCATCATCGTCTTTAATCGTAATAGCAGCAACACCATTTACTCTTGGACGAGAATATTTCTCTAAAGATGTTTTCTTAACCTGACCTTTTTTAGTAGCCATAATTACATAATGACTATTGATGTATTCTTCATCTTTAAGATCTTGGGTACAAATAAATGCTTTAACTTTATCATCACTTTCAATGTTGATTAAGTTCTGAAGCGCTCTACCTTTACTAGCTTTTGTTCCTTCTGGAATTTCAAAAACTCGCATCCAGAAACATTTTCCTTTTTGAGTAAAGAACATTAAATATTGGTGATTTGTAGCAACAAATAAATGTTCTAAGAAATCTTCATCTCTTGTGGCAGCACTTTTTTGTCCAACTCCACCTCTATTTTGTGTTTTGTATTCTGTTAAAGATGTACGTTTGATATAACCAGCATGAGAAATTGTAACCACAACTTGTTCATCTGCAATTAAATCTTCAATACTTACGTCTCCACCAGCATATTCAATTACAGAACGTCTTTCGTCTCCGTATTTATCTTTTACTTCTATTAATTCATCTCTAATTACTTGAGCTCTCATTTCTTTACTTGCTAATAACTCTTTTAAATGAGCAATTAACTTCATAAGCTCTTCGTATTCAGCACGTAATTTATCTTGTTCAAGACCTGTTAATTGTCTTAAACGCATTTCTACGATTGCTTTGGCTTGAATTTCTGATAATTTGAAACGTTCAATTAAACTATTTCTTGCTTCTTCTCCGTCATTCGAAGCTCTAATAATTTTAATTACTTCATCAATATTGTCTGATGCAATAATTAAACCTTCTAGAATATGAGCTCTTTCTTCAGCTTTTCTTAATTCGTATTTTGTTCTTCTAACAACAACATCATGTCTGTGTTCAACAAAATAATGAATCAAATCTTTTAAATTCAACATTTGAGGTCTTCCTTTTACTAATGCAATGTTATTTACACTAAATGAAGACTGAAGTTGTGTATATTTATATAATGTATTTAAAACGACATTCGGAACAGCATCACGTTTAAGTTCATAAACGATTCGCATTCCGTTTCTATCAGATTCATCACGAATGTTAGAAATACCTTCTATTTTTTTATCATTAACTAAATCAGCTGTTTTCTTAATCATATCGGCTTTATTCACTTGATAAGGAATTTCCGTAACGATAATAGCTTCTCTGTTATTAGACTCTTCAAAAGTAGCTTTAGCACGCATTACAATACGTCCACGACCCGTTTTGAATGCTTCTCTTACACCTTCATAACCATAAATTGTTCCTCCTGTAGGGAAATCGGGAGCTTTGATATAATTGATTAATTCGTCTATTTCAATTTCTGGATTATCTATAAACGCAAGAGTTCCATCAATAACTTCTGTTAAGTTATGAGGAGCCATATTTGTTGCCATACCTACTGCAATTCCAGATGCTCCATTAATTAATAAGGTAGGAATCTTAGTTGGCATTACTGTTGGTTCGTACAAAGTATCATCAAAATTCAGCTGAAAGTCAACCGTTTCTTTATCTAAATCAGCCAACATATCTTCAGAAATTTTACGCATACGAGCTTCCGTATAACGCATTGCTGCTGGACTATCTCCATCAACAGAACCAAAGTTACCTTGACCATCAACTAACATATAACGTAAACTCCATTCTTGAGCCATACGCACCATAGCATCATATACAGATGTATCTCCATGTGGGTGATACTTTCCTAATACTTCTCCAACAATTCTCGCTGATTTTTTGTGTGCACTATTTGCTCTAACTCCTAATTCGTGCATTCCATATAATACTCTTCGATGTACAGGTTTTAAACCATCTCTAACATCAGGAAGAGCTCTAGATACAATAACTGACATTGAATAATCAATGTAAGCTGATTTCATTTCATCTTCAATGTTAATAGGAATTAACTTTTCTCCTTCAGACATAGGTATTTTATATTAATTTATGTTTAAATCTTTAACGTGCCAATTTACATCTTTTAATAATTTTTATAACTATTTTTTTAAATAAATATCAAAGATTTATTAACAAAAAGATGTTGTTTTTTGATGATAACTCCACTTAAATTAACTTTTGTATTTGAGTTTTTTTTTGTCAATTAGCCTTGTGATATAAAATACCTTTTTTAGTATTCTATATTATTTAGTATATTTACTTGATTAAAATAACAAAATGGACGATAATTTTTCACCAAGAGTAAAAGACGTAATTACCTATAGTAAAGAAGAAGCTTTACGTTTAGGGCACGATTTTATTGGTACTGAACATTTAATTTTGGGAATACTTCGAGATGGCAGCGGAAAAGCCATGACTATAATGAATAACTTAGCTGTTGATTTTAGTCATTTGCGTAAAAAAGTTGAAGTTTTAAGTCCTGCCAATTCGACAGGAATTCAAAATAATGATAAAAAAAATCTTCACTTAACTAGACAAGCAGAACGTGCCATTAAAACCACTTTTCTGGAAGCTAAACTATATAATAGTTCTGCTGTGAGTACGGCACATTTATTGTTGTGTATTCTACGCAATGAAAATGATCCAACTACCAAGTTGATGAAAAAATTAAAGATCGATTATGAAACCGTTAAAGAAAATTATATTGCTATGATAAATAACGAAGAAGATTTTATAGAAAACTTACCCAAAGCCGAATCATATAATGAAGACTCTGGTCAAGATGATGGAATTAAAGATAGTTCTTTCAATAACCCAACATCTGGAAATAAAACAACAAAAAAATCAAAAACTCCTGTATTAGATAATTTTGGTAGAGATTTAACCGAAATGGCAGAAGAAGGAAAACTAGATCCTGTTGTAGGTCGGGAAAAAGAAATCGAAAGAGTTTCTCAAATTTTAAGCCGTAGAAAGAAAAACAACCCATTACTAATTGGTGAACCTGGAGTTGGAAAATCTGCTATTGCAGAAGGTTTAGCTTTAATGATTATCAAGAAAAAAGTATCACGTGTTTTATTTAATAAACGTGTTGTAACACTTGACTTGGCTAGTTTAGTAGCTGGAACAAAATACCGTGGACAGTTTGAAGAACGTATGAAAGCTGTTATGAATGAACTTGAAAAAAATGATGACATCATACTTTTCATAGATGAAATTCACACTATTGTTGGTGCTGGTGGAGCAACTGGTTCATTAGACGCATCAAACATGTTTAAGCCTGCTTTAGCAAGAGGTGAACTGCAATGTATTGGTGCTACAACGTTAGATGAATACAGACAATATATCGAAAAAGATGGTGCTTTAGAAAGACGTTTTCAGAAGGTTATTATTGAACCAACTTCTGTTGAAGAAACCATTACTATCTTACATAATATAAAAGGTAAATATGAAGACCACCATAGTGTGACTTATAGTGATGAAGCAATTGAAGCTTGTGTAAAGTTAACAAATCGTTATATGACTGATAGATTCTTGCCAGACAAAGCTATTGATGCTTTAGATGAAGCAGGTTCTAGAGTTCACATTACAAATATTGATGTTCCTAAGCAAATTTTAGATTTAGAACGTCAGTTAGAAGAAGTTAGGGATAATAAAAACTCTGTGGTCAAAAAACAGAAATATGAAGAAGCAGCAAAACTTCGAGATGATGAAAAACGAATTGAAAAAGATTTAGCTATTGCCCAAGAAAAATGGGAAGAAGATGCTAAAAATAATAGAATTGAAGTTTCTGAAGACAATGTAGCTGATGTAGTATCTATGATGACTGGAATTCCAGTGAATAGAATTGCTCAAACAGAAAGCAATAAGTTAGCTCATTTACCAGAACTTATTCAAGCAAAAGTTATTGGACAAGATGAAGCTGTAAATAAAATTGCAAAGTCAATTCAAAGAAATAGAGCTGGATTAAAAGATCCAAACAAACCAATTGGTTCATTTATATTTTTAGGTCAAACAGGTGTTGGTAAAACGCAGTTAGCTAAAGTATTAGCCAAAGAATTATTTGACTCAGAAGATGCTTTAATACGTATTGATATGAGTGAATACATGGAAAAATTTGCTATCTCAAGATTAGTAGGTGCACCTCCTGGATATGTGGGTTATGAAGAAGGTGGACAACTGACAGAAAAAGTTAGAAGAAAACCTTATAGTGTAATTCTTTTAGATGAAATTGAAAAAGCGCATCCTGATGTATTTAACATGATGCTTCAAGTATTAGATGATGGTCATTTAACAGATAGTTTAGGTCGTAAAATTGATTTTAGAAATACTATTATCATTATGACTTCTAATGTTGGTGCACGTCAATTAAAAGATTTTGGACAAGGTGTTGGTTTTGGTACTGCTTCAAAAGTGGCTCAAGCTGATGACAATTCAAAAGGAATAATTGAAAATGCTCTTAAAAAAGCCTTCGCTCCTGAATTCCTAAATAGAATTGATGATGTAGTTGTTTTTAATGCTTTAGAAAAAGAAGATATCGATAAGATTATTGATATTGAAATGGATAAATTATACTTAAGAATTAAAGATTTAGGATACACTTTAAATTTATCTGAAAAAGCTAAAGATTATATTGCTGAAAAAGGATTTGACAAACAGTTTGGTGCAAGGCCTTTAAAAAGAGCTATTCAAAAATATGTAGAAGATTCTTTAGCCGAAGAAATTATAACATCAAAAATACACGAAGGTGATGAGATTTTTATGGAATTAGATGAAGAAAAACAAGAACTAACCATAACAATTAAAAAACATGAAAAACCTGCTGAAAAGTAGGTTTTTTTTTCTAGTCACATCAAAAAAAAATAGTACTTTCGATTATTATTAAATTAAAAAAATAAAATGCAACAAAAAGTAATTGTAGGAAGCGAAGAATGGTGTTCATTACCAGCAATAGGGATTCCAACTATAAAAGCAAGAGTAGATTCAGGTGCAAAAACTTCTGCTCTACATGCAATTAATATCAAAACATTTTCTAAAGATAACCAAGAATGGGTTAAATTTGATATTAATCCTATTCAAAATAATGCAAAAGCACTTATTCATTGTGAAGCTCAATTAGTTGATCAAAGAATTGTTAAAAGCTCAAGTGGTTTTCGCGAAAAACGTTACGTAATTAGTACAAATGTATCATTAGGTGGTAAAACTTGGGAAATTGAATTAACCTTAACCAATCGAGATTCAATGGGTTTTCGAATGTTACTTGGTAGAGAGGCAATGTCAGGACGAGTAATGGTTGATCCAGAACAAAAATTTGTTTTAGGACAACCTTCAAATGAAAATTTAAAAGCATATTACTACACTGAATCAACAGAAAAAAAGGGACTTCGAATTGGTGTTTTGGCCAGTAACCCAGAGTTATATAGTAATAAAAGAATTATGGAAGCTGGAGAAATGCGTGGTCATGAAATGCACTTCTTAAATTTGAAGTATTGCTACATGAAATTAGATGCTGATACACCTGAGATTCATTATCGTGGTGGAAAAATATTAGATAATTTTGATGCAGTAATTCCAAGAATTCGTCCAAGTATGACCTATTATGGTTGTGCTTTAACTAGACAATTTGAAGCTTTAAAAGTTTTTGCGTTAAACAATGCAGCAGCTATAACACAATCTCGTGATAAACTATTTTCATTGCAATTGCTTTTAAACAGCGGAGTCGATATTCCAACAACTGGTTTTGCTAATTCTCCTTTAGATACAGATGATTTAATTAAAATGGTTGGTGGTTCTCCCCTAATCGTAAAATTATTAGAAGGAACACAAGGAAAAGGTGTAGTTTTAGCTGAAACTAAAAAAGCAGCTGAATCTGTAATCAATGCTTTCAAAAGTTTGAATGCTAATATATTAGTTCAAGAATTCATTAAAGAAGCAAACGGAAAAGATTTACGTCTTTTTGTTGTTGATGGAAAAGTTGTAGCTTCAATGCAAAGAGAAGCTGCTCCTGGAGAATTTAGAGCTAACATTCATATGGGAGGAACTGCTTCAATTGTAAAAGTAACTCCAGAGGAAAAGAAAATCGCAATAAAAGCTGCAAAAGCAATGGATTTAAAGGTTGCAGGTGTTGATATTATTCGTTCAAGCAAAGGGCCTTTATTGTTAGAAGTAAACTCTTCTCCAGGTTTAGAAGGAATTGAAGGTGCTACAAATAAAGATATTGCTGGAGAAATGATAAAAGCGATTGAAAAAAACTTTAAATGGAAATAAAATGAAAAAAAATATTCTCTTATTTGTTCTTTTTTTTAGTATTTCAGCTTTTAGTTATGCTCAAAACTGTAAGAATTACAAAAATGGTAAATTTAAACTTCAAGATGATGAATTAGGTGTAACCTATATCATTGAAAGAAAAGGAAATTTACAAACAGAAAGGAAATTAGGTGAAGATTTTGTACTCGACTTTGAAGTCATTTGGATAGATGATTGTTCATATATTCTTAAAAGTTCCAAAAAAACAGCCGAGTTTTTAAAATCTGATGCTGATTTAATAGTAAAAATTAAAAGCATTAATGGTGACTTTTTAGAATTGGAAATGCATATGAAAGACCATCCTCAATCAAAATTAACAACTGTTGTTGAAGTAATAAATTAATTAGCATGATTAAAGACTACAAAATACCATTTGTAACGTTTTTAACAGGCATGGCTATTACAATTTTAGGCACTTTATTTAAAATAATGCATTGGCAATTTGCAAGTGGTTTATTAATTATTGGGATGACCTTGGAAGTTTTAGGTATAATACTATTAATCAGATTAATTCTTAAAAAATAAAACTGTGAACAAAAATAGACTTGAAGCTTTTAGTGATGGAGTTTTAGCTATAATTATTACAATCATGGTCTTAGAGTTCAGTGTTCCTGAAGGACATACTTTTGAAGCTCTAAAACCATTGTTGCCTAAAGTTTTAGGTTATATTTTAAGTTTTATTTATGTTGCAATTTATTGGAATAATCACCATCATCTAATGCACGCTGTTCAAAAAGTAAACGGAAAAATACTTTGGGCAAATATGCATTTGCTTTTTTGGTTGTCATTAATACCTTTTTCAACGGCTTGGCTTGGTGAAAGTGAATTTGCTCATTTTCCGTTATTGTTATATGGAATAATTCTTTTAGGATGTGCAATTGCTTATTTCATTCTTCAAAGACAAATAATTAAATTTGAAGGAAAAGATTCTTTAATTTTCACCTCAATTGGTAAAGATTTTAAAGGAAAGTTATCGACCCTTCTGTATATAGTTGCCATACTATTTGCTCTTTACATTCCAATTATTTCAGGGATAATTTATATTACTGTTGCCTTGATTTGGCTTGTTCCTGACAAAAGAATTGAAAAGAATTTCACCAATAAAAACAATTAATTATGAATATCTTATCTCAAATAATTATCGGATTTGTTGCCTTTTTACATCTATATTTTCTTTGGTTAGAAATGTTTGCATGGACTACTAAAGCACCAAAAGTATTTACTAACTTTCCAAAAGAATTGTTTTCTCAAACAAAAGCTATGGCTGCAAACCAAGGTTTGTATAATGGTTTTTTGGCTGCAGGTTTGTTATGGACTTTCTTTATTTCAGATGAAATGTGGTCAAATAATATCGCATTATTTTTCTTAAACTGTGTACTTGTAGCAGCAATTTATGGTGCTTATTCCATTTCTAAAAGAATATTTTATGTACAAGGAATTCCTGCTATTCTTGGAATTTTGAGTTTATTTCTTTAAAACCTAATCCTCCAACTCTATCTGAAAACTTTGTAAAAAAGCAATCGTTTTCTCAATATCATAATGCAAAATTCGGTCTTCTTTTACAAAAGAAACTTCATCTCTATAAGATTTAATAAAACTTTCAATAAATT
This sequence comes from uncultured Flavobacterium sp., assembly GCF_963975515.1. Classification (GTDB taxonomy): domain Bacteria; phylum Bacteroidota; class Bacteroidia; order Flavobacteriales; family Flavobacteriaceae; genus Flavobacterium. Next base: position 199,106 of record NZ_CAXBGY010000001.1, read on the forward strand.
CGCTTGATTTTAAAGGTCTTCTAAATTCTAGTGCTTGTGAAGCATTCATTAATTCAATAGCTAAAATACGTTCCAAATTATCTACAATTCGCAATGTTTTTGTTGCTCCATTTGCTCCCATTGAAACGTGATCTTCTTGTCCGTTGCTAGAAACAATACTATCAATACTCGCTGGTGTAGCTAATTGTTTATTCTGACTAACAATACTTGCAGCTGTATATTGTGGAATCATAAAACCTGAATTTAATCCAGGATTATCTACTAAAAATGCAGGTAAATCACGTAAACCTGAAATTAATTGGTAGGTTCTTCTTTCAGAAATACTACCTAATTCTGCTAAAGCAATTCCTAAAAAGTCAAAAGCTAAAGCCAATGGTTGTCCGTGGAAATTTCCTCCAGAAATAATTTCATCATCACCTACAAAAATATTTGGATTATCAGTAACAGAGTTAATTTCGGTTCTAAATACTTTCTTTACATAATCGATTGTGTCTTTACTCGCACCATGAACTTGAGGCATACATCTAAAAGAATAAGGATCTTGCACATGTTTCTTCGGTTGTGAAATGATTTCACTATCTTCAAGTAATTCTGTTAATCTTCTAGCCGTTTGAATTTGCCCTTTATGAGGTCTAATTAAGTGAATTAAATCGTTAAAAGGTTCAATTCTACCATCAAATCCTTCTAGAGAAATAGATCCAATTAAATCAGCTAAATAAGATAATTTATTAGATTTCAACAAGATATAAGCTCCATAAGCACTCATAAATTGAGTTCCGTTTAGCAATGCTAATCCTTCTTTTGATTGCATTACAATAGGTTGCCAATTCATTTTTTCCATTACCTTTTTTGAAGGTTGTCTAAAACCGTCATAATACACTTCTCCTTCTCCAAGTAATGGTAAAGATAAATGGGCTAAAGGTGCTAAATCTCCACTTGCTCCTAGTGAACCAAGTGTGTAAATTACAGGTAAAATATCATTATTATAAAACTCAATTAAACGTTCAACCGTAGCTAATTGAACACCTGAATGTCCATAACTCAAAGATTGAATTTTCAATAACAACATAATTTTAACAATCTCACTAGGAACTTCTTCACCTGTTCCACAAGCATGCGATTTTATTAAGTTTTCTTGAAGTTTTGTTAAGTTTTCTTTAGAAATTTCTACATTACATAACGAACCAAATCCCGTGTTAATTCCGTAAATAGGTTCACCATGAGCTTTCATTTTATCATCTAAATACTTTCTACATTTTTCAATGTTTACTATGGCTTCTTCTGATAAAGCTAACTTTTTATCTTCTAATAAAATTGTATGAATTGTTTCGATCGATAATAAATCTGAACTTATATAATGTATGGTTTCCATTGCTTGTTTTTAATATTCCCCAAAATTCTACAAACGAATTTTAAAAAACAACATTTTTAGGTAATCTTTTGCACATATGTTAAACAATGTTTTTAAATGGTAAAAAAATATCAACTTAGAATACGAGATTCCCTAGCCCTGATAGCAGTGAAAATCCTTTTTGTTTTTGAAAAAAATAAAAAGATTGTAACGTATAGCAGGAAATAGCTTCAAATTAATAAATTTTCAATAAATTAGCGACTTTAAATTTTATACTTATTTATATATGAAAAATACAGCTTTATCACACATTCACGAAAGTTTAGGGGCAAAAATGGTTCCGTTTGCAGGTTTTAATATGCCTGTGCAATATGAAGGAATTAATGTTGAACACGAAATAGTGAGAACTGGTGTTGGTGTTTTTGATGTTTCGCACATGGGTGAATTTTTGTTGTCTGGTGAAAATGCTTTGGCTTTGATTCAGAAAGTATCTTCTAACGATGCTTCTACGCTTGAAGTTGGAAAAGCTCAATATTCATGTTTACCCAATAATGATGGTGGAATTGTAGACGATTTAATCATTTATAAAATTAAAGATGAGCAATATTTATTGGTTGTAAATGCCTCAAATATTGAGAAAGATTGGAATTGGATTTCATCTCATAATGATATGAATGCAGATATGAAAGATTTATCAGAAGATTATTCTTTGTTAGCTATTCAAGGACCAAAAGCGGTTGAGGCTATGCAAAGCCTAACTTCTGTTGATTTATCACAAATTAAATATTATCATTTTGAAGTTTCAGATTTTGCTGGAATTGAAAATGTAATTATTTCAGCAACTGGTTATACTGGTTCTGGTGGATTTGAAATTTATTGTAAAAATACTGAAGTTGAACAAATTTGGACTAAAGTTTTTGAAGCTGGTGCATCGTTCGGAATTAAGCCAATTGGTTTAGCGGCTCGTGATACGTTGCGTTTAGAAATGGGGTTCTGTTTATACGGAAATGATATTAACGACACAACTTCTCCGTTAGAAGCTGGTTTGGGTTGGATTACAAAATTTACTAAAGAATTTACTAATTCTGAAAATTTAAAAGCTCAGAAAGAAGCTGGTGTGACTCGTAAATTAGTTGGTTTTGAAATGATTGATAGAGGAATTCCGCGTCATGATTATGAAATTGTTGATGCAAATGGGAATATTATTGGTATTGTAACTTCTGGAACACAAGCTCCTTCTCTTGGAATTGCTATTGGAATGGGTTATGTAACTAATGAATTTGCAACAGCTGATTCAGAAATTTATATAAGAATTAGAAATAAAGATATTAAAGCAAAAGTGGTTAAAATGCCGTTTTATAAAAAGTAATTCTTTTGAAAAAAATCTTATTCCTAATTTTTCCATTATTTGTATTTGGACAAACTAACAAAACTGCTTGTGAAACTTTATTTCAAATTAATGAAGTCATTCAAGAGAGACATTATAAGCCGAAAGCCTTAAATGATAGTTTGTCTAAATACGTTTTTACAGCGTTTTTATCTGAATTAGATGAGAACAATCGTCTATTCTTAGCAAGTGATATAAATACTTTAAAAAAGCATCAATATAAAATAGATGATTATATAAAAGACAAAGATTGCCAGTTTTTGGAAGATATTTTTAAGGTTTATACAATTGCATTAGCCCGAAATAATAAGATTTATAGCCAACTTGAAAAGGAAATAACTTCTTTTGAAAGTACAGAAACTATTTTGTTTTCTAAAGAACCTTACCCTTATGTTTCTGATGAAATTGAACTAAAAAAAAGAATAAAAAAATCAACTTTATTTCAAATACTTAAAAATATTGCAGAAACAAGTAAAAACAAAGATTCATTAGTTCAAAATTTCTCAAAATTATCCCTCGAATCAAAGAAAAAACTATTTGAATTAAATAAATGTAAATCAGCAGAATTCAATTTTGACCAAACTCAGTTTAATTCTAAATTTTTTAATGTTTTTTGTTCTTATTTTGATCCTCATACTTCCTTTTTTTCAAATGATGATAAATCTAACTTTTTGTCAAGTGTAAGTTCTAATGATCTTTCATATGGTTTAATGGTTTCATTAAATGATAATGAAGAAATTACAATTGAAAATATAGTTCCAGGAAGTTCTGCCTATTTTTCAGACATAATAGAGATAGGCGATCAAATTATTAAAATTAAAGCAAATAATGAATCTTTTGAAATTTCATGTGCTACAAAAGATAAAGTTGAAACTATTTTTAATTCAAGTGACATAAAAAAAGCTGACTTTACTTTAAGAAAAAAAAGTGGTGAAATTTACAAAGTTAGTTTAGATAAAAATCAGCTTACAAATTATAGTACTTCTCTTTATAGTTTTATTTTGAAGAAAGAAAATAAAAAAATTGGATACATAAAAATTCCAAGTTTTTATGGAGAAGTTGGTTCTGGACAAACAAATGTAAGTGATGATTTAGCCAAAGAAATTTACAAATTAAAAAAAGATGGAATTGATGGTTTAATTGTTGATGTACAAAATAATGGTGGTGGATCTATGATTGAAGCTATTAATATAACTGGAATGTTTATTGATATTGGTCCTGTTGCTATTTTAAATGATAAACAAAATAAGGTTGAAACGGTAAGAGATCCAAATAGAGGCTCTATTTATACTGGTCCTTTAGTTGTATTGGTCAATGCCTATTCAGCTTCAGCTAGTGAGTTTTTTGCTAATGCAATTCAAGATTATGAAAGAGGTATTATTGTTGGAAGCAAAACTAGAGGAAAAGCATCTATGCAAACTATTTTGCCCTTGAATAGTGAAACCAATGATTCTTTTATAAAAGTAACAATTGAAGGATTTTATAGAATAACCGGAAAAAGTAATCAATCAATTGGAACAATTCCAGATGTTGAAATACCTTTTTTGTTTGATAATCAAATCAAGCGTGAAGAAAATACGCCAAATGCTCTTCAAAATGATGAAGTAGTTCCAAAAATGAGGTTTTCGTTATTTAATAACCCTAAAAAAAATGAAGTTATTTTAAAAAGTAAATCAAGAATTAAATTAAATAATGAGTCAAATAAAATTATTGCAATGAATAACAAAATTGATGCAATTTTTGATTTTAATTTTGAACCTATACCCTTAGACTTTAATGCTGTTTATAATGAAGTTGATAAAATTAATTCAACATGGAGAGAAATAAAAACGCTTACCGAAATACAATTTCCTATTGAAATTGAACAAAGTCAAGTTGAAATTGAATACCAACAATTTGATGAGTTTGTTAAAAGCAGTAATTTAGAAAAAACAAAAGCAATTAAAAGTAATTTACATATTTTTGAAGCCATCAATATAATAAACGATTTAACACAATAAAGATTTAAGATGAAACTAAAATTAATTTTATTAGCACTATTAATTCAATTTAGTACAAGTGCACAAGAATTTAATACTCCTGTTGACTATCTATCACACATAGGTAAAGAGCAAGATTTAATCGCTAAAAGTACATGGAAATATACTAAAACAGTTGCTCATTCTAAAAGTGCTAGATGGATAGATAATACTAGAAAACAACTTGTTACGAGTATTCAAAATGCAACAAAAAAAATAAGTGCCATAAAAGATGGGTATAAAGGTGACCAAGAATATAAAAATCAAATTTTAGATTATTTAAGCATTGTTGAAAAAAATATTAATGAAGAGTATAGCAAAATCATTGATATGCAGGAAGTTGCAGATCAATCTTATGATTTAATGGAAGCCTATATCTTAACTAGAGATTTAGTAAATGAAAAACTGGATGCAGAACAAGAAAAAGTAATTAATGCTCAAAAGTCTTTTGCTCTAAAATACAATGTAAATCTTAGTAATGACACTTCAGAATTAGGAAAAAAAATGCAAAAATCTAATGAAGTTTTTAAATATAAAACTGAATTGTATTTAATTTTCTTTAAAGCTTATGTAACAGATTCTTATTTATCAAATGCAATTGAGAAAAAAGATTTACCAGCAATAGAGCAAAATAAAAATGCTCTTATTCAATATGCTGATGAAGGTTTAGAAAAAATTAAAGCAATAAAAGCATATAATAACGATAGTTCTGTTTTAAATGCAACTAAAAAAGCATTAGACTATTTTAAGAAAGAAGGGGAAGATTATGCTCCGAAAATTACAAATTTTATAATGTTTAACGATAAGTTTGAAAATGCTAGAAAAACATTAGAAGCAAAGAAACAAAAAGATAGAACAAAAGAAGAAATTGACAATTATAACGCTATGGTTAAGCAAGTTAACACTGAAATAAACAACTATAACAAAGAAAACAATTCTAACTTTCAAGAAAAAAATAAAGCAATTAATAATTGGAATACAGTAGCAGATAATTTTGTCTCAAAACATGTTCCAGTGGATTAAATAATTTAATTATAAAAAAAGACGCTTAATTATTAGCGTCTTTTTTTTATGAAAGGAATTAATAGTTTTAAGAAGCTATTTTTATTAAATCATCTAAGCTTATTGGTTTAGATAAAAAACCTTTAATACAAGGGTTTTTGTCTGCTTTTATCTTATCATCAATAGCAATTGATGAACTTGATATAAATATATTTATTTCTTCTTCTTTTTCAAAGTTTTGTTTTAAAATACTAATTTCATCCATAAATTCCCAACCATCCATAACTGGCATTTCTATATCCAAAAGTATTATATCTGGTAATTTATCTTTTAAATTTAATGTTTTTTTTATGGCAGTAGATGCTTCTTTTCCATTTGAAAAAGTTTTAACAGTATCAAATATTTCGGTTTTTGAAATTAATTTCTGGATAATAATTTTAAAAATTGAATCATCATCTATTATCCATATTGATTTTTTTTTCATAAAATATAAATTTTAAAAGTGGTTCCTAGGTTAAGCTCACTTTCTACAGTAATGCTACCACCCATTGCTTCAATTTGATTTTTAGTAATAAATAAACCAATTCCTCTTGAATCTTTACTATTACTAAAGGTTTTATACATTCCAAAGATTTTATTTTTATATTTTTCTAAATCTATTCCAATTCCATTATCGGCTATCTCTATAACTTTTAAATTGTTTTCTTCATAAAAATTTATAGTAATAATTGAACTTCTCTCTTTATCACGATATCTTATTCCGTTAGAAATAATATTGTAAAGTATACTTTCTAAGTATGCAGAATTGTAATTTACTTCTATTTCATCACTAACTAAATTATTAATGGTTACATTATTAGATTTAATTTGACCTGATAAAACGGTTAATGTTGACGCTATATAATTAGATAAATTTAATTTTTCAGTAGTTAATGATTTATTTGTTTGAATGTTTACAACTTCATTTAAATTCATCAACGTTTCATTCAAAGAGTTAGAAACTGATTTTAATAAGCCTATCATCTCTTCTCTTTCATCAATGTCGTCAGTAATTTCAATTAAACCAATTAACGAACTAATATTACTTGTATGAGATCTTAAATTATGAGATACAATATACGAAAAATTTAATAATCGCTCATTTTGCTCTGTTACAAGACTAAAAGAAGTGTTTAAATCCTTTTCAATTTCTTTATTTTTCGTAACATCAATCATAATACCTCTCAAACTAACTGCTACATTATTTTTGGTTACAACATTTACAATATCTCTAAGCCAAATTATTGATCCATCTTTTGCTACCATTCGATATTCAAAATCATGATCTAAACTTTCAACTACTTTTTTAGAGCAAAAATCAACAATGTTATCCCTGTCTTCGTGATAAATATGATCTTGCCAAAAAGTTTTACTAGACAGCCACTCTTCTGAAGTATATCCTAAGATATTTTCAACTTTTTTACTTATAAATGAAAATTCAAAAGTATTCGCATCACATTCCCAAACTATTCCATCAATTGTATTGATTAACGACTCAATTCGATTTTGAGAGTTTACTATTATTTGCTCATTTTTTTTTCGTTCTGTAATGTCTTCAACAATTGAAATAAAAGTATATTCTTTAAAATTATTATTCACAAATAAAGGGGTAACCGATAAATTTACCCAAATAATTTTTCCTTGCTTTGTATAATATCTTTTTTCCATGGAATATTGTTCAATTACTCCACGTTCTATATTTTTTATATATTCTAGATCTTTATCTAAATCATCTGGGTGAGTAATTGATTGAAAATCTTTATTTTTCATTTCACTCTCACTATAACCTAATAATTCACAAAAATTCTCATTAATTTCAATAAATTTACCCGTAGTACTATCGATATTTGCAATTCCCAAAGCTGCTTGATCAAAAATAGTCTTAAATTTAATTTCGCTAGTAACTAGTTTATTTGCTTGTTCTTCAATTAATAATTGTAATTCTTCTGGTTTTTTTAACAACAAAATTGTAAAAAGACCTAGAGTATATGATACCATTAATGATATAAGAATCTTAAACATAAACTCATTTAATAAAGTTTTTGAGTTTTTATCAATTATAGAAAATTTCCAATCACCGTCCGGTATATAACTACTTACATGGTTATTATTAGTCATTTTTATATATTCTGGTAAGAAAAAATCTTCTTTTTTAGTATTTGGATTTACTTTTGATAATTGAAAATAGAAGTTTTTAGTATTTAATGTACTTATTCCGGAAGTCAATAATAACCTATCCATTTTTATTACAACTGCAGAAAAACCCCAGAATTTACTTTTTATATAAACAGGTAACCTTCCTACAATTCCTTGCCCTCCTTGTGCTAATTCAAAAGGACCTGCAAAATACATTTTTTGATTTTGAATTGATTTTAATGATTCCTCTCTAAGCTCTTTGGATTTTAAAATATCTAAACCCATAGCAGCTTCATTTCCTTGCATTGGATAAATATATTTAATTATTCCATTTGGAACCAACTGAACTGCATTTATACTGCTATTTGACTCCAACAGCTTTTTTCCTATAGAATCAAAATTTTGGGGAATTCCTTCATCATTAATTGTTAAAGCTAAAGTAAGTGTTGTTGTATAACAATTTTTAAGCGATTGTTCTATATTATGAGTAATTACATTTAGGGTATTACTCATTTCTACTCTTTTGTTTTCTTTATTTAATTGATAGTTTTGATATGCTATGTAAATAAATAAAGAACTTAAAGCAAAAAAGACTATAAAACCAACTGATTTTGGTTTGTTAAAAAACCAATTAATTAATCTGTAAACATTTTTAAACATTTTCTTCTTTTCTAAATATAAATTTTAAATAATTATCACTGTTAAGTTATTAAAAAAAAGTAATATTAGCTACAATAATACGTTTCTTTGCTTGTTTTGAAAAATAATTCTTTTAAAATTGCAAGTAAATTACAAAATCATGCTTTATTGTTTAACTAATTTTGATATTGAATCTAAAAAAATTATTTTTGTCCTGTTTAAAATAATATAGTAATGGGAAGAGCATTCGAGTTTAGAAAAGGTAGAAAAATGAAACGTTGGTCAGCAATGGCAAAAACCTTTACACGCATAGGAAAGGATATTGTAATGGCTGTTAAAGAAGGTGGTCCAAATCCTGAAGCAAATTCTAGATTGAGAGCAGTAATACAAAACTCTAAGGCAGCAAATATGCCAAAAGAAAATGTAGAACGTGCCATAAAAAAAGCAACCGAAAAAGATACTGAAGATTATAAAGAAGTTTTATTTGAAGGTTATGCGCCTCATGGCATTGCCATTTTAATTGAAACTGCAACTGATAACAACAACAGAACAGTAGCAAATATTAGAAGTTATTTTAATAAATGTAACGGAACATTTGGAACACAAGGTTCAGTTGAATTTATGTTTGATCATACCTGTAATTTTAGAATTCCAGCAGAAGGACAAGATTTAGAAGAATTAGAATTAGAATTGATAGATTTTGGTGTAGAAGAAATATTTGAAGATGAAGACGGTATTTTAATGTATGCTCCTTTTGAAAGTTTTGGAAATCTTCAAAAAGAACTAGAATCTAGAAATTTAGAAATACTTTCTTCAGGATTTGAAAGAATTCCTCAAGTAACAAAAGAACTTTCACCAGAAGAAGCTGCTGATGTAGAAAAACTATTAGAAAAGATTGAAGAAGATGATGATGTGATGAACGTTTATCATAGCATGAAAGAGTAACTTAGTTGACTATAATCTTTATATCACAATTTATTTTGAGATATTCTGTTGTAATTAAATCTCATTAAATTCATTATTATTTTTAAAATCTATTAAAAGTATATTAAAATTATGTATTATTGCTAAAATAGTATTGTAATTTTCTTAATTTTCATGAAAAAAATTCCAAATAAGTATATATTCTTCTTTGTACTAATTCTAATTATTGTTGGAATCTATTTTTTCTCTAAAAAAGAAAAATCCTTTGATTATATAACTACTTCTAAAAAATATGAAATTGATGAATCCTATTTACAAAAACCAAAAAATGGTAAAGAAAATGTAATACATGATCTTCAAAAATTAGATTCTGTAATCTTAAATAAAAGTTTATCAATTCTTTCCCAAGTTAAAGTTTTTGACTACAAAAGGTATGCATATGAAGCATTTATTAACGATTATGAAATGGCACACATATATGCTGATTCTGCTATTTCAGTCATATCAGGAAAAGATCCTGTAACTTACAAGGATGAATATGCAATAGCTTATCTCTGTAAAGGCGATGTATTTTATAGTCAAGAACAGTTTAATGAGGCTTTTGCCTATTATTATAAAGCAAAAAAATTAGGATTAGGTTATTTTGATAGCTGCTTAAATTCTGAATATAGTTACAGAATTGCCATGATTTACTATAAACAGGAATCATATGAAGATGCAAAAGACAACTTTATTAATGCTTTTAATGACTCCGAAAGTTGTCCAGACATAATGGACAACTACCATAGAAGACAACAAATTCTATCAAATATTGGACTAAGTTTTTATCAGCTCAAAGATTATGATAAAGCAGAACACTATTATCTATTGGCACTAAAATTCATAACCGAAAATTCTAAGAAATTCCCTTCTGAACCTAGGAAACACAATGAGGCTTTAGGTGTTGTATATGGAAACCTTGGAAATGTTTATTTACAGAAAAAGGAATATTCAAAATCTAAATCCATGTTAAAGAAAGATATTGAAATAAATCTTTCACGTGGAAATGATATAAGACACGCTCAATCGAGTTACCTTGGCTTGACAGAAGTATTTTTAGAAGAAAACAAACTTGACAGTGCTTATTTGTCTTTAAAACGTTTAAAAACAACCTTAGACTCAATAAGTACCAAAAAACATTTAGCAGAGTGGAATAAACTGATGCATGCTTATTACGAAAAGAAAGAAAATATTCCAGAAGCTTACTATTATCTTAAACAATATCAAATTAAAAAAGATGATTGGTTGACATATAAAACAAATACTACAACTGCCGATTTAAAAAAACAATACGATTTATTTGAACACCAACACAACCTTGAAATACTTCAAACAGAAAATAATTTAAAAAAAATATATCTTTTTATAACTATTTTTATTGCAATACTAGTAGTGTTATTACTGATTATCATTTGGTTGAGTTGGAAAAAATCAAAAAATAATTTTAATGAGCTAAGCAAGTTAAACATTACTATTTTGTCTCAAAATATGGAACTTGAAGATGCTTTTAATGTTATAACTGAAAGCAATAAAGAAAAAGAGAAACTACTAAATTTAGTAGCACATGATTTAAGAACTCCTATTGCTTCTTTATCATTAATGGTAGAATTAATCATGGATGAAAAGGAAGAAAAAGAGAGAAATGAATTAATAGGATTAATGAAAATAGCTTGTGGAAACGCCTTAAATCTAATAAGCGAAACTTTAGAGTCAAACAAGAATATTATTAATAAAATTCCAAAAAACACGGTTATTATAAACGATTTCTTAGTAGAATGTACAGCTTTATTAAAAATATTGGCCGATGAAAAACAAATTTTTATAGATTTAGACCTTCCAAAAGAAAAAATAATTGGAAATATAAACCTTGAAAAATTTAAAAGAGTTATAAATAATCTTGTAATTAATGCTATAAAGTTTAGTGCAAAAGAAACAACAATAAAAATTAGTGCTTTTGTAAAGAATGATAGACTCTTACTTTCAGTAAAAGATCAAGGAATAGGAATTGAAGAAAATATAATAGATAGAATTTTTGAATTGGAATCCTTTGAATATAAACGCTCAGGTACAGATGGAGAACAATCCTTTGGACTAGGTTTGCCTTTCTGTAAGCAAATTGTTGAAGAACATAACGGTGTAATTCGGGTTGAAAGTGTAGTAGGAAAAGGGAGTACTTTTTTAATTGAAATACCCTTAAAGTAATTATTTTTTTAACCAATTCTCAATCCATTTTCAACGGGTTTATCTGAAGATAATAAAACAACTTCTTTCTCATTTCCAATTGAACCTAAAAGAAGGCACTCACTCATAAACTTTCCTATTTGTTTTTTTGGAAAATTGATTACAGCTACTATTTGTTTACCTATAAGTTCTTCTTTGTTGTATTTTTCTGTAATTTGAGCAGAAGTCTTCTTCACTCCTATTACATTACCAAAATCAATATGAATTTGATAAGCTGGATTTTTAGCTTCGGGAAAATCATTTACTTCTAGGATTGTTCCAATTCGCATTTCGACTTTTTCAAAATCAGACCAAGTTAATTTGTTATGCATATATTCCGAACTTTTTCAGAATCTTTTTAATAAAGATTCTATATTAATAAGTTCAAAAATAAGAATTTCTTGTAACCTTTTATCAAACTTTCCGTATAACAATTAACTATTAACTATTAACTATTAACAAAAACCATAAACTAAAAATGTCATTAACTCCTTCAAATATGCTTCCTCTAGGGACGAAAGCTCCTGATTTTTTATTACAAGCCTCCAATTTTAACAGAAAAATTTCCTTTCAAGATATTAAAGGTAAAAAAGGAACATTAGTCGTTTTTATGTGCAATCATTGCCCATTTGTACTTCATGTTATTGAAGAAATTGTTATGATAGCAAATGATTACAGAGTTCAAGGAATTGGAATTGTAACAATTTCGAGTAATGATGTTGTAAATTATCCACAAGATTCCCCTGAAAAAATGGCTGATTTTGCCTTAAAAAACAAAATTGAATTCCCTTATTTATATGATGAATCACAAGAAGTAGCCAAAGCTTATGATGCAGCTTGTACTCCTGATTTCTATTTATTCGACAGCCAAGATAAATTAATTTATAGAGGGCAATTAGACGATTCAAGACCAGGAAACGAAATTTCAATAAGTGGTAGCGATTTAAGAAATGCTATTGATAGTGTAATTTATAATCGTCATTTAAACGATGTTCAAAAACCTAGTATTGGTTGTAATATTAAGTGGAAATAATTCAAGTTGGCAGTGATCAGTGATAAGTAATCAGTTGCATTCGTTTTAAAAACAAAGGATAATTACAATTTGAAAATCACTTTATTATATTTTATTTATTTGACAAATAATTGCTGAATACTTGCATTTGCTAACTGCTAACTGAATACTGAGCACTGCTAACTACTACTCCATCACAACATCAATTGGACTATTGCTTCTTGGTCCAAATTTACGAGCTTGTTTTTCATTTTCACTCGAACATAAAATATAAAGATTATAACTCTGTAATTCAATAATTTGAGTTTTAAATTTTTCTGATAAATCTTCAACTTTAATGCTATAATTTTCAGCAGGAAATGTATTTGTTACAGAAAGTAAATAATTATCTTTGGCATAAGGAAAAAACCAACGCTCCTTTTCTCCTTCTTTGCTGATTAAATAGTTTTTAGTAAAAAACATAGGTTTATTTCCGTCTTTCCAGCTCAATGAATTATTTACATTTATGACTTCTTTTCCTTCTTTATCAATTAGTGAAATTTTTATAATATCTAAATTTTCTCTTTTTCCATTTTCATGCACATCAACTACTATATATGATGTAAAATCAAAACCACAATGTTGAATTTGACTGAAAGAGATGAAAGAAAAAAGAAGAAATAAGAAAGAAAATAGATTTTTCATGGATTATATAATAACATTTGTAAAAATACAAAATCAATTTCTATTCCAAAAACAAAAAAATCCCAAAAAATTACTTCTTCGGGATTTCTTATATAAATATTTCATTGTTTCATAAGATTCCGAAACAAGCTCGGAATAAGTGATTCACACAATTTTTATGCTAAAAATTGGTTCTCTACTTATTTCACATTCATCAACTCAACATCAAAAATCAATGTTGCATCTGGTGGAATAACTCCTCCAGCACCTTGTGAACCATATCCTAAATAAGAAGGAATAACAAAACGAGCTTTATCTCCAACTTTTAATAAAGCAATACCTTCATCCCATCCAGAAATAACTTGTCCAACTCCCAATTGAAAGTCAATCGGACTTTTTCTTTTATAAGATGAATCAAAAACTTGTCCATTTTCTAATGAACCTTCATAATGAACTGAAACCATTTTACCTTTTTCAGCTTGTGTTCCACTTCCTTTTTGAATCATTTTATAACGTAAACCGCTTTCTGTTTTATCAAAACCAGCAGCTAATTTTTCCATAGCATCTTCTGCCATCTGTTTTTGTTCAGCAATTCTTTTTTCACGAGAACCTTCAAATGTTCTAAACGCTTCAATAGCATTCCAATTTTTAGCTTCATCACCTACTCTTAAAATTTCAAGAGATTCAATAACATCACCTTGTGCAATTGCATCAACAATATCTTGTCCTTCAACAACGTGACCAAAAACAGTGTGTTTGTTATCCAACCAATTTGTTGGAATATGTGTAATGAAAAATTGAGAACCGTTTGTTCCAGGTCCAGCGTTTGCCATTGATAAAATACCTGGTTTATCATGTCTTAATTCTGGATGAAATTCATCGTCAAACTTGTATCCAGCATCACCAGTTCCTGTCCCTAATGGACAACCAGCTTGAACCATAAAATCAGGAATAACTCTGTGGAATGTGATTCCGTTATAATAAGGTTCCCCCATTTTTTTAACGTTGTTTTCCAATTGACCTTCTGCTAAACCTACAAAGTTTCCAACTGTACCTGGAGTTTTATCGTGTTCAAGTTTAGCTAATATGCTTCCTTTTGAAGTATTAAATTTTGCGTAAATTCCGTCTTGCATTTTTTTGAATTTAAATTATTGTACAAAATTAGTCATTTTATTAGACATAAAAAACTTCTAAATCAGAACAAATTCTTAAAGTTGAAACGGTAATTTATAATTAATTTAAGGTTTTAATTACTTCCAAACTCTATTAAATTCTTAATTTTACTTCAAATAAAAGAAGATTAAAATGGAAAATTTAAAAGGTAAAAAAGCAATCATAACAGGAGGAAGCAGAGGGCTTGGAAAAGCTACTGCCCTAGCCTTTGCAAAAGAAGGAATAGATGTTGCCATTACTGGAAGAAACGAAAAAAACTTACAAGAAACTGTAGCTGAATTAAAAGCTTTAGGTGTAAACGCAACTTACGCTCTATTTAATGTAGGTAATTACGAAGAAGTTCAAAAAGGAATAAAGCAAATTATTGCAGATTTCGGAAGTGTAGATATTTTGGTAAACAATGCTGGAGTTGCTGCTTTTGGTTCTTTAAATGACATGAAAGTAGATCAATGGTCTGAAATCATTCAAACCAATGTAATGGGAATGTACTTTGTAACCAAAGAAGTCTTACCTTATTTAATAGACAAAAACGAAGGAGATATTTTCAACATTTCTTCAACTGCAGGTTTAACTGGAAATGCTAATACTTCTGCCTATTCAGCCTCAAAATTTGCTGTAATTGGAATGTCAGAATCATTGATGAAAGAAGTGCGTAAAAACAACATTAGAGTTTGCACCTTAACACCAAGCACAATTGCATCTGACATGTCAATTGAATTAGGAATCGCCAATAAAAATTCAGAAGATTCAGTATTGCAACCAGATGATTTTGCAGAATTAATAGTTGCTGGATTAAAATTGCCAAGAAGAGCGATGTTAAAAGCAGCTTCACTTTGGTCAACAAATCCATAAGCTTTAAAAAACATATTAATTTGGACACTTTATTTATTTGAAGTAAATTGTTCCAAATTAAAACACAAGCTATATGAGTATCGATAATTATAAAAATGTTAACAAACAAACATGGAATAATAAAGTCGATATTCATGTAGCTTCTGATTTTTATAACGTTACTGATTTCCTTTCGGGAAAAAACTCCGTTCCTGAAATTGATTTAGAACTTTTAGGAGATATAAAAGGAAAGTGCATTTTACATTTACAATGCCATTTTGGACAAGACACGCTTTCCTTAGCTAGACTTGGAGCCCAATGTACAGGTGTTGATTTATCAGACAAAGCCATAGAAAAAGCAAAACAATTAAATGAAGAACTAAATTTAGATTCAAAATTCATTTGTTGTGATGTTTATGAAACTCCTGATCATTTAGATGAAAAGTTCGATATTGTTTACACCAGTTATGGAACAATTGGTTGGTTACCCGATTTAGATAAATGGGCAAAAGTCATTTCGCATTTCTTAAAACCAAATGGAAAATTAGTTTTTGTAGAATTTCACCCAGTAGTTTGGATGTTTGATGATGATTTTACTAAAATAAAACACCATTATCATAACGAAAAACCGATTATTGAAGAATACTCAGGAACTTATGCAGAAAAAGACGCAGCCATAAAAACAGATTACATTGGTTGGAATCATTCCCTTTCAGAAGTTTTTCAATCTTTAATTAATAATGGTTTACAAATAGAATATTTTGAAGAATATGATTATTCCAATTACAATTGTTTCAATGAAACCATAGAATTCGAACCCAATAAATTCAGAATTATGCATTTGGAAAATAAAATTCCGATGATGTATAGTTTGGTGGGAAGGAAAATTTAAAAGATTTTCGGATTTTCAGATTTTAGATATTCAGACAAACCTGAAACTAAAAAAACTTGCTAACTTTGCAACTTCAAAAAATTTCAAACAAAAAAAATGAGAATTGACATCATAACCGTTTTACCTGATTTACTTAGAAGTCCGTTTGAAGGTTCTATTATGAAAAGAGCTATCGAAAAAGAATTGGTAGAAGTTCATTTTCACAATTTAAGAGATTATACAACCAACAAACAAAAAAGTGTGGATGACTATCAATATGGTGGTGGTGCTGGAATGGTAATGAATATTCAACCTATTGATGATTGTATTTTAGATTTAAAATCACAAAGAGAATACGATGAAATCATATACATGACACCTGATGGTTCAACTTTGAATCAAAAAATGGCAAATTCCATGTCAATGTATGAAAACATCATCATTTTATGTGGTCATTATAAAGGAGTAGATCAAAGAGTTCGTGATTTACATATAACTAAAGAAATTTCAATTGGAGATTATGTACTTTCTGGTGGAGAAATTGGAGCTATAGTTTTTTGTGATGCAATTATCAGATTAATTCCAGGAGTTTTGTCAGATGAGACTTCAGCATTGACTGATAGTTTTCAAGATAACTTGCTCTCACCTCCTATTTATACAAGACCTAAAGAATATAAAGGAATGAATGTTCCTGATATTCTATTAAGCGGAAACTTTGCCAAAATTGAAGAATGGAGAGAAGATAAAGCTTTGGAACATACTAAGAATAGACGACCAGATTTGTTGGAAGATTAGATTGTTAGATTATTAGATTTTTCGAACTATCGAATTATCGAAATATCAAATCATCGAATTATCGAATTATCGAATTATCAAATTATCGTAAAAAATTCACAATTCATAATTAATAATTCATAATTAATTACTAATTTTGCACCCATATTTAACCAACCTCTGACGATATTCGTGTATGTTGCTTAGATTCAACAAGTTATTTATATTATTATGTCAAATTTAGTAGATTTCGTTAATAACGAATTTGTTACAAAAAAAGATTTCCCTGTTTTTGGTGCTGGTGATACTATCACAGTTTACTATGAAATTAAAGAGGGTGAAAAAACTAGAACTCAGTTTTTCAAAGGAGTTGTAATCCAAAGAAGAGGTTCTGGAGCGACTGAAACTTTTACAATCCGTAAAATGTCAGGTTCTGTAGGTGTTGAGCGTATCTTCCCTATCAACATGCCAGCTTTACAAAAAGTTGAAGTTAACCAAAGAGGTAAAGTTCGTAGAGCAAGAATTTTCTACTTTAGAGAACTTACTGGTAAGAAAGCAAAAATTAAAGAAAGAAGATACAAAAACTAGTATTCAACTTTCTCATAATAAAGTCTCAATTTCGATTGGGACTTTTTTTTTGGAATTTTTATACAAATTTAACTAATTAACACAGATATTAAATTTGTACTTATCTCTCAAATTTCTGATTAATAATAGTAATCTGTGCTAATTTGTGTAATCTGTGTCTTTCACATTCACAAATTCTTACAACACAAAATGTATTTGCATTAAAATAATCCTTTCAAATTATCAAATTCACAATATTAAATCTTTAAAATACGAATGTATTAAATAAAATGATTTCGTTATAATCCTTCCAATAATAGCTTCAAATTTCTTATATTTGCGTGGCTCAAAAATAATTAGCTCTTTAAAATTATTTTGAGTTTCATACTATTTTATAACTAAAACAACATTTTTCATGTCTAACAAATCAAAAATATTTTATACTATTACTGATGAGGCTCCAATGTTGGCAACACATTCTTTTTTGCCAATTGTACAAGCTTTTTCTAAGCCTGCAAACATTGATTTAGAAACTCGAGATATCTCTTTAGCAGGTAGAATTTTATCAAACTTTCCTGAATATTTAAAAGAAGACCAAAAAGTGGCTGACGCTTTATCAGAACTTGGTCAATTAGCAACTCAACCAGAAGCTAATATCATAAAATTACCAAACATTTCAGCTTCAGTTCCTCAATTAAAAGAGGCAATAGCTGAATTACAGTCTCAAGGATATGCAATTCCAAACTTTCCAGGTGAAGCTGAAACTGATGAAGAAAAAACCATTAAAGCTAAATATGCTAAAGTATTAGGTTCAGCTGTAAATCCAGTGCTTCGTGAAGGAAATTCGGACAGAAGAGCTCCAAAAGCAGTCAAAAATTACGCAAAAGCTCACCCTCATTCAATGGGTGCTTGGTCATCAGACTCAAAAACACACGTTTCTCATATGGAAAATGGTGATTTTTATGGAACTGAAAAATCGGTAACAATTAAAGATGCTGGAAGTTTCTCTATAGAATTTGAAGGAACTAATGGTGCAACTAAAACATTAAAAGGGAATTCAACTTTATTAGCAGGTGAAATAATTGATTCTTCTGTAATCAATATGAATGCACTAAAAAAATTCATCGCAGAACAAGTTACTGATGCAAAAGCTAAAGGTGTTTTGTTTTCAGTGCACTTAAAAGCAACCATGATGAAAGTTTCTGATCCTTTAATTTTTGGAGCTTTCGTTGAAGTTTTCTTTGCTAATGTTTTTGCTAAATATGCTGATTTATTTGTTGAATTAGGTGTGGATACTAAAAATGGATTAGGTGATGTTTATGCTAAAATTCAAGGTCATGCTAAACAAGCTGAAGTTGAAGCTGCTTTAACAGCTGCTATGGAAAATGGTCCAGCTTTAGCGATGGTAAATTCTGATAAAGGAATTACAAACTTACACGTTCCTTCTGACGTAATTATTGATGCTTCAATGCCTGCAATGATTCGTAACTCGGGACAAATGTGGAATGCAACTGGAAAATCTCAGGATACTAAAGCCATTATTCCAGACAGATGTTATGCAGGAATTTATCAAGCTACTATTGATTTTTGTAAAGAAAACGGTGCATTAGACCCAAAAACTATGGGAAGTGTTCCTAATGTTGGTTTAATGGCTCAAAAAGCTGAAGAATATGGTTCACATGACAAAACATTCCAAATGGCTTCAAATGGTACTGTAAAAGTTAAAGATGCTAATGGAAACGTAATCATGGAACAAGCTGTTGAAACTGGAGACATTTTTAGAATGTGTCAAGTAAAAGATGCTCCAATTCAAGACTGGGTTAAATTAGCAGTAAGTCGCGCAAGAGCAACTGGAGTTGCAACTGTATTTTGGTTAGACGATAAAAGAGCTCACGATAGACAAATTATAGAAAAAGTAAATTTATACTTAAAAGATCACGATACTAACGGATTAGATATTCGTATCATGAATCCAGTTGATGCAACTAAATTCTCTTTAGAAAGAATTGTAAAAGGTTTAGACACAGTTTCTGTTACAGGAAACGTTTTACGTGATTACTTAACCGATTTATTCCCAATTTTAGAAGTTGGAACATCAGCAAAAATGTTATCAATTGTTCCATTAATGAATGGTGGTGGTTTATTTGAAACTGGTGCAGGTGGATCAGCTCCAAAACATATCGAACAATTTATTGAAGAAGGTTATTTACGTTGGGATTCATTAGGTGAATTTTTAGCTTTAGGAGTTTCTTACGAACATTTAGGTTTGACTTTTAACAATCCAAAAGCTTTAGTTTTATCGGAAACTTTAGATGAAGCTACAGAATTGTTTTTACAAAATGATAAATCTCCAGCGCGAAAACTTGGAAGCATTGACAATAGAGGTTCACATTTCTATTTAGCTTTATACTGGGCACAAGGCTTGGCTAAACAAGATAAAGATGCTGAATTAAAAACTATCTTCTCTCCTATTGCTGCTGAATTATCTTCTAATGAAGCTAAGATTAATGAAGAATTAATTGCTGCTCAAGGAAAACCTCAAAAAATTGGTGGTTATTACCATCCAAATTTTGAATTAACGGATAAAGCTATGAGACCAAGTACAACATTTAATGGTATTTTAGCAAAGTTGAAATAATTCATATTCCATATAAAAACAAAAAACGTCCTAATTTCTTAGGACGTTTTCGTTTTATGTTTTTATTCTTACTTTTTGTCTGAATTCTCAGATTTCGTTTTATTATTTTCTTTTTCTAGTTCTTCGAAACTTTTTTCTTCAGATGGAATTTTGTAATAAAGATTAAAATTTGCACTAACTCCAGTATTCAAATTCCATTCATTAGAAAAAATAATTTTCCCATTAGCATCAACTACAGAGAAAGAAGCTGTATTTGGTGATGAAAAACCTTCATTTAGAGCTAGGAATTCTAAGAAATTATCACCCAAACTTAAATTAATAATTATTTCTTTCGTAAAATTAGATAGGTAAATACTGTTTTGAACTATAAATTCATCCTTAAAAAGTCTAATTAAATCACCATCTTCTTCTCCAAAATCACGCAATAAAATTTTAATTCTTTCTGTTTCTACAATATATTTTCCATAATTTAAATCAACTTTACTTCCCTCTTTCTCACTATCCAATTTAATATTTAGTTTTTGTTTTCTATCTTCATCAAAATCATATCCTTTTTCTTTTTGAACCATTATAGGTTGCACTTTTTCCTCTTTTTTGAAAGTAAACTTCTTTAAATATGTGTCTTCTTTCTTAGTCAAAATGCTTTTATAGCCCAATGTCGCTTTAGGTTCTTCAACTTTTGGCTTCTCATTAATAGAAGGAATTTTATAGTTTTCTAACTTTAATTCACCTGATTTTTTAGGAACTTCTCTTTGCCCTATCATGGTGAATGAAATAAAAAATAAAAAAACTATTGAAAGTAAAGTCCGCATTTTTGCTTTTGTTTATGTAAAATTAATTTTTTTTTCTGTAATTAACCACAAATTAACATTTGATAAAGAATAATTTAGAATAATATTACCAAATTTGTATCTCAAAATTTATGCCATGTTATTTAGACGAGTTATTTCTTTATTTCTTTTGTTTGCAAGCATCTTTTCATATTCACAAGATAAATTTACCTTAAGTGGTGTTATTTCAGATGAAAAAACTAATGAAACACTTATTGGTGTTTCTATTATTATTGATGAATTAAGAACAGGAACTTCTACTAATGAATATGGTTTCTACTCAATTACACTTCCAAAAGGTCTTTATACAGTTAGAATTAGCTATCTAGGCTATAAAGAAATTAAAACTACAATTGATTTAAACCAAAACGTCAAAAATAATTTTTCAATTTTAGAAAGTGAAGAAGTTTTAAATGAAATAGTTTTGGTCGATAATCCTAACAAAATCAATATAAAAAGCCCAGAAATGAGTGTTAATAAACTTTCTATTAATACTATAAAACAAATGCCTGTAATTTTAGGTGAAGTTGATATTTTGAAATCTATTTTGACCTTGCCTGGTGTTACAAATGCTGGTGAAGGACAATCAGGCTTTAATGTTCGTGGTGGTGCAGTAGATCAAAATTTGATACTTTTAGATGAAGCTACAATTTATAATTCATCTCATTTATTTGGCTTCTTTTCTGTTTTTAATGCTGATGCTATAAAAGATTTAAAATTATATAAAGGTGGAATTCCAGCTCGTTTTGGAGGAAGAGTAGCCTCTGTCTTGGATATTTATCAAAAAGAAGGAAATAGTAAAGAATTTCACGTTAATGGTGGAATTGGTCTAATATCAAGTCGAATTCTAGCAGAAGGACCAATCGTTAAAGACAAAGGTTCTTTTTTAATAAGTGGACGAAGTTCATATGCTCATTTGTTTTTGAAACTTACTGACAATCAAAATTCAGCTTATTTTTACGATTTGAATACAAAGTTAAGCTACAAAGTAAACGATAACAATAACTTATATCTTTCGGGTTATTTTGGAAGAGATGTTTTTAGCTTGAATAAAAGCTTTGTAAATACTTATGGAAATTCTGTTTTAAATTTTCGTTGGAATCATCTTTTTTCTGATAAATTATTTTCTAACGCTTCTTTAATATATAGCGATTATTATTATGGCTTAACACTTGATTTTATTGGATTTAATTGGGATAGTGGTATTAAAAATTATAATTTCAAATACGATTTTAAACATTATTTGACGGATAAAACAAAATTAACCTACGGAATCAACACCGTTTATTACGATTTCAATCCAGGAAAAATTGAACCAACAGATTCAAATTCTGGAATAAATCCAGATCAATTAGATAAAAAATATGCTTTTGAACCAGCCATTTATATTGATGCTGAACAAACTATTTCAGAAAAACTATCCGTAAATTATGGTTTAAGATACAGTATGTTTTATAGATTAGGAAGTCAAGAAATTAATATTTATGAGAATAATCAAGCTGTAAATTATGATTCAGATTTAAGAATTTACGAAAAAGCAACTCCAATTGGAACTAAAAAATACGGATCAAATGAAACTATAGCGAGCTTCGGAAACCTTGAACCTAGATTAGCATTATCGTATTCTATCGATTATAAACAATCCATTAAAATGAGTTACAATAGAATGACTCAATACTTGCATTTAATATCAAACACACAATCTCCTACTCCATTAGATGTTTGGGCACCAAGTGATGATTTTTTAAAACCTCAAATATTAGATCAATATGCAATTGGTTACTTTAGAAATTTTGAAAATGGAAAATATACTTTGGAAGTTGAATCCTTTTATAAAGACATAAAAAATAGATTAGATTATATTGATGGAGCTGATTTAATTGCAAACAACGCTATCGAACAAGTGGTTTTAGCAGGAAAATCTAGAGCTTATGGTTTAGAAATTTTAGTTAAAAAGAATGAGGGAAAATTAAGTGGTTGGGTTTCTTACACTTTGTCCCGTTCAGAACAACAAACAGCTGGTAGAACTGCTGATGAAATCGGAATTAATAATGGTGATTGGTATAAAACAGGTTGGGATAAAACACACAATTTATCTATAACCGGAATGTATCAACTGAATGATAAATGGAGTTTTGGTAGTATTTTTAGTTTGCAAACCGGACAACCAGTAACTTATCCAAATGGACAATATCAGTATTTAGGCATAACTATTCCTAGTTTTAGCGAAAGAAATAGCAATAATTTACCAACTTATCATCGTTTAGATATTTCAGCTACTATGACACCTAGAAATAACGCTGGAAAGAAAATAAAAGGGGAATGGGTTTTTGGAATTTATAACCTTTATAGCAGAAAAAATGCTGCTTCTATTAGCTTTAGACAAAATCAAGATTCTGGAAATAACGAAGCCGTTCGATTATCTATTTTTGGAATCGTTCCAAGTGTAACGTATAATTTTAAATTTTAAATCATGGTAAAATTCATATATAAAATAGCTACATTATTTATTCTATTAATTGTAATGTTACTTAGTTTAATTAGTTGTGAAGATGTTGTTGAAGTTGATTTAGATTCAGCTAAACCTAAATTAGTAATTGAAGCTTCTGTTTTATGGAAAAAAGGGACAACTGGAAACGAACAAAAAATTAAATTAACCACTTCCACTGATTATTATTATTCAAATGTAGCTCCAGTTGTTTCTGGTGCAATCGTAACAATAACTAGTAGTACAAATACTTTTAATTTTGCATATAATAGTGCTTCTGAAGATTATAATTGTAATGATTTTGAACCTATAATTGGTGAAACTTATATGCTTACTGTTATAGTAGATGGTGAAACTTACACAGCAACCGAAACATTACAAGCAGTTCCTACGATTGATACAGTAGAACAAAATAATGAAGGTGGTTTTTTAGGTGATGAAATTGAAGTCAAATACTTTTTTCAAGATGATGGAACAACTGATAACTTTTATTTGATTCAATTTAACTCAAACTTCAATTTATTACCTGAATATGATGTAATTAATGATCAATTTTTTCAAGGAAATCAAATGTTTGGGTTATACTCAAATGATAAAATGGTTGTAGGAGATGATTTAACTTTTACTTTACATGGAATTTCAGAACGATATTACAATTATTTAAATGTTTTATTAGGTATTGCTGGTGGAAATGGAGGAAGTCCATTCTCAACGCCTCCAGCTACAGTTAGAGGGAATTTTGTAAATCAAACAAATCCTAATAACTTTGCCTTTGGTTATTTTAGTTTATCAGAAATTGATACCAAAACCTATTTTATAGAATAAAATCTTAATTCTTATACAAAATGTCTTCACATCATATAGTTCGCGATGATCAAGAACCAGCTTTAATTATAGCTAATGGTGCAGCTTGTAATGAAGAATTACTAGGCCAATTATTAGAATGGTCTCCATTAGTAATTGTATTAGATTCTGCTATTGAAAGAGTATTAGAATTAGGAATAAAAGTTGACGTTTTATTAGGTGATTTCGATAGAGGATTCGATGTAAGTCATTATAAAGAAAGTCAATATCCTATTGAAATTGTTCACACACCAAATCAAGATAAAACTGATTTAGAAAAAGCATTTGATTATTTAATCAAACGAAAAATTCCAGCTGTAAATGTAGTTTGGGCAACCGGAAAAAGAGCAGATCACACAATTTCTAACATTACAAATATTGTTCGTTATAGAGATTTACTTAAAATCGTAATTTTAGATGATCATTCAAAAGTGTTTTTATTGCCATTAAAATTTGAAAAATGGTATACAAAAGATAGTATTATTTCTTTAATCCCAATAGGAGAAGTAACTGAAATACAATCCACTAACCTATTTTATCCATTAGATAATTTATCCTTAAAAATTGGTTATAAATCAGGAAGTAGTAATCATGTTAATGAAGATGGAATCGTAAAAATCACACACAAATCAGGTGATTTACTTATGATGGAATGTTGGGATTAATTATCTATAACATCAACTGCATGATTGAACCTTTTAGAATAATGATCAGAATTTAAATCGCTTATTGTTACTCCCATTACTTTTCCTGATGAGGCGTGAATAAATTTCGAATTCAATCCATTAGCTTCACAAACAATTCCTAAATGCCCTATTATAGTTTTGTCTTTATATCCATTAAAAACTAAAACGTCACCCAATTTTACATCTTCAACATTTATCTTTTTGCCAAAATTTTTAAAACCACTTGAACTTCTTGGAACTGTTATGTTAAAATTTTTAAAAACATAATTTACAAATCCTGAGCAATCAAACCCTTTTTTAGGATCTTGAGTTCCATAAACATAAGGAACTTCAAGTAAATTCTTTGCAAAATCTACCAATTCTTTTCTGTCTATTTCAGAATTGTTTACAACTAAAACTTCAGTATTTGTTGCGTTTACGATAAAATCATCTGCAACTTTTGGCACTTCTGCTTTAGCAACATCATTAATTTCAGTTTTTACAACATTCAATGTTTGAGACTTTTTATCTTTGTAACATTGAATATTTATTAAAGCAATAAAAAGCATTAAAAATTTCAATTTCATAATTTCAATTTTAACATATTGCTCAAAAATAAGTTATTGAAAATTGAATTCTGTTAAAATAAAATAAAAGTCAACAATTCACTACCTTTGTTTTTTTAGTAAAATTACATGAAATTTAAAGTCGTATCCGATTATAAACCTACTGGTGATCAACCACAAGCCATTGAAAAACTTTCAAAAGGGATTACAAATGGTGAAAAATACCAAACCTTATTAGGTGTAACTGGTTCTGGAAAGACTTTTACAGTTGCTAATGTGGTTCAAGAAGTTCAAAAACCGACTTTAGTTTTAGCTCATAACAAAACACTTGCGGCTCAATTATATTCTGAATTCAAACAGTTTTTTCCTGAAAATTCTGTGCAGTATTTCGTTTCTTACTATGATTATTATCAGCCAGAAGCCTTTATTCCTGTAACCGGAACTTATATAGAAAAAGATTTATCTATCAATGAAGAGTTAGAAAAATTGCGTTTAAGCACAACTTCTGCACTACTTTCTGGTCGTAGAGATATCATTGTGATTTCTTCTGTTTCTTGTTTATACGGAATTGGAAATCCGGTTGAGTTTCAAAAAAACATTGTTACCGTTGAAAAAGACCAAGTAATTTCAAGAACTAAATTATTGCATCAATTAGTGCAAAGTTTATATTCTCGTACGGAAATGGAATTCACACCAGGAACATTCAGAATTAAAGGTGATACTGTTGAAGTTTTTCCAAGTTATGCTGATGATCCTTTCAGAATTCACTTTTTTGGGGATGAAATTGAAGAAATTGAAGCTTTTGATGCAAGAGATGCAAAAGTGATTGAAAAATATGATAAACTAAACATTTATCCTGCAAATATGTTTGTGACTTCACCTGATGTGCTGAATGGTGCCATTTGGGAAATCCAACAAGACATGGTGAAACAAGTGGAATATTTCAGAGAAATTGGAAAACATTTAGAAGCCAAAAGATTAGAAGAACGTACTAATTTCGACTTAGAAATGATTCGCGAATTAGGGTATTGTTCTGGAATTGAAAATTACTCAAGATATTTAGACGGAAGGTTGCCTGGAACAAGACCTTTTTGTTTGTTAGATTATTTTCCAGATGATTTTTTAATGGTTGTTGATGAAAGTCACGTAACGCTTTCACAAGTTCATGCTATGTATGGTGGCGATAGAAGTAGAAAAGAGAATTTGGTTGAATATGGTTTCAGATTGCCTGCTGCGATGGATAATCGTCCGTTAAAGTTTGAAGAATTTGAAGGGTTACAAAATCAAGTTATTTATGTTTCTGCAACTCCTGCTGATTATGAATTAGAAAAATGTGAAGGTGTTTATGTTGAGCAAGTTATTCGTCCTACAGGATTATTGGATCCTATTATTGAAGTTCGTCCGAGTTTGAATCAAATTGATGATTTAATTGAGGAAATTCAATTGCGTTGTGAAAAAGACGAACGTGTTTTAGTCACAACTTTAACCAAAAGAATGGCTGAAGAATTGACTAAATACTTGACAAAAGTTGCGATTCGTTGTCGTTATATTCACTCTGATGTTGATACTTTGGAACGTGTTGAAATCATGCAAGATTTACGAAAAGGTATTTTTGATGTTTTAATTGGTGTGAATCTACTTCGTGAAGGTTTAGATTTACCTGAAGTTTCATTGGTAGCGATTTTAGATGCTGACAAAGAAGGTTTTTTAAGAAGTCACAGATCGTTAACGCAAACGGTTGGTCGTGCTGCTCGAAACGTAAACGGAAAAGCTATTATGTATGCTGATAAAATCACAAAAAGTATGCAAAAAACGATGGATGAAACTACTTATCGTAGAGAAAAACAAACAGCCTATAACACAAAACATGGTTTAGAACCAAAAGCCTTAAATAAAAGCTTAGGAAATGCTTTGAATAAAAATTCAGTTTCTTCTCAATACTACGAAAACATTGAATACAAAGCCGCTGAACCAGAAAGTGAATACTTATCAAAACCAGAAATAGAAAAGAAAATTCGCGAAAAACGAAAAATAATGGAAAAAGCAGCAAAAGAATTAGACTTTATGCAAGCTGCTAGATTAAGAGATGAAATAAAAGCTTTACAAGAGAAAATTTAAATTAATTATGAATTGTGAGTTATGAATATCAAAACCTAAAACTTACAGCCTAAAACATACAACAAACAAAAACATACAACAAACAAAATGAACATAAACGAAATACTACAGTTAACAGACGAAATCGAAATCATTGAAGCGGTTGGAGCCAACATTTATAAAAAGAAAGAACAATCAGATGATTTTACTTTATTAAACGATTACGAACGCACATTTGTTTACATAGATGTTTTTGAAGCAGCTATGAATGAAGGTGGTTTTAACAATTTTTTCAGCACTGAAGCTGGAAACTTTGCTTTAGAAATCAAAAATGCTTACAAAGCTATAAATGCACCGAAAACTGCCTTATTAATTGAAAAAGCCTTAGGTTTATTTCCTAATGATGAATTTAAGGATAAATTAGACGAAAGAAATAAGCAATTAGCTAAAATGGACGAAATGGTTTTTTCGGGTTGGGAAGATTTAGATGAATTATTTTTTGATGAAGAACAAGAAGAAGATATTGTAGCTTTAATTGTTGAATATATAAGAAAACATAAAGAAAAATTTAATTAGTTTTAAATTCTTAATTCAACTGTTCCTGAAAAGCAGCAATCAAAACATCACCATCAATCATTCTTGTTGGTGATTTTTTCATTAAATGAAGAACACGTTTCATTGCATAAGGACTCAATCCCATATTAATACCAATCTCATTGATTTTTTTTTGTTCATTTTCGTGTAAAACACCATCAACATGCATCAATAATGCTAATCTATAAAACTGGCAAATTCGACTTATTTCATCTTTAATAACCAACTTTTCTGCTTTTTTGTCATAAAGTTTTAGCATTGTTTTCTTATCAACTTCAAGTTCTTGAGCAATCATTTCAATAAAGTCATATTCTCTGTCATGTAATTGTCCGTCTATCAATGCGAAGCCAATCATTTCTTGCAATAAACTAATTTTCTCTTGGTAAGTTTCCATCAAAATGCTACTTTTATTAAAGATATTAAATTCAAATATAAGTAAAAATGAAAAACTGGGTTCTATTTTTGATGACATTTTTTTTGGGTTTAACCCAAACTTACGCTCAAAATCGTTATTCAACATTTGAAATTAAAGCTCAACAATTAGATACGATTAAGAAAATTTACGTGTATCTTCCTTTAAATTATGAAACTTCAAACAAAAAATATCCTGTAATTTATATGCATGATGCTCAAAACTTATTTGATGATAAGACATCTTATGTAGGGGAATGGAAAGTAGATGAAACTTTAGACAGTTTAAAAGCCAACGTAATTGTAATAGGAATTGAACACGGAAACAACAAACGAATTGACGAATTAACTCCTTACAAAAACGAAAAACATGGTGGTGGAAAAGCTGATTTATATTTAGATTTTATTGTGTCTGATTTGAAACCTTATGTAGATAAAACCTATCGTACAAAATCCAACAAAAACAACACAGCTATAATGGGAAGTTCACTGGGTGGTTTAGTTTCTTTTTATGCTGGATTAAAATATCCGAAAGTATTTGGAAAAGTAGGCTGCTTCTCTCCTTCTTTTTGGTTTTCTGACGAAATTTATAAACTTATGGAAAACACAAAAAAAATAAACACAAAAATCTATTTTATGTGTGGCGATAGCGAAAGTGAAACAATGGTAAGTGAAATGACAAAAATGGAAGATATAATAAGAAATAAACGATGTGATTGTTTACACCTCACTCAAATGTCTGTTGTAAAAGATGGAAAACATAATGAAAAATTATGGGCAAAGGAATTTGCAAAAGCGTATCTTTGGCTTTTTTAAGAGAATTTAGAATCAAATTATTACAAGAAGATGACAAATAACGATATATTTAAGAAACTGCGTGTAGCTTTACAATTAAGAGACGAGCAAATAGTTGAAATTTTAGAATTAGTAGATTTTAGAATTTCTAAAGGTGAACTAGGAAACGTTTTTAGAAAAGACGATCACCCTAGTTATATGGAATGTGGTGACCAATTATTACGTAACTTTTTAAACGGTTTAGTAATTCAACTACGTGGTACAAAAGAAGATCCAAAAAATGCTAGTGATGAATTATATAAAATAGCGAATTCTAAAATTGATTTAGAAACAGGTGAAAAATTAGTTACTACTAATAAACCAGCAGCTAAAAAGCCTTATACAAAAGACTTTCCTAAAAAGAAGTTTGGTGACAAACCAAAATTTGATGACAAACCAAAGTATGATTCTAAAAAGAAACCTTCTTATAAAGACAAACCTAAAAGAGTAGAAATTATTGAAAAGGTAAAGTTTAACAACGGAAAACCAAAGAAGAAATAAATTTTATTTTTTTATAAATTATAGTAATCCCATCAATTTATTCTGATGGGATTTTTCTTTATATTTACTTTTTTTTATAAATATTTACAAATAATTTTATTTGTTACTTGCATATGTTTATGAGCTAGCAGCTATATTCTCAAAAATCCGTAAAAATGAATAAAACAATTTTAATATTAGGTATACTTTTATGTTTTGTAGTTATAAGCTGTTCACATTTAAATGAATTCGGTGTTCGAAGAAATAATTTTAGTTTTGAAAAAATTAAACCATATGAAAATGATGAAGTTTATAAAATTATAGACACAACGAAACTATATAAATTAGTATCAATTGAAAATTTTATGGATGAAAGTATAAAAATGAAATCAGATGAAATCATTAAATCAAATCCTTCTTATTTGAAGTTCTATAGTAATGGAAAAGTTGGAAGGTTTGAAAATATTGATATAAAAAACATAGAAACTTTAAATCCTAAAAAAGCTGAAAGCTACCTTTATAGATTTAAAAACAATAAGTTTATAGTGCAAAAATATTTTAAACATCCGCAATGTGGAGAATGTTTTATTAAGGAATTAGTAACAAGAAACGGTGAAAACCAAATAACACTCTCATCAGACAATTTCTTATATACTTATGAAAAAATTGAAATTCCTTTAACTTTCTTAAAATATAGTCCTGATTGGTAAATACAGCTGCTAACAACGGTTTTGTTCAATGGCTTAGGCTTGGTTTTTCCTTCGGAAAAACATCTATGATTCGTAATTTTATTCTATATTTGTTGTGGTCAGTAATTAATTCAAACCACTTTCGCTAGCCGAGAATCGTTGTTTGTAATGGAGAATTCAAGCAAACGTAAAAAAAGAGTAAATTGAAAAAATATATTTTATTATCATTATTGATTTCCCTAATATTTTCTTCTTGTAAGAAAAAAACAATAATTGAAAAAGAATTAGATTCTCTTGGAGTAAAAAAAGAAAATTACAATAGAATCGACACAACTTTTTATGAAAATAAAAAAATAAAATCTTTACGTTTTTACAAAGTTAAAACCGAATATGTAGATATTAATTTTTACGAATCAGGAAATAAAAAATCTATTGGAAAAGTAAAAGATAATCAATGTCATGAAGAATACATTGATTGGTATGAAAATGGAAAACAGAAATGGATTCGTAAATACAATATTGGAGAGCAAATTGGAAAAAGCTTAAATTTCTATGAAAATGGAAATCTTGAAAAAGAATATGATAATGACACTAAAGAAATGACAGATTATTGGCTCAATGGAAAAACGAAATTCAAATTCATTGAAAAAATATCACAAAGTTTTCATTACAATAACGGCAATTATATGGAAAAATTTATTCACAGAGGAAAAGATGAATACGATTGTGAATATTTCAATGAAAACGGTAAATTAATTTTTTCAGGGAATTATAAAAAACAAGCTCTTTTCAAAGACAATTTAAAATTTAATGGAGAAATTATATGTTACTTCAATAATGGAAAAATTTCAATTTTTCAAAATATTATCAATGGAAATGTTGAAGGTAAATTTTATAATTCGTATGGTAATGGAAACTTAAAAGGCGTAGGTTTAATAGAAAACGGAAAACAACTTTATTTCAAAAGTTATCATGAAAATGGAATAGTAAGTTTTATACGTGATAGTAAAAATAATACTTTCACAGAATGGGACGAAAAAGGTAATTTAATAAAATAACTACGGCAAACAACGGTTTTTCATAATAATTAAACACGATAAGTTTGATAAAAACAAATTACAAATCAAAACCAACTCAAGGATATAAACATTCATTAGGTGCTGAAAAAATTTCTGAATTATTAAATGGAATCAGTATTTATGAAAACTTAACAATCTCCTTTGATAAATCCGAAGGAGAACGAATGGGTGTTTTTGTACCAGGATGGAATTTGCGGAATTTAAAAGGAAATTCAAAAGAACTTTTAGAGTTTCGAACAGTAGTCTGTGGAATTTATTCCACGATTTCTAATAAATGGTTTTTAGTTTTAAAGCCAATTAAAACGGAAACTAATATTGTAGTAAAAAAGTTTTTAATAGAAATTGGTATTCCTATTATACGAAATTGGTTTGAATCTAAAAGATCAAATACTTGGTATTCTGGACATAGGTATTTTCAGATTGGTCTAAACGAAAATCTAACCGAATTCTGTATTCTTGAAACTCAAAATGATTTAGTTATAAATAAAAAAGTAGTTAATATTACTTTGCATAGCAACGGTTTGTAGCGATTACAAGTCTCAGTAATTGTTTGAATTTTTTCCAAAAATTATAAAGTAGTTTTGTACTTGTGTAATTAAGTACTAAATTTACGCTAATGCCAAAAGTGGCCGAACGATAGCAAACAAGTACGTTTGAAATAAAATTCAACTATGACATCTAAAGAAATTAATAGTGATATTGAAGATATCGAAGATGTTTTTAAAAAGATTGAAAAGTCCTACAATATTGTATTTCTACCTAATGAATTGAGAAATTTAAAAACTTTTGGAGAAATATCAAATCTTATAATTTCAAAAATAAATTTAGAAGAAGAAAATGATTGTTCTTCACAACAAGCATTCTACAAATTAAAAAAGGCTATTAATAAAGTTACAAATAACTTAGAAACCGAAATTTCACCAAATACTACTTTGGAAAAATTATTTCCAAGAAACAGAAGAAATAAGATTTTATTAATTGAAAAAGATTTGAACTTAGATCTTAAAGCTTTTTCAATTTCTAAAGTAATTGTTTTTACGCTACTTATTTTACTGATAATTTCAATTGCAATGATTTTTATTAATTTGAAATATAGTCTTTACGGAATTTTATTTACAATAATATTGATGAAAATTTCAGATAAAACATCTACAAAATTTTCAGTTACAACTGTTGGTGAACTTTCTACAAAAATGATGCTTGAAAATTATATTGAAACTCGTAGAAATTCAAAAAGCTTCAATAAAAATGAAATTAAAAAAAATTTAGAAATGCTTTTCATTAAAGATTTAGGCTTAACAAATGAATTTAGTGAACTTACTGATGAAAGTATTATTAATTACTAAATACGTTTGCTAACAACGGTTAGCAAAAATGGTTTAAGGCTTGAATTTTGCTTTTTAAAGACCTTTTCGATTCAAAATTTTGTCTATATTTGTTTGGTAAGTAATTCATTAACAGATTACTGAAAATAATCTACAAAATATTACTTCATTAAAAACAACCTACTTATAAGAATCTAGTTCGAAATGGATTAATGATTACTTCTGGTGCCATAAAAAGACTAAACCATGATTTAAACAACAACTATTTAATCTATCTTGATAACTTTAAATTAAGTTATGATTTAAGCAATAAATTACAACTTCACTAAATGAAGCTATTAATACGGAACTGTATCCAAATGTCGATTTAAACTTTACAAATCCCTTGAAAAATCATGTTGAATTTGATTTTCAGATGGTTAAAAATAATCGTTCCTTTTCTAATGCTTTGCAAAAATCAATATGGTATCGATCAACTGTTCTTACAACACTTGAACCTTTGTTAAAAGAAACCAAATCTTTAATTCAGCTAATTGATATTCAATTAAATAATTAATTGGGCTATATTTGCTAAATAACATACCTTATAATATAATAATACGTTGGCTGTTTATAACTTCATAAAATAAATCAGATGCCCTATTTAAGAATATTTTTTTTAATCTTTTTAATTAGTTCTTGTGCCAGAAAGAATCATTCTACAGCAACTTCTGTAGAAGAAGTTTCAGAAGTAAGCTCAAGTCCTTCTTTTAAAAGGTCTGTGCCTAAAAAAGTGTTGCCCATTGTAATTGAAAATGTAAAATATTCCAGTACAATGAACGAAATAATTGCAACAGATACTTTGACTAAAGCTCTTTTATGGAAAAAAGAAATCTATAAAATAACTTATGATGAAAAACTCGAAAGAGACATACAAGATGTTTTTATTGACTCCATTTCCTCAAAAGATAATTTGTTGATAATACGAAACGAAGATAATGACGTTTATTCCCTAAATTTAGAGACAAAAGAGATTATAAAACTATAAAATAATTCAAAATCTAATCCATAGTCAAAGCATTCAGCAACATTTGAGCAGATGCTTCATTAGTTGCTAAAGGAACATTGTGTACATCACAAATACGAATTAACATAGAAATATCGGGTTCGTGCGCATGACTTGAAGTTGGGTCTTTAAAAAATAAGACCATTTTTGTTTTTCCTTCTGCTACTCTAGCGGCTATTTGAGCATCTCCACCTAATGGTCCTGAAAGCATTTTTTTAACTTTAATTCCTACAGCTTCTACTTTACTACCAGTTGTTCCTGTTGCAATAAGTTTTATGTTTTCTTCAACAAGAATGTGTTTGTTCTTATTTAAAAATTGCACCATTTCAGCTTTTTTTCCATCGTGTGCAATTATGGCTATTTCAAAATTTTTATTCATAGTGTAAAAGTATAAAAAAAACCTGATTCGTTTAAAAATCAGGTTTTGTTTTTATTTATTTAATGCATGATAAGCAATTAAACCATCAATTGGCCTTCTGTATACATTGCCTAATTTTATATCATATTTTTTAAGTCTATCTTCTAATTCGTCTTTTAAATAAAAAGCTATTGAACCTACAAAATGGACTAATACTTCGTTGTGATTATCAAATTGCATGATGTAATTTTTGATAAATAACTTCATTTCTTTTTTTATAATCCTTTTACAAAATTCGTTGTCTTTATGTTTGATTAAAAACTTTGCAAATGTTGCCAAATAGGCGTTTGGATTTGGTTCTTTGTATAATTTGTTTTTAATAAAATCTGCATCAACATTAAATTCAGCCTCAAATTCTTTGGCTAAATAGGCTGGCATTTTATTAAAATAATAACCTCTTATTAAATGTCTTCCAAAACGATTTCCACTGCAATCATCCATAGCAATATAACCAAGAGATTGAACTTTTTGATGTAATTCTTTACCATCAAAATAACTGCAATTAGAACCTGTACCTAAGATGCAAACTATAGCTCTTTCTCCTTTTGGTGTTGTTGCATAAACAGCCGCGTAAGTATCTTCATTAACAACTACAGTTGCATTAGAAAAATACTCTTGAAAAACAGTAGTCAAAAAATCTTTCATTCTATCTGTTCCACATCCTGCTCCATAAAAATATAGATGAGTAGCTTTATCTTTGTTATGAGAAATATCAAATTTATCGTCTAAACGACTTATTATTTCCTCCTTAGTAAGTACTTCTGGATTTAAAC
Organism: uncultured Flavobacterium sp.; assembly: GCF_963975515.1. Taxonomy (GTDB): domain Bacteria; phylum Bacteroidota; class Bacteroidia; order Flavobacteriales; family Flavobacteriaceae; genus Flavobacterium. The sequence goes on from NZ_CAXBGY010000001.1 coordinate 234,527, forward strand.
CTAATGATTGAGTAGTAAAAAGTACTTTTCCTTTATTATCAATTGCAATCCAGTCGGCTTTTGTGGAACCACTATCTACGAGTAACTTCATATTTTATGATTATTAGAATGTTAGATTATTAGATTTTTCGAACTATCTAATAATCTAACTATCAATTTACAATTTTGAAACGTGAACTGCTAAATCAATCATTTTACTTGAATATCCATATTCATTATCATACCAAGACATGATTTTGAAGAATGTAGAGTTTAGTCCAATTCCAGCTTTAGCATCAACAATTGAAGTTCTTGGATCAGAATTAAAATCTGTAGAAACTACATCATCTTCCGTATAGCCTAAGATTCCTTTCATTTCGTTTTCAGAAGCTTTCTTTAAAACTGCCATAATTTCTTCATAAGAAGTTTCTTTAGCTAATTTTACTGTTAAATCTACTGCAGAAACATCAGCTGTAGGAACACGCATTGACATACCTGTTAATTTTCCGTTTAATTCTGGAATAACTTTTCCAACTGCTTTTGCTGCACCTGTTGAAGAAGGAATCATATTTAATAAAGCAGAACGTCCACCTCTAAAATCTTTTTTAGAAGGACCATCAACTGTTAATTGAGTAGCTGTTGTTGCATGAATAGTTGTCATTAAGCCTTCAACAATTCCGAAATTATCATTGATAACTTTAGCTAATGGAGCTAAACAGTTAGTTGTACAAGAAGCATTTGAAACAATAGTATCAGTTGCTTTTGCTTCCATATGATTTACACCCATTACAAACATTGGAGCATCAGCCGAAGGAGCTGAAATTACTACTTTTTTAGCACCACCATCAATGTGAGCTTGAGCAGTTTCTAATGTGGTAAAAATACCAGTACATTCGGCAACTACATCAACATCAACACCTTTGTCATCCCATTGGATTAATTTTGGATCTCTTTGTGCTGTAACTCTAATGAATTTATCATTTACATATAATTTTCCGTCTTTAACTTCAACTTTACCAGCAAAACGACCGTGAACTGAATCATATTTTAATAAATAAGCTAAGTGATCTACATCTAATAAATCGTTAATGGCAACTACTTCTACATTATCTCTGTTCATTGTTTCTCTAAAAACAATTCTACCAATTCTACCGAAACCGTTTATTCCTAATTTTACTTTTGACATATTTTTTTATTATTAATTATAATTTGTATTTGCAATTGCAATTGATTTTTGTAATTGAAATTAAGTTGACATAATATCAGAAACTCTTACTAATTCTAAATCTATTTTAGATTCACCTTTAATAGCTTGTTCTAACGGTGTTAATGTGATGGTGTCCTTTAAAATTCCGACCATGTAATTTGATTTTCCTTCTAAAAGTGATTCTACTGCTTTTACTCCTAATCTAGAAGCTAAAACTCTATCAAAACAAGATGGAGCTCCACCACGTTGCATGTGACCTAAAACAGAAACTCTAACTTCATATTCTGGCATGTTTTCTTCGACATAGTCTTTTAATTCGAAAACACTCTTTCCTATTTTATCCCCTTCAGAAACTACAACTATACTTGACGATTTTCCTGAAGCTTTACTTTTTCTTAAAGATTCTAATAAACGTTCTAATCCTAAATCTTCTTCTGGAATAAGGATTTCTTCTGCACCTGCTCCTATTCCTGTGTTTAAAGCAATGTGTCCAGCATCACGCCCCATAACTTCAACGAAGAAAAGTCTATTGTGTGAACTGGCTGTATCTCTAATTTTATCTATTACTTCTACAACTGTGTTCAATGCGGTATCATAACCTAAAGTATGACTTGTTCCAAAAATATCGTTATCAATAGTTCCTGGAATTCCCATTACTGGAAAATTATATTCGTTATTGAAAATTTCTGCACCAGTAAAAGAACCATCACCACCAATAACAACAAAAGCATCAATTTCGGCTTGAATTAATTTATCGTAAGCTTTTTTTCTTCCTTCTGAGCTTCTAAATTCAACAGAACGTGCAGATTTTAATACTGTTCCTCCTTTGTTAATAATATTGTTTACAGAGCGTGCACCCATTTCTTTGAAGTCACCTTCAATCATTCCTTGATAGCCTCTATAAATTCCAATACATTCAATATTATGGTAAGCACAAGTACGAACAACTGAACGAATAGCTGCATTCATCCCTGGTGAATCTCCACCTGATGTTAATACTCCAATTTTTTTAATGCTTTTAGACATATATTTTATTATTTATTGTAAAATTAACTGATTTATAATTTTTATTCAATCATTTTAAAAAAAATATAACAATTACTCATATTTTCAATCGTTTTCGTTGATAAGTTTCTTGAGAATTCAATTTAAAACACTTAAATTAAATGTGACTTTTAGAAAATATAAGCTGAATAAATAGAATTATTCAATCTCTGGAGCCTTTTCTTCTTTTTCTTGCTCTTTCTTTTTATTTTTGTCTTGTACAGTAGTAATATTAATATATTCTGGATCTAAATCAGAATCAGGAGGGATTTCGTCATAAGGATTTTTTTCATCTTTTTCTTTTAACGTTTTTGGGGCAAATACTTTTCTCCATAATTCTGACATATTATCAAAATCAACATTATAAGATAATCCAATTCCTTGTGTATAGCCAATTCCTTGACCAATATAACTAATATCGTTTTCTTTATTAAATGCTCTTGCACGCAAAGTATTGTCTTCATTTAATTGATATTGTAACTCAACATTTCCAACTACACCAGACTGACTAATTCCTCCAACAGGAACTCCAACTTTTCCATTAATAGAAAGTTTATCATTAATTTGAGAACTTAAATTTACACCAACTTGATCTGAAGTATTATTTATTCTAGAACCTGTAGTGTAACCTAAGCCAAATTTTATTTTATCATCTTCATTTGAAATAATATCTTGCAACAAACTACTTGCAGTTTCGCTCAATGCATTTGAATAATAATCGCTTGCAACTGCTCCTTGTGCAAAATAAGTTCCACCCGCTAAAACAGAAAGTGCTTGTTGTTGACGTGTGTCTTTATCTGATAATTTATATAAAATTTCTGACTTATAAACAGAACTCACATTTGGATATTCTAGACTAAAATCTGTTTCAGGATTTTCGAGGTTACCTGTTATTTTAATTACAACATCAGTATCGACTTTTCTATTAGATATAGACGACGATTCTAATAATACCGAAGGATTTGTTTGGGTGTGATAAACCGCTTCAAGATTTAAAGTTGCGTTCATTGGATCACCTTCCCAGACAATTGTACCATATTTTTTTACGGCTAATTTTTTTGAAATGATTCCACCATATTTAAAGTTATATTCACCTTCATGTATGGTAAAATCTCCATTCATTGTAAACGTACCATTAGTATTAATGTGCATATACATACCTCCACCACCTCTACCTTTCATGGCATGACCCGTTTCTTGATTTAAAATAACTTCAATTTCTGCATCTGGTGTTATATCAAAATCTAATACTAAATCCAAACCACCAAGGTCTTTAATTTTTTGTTTTATGATTTTTTCTTCTCCAACCTTTATAATATTAATATAAGATACTTCTCCATAATTTTCTGTGTCTTTTACTGGAATTTTAATAGAGGTTCCTCTTTCAGACTTTCCTGCTACGTTTATTTTTAATGCTTCAACTGGCCCTTTTATAGTAGCTGTTCCGTTTAAAAATGCAGTTCCATAATAATACTCATCTTCTTTTTCTTTCGTGTCTAATGCTAATATATTTCTTGACGATAAATTTAAATCTAAAACCCAATTATCTAAATTTTTGTGTTTTACATTTCCAGAAATTATTCCTTTAGTATTATATTTTGTGTCTGTAATTTCAAAACTTCTAAATAAAAATTGATTTTCAGTCACATCTATTCTAGATCTATCTTCTAAATTGAAATCTACATTTAAATAAGGTATATTCATACCTGCATTATCTAAATAAATAATTCCATCGATTTCTGGATCATTAGCTTTTCCTGTAACACTTGCTCTTCCTGTTGCTAAACCTCTCATGTCTGAAAAAACACTACTCAATAATGGTCCAAGTGGTTTTATATCGAAATCTTCAAACTTTGTATCTAAAGAAAGTAAGGCCTCTTTATTGATAATTTCTATGGTTCCTTTGGTATAAAAACTTTCAAAATCATCTCTAATAATCGTTGAGTTTACATTAAATTTTCTAAAATATTCATCACTTGTTATTTGAAGTTTTAAATCTCCAACATCATAATCATTAATTTGCAAACTGTCTATTCTAACATCAGAAATAGGCTTATAAACATCCTTATCTTGTTTAAAATCAATTATTCCATTCATTCTACCAGCAAACGTAAGGTTATTTAGAGCTGGTGTGACTTTGTCTAGGTCAACATTATTAAATTTAAGATTTAAATCTTTATAATCTTTTCCTTTTATAACACCTTCAAATGAAAAAGATTCATCATTGTTTGAAAACAATAGCTTTTGAAAATCAAAATTTTCTAACTTTTTATCAAAAACAATTTTGTTTTTTGAATCTTCACCTTCATTTATATACCAAAGACTATTTTTAAAGTTTATTTGAGAGTTTTTAAAACCAATTACTGAGTTTTTATCTTGATTGATTGTGTGATATAGATTCAAATCGTAATTATCTTCTTTCTCTTTTCCTCCTTTAAATTCTGTTCTAAAGAATAAAGTATCATTTTGAGTTATATTAATTAGATTAAATTCGGAGATATCATAGAAATCAGTATGCAAACTATCTAATGAAATATAAGCATTATATAATGGGTTTTTATTATCAATATCAATCGTAATTCCACTAAATTTATTCTTATCAATTGACACAGAAGGAGATTTAAAATCAAGTGTAAAAAATTCTTCATCTGAAATGATTTTACCCTTAACTCTAGTGTTTTCTCCAACTTCAACATTTGGCAAAATGGCTCCAATTATTTTATTGTAAATCGTAAAATCAAAAGTCATATACTGATTTGGCAATAGTTTATTAGGAGAATAATTAGCATATAAACTTCCTGCAGCGTTTTCTAATAATTTTTGTAATTGATTGAATTTGAACTTACCAACTACTTTTCCGCTAACAATATCTGGTGATTCAACTGTAATAGTTCTCTCTCTATCTGCGTCAAAGGTTGATTCTAAAATAAAATCATCAAAAAAGTAAAAATCATTATTATTTTGATAGTATAGATTCTTTAGGTTGATTGTTCCATAAACTTCATCAATAGAATTTCCTGTAGCATTTATATCCACTAGTCCTTTTATAATTGATATACTATCTTTTGTATAAATATTTAACGCTCTTAGGTTTGCATAATCAATATTAGCTTTAAAGTTATAGTTTTTAGATTTTGAACTTAAATCAACAATACCATTAAAATCCATTTTTAGATTTTTATCATTACTGTTAAAATATCCTTGAAAATAAGGCATTTTTAATTTACCATCAATTTCAATTTTTTGATAGGTATAACCATCATAAGTAAGTGATTCTACATAACCAATAACCTTAGTATCTAAATATTCTTTTGTAAATCCTTTTCCGTCAACATCTAGGTTTAGTGTTGTTTTACCTATTGTATTATCACCAATTAAGGTTCCAATATCAAATCTATTTAAAACAATATTACCATTATATTCAGCTTTGTCGATATTATTTAAATTATTGATGTATAATTTTGATTTTAAATAGCCTAATTCTGATAACATTATAACATCTGCATCAATATCATTATAAGTTAAATCCATCGTTCCGTTTATATCAAAACTACCTAAAAGTGCTAAAGATGAAGGTAATCTTTCTCCTAACATTCTTGGCATCAGCGTTTTTATATCATCATATCTAGAATATATTTTATTAAAATTTCCAGAAATTTCAAATTCTTTTTCTTTTTTAGTCAATAAGTTTTTAAAAGTTACATTTCCTTTAATTTCTGAACCGTATTTATCTACTAAACTTAAGTTGTTCGTTGTGAAGTTATTCAGCGTTCCTTTTAAATGTGTATCCACATAAAAAGTGTTATTTGGACCAAATTCATTATAAAAATAATTTAAATCATTGGTTGAAATCGTTGCTTTATCAATTTGAACATCAAAAACTACTTTGTTGTTAAAATCTTTAAAATCTTCTCTTTTATATAACAACTTTACATTGCCCTCAAAATTAGAATTTACAGTTTTTAAAGCTAATGTGTCTAAAATTATATTTGTCTTACTATAAGTAAACTTTGAAACTAAGTTAGTAATTTCAACGCCTCTATGGTCTTTGAATGCTAATGACTTAATTGAAGTTGTGACATTACTCCCTTTAATTGCAAATTGATCAAGTTCTCCATTTAAGTTTGTAAAGTAAAGTAGTTTTGGCGTTTCTAAATTATAATCTGTATAGGAAAACGAACTATTGCTAATTTTCATATTATTAACAAACATTCTAAATTTTCCTGAACTTGGACTTCCATCATCAAATGAAGCAATAAAATCATCTAAATTAGTTTCTTTATCTCCTTTATATTGTATGATGTTAAATTGCAACCCATCTACTATCAAATTTTTTAAATAGGGATGACCATTATTTATTAATTTTCCAACCTGAAGAATTGACGTTTGAAGTTTGTTAATTTTAAAAAGATTATTATTTTTTTTATCTTTTGCAACAATGTTTTTCAACTTTAAATTTCCAAACGGGCTAATTGCAACTTTTTCAATAGACAAATTGGTGCCAAATTCTTCATTTAAAGCTTCCGTAACATACTGACCTAGTTTTGTTTGCACAAAAGGCAATGATAAAAGCACTCCCGAAACGAGTAACAAAATCAATAAGCCCAAAAGGGAACGAAGTACTATTTTTTTAAATGTTTTGATACGAAAAAAATGTTTTAAATTTGTGCTTTAAAATTAACACTAACCTTTGTGAAACAAAAATAACTATTTTTGTAATATATTCTTACTAATTAACAAATTTCGTGCCTCTTTTATGATAAATAAATCAATATATACATTAGCCATAGAAAGTTCGTGTGATGATACATCAGCTGCTGTATTAATTAACGATAAAGTTATATCAAATGTTGTAGCTGGACAACCAATTCATCAAGAATTTGGTGGTGTTGTACCAGAATTAGCATCAAGAGCTCATCAACAAAACATTGTACCCGTTGTTGATGTAGCCTTAAAAAAAGCTGGAATTACCAAAGAAGACCTGAGTTGCATAGCATTTACTCAAGGTCCAGGATTGATGGGTTCCTTACTAGTTGGTGGTTCATTTGCTAAATCTATGAGTGTTGCTTTAGAAATTCCGTTGATCGCTGTTAACCACATGAAAGCACATATTTTAGCTCATTTTATTGATGAAGAAGGTTTTGACAAACCTACTTTTCCATTTTTAGCATTAACAATTAGTGGTGGCCATACACAAATTGTAAAAGTCAATAGTTTCTTTGATTTAGAAATTATTGGAGAAACAACCGATGATGCTGTTGGAGAAGCTTTTGATAAAAGTGCCAAAGTATTAGGTTTTCCTTATCCAGGTGGGCCATTAATTGATAAATTTGCTAAAGAAGGAAATCCAAAAGCTTATAAATTTACCAAACCTAAAGTAGAAGGTTTGAATTTTAGTTTTAGTGGCTTAAAAACACAGATTTTATATTTCATTCAAAAAAATGTAGCAGAAAACCCAAATTTTATTGAAGAAAATAAAGCCGATATTTGTGCTTCTATTCAACACACAATTATAAACATCTTAATGGATAAGCTAAAAATGGCTGTAGCTGAAACAGGTATTAATCAAATTGCCATTGGTGGTGGTGTTTCTGCAAACTCCGGAATCAGACAAACTCTTAAAGAAGGAGAAGTAAAATACGGTTGGAAAACCTACATTCCAAAATTTGAATACACTACTGACAACGCTGCAATGATAGGTATAGTTGGTTATTACAACTTTCTAGAAAACAACTATAGTGATGCTTCAATAGTTTCTAAAGCTCGAATTAAATTTTAAATTAAATACATGCAATTATTCTATAATTCTGAAATAAAATCAACAGACACTATCTTTCAATTTGACAAAGAGGAAAGCAAACACATTATAAAAGTTCTTAGAAAAAGAGGAGGTGATATTATTTATATTACTAATGGAAAAGGAAATTTATTTCATTCTGAAATCACCTTAGAATCAGAAAAAAAATGTGAAGTAAAAATCATTAAAATTGATAATTTTGAGGCAAGAAAATATACTTTACATATTGCGATTGCTCCAACAAAAATGAATGATAGATTAGAATGGTTTTTGGAAAAGGCAACTGAAATTGGAATTGATGAAATATCACTAATCCTTTGTGATCATTCTGAAAGAAAAACATTTAAAATGGATAGGGCTGAAAAAATAATTCAAGCCGCAATGAAGCAATCTAATCAGTTTTATTTACCAAAAATCAACGAACCTATTTCATTTAATGAGTTTGTTACTAAAGAAACAGATTCTTTAAAATTTATTGCTCATTGTGAAGAAGATAAAAAAGATTTCTTTAAAAATGGAATTAAACCTAATCAAAATATTTTGGTATTAATTGGACCCGAAGGGGATTTTTCAACCAAAGAAATTGCCTTAGCCATGAAAAATAATTTTATTCCTGTATCTTTGGGAAACACTAGATTGCGAACAGAAACTGCTGGAATAGTAGCTTGTCATACAGTAGCTTTGATAAATTAATAGTATGAAAAAAATAGTTTTAATTGGGATTTTATTATTTTGGAATTTAGGATTTACACAAGAAATTGCTTTAGCTAAATACGCTGGTGGTGGCGATTGGTATGCAAATCCGACCTCTTTACCTAATTTAGCAAAGTATTGCAATCAAACTATCAACACAAGATTAAACACAAAAGTACCAACTGTTGAAGTAGGAAGTGCTGAAATTTTCTCTTACCCATTTGTTCATATGACTGGACATGGAAACGTTGTTTTTAGTCCAAATGATGTAGAAAACCTTAGAAATTATTTAAATTCTGGTGGCTTTTTACATATTGATGATAATTTTGGTATGGATGAATATATTCGAAAAGAGATAAAAAAATTATTTCCAAATAATGATTTAAAAGAAATACCTGCTAGTCATGAAATTTTTCAAGGACCAAATTTATTTCCAAATGGTTTGCCAAAAATTCATGAACATGAAAATAAAAAACCACAAGCTTTTGGAATTTTTATTGAAAACAAATTAGTTTTACTTTACACATTTGAATCTGATTTAGGTGATGGTTGGGAAGACAAAGAAGTTCATAATGACCCCGATTCTGTTAGAGAAAAAGCATTTAAAATGGGAGCTAACATTATTAATTATGTCTTTAGAAATTAATAATACTATACGGTTTTACCGTATATTTTAAACATTTCTTATTATATTTATTAACTTTTTGTTTTTGTATTAATTTTTTGACTAAAATTGTATCATATTAACAAGCCAAATTATATTATATGAAAAAATTAATTTTATCAGCATCTTTATTGATGTTATTGTTTTCTTGTGCAGAAAATGATTCTACTGATTTAGTTTCAGCAACTAACGAAGTTGCTCACAGAGGTTGTGCCTCACATGATGTTCTTTTGAACAAATTAAACGAAGACCCAAAATTAGCCAACAGAATGAATGAAATTGAATCATTTACAGAATTAGCTATAAAGGAAGGTAGATTAGTAAATGGTAAAATTGAAATTCCTGTTGTTGTTAATGTTTTATACAAAACAACTGCTGAGAATATTTCATTAGCTCAAATTCAATCACAAATTGATGTATTGAATAAAGATTTTAATGCTACAAATTCAGACTTTAATAATGTTCCTTCTGCATTTACTGGAGTTAAAGCAAACGTTGGTATAACTTTCGTTTTAGATGCTGTTGTTAGAAAAAGTACAACTAAGTCTTCTTGGAGAACAGATGATTCAATGAAAAAATCAAATAAAGGTGGAATTGCTCCTACTAGTCCAACTACAAAATTAAACCTTTGGGTTTGTAATATGAGTGGTGGAATTTTAGGCTATGCTCAGTTTCCTGGTGGTTCTTCTGCAACAGATGGTGTTGTTATTGATAATAATGCAATGGGAACAAATGGATCTGCTTCTGCTCCTTTTAATTTAGGTAGAACTGCAACTCATGAAGTTGGTCACTGGATGAACTTAAGACACATTTGGGGTGATGCAACTTGTGGAAGTGATTTAGTAAATGATACTCCTTCTCATAATACAGCAAACTACGGTTGTCCATCTTTTCCTCATTACTCAACGTGTTCAGGAACACCAATAGAAATGACAATGAACTATATGGATTATACTGATGATGCATGTATGTATATGTTTTCAAATGACCAAAAAAGCAGAATGTTAACTATTTTTGCTTCTGGTGGAGCTAGAAATACATTTGCTCAGCCTTAATTAGTATAAGATTAAAATAAAATTTAAAAACTCGTTATTTTATAACGAGTTTTTTTTTTACTTTAGCCGTATGACTCCAAAATTACTAGCAAACGGGATATTGAGAGCAGTTGGAATTTTGGTTCTTATTGCTTTATGTCTTTTTATACTCTATAAAATTTCTACTGTAATTGTTTACTTAATAGTTTCAGTAATTTTTTCACTGATTGCTTCTCCATTAGTAAAGTTTTTAAAAACAAAATTAAAGTTCAAAAACACATTAGCCGTTGCCACAACTCTACTCCTTTTTTTATTGTTAATAACAGGATTTGTATTGCTTTTTGTACCTTTAATTATCAATCAAGTTGATAAACTTTCTTTATTAGATATTAATTCTTTAAAACAAAATTATGTTATTGTTTTAAATCAATTAACAGAGTACCTTTCTAATTACAATGTCAATCTTTCAAGTTTATTAGATAGCTCTTCTTTATTAAAAAGTATTGATTTTAATATTATTCCAAGTTTTGTAAATAGTTTAATAAATATTGTAGGAAACTTTAGTGTTGGATTAATTTCCGTTTTATTTATTTCCTTCTTTTTATTAAAAGGAAAAGCATATTATTTCGAAAGTTTTAAAAGTCTATTACCTTCTTCAAAAAAAGAAAAAATTATTACTTCAGTTAGAAAAAGTAATGAGTTATTATCACGCTATTTTATTGGACTAATGTTGCAATTATTTATAGTTTTTATCTTGTACTATATTGTTCTTTTAATTTTTGGTGTAGACAATGCGTTTATTATTGCTTTATTATGTGCTGTTTTAAACATCATTCCTTATGTTGGACCACTTATCGGAGTTATGTTTGCCGCAATTCTGACTATGATTAGTAATTTGAATGCCGATTTTTCCTCTGAAATAGTTCCAACAACGATTTATGTAATTATTGGTTTTATGATTGTTCAATTCATAGATAATATGTTTAGTCAACCTCTTATTTTTTCTAAAAGCACTAATTCACATCCTTTAGAAATATTCTTAATCATATTAATCATTGGTTCATTATTTGGAATTATTGGTATGATTGTAGCAATTCCATCTTACACAGTTTTAAAAGTAATAGCAAAGGAATTTTTTCCAGAAAATACTTTTATAAAATTGATAACTAAAAGTCATTAATTTTGGATTTTTCAACTTTATTATCAGAAGAAATTCAGGCATTTATACAAAGTAATTTAGATGTAAATATTTCTGAATTAGCTTTAAAGAAAAACCCATTTCCAAAAATTGATTATCCAGAATTAATCAATCAAATCATTGCTAAAAACAAAGCTAAAGATAAATTACCCACTTGGTTTAACACTAAGAATATCGTTTATCCTGCTAAAATTTCAATAGAACAAACTTCTTCTGAAATTACAGCCAATTATAAAGCATCTCTTATTAATGGTGAAAAACTTATTGATCTCACAGGTGGATTTGGAATTGATGACTATTATTTTGCCAAACATTTTAAAAAAGTTTTTCATTGTGAGATGAATGAAGATTTATCTAAAGTCGTTTCACATAATTACACTGTTTTAAACCAAAATAATATTACTTGTTTACAAGATGATAGTTTTGCGGTTTTAGAACGATTAAACACCTGTTTTGATTGGATTTACATTGATCCATCTAGAAGAAGTGATATAAAAGGAAAAGTTTTTTTATTAAATGATTGTTTGCCAAATGTACCTGAATTATTGGAAAATTATTTTAAGTACTCTAATAACATTCTCATCAAAACAGCACCAATATTAGATTTAACTTCTGGATTGAATGAATTAAATTTCGTCAAGAAAATCCACATAGTTGCTATTAAAAATGAAATTAAAGAAATATTATGGCAAATTGAAAAAGGATATTCAAATGATATTATAATTTCTTCTGTAAACATTGAAAATAATTCAATAAATAATTTTGAAACTGTATATAGAAAAGAATATCCAGTTTCCTATTCATTACCAAAAATTTATTTATATGAGCCTAACAGCTCTATAATGAAATCTGGAAATACAAATGCAATATCAAGTTTTTATAAAATAGATAAATTACATCAACATTCACACTTATTTACTTCAGATGAAGTTGTAGATTTTCAAGGGCGTAGTTTTCAAATTAATCAGGTTTTACCTTTTCAAAAGGAATTTATGAAGCAATTTCAAAATCAAAAAATGAATTGCACTACTAGAAATTTTCCTTTAAGCGTAGAAGAAATCAAAAAAAAGTTTAAAATTAAAGATGGTGGTACTATATTTGCTTTCTTTACTACAAATATCAATAACGAAAAAATAGTACTTATATGTACAAAATTATAACTATGAAAAATTATATTTTAATCTTGTTTTTATTCACTACAACATTTTCTTTTGCCCAAAAAAAAGATTGTAAAATTGATTTTGAAGAAAAAACAGATTCAACCTACATAAAGAAAACAGTTGAAGTTTTAATACATGAAAGAGTATTTGGAAACAGTAAAGAAATGGTTTTCTTTTCGTTATTAAATTCAGAAGGTGTTCCAATGCTTGGTTTACAACAGATTCAAAAAAGTACAGAGTTTATTTCTGCCTTGTGTTTTGATAAAAATTCAAAAATAATTTTTCAATTAGAAAACGGGAAATTCGTTACATTAATCAATTCAAGTCAAGAAAACTGTAGTTCATTAAGCTATGATGCAGAAACGAAAAGTAATATTAAAGTTTTAACTAACTATTTTTTGTTTTTAAAAGATAATTATGAAGAGTTAAAAAAATCTCCTATTGCTTTAATGCGAATAAGCTATGTTGGTGAAAAGAAAGATATTGCTTTAAAAAACAAAATGAATTCAGAATTATTAAATATTACTTCTACTCCTTCTACTTATTTTATGGATTATTTACATTGTATAGAATAAGATAATTGAATTGATATAAAATAAAAAAATCCACTTTAAAAAGTGGATTTTTTTTTGTGGGCGATGAGGGGTTCGAACCCCCGACCCCCTCGGTGTAAACGAGGTGCTCTGAACCAGCTGAGCTAATCGCCCTATTTTAATTTGCTATACTTGTTCTGTATTGCGAGTACAAATATACACTAGAATTTACTTTTTACAAGTGTTTTTTACTAAAATTTATTCTTTTTTAATATCTTTTAAAACAACTTTATTATCATAACTAATCATTTCTATGATAATATCCTGATCTGCAATTGTTTTTCCTTCAATGATATATAATTTTCCGTTTTCAAAGGGCTTGTTACTTTCAGAAAAATCTACATCTCCATGTTCCAAACTCATTTTTATATCGTCTAATGTCACCCATTTTTCATCGAATTTCTTATTTGCTTCATCCCCTATTTTAAGAGGTTTAGAGCGAAGATCTTTTAAAACCCTACAATTTGGTAGATAACAAAAAGTAACTCCACTTGCTTCTGCTTTTTTAGTCATAAAGAAATATACGAATACGATTCCGATCATTAATCCGAATAAATAAAATGCCATTCTATAACGTAAACTCATTGTTATTTTTTTTTTGCAAAAATACATCTAAAAAAACAAAAGCCCTAAAAAATTAGGGCTTTTGAATATATAAAGTAAAAGAAAAATTATTTTCCTTCTTTTTTCTCCATTGCAGCTTTTAATTCTGCTAATGCATCGATATCACCTAAAGTAGATTTCTCAGCATTGTTATTTGATGAATTTGATTCAACAGCAGCTTTTACATGCTTTTCTTCTTCCTCACGGAAAATTGCAGTATGTGAAGCAACTACTCTTTTAAATTCTTTATTAAATTCGATAACTTTGAAATCAGCAGTATCTCCTTTTTTCAATTTCTTACCATCTTCTTTTTCAAGGTGACGAGTAGGAATGAAAGCAACGATATCTTCTCCAAATTCAACTGTAGCACCTTTGTCTACGATTTCAGCAATTTCACCGTTGTGGATAGTTCCTACAGCGAAAGCATCTTCATATTTATCCCAAGGATTAGCAGTAGTTTGTTTGTGACCTAAAGATAATTTACGTCCGTCAACATCTAATTCTAATACAATTACTTCTAAGTTATCACCAACATTTACAAATTCTGATGGATGTTTGATTTTCTTAGTCCAAGATAAATCAGAGATATATACTAAACCGTCAATTCCTTCTTCTAATTCAACAAATACACCAAAGTTTGTAAAGTTTCTTACAATACCTGTGTGCGTTGAACCAACTGGGAATTTAGTAGTAATATCAGTCCAAGGATCTTGCGATAATTGTTTGATACCTAATGACATTTTACGGTCATCTCTATCTAAAGTTAAAACAACTGCTTCTACTTCATCACCGATTTTCATGAAATCTTGTGCTGAACGTAAATGTGTTGACCAAGACATTTCAGAAACGTGAATAAGTCCTTCAACTCCTTCAGCAACTTCTACGAATGCTCCATAATCAGCAATAACAACAACTTTACCTTTAACTTTATCACCGATAGCTAAATCAGCACCTAAAGCATCCCAAGGATGAGCGTTTAATTGTTTTAATCCTAATTGAATTCTTGTTTTCTCATCATCGAAATCAAGGATTACAACGTTTAATTTTTGATCTAATTCAAGAACTTCAGATGGGTGGTTAATTCTAGACCAAGAAAGGTCAGTAATGTGAATTAATCCATCTACTCCACCTAAGTCAATAAACACACCATAAGAAGTAATGTTTTTAACAACACCTTCTAATACTTGTCCTTTTTCTAATTGACCGATGATTTCTTTTTTCTGAATCTCAATATCTGCTTCGATAAGCGCTTTGTGAGAAACAACTACGTTTTTAAATTCGTGATTAATTTTCACAACTTTAAATTCCATAGTTTTGTTTACATATTGATCGTAGTCACGGATTGGCTTAACATCAATTTGAGAACCTGGTAAGAATGCTTCAATTCCGAAAACATCTACAATCATACCACCTTTAGTTCTACATTTAACAAAACCGTTAACAATTTCTCCAGTTTCGTTAGCAGAGATAACTCTATCCCATGCTTTGATAGTTCTTGCTTTTCTGTGAGATAATACTAACTGACCTGTTTTGTCCTCACGGATATCAATTAATACTTCTACTTTGTCCCCAACTTTTAATCCTGGGTTGTAACGAAATTCGTTTAATGAAATAACACCTTCCGATTTAGCGTTGATATCAACGATAGCGTCTCTATCTGTGATTCTAACTACAATTCCGTCAACTACTTCGTCATCTTTTGTATCGATGAACGTTTTAGCTACTAAATCTTCGAATTCTTGTAAGTTTTTTTGATCTACGACATCTATTCCTTCAGAATAATTGTGCCAGTTAAAATCTGCTAAAAACTGTTCTTGTGTTTTTGTTGTTTCAGACATGCTGATAATAAATTTGTATTCTGTGTTTCTATTGAGTTTCTTATGTAGTTAAAAACAGCAGAAGTGATTTTTGTAAATTATTGATACCCAATGGAAACTCATCTCTACCAAAAGGTTTGCAAAAGTAATTATTTTTTCTCAAATAACAATGGGTTTGTTGAGAAAATTAATGGGTGGAATTTTGAGAAATGTTTTATATTTACAGTTACTTATTCAAAATAATTTTAGTTAAACAAAAAACCCTTTAAATAAGACATAATTAAATTGATGAAACATATAAAAAGAAAATTTCTCTTTCATGAATATTTGAAAAATCATGAAACCCTACAAAATAATATGAATTTCGTCACAAAAGAAGGTTTAGACGAGGGTTTTCTAAAAAGTAAAGCAAAAAACAATTTCACAATAATTGAAACAGATTTGAATGAAAAATTTTTTAGCTTCATCTATAATAACAATGGCAAACATACTATTATACCTGTTCCTGATTTTGCATTAGTGAATTTTGATTTTGCCTATAAATTAAATTTAGACAGGATAAAATTAAAGAATGAACTACTAGAGCTTCTTTCAAATTTAAATCAACAAAATGAAGTTAGTAGTACTTCTGCTTATGATTTTTATGGTGCAGCTACTACATGTTTAATATGTTTATTCACTTCGATAGAGTGCTTTATAAATGACATAATACCAGAAAACTATGAATACAAAATAGTTAATGATAGAAAAACTGAAATTTATAATAAATCACAAATTCAATATTCAATTTCATTTAATGATAAAATAACTAAAGTATTACCAAATGCATTAAATAAAAATTTCTTTTCAAAACCTACACCATCAAATATACATATTCATAATCTTAGAAGTATAAGAAATGAAATAATTCATACTAAATCAGATAAAACAGGAAAGTTACAAGTTGAAATATTAAAAAAATTATTAAAATTCAAATATGAAGAGACATTTAAAGCTGTCTTTGATTTTTTTAATTTTTACAAGACATTATATATAGAAGAATGTCCTTGTGAAAATAATTGGTAAAATTTCATAATAAATTATCAAACCCTCTCTTCCACCATTTTCAAAACCAAATCAAATTGTTCTTCTTTGTTTAAAGTAGAGTTATTGATTTCAATGGCATCATCTGCTTTTACTAAAGGAGAATCTTCTCTATGTGTATCAATATAATCGCGTTCTTGTACGTTTTCTAAAACTTCTTCGTAAGTAACGTGTTGTCCTTTTTCGATTAATTCATTATAACGTCTTTCGGCACGCGTTTGTGAACTTGAATTCATAAAAACTTTCAATTCAGCATCCGGAAAAACTACGGTTCCAATATCTCTTCCATCCATTACAATGGCTTTGTTTTTTCCCATTTCTTGTTGAGAAGCCACTAATTTTGTTCTGACTTCTGAAACTTCCGCGACTTGACTCACACAACGTGAAACATCAAGTGTTCTGATTTCATTTTCAACATTTGTTCCGTTGACATACATTTCAGCAAAACCTAAAGCTTCATTGAAATGAAATTGTAAATTTATATTCGGCAAATCCTTAACAAGTGCTTCTTTATTTAAATGATCTTCTGAAACATAATCCTTTTGCATTGCATAAAAAGTCACGGCACGATACATAGCACCAGTGTCTACATATACATAACCTAAATGTTTAGCTAATTGTTTAGCCAAAGTACTTTTTCCGGTTGACGAAAATCCGTCTATTGCAATTGTAATTTTTTTCAAACTCTTAAATATATTTTATTGTAAATTAATCATCATTCCAAATAAGCTCGTATTTGCAGCTACAGTATATCTTGAATAAGAATAATCAAATCTAACTTTTCCAAATCGAATTCCAAAACCAGCTGAAATTCCAGAAAAATTTCGTTGGTCTACTATTCGTAATTCTTCGGCTCTTCTAAAATTATATCCCAAACGAATACTGAATCCTTTATCTGGAAACAACTCAGCTCCCATTATCATATGACGCATTGCATTATTTAAAAACGAAACTTTCTCCTCTTGCACAGAACCGTCAAGCGAACCTTCTGCTCTATTTGGATTTGAAAATGCAATTTGCCATTGTTGTAAATTTTCCATTGTAAAATGCCAACGAATAGGTACATTTTCCATTAATTGTGAAACTCCAAAATCTATGGCTAAAGGTAATTTTTCGTTTGTATCTGCAAAAGGTTTGATTTGATAACCAACGTTGCGAATCGCTAAACCATAATTTATATCATTAGGTTCATCTATATATAAAACTCCAAAATCTGCAGCAACACCAAACGAACTATATGTTTCTAAACTTGAAGAAATCAACTTTGCATTAGCTCCAACATAAAAATCAGTCCAAGGAATATTTTGAGCATAACCAAAAGACAACGCAATTTCGCTTCCAGTAAACTGACCAGTGATATTTCCTAATTCATCTCTACCTTCAAAGTTTCCGTAATTGATGTAATTTACACCAGCATGAAAGGTTTGAACACGTCTGTCATATGTATAAGCGTATGCAGCTGTTCCATAAGTAACTTCTCCAAAATAATTTCCGTAATTGGCTGACAAACGATTGTCCATTTCAGGATTGATAGTTGCAGGGTTATAAAAGGCTTGATTAACATCATAATCAACCACAGTAACCGTTTTTCCACCTAAAGCAGCTTGTCTTGGAGATTGTGCTAGATTTAAAAATTGATACACATATTTACCACCTATTTGACCAAATGAAACGGTCGAAAGGAAAATGAAACATATAATAAGGCAATTCTTTAACATAGCAAATGTTGTGTCAACGTTTATAACGCGGATGCGAAGATAAAATTATATAATTCAATATACAAAATTGTTTTATGCTTGAATGCAGTTTGAAATTTTATATATTTACTTTATAAATCAAACTAAATGTTTATAAAATTTTTTGATATACTCTTTGGTAAAAGGAATCAAGAACTAATTAGTGAATTAGAAAATGAAAAAGCAATAATGGAACTAGAAAGTTATGTGTCCTGAAAAGTTGTTTTTACACATGCATTAAATCAAAAAATTAAACCAAATACTGAAATATGTATTATTTAAGGCATATAAATGAAAAACATCTCGTATTTATTACTCTTTTTTATAACCCTGAATATACATTCTCAAATTAATGAATCATGGAATTTAAACATTGATTCTTATACACATAATACAACAAACTATTCAACTTTAAACCCTCCTATTGAAATTGCTGAATTTTCAAATAATGACAGAGCAATACTTACACAGAATGGAACATTTTTAAAAATTAATAAAAATGTATTAATAGAATGGCAAAAAAAGTTAGCAACTTGCTCAAGACAAAGGATAATTATAGATAGTAATGATAATATTATATTGAGTTGTAAAAACAAAATAAGTTGTTTTGATTCTTTTGGAGTTTTAAAATGGGAAAAAGATTTTAAATCTATTTTTAATAAGGAATATCAAACTATTGATGCTTTAGTTTCTGATTCAAGTAACACTATATATTTAGTTGGACACTTTTTTCATTCAAAACAAATTTTCCAATTAGCCATTAATGAAAAAGGGATAGTTTTATGGAAAAATAAATTCAATCAAAATGTTAAAGACAAAAACTCCTTTATTTCACCAAAAGAAATAATACTTTTTGATGATAAAATCTATATTTTAGCTTTTGATTATTCAAAATCAAATACTTTTATTTACAGTTCAAAATTGAACGGAAAAAAAAGTAAAGAAATTCAAATATCCTATAAAATCAAGAAAATAAAATCTGATAATGAATACTTAATTACAATTGGACACTTTAATAATTTAAAAGATAAATTAATATATACAAAATTTGATAAAGAATTAAATGTTATTACTAAAACTGAATATAATTTGCCAAGAAATCTTGATTATGAAAAGTCTATCAGAACAACTTCATCAGCAATTCCAACTACAAAAGAAGATTTTGAAAAAGATTACATTACAAGTTATGAAATAAATGATTTTATAATATTAGACTCAAACAACCTTTTATTAGTAGGTAATTCATCCGAAAAACAATGGATTGCAAATCTAAATTTAAACTCAGGTTTAACCTTAAATTGGCATAAAAATGATGATCGATATTTTAATTTTAAAAACAAAAGTTCTTTTCATAACTATTCTATCTATTCTATCTATTCTATAAGTAAAAATGGAAACAACTATTTAATTAGTGGAATTAGTACCGAAGAAGATTACCAAGAAATTAAATTTATAAAATATATAAATCTTTTTACTAGAGAAATATCAATTGATTAAGTGCAAATTCTTCAAAAAAAAATCCCAAGCCTAAACTTGGGATTTCATATAAATAAAACTTTTATTTCTAATTAAGAAAGCGCTGCTTTAACTTGGTCAGCTGCTTCTTGGAATTGTACAGCAGATAAAATTGGCATTCCAGAATTATCGATTAATTCTTTAGCAATTTCTGCATTTGTACCTTGTAATCTTACAATGATTGGCACTTTAATAGCGTCACCCATGTTTTTGTAAGCATCAACAACTCCTTGTGCAACTCTATCACAACGAACAATTCCACCAAAAATATTGATTAAAATTGCTTTTACGTTTGGATCTTTTAAGATGATTCTAAAAGCTGTTTCAACTCTTTTTGCATCAGCTGTTCCACCAACATCTAAGAAGTTAGCTGGTTCGAAACCTGCATATTTAATTAAATCCATAGTAGCCATTGCTAATCCAGCACCGTTTACCATACATCCAACTGTTCCGTCAAGATCAACATAGTTTAATCCAACTTCTTTTGCTTCAACTTCAATAGGATTTTCTTCTCTAATGTCACGCATTTCAGCAATAGCTGTTTGTCTGTACAAAGCGTTATCATCAATATTTACTTTAGCATCAACTGCCATAATTTTATTGTCTGAAGTTTTCAATACTGGATTGATTTCAAACATTGAAGCATCAGATGCTATGTAAGCGTTATATAACGAAACAACAAATTTTGTCATTTCTTTGAATGCATTTCCACTTAACCCTAAGTTAAAAGCAATTCTTCTTGCTTGAAAACCTTGTAGTCCAACAGCAGGATCAATTTCTTCTGTAAAGATTAAATGTGGTGTGTGTTCTGCAACTTCTTCAATATCCATTCCACCTTCAGTAGAATACATAATCATATTTCTTGCAGTTCCTCTGTTTAAAAGGACTGACATGTAAAATTCAGAAGTTTCAGTTTCACCAGGATAATATACATCTTCAGCTACTAAAATTTTGTGTACTCTCTTTCCTTGTGGTGGTGTTTGTGGTGTAATTAAATCCATACCAATAATTTGACCTGCAATTTCTGCAACTTGATCTAAATTCTTAGCCAATTTAACTCCTCCACCTTTTCCTCTACCTCCAGCATGGATTTGAGCCTTTATAACGTGCCATCCTGTTCCAGTTTCAGCGGTTAACTGTTTAGCTTTAGCAACAGCCTCTTCAGGATTGTTAGCTATATAACCTCTTTGGATGCGAACACCGTGACTCGCTAATATTTCTTTACCTTGATATTCGTGTAAATTCATAATTGTGATGCGTTTATCTTGTTTTAAAAGTGCCACAAAAATAACAAACTATTCTGTAACTCACTAACTATTTTATTTTTTATTTTAACTAAAGTGATGTTCATTTTTCACAACAACACCTAATTGTTATATATTTAACAATTTGTTGTATTATGTTATATTTTGTTTAATTATTAAAAATACAAGTAATTAATAATAAATTTGCACCTTTAAATAGAAAAAATGAAAACACAAGATTTAGTTCAGTTGGCCAAAGAATTTGATAGTCCTTTATATGTTTATGATGCGGAAAAGATTGAAGCTCAATATAAACGCTTAACAAAGGCTTTCAACAAAGTAGAGCGTTTTAGAGTGCATTATGCTGTAAAAGCTTTGTCTAATGTGTCTATTTTACGTTATTTAAAAAGTTTAGGTTCTTGTTTAGATACGGTTTCTATTCAAGAAGTTAAACTAGGACTTCATGCTGGTTTTGATCCATCAGATATTATTTATACACCAAATGGAGTTTCTATGGAAGAAATTGAAAAAGTTGCTTTATTAGGGGTTCAAATTAATATTGATAACCTTTCTATTTTAGAACAGTTTGGTACAAAACACCCTAAAACTCCAGTTTGCATTCGTATAAATCCACATGTTATGGCTGGTGGAAATGCAAATATTTCTGTAGGTCATATTGATAGTAAATTCGGAATATCGATTCATCAGTTGCCTCATTTGTTGCGAATTGTTGAAAACACGAAAATGCATATTAACGGAATTCACATGCATACGGGTTCTGATATTTTGGATGTTGGTGTGTTTTTGTATGCTGCTGAAATTTTATTTGACACTGCAAAACATTTCAAAGAATTAGATTTTATTGATTTTGGAAGTGGTTTTAAGGTACCATACAAAAAAGATGATATTGAAACTGATGTAGAAGAATTCGGAAAAAAATTAACAAAAAGATTTTTAGCTTTCGAAAAAGAATATGGTCGTGAATTGACATTAGCCTTCGAACCAGGAAAATTTTTAGTGAGTGAAGCTGGTTTCTTTTTAGCGAAAGTGAATGTTGTAAAACAAACAACTTCGACTGTTTTTGCTGGAATTGATTCTGGTTTTAATCATTTAATTCGTCCTATGTTATATGGTTCGCAACATCATATTGAAAATATTACTAATCCAAAAGGAAAAGAACGCTTCTACTCTATTGTTGGTTATATTTGTGAAACAGATACGTTTGCCAATAACAGAAGAATTGCCGAAATAACTGAAGGTGATATTTTGTGCTTTAGAAATGCTGGTGCTTATTGTTTTTCAATGGCTTCTAACTATAATTCTAGAGTAAAACCTGCTGAAGTTTTATGGTTGAATGGAAAAGGACATTTAATTAGACAAAGAGAAACGTTTGAAGATATTTTGAGAAATCAGGTTGAGATTAGTTTTTAAATTAGTTGCACTGAGTTTTTCATAGAGGAACTCAAAGTCAATTATTTAATATTTTACACAAATTTCACAAATTAGCACAGATTTATTAGTGCTAATTTGTGATTATTTAGAAGCTTAATCAAGTTCAGCTTGACAAAAGTGAACGTTTAATTTATTTAACTAATTACTTATTCAAAATCTCTTGTAACAACTCAGCTTCAGTTCCGTTTGGATAAGTTATTTTTAACAATTGAGACAATGTTGGAGCAATTTGTGTGATTTCTTTTCTATCAAATGATTCTCCTTTTTTGATATGCCAACCGTAAAACAATAAAGGAACATGTGTGTCATAAGTATAAGGACTTCCATGTGTTGTTCCTGTTGAAGAATATTCTAAATATCCTGGTTTTTCAAGGATTACAAGTTCTCCATTTTGAACTGGATCAAATCCATTTGCAATTAACTTTAAGTAATAATCACTTCCAGATGAAGCCAAGATTTCATCTTCTGTATAAACTCTTTTTACAAATTTTTGAGTCTGAAGATAATCTTTGAAAGTTTGTTTTACTTCATTTAAATTCAATCCTTTAGATTTAATGATATCTTTCTTAAAAAACACATTAGAATTTGAATAATCTAAAATTAAATCATCACCATAAGTTGTTTTAGAAAAAGCTTCTAAATCGTTTCGTAATGTTTTTGAATTTGTATTTGTAACGTCATATTTATTGTCTTTTAAATAGGTAACATTTTCTGCACCAGCGTGATCTGCAGTTAAGAATACCAAGTAATTACCTTTTCCAACGGTTTTGTCTAAATAGTTTAAGAAGTCAGCTATAGTTTCATCTAAACGCAAATATGTGTCTTGTAATTCTATAGAACGTGGTCCCAGAATGTGTCCAATATAATCTGTTGAAGAAAAACTAACCGTTAAAAAGTCCGTAATTTCATCTTTACCTAAAACTTCTTTTTCAATGGCTTTTTTAGCAAAATCAGCCAATAAATTATTACCAAAAGGTGTTGCTCTTAAAACACCTGCATCATTATTTTCATACATATCCTTTAAATTGTATGGAAAAAACGGTGTTTTCTTATATAATTTTCCTTCATAAGGATTATTATCTGTAAGACTTTCGTTGTAAGTTTCTTTTGGTTTTAATAATTCCCAACCTTTTTGAACATAAGTTTCATAATGTTTTTCATTATTAAAATCTGTTACCCAATTTGGTAAATTTTCACCATAAAAAGTACTTGAAATAAAAGAACCCGTTTTGCTGTACCAAAAAGCCCAATCAGCAAAATGTCCAGCTGGTAGAATTGCTCCTCTATCTTTTAAACTCATTCCAATAACTTTTCCTTTGAAATTGGTTGCTAACTTTAATTCATCCGTAATTGTAGTGCTTTGTAGGTTTTTTGGAGACATTTTTCCTTCGCTTTCTACTCCATTACCAATAGTTGAAACAGAATTATCGTCTGTACAATACATTTCTTTTCCGGTAGCTTTATTGAACCAATCGTTACCCACAATTCCGTTTACTGAAGGAGTTGTTCCTGTGTAAATTGCTGCATGCCCTGGAGCTGTATAGGTTGGCATATAATTATAATGAGTATTTTGAAATGAATATCCATTATTACTTAATCTTTTAAAACCATTTTCAGAAAAATCACTTGAAAAACGATTTAAATATTCATGTTTCATTTGATCTACAACGATTCCAACTACTAATTTAGGTTTGTCTTGAGCACTTGCAAGTATTGAAGTTAAAAGTGTAATTGCAATTATTAATTTTTTCATCTTTATTTTTATTGAATCACAAAAATAAGGAATAGATATGATTTGAATGTGATGAAATTCTTAAAATTACGTATTACTGTTTTATATATTTCAAAAAAAAATCCTATTCAAAAAATAGGATTAATGTTTAGATGTTGCAGTCTATTATTTCTTATGTGGAAACGTATAATTAAATTGTTTTAAATTAGAAGTTAATTTTTTCTTCGTAGTTAGGGAAATTATTTCTTCCACATTTTCAGAAATAGGAATTGTTTTATGTGTAGATTTCTTTTTAAAGGTATCTGACCCAAGATTATCAATATAATTACTTATAAACTGATTTAAAACGTTGAGTTTATCTTTTTCCACCGAATAAATAGAACTTTTACCTGAAAAAGTAATATTAATTAGGTTTGCTTTTTTAAGTTCAAGCAAATGATTTGAAACTGTGGATTGAGCCAATGGTAAAATTTCAACAATATTTCCACAAGAGCAAGATTTCTTACTCAATAGTATATTCATAATTTGAATTCTTGCAGGATGACCTAATGCTTTAAATACTTCTGCAATATTATTTATATCTTCCTTAAAACCAACACGTTTAGTTAATCCCATATTGCTTGTTTTTAATATGTACATCGCAATATAGCGATATAAAATAAAAACAAATATAAGTTATTGACAAATCTGACTAAGTGTTAATAAAATTCGACAAAAGACGCTAAACAGCTAATAAATAGTGAATTAATCGCAATAAATAGATACTAAATAATTCTTACGCAAACTATTACTTTTCAATTTCAATATTGTATTCAATTATCATATCGTCGTAAGTAATGTAAAGTTGTTTTCTGTTATTTTGGTTTAGCCTAGTATAAACTGAAACAACACATTCTATTCCGTTATTATCAACACAATTATAAGAAGATAAAATGTCGGTTTCTGTTTTCTTTACTTCATTGTATTTGACTATATTGAACAGTTGAATTTCTTCAGAATACACCACTACTCTATGACTTACTCCATCAATTTTAATAATCATTTCAGACTTTACTGGTTTTGTCCAATCTGTCCATTTTCCCTTACTATTCATTTCAGTAACTGAAAGGCTTGTTGTTTTAAATAAAAATTGTTGGCTATAAGATGATAAACCAATAAATAAAACGAATACTACTATTTTAAGCTTTTTGCTCATTTTTATTAAAATTGAAATTGTTGTGTTTCTTTTTGGGCTTGATTAAATTCCTTAATCACATTATCTATAATTGTTTGAACGGGTAAAATATCATGAATTAAACCTGAAATTTGTCCAATTTCTAATTCACCTTCAATTAAATCTCCTTCAAACATACCTCTTTTTGCTCTACGTTTACCTAATAAGGCTTCTAAATCTTCTTTTGAAGGGCATTTTGTATATAATTCTTGTACATCATTATAAAATTTATTCTTAACTAATCTAACTGGTGCTAATTCTTTTAAAGTCAATTGTGTATCACCCTCATTTGCATTAACAACTGTAGTTTTAAAATCTGCATGAGCACTTGATTCAGTTGATGCAACAAATCGTGTTCCCATTTGAACTCCATCTGCTCCTAAAATCATTGCAGCCATCATTCCTCTACCAGTGGCAATTCCACCAGCAGCAATTAACGGAATATTAATATTTTCTCTTACTATTGGAATTAAAGTCAACGTTGTTGTTTCATCTCTACCATTGTGTCCACCAGCTTCAAAACCTTCTGCTACAACAGCATCAACTCCAGCATCTTGTGCTTTCATGGCAAATTTAGCACTACTAACAACATGAACAACTTTTATGCCATTATCTTTTAAATGTTTTGTCCATGTTTTTGGGTTTCCGGCAGAAGTAAAAACAATTTTCACACCTTCTTCAATAATGATTTGTATTATTTCTTCAATATTTGGGTAAAGCATTGGAACATTTACACCAAAAGGTTTGTCTGTTGCTTTTTTACATTTTTGAATGTGCTCTCTTAAAACGTCTGGATACATAGAACCTGCTCCAATTAGTCCTAAACCACCAGCATTACTGACAGCACTTGCTAATTTGTAACCGCTATTCCAAATCATTCCACCTTGAATTATTGGATATTTTATTTCAAAAAGGCTTGTAATTTTATTCATTAAATCGTTGAGTTTATTCTATTGGTAAATTATTGTTTTATAATTTTACCTTTTAAATTAATATTTGGTGAAGTTATTTGGTAATAATATATTCCTGAATTTAAGTTCTCCACATCAAAATTCTGTATTTTTTGCGTAATACTTTCTTCTTTTACTAATTGACCTAAACTATTAAATAACAATAGGTTACCGTTTTTAATTTCACTCGCTAAAGTAATCTGATTTACTGCAGGATTTGGATACAAAACAGGATTTTCAATCGTAAAGTTCATTGAATTTAAAGCATTTGTTAAGGCTAATTGAAAATCAGGAACTCCATATCCTTTATAAATCGTTGGGTTTGCATATAAATCCGCAGATTCTTTAATAAATTGTCTTACTTGAATGTTTGTTAAACTTGGAACTGCAGACCAAAAAGTCGCTACCATTCCGGCCATAACTGGACTTGAAAATGAGGTTCCGTTTGAAACAACTATATTTCCTGAAGTATTACTTACTGTTGTTCCTAATCCTTTGGCACAAACATCTGGTTTTACTCTGTTGTCAAAAGAAGGACCAATTGAACTAAATGAAGCAATTACTTCATTACTATCAACAGCTCCAATTGCGAAGGCATCTATAGCTTCTGCTGGCACACCAACATGTGGTTCTGAACTGTTTCCTGAATTTCCTGCACTTATAACAACCATCATTCCTTTAGCAAAAGCGATATTTGCTCCTCTTGATGCAAAAGCAGTTGTTCCATTCATATCATTATAGGTATAACTATAGGCTGGATTATCATATCCAAAATAACCTAACGAACTATTGATAACATCCACACCATAATAATCTGCCAATTCAGCTGCCTCAACCCAATAAGATTCTTCAACTGGGTTTTCGGAATTTATATCTTCTGTAATGAATAAATAATATTGTGAATTTGGAGCAGTTCCTACTAATTGTCCATCAACAAATCCTCCTATGCAAGATAAAACAGATGTTCCATGATTGTGACGAGAAAAATAATTGGTATTTCTATCAGGAAAATTATAACCTCCCAAAATTTGATTGTTTGTCATTAAATTTTGAAAAGGTGCCGCTGAATTAACTCCAATAAAACCAGAATCTAAAACTGCTATAATTTTTCCTTGACCTGTATAATCTTGTTGGTGCAATAAATGGCCGTTTAGCATTTGAATTTGATTAGTAGAATTTCCGTAACTGTAAGTTATTAATTCTTCTAATTGCTTATTAACTTTACCATATAATTGGTCTTTGGGCTGAATTTGTCTAGTATTTAAAGCACTATTTGCAAAGTCAATTGAATTTACGAAAGTTAAATTTGATAAAGTTTGAATATCTGATTGAGTTCCTCTAACGTGAATTGAATTCAGCCATTTTGATTTTGCCATCACTGTTATTCCAGTAATAGCTTCAATTTGGTCAATATAAGGTTGATGAACAGGAACATCTGTTACGTCTAATGCAATGTTTTGAGCTGTTCTTCTATCCAATGATCTTTGCGTAAGCATTGTTAAAGGATTTGCTAAATAGGTTGAAGCATTAGGCTTATTGGTAAAGTAAACCCAAGCATCTTGTTCTTGTGCAAAAGAATTATATGAAATAAATAAAACAATAAGAAGTAGTAACTTTTTCATTTTTCTATTTTACTTCAAATATATAAAATTCTTAATGAAGCTTTTACTTAATTGTAAAATAAATAAAAACAGAATAACTTACCAATAAAAGAATTCCTTCTTTAAAACTTAAACTTCCTCTTTTTGGTAATAAAACTAAAGGTAATAACAACAAACCAAAACCAAGCATCCAATAAATATCTTGGCTTAAAATTCTGGGATCAATGTTTTCAATTGGTTTTATTATGGCAGTAATTCCTAAAACACTTAAAATATTAAATATGTTAGAACCTATAATATTTCCTATTGAAATATCATTTTCTTTTTTAATACTTGCGATAACTGAAGAAGCTAATTCAGGAATACTTGTCCCAATTGAAACAACTGTAACTGCTATAACTCGTTCACTTACACCTATAGTTTTTGCCAGATTTACAGCTCCTTCTACTAATAATTCTGATCCTGCCCAAAGTGCAAAACCTCCTATTGCTAGAAATCCGAAAATTTTCATGTAAGGCATTACATCTTCTTTGATTTCAGAAATATCAGCAATTACTTTTTTGTTTTGCTTGACTAAATAAAGTAGAAATAGAATCAATAACGCAATAAATATGAAACCTTCTGCTCTACTTAATTTTCCGTCCATAAGTAAGAAAACGAATAACAAAGTTGAAGCAATCATTTTTGTTGGCCAATCTGTTGCAAAAAAACTTTTATCTATTTGAATGGCATTAATTAAAAGTACAACTCCAAGAACTAAACCTATGTTTCCAATATTAGAGCCTAAAACATTTCCAACCGCAATATCTGGATGACCATTTAAAGCGGCTTGAACACTTACAATAAGTTCTGGTAAAGAAGTTGCAAAGGAAACTACAGTTAAACCAACAATAATTTTTGAAATATTTAGTCTGAATGATAATCCAACTGCGGATTTTAATAACCAATTTCCACCAACAACCAATAAAACTAAACCTGCAATTATGTAAAGAAAATTCATTAACTAATTTTAAGAAATTACACCACTACCTAATAATTCTTCACCATCATACCAAGCAGCAAATTGTCCTTCTGTAATAGCCGATTGCGGATTTTCAAACACAACATACATTCCAGATTCAAATTGATATAACGTTGCTTTTTCTAAAGGTTGACGATAACGAATTCTTGCCATTACCTGTCTTTCTTCGTTTGGTTTTAAACGTAAATCTTCTCTAATCCAATGAACTTCATCTGACTTAATAAATAAAGCGTTTTTGTATAATCCTGGATGATTTGTTCCTTGACCTGTATAAATTATATTTTTTTCAACATCTGTTTGAATGATGAATAAAGGTTCTTTTGTTCCACCAACATTCAACCCTTTTCGTTGACCATTTGTAAAATAATGTGCTCCTTGATGATTTCCAACAACCTTTAAATTTGCTTTAGAAAAATCTAATTTTCTTGCTTGATAAGCAAAAGCGTCTTCAATATTTACAAATTCAGAAGTTGAAGATTCAAAAACTTCATCATTTGCATCAACTTCTACAATTATTCCTTCTTTTGGTTGTAATTTTTGTTGTAAAAAATCGGGCAAACGAACTTTTCCGATAAAGCAAAGACCTTGTGAGTCTTTTTTATCAGCTGTAATTAACTCCATTTGTGTAGCGATTTCACGTACTTCAGGTTTAGTTAATTCACCAATTGGAAATAATGCTTTTGATAATTGTTCTTGCGATAATTGACATAGAAAATAAGATTGATCTTTGTTATCATCTTTTCCTGCTAACAATTGAAAAACTTCTTTTCCGTCATTTTCAACACTACCTTTTCTGCAATAATGACCTGTTGCCACATAATCTGCACCAAGTGACAAGGCAATTTTCATAAATACATCAAACTTAATTTCTCTGTTACAAAGAACATCTGGATTTGGAGTTCGACCTTGTTCATATTCATTGAACATATAATCGACAATCTTTTCTTTATATTCTTCTGATAAATCTACTGTTTGAAAAGGGATTCCTAATTTTTCGGCCACTAAAAGTGCATCATTACTATCTTCTAACCAAGGACATTCATTTGATATTGTAACTGTGTCATCATGCCAGTTCTTCATAAAAAGACCAATTACTTCATAACCTTGCTTTTGCAATAAATAAGCTGCAACACTAGAATCCACACCACCTGAAAGTCCTACTACGACTCTTTTCATTTTATTTTATTTTTTTGCCCTTAAGGCACAAATATTTATTTCTTAATCATCCGTTGGCTAAATCTGAACGACAATGATTATTCTGAAATCTTCAAACTGCCAACTAAACACTACTTTTTATTTCCTTTTTTAACTACTTTTTTTTCTTTAATCTCTCTATCTTTCATTTCTCCAGGAATTTTTTCTCCTTTTGGATTGATAGTGTATTCGAAATTTTTAGAAGTATATTTTCTTGCAGTTTCTTCTTTCACAACTTTACCTTTTTCGTAGGTTTTCCAAACTCCTGACTTTAAACCTTCGTTGTATTGACCTTGAATTGAAATGTTTCCTAAACCATCATAATAAGTTGCAACACCATGAAGTTCGTCATTTTTATAATTTAAATCTTCAAGAATTTTCTCGTTTACTCCGAATTTCTTGTAATTTCCATTTCTTTTTCCTTCGCTAAAATTTAAAATTTCTGCCACTGAACCATCATCATAGAAAGTTTTTTTAACTCCACTAAGTATTCCTTTTTTGTAATTTTCAGAAGACATTACAACTTTTGACTCTTTATGATAATACTTCCATTCTCCTTCATATTCTTTATTAATCAGAAGACCTTCACTAACAATGTTATTTTTTCTATCAAACATTGTAACGTAACAGGTTTCATTTCCTTTGGTAAAATCTCTTGTTGCTATTACCTTACCCGCTTTTGTATCATCAAAAAATTTAAAAATTCCCGTTTCTTTACCATGTTCAAAAACACCTTCATATTTAGGTCTTTTTGATTCTTCATAAGTGCCTTTCCATAAACCGTGACGTTCTCCTTTAGTATCTAATTGATTAATACTTTCTTGTGAAAATGACAATCCTGAAATTAATAATATAAATACAGTAACAATTTTTCTTGATTTTAACATCTGTTTTAAATATGTTTTAGTTTTACTTAATTTATTATCAATTAGTTAAACAATTGATAAAAAAAGTTAATTTTTGCTTTAAATTCTACCAATCATTTTCTTTTTTGTTTAATCTTTATTATATTTGGTTAAACAAAAAACATAATTACTATGAAAAACATTGCAAAATTAATCAAATTAACTCTATTCATCGCAACAAGTGTGATGATATTTTCGTGCTCAAATGATGATGATGATCCTGTTGTTGTTTCAGTTGACAACTCAATTGCAGGAATTGCATCACGTACACCAGAATTCTCTTCATTAGTTGCTGCTTTAGCTAAAGCTGACTTAGTACAAACATTAAGCCAAAGTGGTTCATTTACGGTGTTTGCACCTGACAATGCAGCATTTTCAACTTTTTTATCTGCTAATGGCTACTCGAGCTTAGATGCAGTTCCGACAGCAGCATTAAAAGAAATACTTTTAAACCATGTTGTGAGTGGAACAAATTTATCTACAGGTTTATCTACAGGTTATGTAAAAACTTTAGGTAAAGGTTCTGCTTCGATGACCAACACTTTAAGTATGTACATAAACACTGCAAGTGGTGTAAGTCTTAATGGTGTTTCTAACGTAACTCAAGCTGATATTATTGCAACAAATGGAGTAATTCATAAAGTAAGTGCGGTTATTGGATTACCAACTGTTGTAACTCATGCAGCAGCAAACAGTAATTTTACAACTTTAGTTGGATTATTAGACGGCCAAGGTTTAGTTCCTACATTAAACGGATCAACTAGTTCTCCTTTCACTGTTTTTGCTCCTTCAAATAGTTCTTTTGCAACTTTTGAAATGCAAAATCCAGGAACTTTAGCTAGTTTAACTTCTGCTCAAGTAACTTCAGTGTTAACTTATCATGTAGTTGCAGGTGCTAATGTATTGTCTACTGGAATTCCTACTACTCCAATTACTACTTTAGAAACTGGTACATTTACAATTGCTGGAACAGTTATTACAGATGAAGCAAACAGAAATACAAATATTGTAGCTGTTGATGTTCAATGTTCAAATGGAGTTATTCATGTAATTGATAATGTATTATTACCAATGCTTTAATTTACAAATTTTACTAAAAGAAAAAGCCATTCATTAATCTGAATGGCTTTTTTAATATTATAATTTAATTATTTTTTCTTTTGAGCTTTAGCTTCTTCAGCTTGTTCCATCATTTCTCGCATTTTTTTCTGGAATTTGCTTTCTTTTTTCTCTTTTGTTTTATTGACTTGAATTTTAGCGTGAATTTTATCTTCATTCACAATATATTTTTTAATAACTAACATAATTCCGATTGTAATTAAATTAGAAATAAAGTAATATAAACTCAATCCAGAAGCATAATTATTGAAGAAAACCAACATCATTACAGGAGAAATATAAATCATAATTTTCATGATTTTCCCCATATCTGGCATACCTTCTTGCGTTGGTGCACTCATTTGTTGATCACCCGTTGTCATTCTCATATAGAAGAAAATAGCAACAGAAGCCAAAATTGGAAATAAACTTACGTGATCTCCATAAAAAGGAATTCTAAATGGCAAATGATATACTGCATCATAAGAAGATAAATCGTCTGCCCAAAGGAAGCTTTTTTGTCTTAAATCAAACATTGACGGGAAAAACTGAAACAATGCATAGAAAACTGGAATTTGCATAACAGCTGGTAAACAACCTGCCATCGGGTTTACTCCTGCTTTAGAATACAACTTCATTGTTTCTTGTTGTTTCTTCATTGCATTATCCTTGTATTTAGCGTTTAATTCGTTAATTTCCGGACGCAATACTTTCATTTTTGCTTGAGACAAATATGATTTATATGTAATTGGTGACATTGCTAATCTTACCAAAATCGTAAAAATGATAATTGACAATCCATAACCTAATCCGATTGAAGAAATAAATCCAAATACTGGAATGAAAACCCAACGGTTAATCCATCCGAAAATTCCCCAACCTAATGGCATAATTTCGTCTAGATTTTTATCATAACTTGTTAAAGTTTCATATTTTGCTGGACCATAATACCAGTTCATAGCATAATTAAGTTCACCATTTTTAAAATCTAAAGGCACTTTTGCCATAAAGTTTTTAGTGTAAACTGTATCAATTTCCTCATCGTTAACTAAATTTTGAGATTTTAATTCAGCCGTTTTAAAAGGAGTGTCTGTTAATAAAATTGAAGTAAAGAAATGTTGCTTAAAAGCAATGTACGTTACATCTTTTACAATATCATCATCATCTTTTGCAGCACTTAGATAATCATCTTTTCCTTCTTCATATTCATAAACCATTTCTGTGTAACGGTTTTCATATGAAATACTTTTTTCGTTTCTAAATGCTTTTAATTGCCATTCTAAATCTAATGATTTTGAAGTGTTGATTACATCAGTTAAACCTTGTGTTTTGATTCCAAAATCTAACATGTATTCTTTTGGTTTCAAAACATAACGATATTCTAAAAACTTGTTTTCACCAGCTTTTAAACGCATTGTTAATACTTGATTTTCGCCATCTTTAGATAAAGTCGGCTCAAAGAACATGTCTTTTGTATTTAAAACACGATTGTCTTTTGTATTTAAAGTAATGTTTAGATTTGCATTATTTTCTTTGATAATTTGAACTTCTGTTTTAGAATTTTTTTCAAATTGTTCAATTCCTTTGACAGTTGCATTAATAATGTAACCCCCTTTATTTGATATTTCTAATTTTAAAACATCATTTTCAATAGTTGTAACATTCTCTTTTGCAGATGGAAGAGTTGAAGAATAAGCAAATGAACCTAATTGTGCTTTAGCTTGCTCATTTTGAAGAGAATCATTTGTAACAAGTGGAGTAACTTCTTGAGTTTGTTCTGTTTTTACTGATTCTTTTTGTTTATCTACTTGCTCTTGTTTAGCTTTTGTTTCTTGTTCTTCTTTTGTAGGAGTGTTAGTATATAACATCCACATTAAAATCCCTGAAATTAATACAAATCCAATAATTGAATTTAGATCTAATTTTTTTTCTTCCATTTTTAGTATTTATTCCTTTAGAATAATCTAAAGGCAATTAATTTGTTATAATTAAACTGTTTGACTCTTTAGTCTGTTTGTTTTATTTTGAACTATAGCTTTTACAAAACTCACAAATAAAGGATGAGGATTGGCAACTGTACTTTTATATTCTGGATGATATTGAACTCCGATAAAAAATGGATGATCTTTTACTTCTACAATCTCTACCAAATTTGTATCAGGATTAACTCCAGAGGCAATTAAACCTGCATTTTGCAATTCATCTAAATACTTTGCGTTAAATTCGTATCTATGACGGTGACGTTCTGAAATTTCAGACGTTCCATATACTTTATGTGCTAATGTTCCTTCTTTAATTGAACATTTCCAAGCACCTAAACGCATAGTTCCTCCTTTATTCACAATATTTTTTTGTTCCTCCATTAAATTAATAACAGGATACTTAGTCTTTTCATTCATCTCAGTTGAATTTGCATCTTTGTAACCTAATACATTTCTTGCGAACTCAATAACAGCCATTTGCATTCCTAAACAAATTCCTAAAAACGGAATTTTATTTTCTCTTGCATAGCGAACAGTATCTATTTTTCCTTCGATTCCACGATTACCAAATCCAGGAGCAACTAATATGCCATCTAAACCTTTTAGTTGTTTTTCTGCCGTTTTGGCATTTAAAAACTCAGAATGAACAGAAATGACATTTACTTTTGTTTCATTTGTAGCACCAGCATGAATAAAGGCTTCAAGAATTGATTTATATGAATCTTGTAATTCAACATATTTACCCACTAAACCAATATTGATTTCATGTTTTGGATTTTTATGTTTTTGAAGAAACTCATTCCAATGTTTTAAATCTGGACTATTTTTTTCTGGCAAACCTAATTTCTTAAGAGTAACAGTATCTAATCCTTCTTCTAACATTAAATTTGGCACATCATAAATAGTTGATGCATCAATAGATTGAATAACAGCTTCTTTCTTTACATTACAAAATAATGCTAATTTTTGACGCAATTCATCAGATAATTCATGTTCTGTTCTACAAACTAAAATATCTGCTTTAATTCCGCTTTCCATTAATGTTTTAACAGAATGTTGCGTTGGTTTTGTTTTTAATTCACCAGCAGCAGCCAAATATGGAACTAAAGTTAAATGAATACAGATTGCATTTTCATCACCTAATTCCCATAATAATTGACGAACTGATTCTATATAAGGCAATGATTCAATATCACCTACTGTTCCACCAATTTCTGTAATCACTATATCATAATCACCTGTGTTACCAAGTAATTGCATACGTTCTTTAATTTCATTTGTGATATGAGGAACAACTTGAACTGTTTTTCCTAAAAATTCACCTCTACGTTCTTTTTCAATAACCGAAAGATAAACTCTACCTGTTGTAACGTTATTGGCTTGAGAAGTAGGAACATTTAAAAAACGTTCGTAATGTCCTAAATCTAAATCTGTTTCTGCTCCATCATCAGTTACATAGCATTCTCCATGCTCATATGGATTCAAAGTTCCTGGATCAACATTGATGTATGGATCAAATTTTTGAATAGTTGCCCTGTAACCTCTTGCTTGTAATAATTTTGCTAAAGATGCAGCAATAATTCCTTTTCCCAAAGAAGAAGTCACACCACCAGTAACAAATATATATTTCGTTTGATTCATTGTGTAGTTGTTGTTTGTTGTGTTGTTGTTTAAAACGTGCAAAAATACGATTTATAATTGATAATTTACAATTGAAAATTAGCAATTATTTTAATTTGCTTAAATCGGTTTGCGAAAATTTCTACGAATATTTCTAATTAGTTCTTCCAAACCATTTAGTTTAAGTTCATAAACAAGTTTAAGTTGTTCTCCTAATTGACCTTTTGGAAAACCTTTGTTATGATACCAAACCACATAATATTCAGGTAAATCGATTAAGTATTTACCTTCATATTTACCAAAAGGCATTTTTGCATGAGCGAGTTTAACTAATTGTTCTTGATTTGTCAAATTACTTCCAATTAAAAGTAATTTCTTTTTTGATATCTGGATGCAAACTATAATGAACAGGGCAAGTATTAGCTGTTCTTTCTAAAATGGTTTTAGTTTTTTCATCAATACTTGCGTTAAAATTAAAAATAATATGAATTTCAGAAATTCTTCTTGGTTCAGTAGCCATTATTTTTGTTACTTCTGCGGTTGAGTTTGATAAATCAACATTCATATCCTGAGCTTTAATTCCCATAACTGTGAACATACAAGTTGCTAAACCGTTTGCCACAGTATCTGTTGGAGAAAATGCTTCTCCTTTTCCGTTGTTATCTAAGGGAGCATCAGAAATTATTTCTGAACCTGAATTTATATGAATAGAAGATGTTCTTAAATCTCCTAAATAGGTCACTTTTGATGTTGGCATTATTTTACTTCTTCTATGGTTAATTCGTCTGTATAGTGCATTAAATAAATTCCGGTATTATAATTACCATCCTCTATTTTTCTATAATTAAATTTACTTTGTAATTGCTCTGAAGTTAAACCAGTAGTAGAATTTACAAAACCGTTTTCTTGATATATTCTCAAAATTGTATCAAAAGTTACATCAAAACCTCGTGTTGCAAAGAAATTAGGGTTAACATTATTCTCTTTCTTGAATTTTTGTTGAAAAGATTCATAATATCCAGTTTTATTAGTTCTAGTTACAGAAGGAAACATCATTTTTAAATCTGTATATCTTTTTAATGGTATTTCTTCAAATTCTAACGCATCATAAATTTCGAAAACAACTAATTGAATATCATATTTAGATTTTAATTTAGATAGAATACTTGTTGTATTTAGAATTATGTTTGTTTTTTCGGTATCAAGAATTACAAAATTCTTTTTAGTTGGATCTAAAAGTGAAATAATGTTTTCTGATGTAACAGCTCCTTTTTCTGTTAAGGGAACAATTTTTAATTCAGGAAATTGAGCCAATACTGTTTCTTTATTTTCTTGTTTTTTATTGCTAAAAATTGCCAATACATTTCCATTATTTTTCTTGAAGTGATTAAATAACATTTCTCGCATCAATTCATCTGAAGGTCTTGCATAATAAATATTAGGATATGGCTTTCCGTTAGTTACAGACAAAGGAGAAATAATGGGAATATTATATCTTTCTAAAGCGATTGCCGTTTGTTCAACTTGAGAATTTATTAAAGGACCAACGACAGCATTTACTTTTGAAAAATCATTTTTTTGAATAATTGAATTCAAATTATTAGATGTTTTTTTGGATTCAAAATCAATTACTTTTACCTTTAAATTGCTATAACCCATTCTTCTTGCTGAATCAATTGCTATTAAAGCACCCGCATAATAATCTAAGGCAATATTGGTTAATTGTCCGTGTTTAGAATTCAAAAACTCTGATTTACTTCTAATTGAATCATTTTCAATCATTGGAATATTAAAAGGAAGTAATAAAACTAACGTTTTTTCAACATCGCTTTTTTTAGCTACTAATCTAGTTTTATCAGAAGCTAAATCAAGCTCTTTTAAATTGTCGCTTGGAATGTTAATCACCAAACCTTCTTTAAAACCTTCGCTTAGAATTGGGTTTAACTTTAAAATTTCCATTTGAGAAACATTAAACTTTTTTGAAATTCCGTATAGAGTTTCTTTGGGTTTAATTTCATATTGTTCGTAATCTGATTTTTCTTTTGAAATTGTTCGTTTTCCTTTTTTGGTTACTGCAATAGCAATTCCGACAGGAAAACCATCTGCAATTTCCGGATTAAGCTCTTCTAATTCTTCGATTGTTAGTTCAAACTTTTTAGCAATTCCATATTTAGTGTCTTCTGGTTGAATTATATATTTTCCAGAATCTAATATAGAATCTTTAACTGTTGTAGAAATTACAAAATCAGGATTAATAGGTTGTTTTACAATTAGTACTTGTCCTTCTTGTAAACCATCTCTAACGACTACTTTATTCCAATTATCTAAATCATCTATAGTTATGTTGAATTTTTTGGCTAAATTATATTTGGTATCTTTGGGTTGAACAATATAAGTTTCGATTTTATTAGAATCTTCTTTTAGTTTTTTATCCTTTTTTGAATCTTTATTGTCAACTTTATAATCACGTAAACTAATCAATAAAATTTGATTTTCATTAATTCCGTTTTTTGCTTCAGGATTTAATGTATATATATCATAAGGTGTTATTTTATACTTTTTAGCAATTTGAGTTACAGTTTCTCCTGCTAAAACAGTATGTTTTACATAATCCTTATTGGGTTGAGCAAAAGAATTAAAAGAAATTAATACTATTAGTAGTACTATCTTTTTGATTTGATTCATAAAATTAAAATTAATTCAGGGCAATTATTTTTTTACTTTAATAGTTATTTCTTGACCTGATTGAAGGCTTTTTGTTAAAAGTTCTTCATTTTGTTGTTTAATATCTTCAATTGAAACATTATATTTTTTAGAAATACTATATAATGTTTCCTTTGGTTGTACTTGATGCTTTATTAT
Source organism: uncultured Flavobacterium sp. (assembly GCF_963975515.1). GTDB lineage: Bacteria > Bacteroidota > Bacteroidia > Flavobacteriales > Flavobacteriaceae > Flavobacterium. The sequence continues at coordinate 273,524 of NZ_CAXBGY010000001.1, forward strand.
AGTAATATCGTCTGGATTTGAAATCTCAGTAGTTTTTAAATCGGTTTTTATTATTTTTTCATTTTTATCTTCATTAACAACAACTGGTACCTTTGCTTTTATTTTTAACATTTGTCCTGATTGCAATCCGTTTTGTAACGTAGCAGTATTTGCTTTAGAAATTTCATTTACTGATATACCATACTTTTTTGATATACTGTAAAGTGTTTCTCCAGAATTTACTTTATGCATAACTTCAGTTGTAGTATTGTTATTATCATCCTCAGTTGAAATTGTTGAAATAACTTGTTCTGGTTCATCATTAATAAATAAATTTTGAGATACAAGCATTTTTAAAGTTGATCCAGCTTGAAGTCCTTTTTTTAAAACCTTTTCATTTTCTTTTTCAATTTCCTCTACAGATACACCATATCTTTTCGACAAACTATTTAGTGTTTCTCCAGATAATACTTCATGCTCAATAAACTGTTTTTTATCAGATATTTTTAATTTTGATATAGCTTCACGTCTACCATAATTTGGATCTTTTGCTTCTTCAACTTCTGAAACCGAAGCTACTACTTCATTTTCTTTAGCTTTTATTAACTCTCTTTCTTCTCTTTCTTTTACACGTTCAAGTAATGCTAATTTTTGTTTTTCCCTTTTTTCTTTTCGTTCCGTAATTATTTCTTGACTCTTAATAGGCTGTGGGATGTATAATATCATTCCTTCACTAACTCCATCTATTGCTTTTTTGTTTAACCTATAGATTTCAGTTGGAGTAACGAGGTATTTTTTTGAAATCATTAACATAGTTTCTCCTAATGCAACTTTATGAGTAACAATTTCTACATTATCATCTTCTTGACCGTAACCTAATTGGAAAGTCAATAGCAAAACTAAAAATACAACTAGCTTTCTACTCATAAGTAGAAAATCAGTTTTTCTGTTTTTGTAAACTTTTAGAATCATAATTTAAGATTAGGTTAAACTTTAATTATTAAAAAAGAATAAAATATTTATTCCCATTCGATTGTTGCAGGTGGTTTTGAACTTATATCATACACTACTCTATTCACACCTTTAACTTTATTTATTATCTCGTTTGATATTTTCATTAAAAACTCATAAGGCAAATGTACCCAATCAGCTGTCATTCCATCAGTAGACTCAACTGCACGTAGAGCAACGACTTTTTCATAAGTACGTTCATCTCCCATTACTCCTACACTATTAACAGGTAATAAAATTGCACCTGCTTGCCAAACTTTATCGTATAAACCATGTTCTTTTAATCCGTTGATAAAAATTGCATCAACTTCTTGAAGAATATCTACTTTTTCTTGTGTAATATCTCCTAAAATTCTGATTGCTAAACCAGGACCTGGAAATGGGTGTCTTCCTAATAATTCAGCGTCTATTCCTAACGTTTTACCAACTCTTCTTACTTCATCTTTAAACAACATTCGAAGTGGTTCAACAATTTTTAATTTCATAAAGTCAGGTAAGCCACCAACATTATGATGTGATTTTATTGTTGCAGAAGGACCATTAACTGAAATTGATTCAATAACATCAGGATATATTGTTCCTTGTGCTAACCATTTTACATCTGTTAATTGGTTTGCTTCATCATCAAAAACTTCAATAAAAGCATTTCCAATTGCTTTACGTTTTGTTTCAGGATCATCTACACCAGCAAGAGCTTTCAAAAAGCGTGCCGAAGCATCTACTCCTTTAACATTTAAACCCATTCCTTTGTATTGGTCTAAAACGCTATCATACTCATTTTTACGCAATAAGCCATTATTAACGAATATGCAATATAAATTTTTTCCTATAGCTTTATGTAATAAAACGGCAGCAACTGTTGAGTCAACTCCACCAGAAAGTCCTAAAACAACTTTATCATCTTGAACTTTATTTTTAAGTTCTTCTATCATATCCTCAACAAAAGCGTTTGGAGTAAAATTTTGAGGTACTTCAGCAATTTTTACTAAAAAGTTCTCTAACATTTGTTTTCCATCCGTTGAATGATATACTTCTGGATGATATTGAATAGCATAAGTAGTTTCACCTTCTATTTTGTAAGCTGCATTTTCTACATCTTTCGTGCTGGCAATTTTAACAGCATTTGTTGGTAAAGTTTTAATGGTGTCTGAATGACTCATCCAAACTTGACTATCCTTGCTAATACCTTCTAAAAAAGGTTCATTTTCTTTGATGTAAGATAAATTAGCTCTTCCGTATTCTCTTATGTTTGAAGGAGCTACTTCACCACCCGAAAAATGAGCTAAATATTGAGCACCATAACAAACAGCCAAAAGAGGTTTTTTTCCTCTAATTTCTGACAAATCTGGATGTGGTGCATCTTCTGCTCTTACAGAAAATGGGCTACCTGATAATATTACGGCTTTAAAAGTTGACAAATCCTTTGGAGGATTATTGTAAGGATATATTTCGCAAAATATATTAAGTTCACGAACTCTTCTTGCGATAAGTTGTGTGTATTGTGAACCGAAATCTAAAATTAGTACGTTGTGTTGCATTTGGCAAAAATAATTTTTTATTTGTGTATTAAAAAGGCTTTGTTGTAAAAGTTTGTGCTAAAACCATTTTTTCTTTTTAAAGTAATATATCATCGATAAAACGATAAGAAACATGACTCCAAGAACAAAGAAATAACTGTATTTCCAGTGTAATTCTGGTAAATTATCAAAATTCATCCCATATATTCCTGCAATAAATGTTAAAGGCATGAAAATAGAAGAAATTACAGTTAGTATTTTCATAACCTCATTCATTCTATGACCTTGAGCTGTGTAAAAAAAATTACTTGCACTATTTAAAGCATTCATGTCATATTCAATCTGTTCAATTAATTCTAGCGTTTTTTGATGTAACCTACCAAAGAATACAAAATTTGAAGGTTCAATAAAATTGAGTTCATCATCATCCTTAATAGTTTTTATTGTAAACAAAGCATCTCTTAAAGGTATAACTGAACGTTTTAATAAGTGAAGTACTTCTCTAATCTTTTCAATATCTTGCATAATCATTGGATTATCAGAAGTTTTTGAAGATGCCAATAGTTCTTCGATTTTATTCTCTTTGGTTTCAATAGTTATGTAAAAGTTTTCTATTATCGCATCCAATAAAAGATATAGCAAAAAGTCAACTTTCTTTTTTCTAACAATCCCAACGTTAGCTCTAATTCGCTCTCTAATGTGTGTAAAAAAATCACCTCTCTTTTCCTGAAAAGAAACTATTAATCCATCTTGTAATAGAAAACTAATTTGTTCAATATTTATTGTTTCATTATTTGTACTAGGTAAAATTGATTTAATACTAAAGAACAAGGTATCATCAAGCTCATCTAGACTTGTTCCTCTTGATATATTAACAATATCAGAAACTATTAAGCTATTTAGATTAAGAATTTCTGTTAGATTCTTAATTAAATCCACATTAGCTAATCCATGAATATTTAGCCAATTATTTTGAGAATTAACTTTAGATTTGAAAAATTCTTCAACAGAAATGTTTTGAAATTCAATTGCATTTTCTTCGTTATACACAAAAAGCTGCAATTCAGTTTCCTTATCGGTATAAATTCCAGTATATTCAACTTGGCCTGGCTGAACTTTTCTACCTTTCTTATATTTAATTTTTCTCAAAATACTAAAATTTACTCTATCAAAGATAGGACTTTTTAAAAATCAAGTTTACTTTTACAAAAATTATTACAAACAATGAAAACACTACTTATTAACATTAAAGAACTTCTTCAAGTTAGAGAAAAATCAGCAAACATGGTGTGTGGCAAGGAAATGAATGATTTGCCTATAATTAATGATGCTTTTTTACTACTTGAAAATAATATTATTTCTGACTTTGGAAAGATGGTAGATTGTCCAACCAATAGTGATGCTAAAATTATTGACGTGACAGGCAAGATAGTTTTACCAACTTGGGTTGATAGTCATACACATATCGTTTATGCTGGAAATCGTGTACAAGAGTTCGTTGATAGAATAAATGGGCTATCTTATGAAGAGATTGCTAATCGTGGTGGTGGAATATTAAATTCTGCAAAAAAACTTAATGAATCATCTGAAAATGATATTTATGAGCAATCTAAACTTCGATTAGAAGAAGTTATGCAACAAGGAACTGGAGCTGTTGAAATAAAATCGGGATATGGATTGACTGTTGAAGGTGAATTGAAAATGCTTCGTGTAATTAAAAAACTAAAGGAAAATTATCCTATTGAAATTAAGGCTACTTTTTTAGGAGCACATGCTTTTCCTACAGAATATAAAGAGAATCATGCTGCTTATATTGATTTGATTATTAATGAAATGCTTCCAAAAATAGCTGAAGAAAATTTAGCCGATTATATTGATGCTTTTTTAGAAACTGGTTATTTTTCAGTTGATGAAACAATTAAAATAATGCAAGCTGGTAAGAAATATGGTTTAAAAGCAAAAATACACGTAAATCAGTTTACAACTATTGAAGGAATAAAAGCTTGTGTTGAAAATGATGCTTTAAGTGTAGATCATTTAGAAGTTGTGACTGATGAAGATATTGCTGTTCTTAAAAACAGTAAAACTATGCCTGTAGCATTGCCAAGTTGTTCTTATTTTATTACAATTCCATATACACCTGCAAGAAAAATGATTGATGCTGGTTTACCTTTAGCAATTGCCACAGATTTTAACCCTGGCACTACTCCTTCTGGAAATATGAATTTTGTTGTGGCTGCAGCTTGTATTAAAATGAAAATGACTCCCGAAGAAGCGGTTAATGCTGCTACTATAAATGGCGCTTATGCAATGGGAGTTTCTGAAACTCATGGTAGCATTACAAAAGGAAAAAGAGCAAACATTATTATTACAAAACCATTGACTTCCTTTTATCAATTGCCTTATGAATTTACAAGTAATTTGATTGATAAGGTTATGATTGAAGGTGAATTTATTTCATAAAAAAAAGCATCACGAAAGTGATGCTTTTTTTATTATTACTTTTCTAATTATCTTAAGTCAAAAGTTGTGTTTGCAACTAAATCTCCTTTGCTAAAAATATTAATATAATATTTTCCTTTTGCAAAGTCTTTACCTGATAATTCTTCATAAACATCAACTGTGTTATTTTCGAATTTTACTTTTGAAATAAAACTATATGTTAATAATTTATCATTAAAAGTAACAGACTTTTTATCACCTAATACATTGTTTGCTGCATCAATTACTTGTACATAGTATTCTTTTTCTCCAGATTTAGCTAAAGAATTTTCGGCAATTGTAAAGCTAATTTTTAATTTATCTGCTCTACTCGCTTTTTCAGTTTCAATTTGTTTTCCAGAACTTCTTTCTTTTACTGCAATTGTTTTTAAATTAACAATAACTAATTTTTGTCCTTTCTCAACAGTTTTTGATAACTTTTCGTTTTGATTAACTAAAGTATCATTGAATTTTTTTGATTCATCTAAAACTACGTTTGTGCTATCTAAATTTTTATTTAGCATCAAGTTTTCTTCTTTTAGTTTAGTGTTTTCTGCAACTAAACTATCCATTTCTCTTTTTAAACGAATGTAATCGTTTTTATAATTTGCAACAGATTCACCTTTTTTAACTCTTACAATTAAAGCTTCTACTTTTGCTTTTTCAGCTTCAAGTTCTTCTTTTAGAGAAGTATTACTAGCAATTTCACTATCATACATAGCTTTCATTTGCTCTAAATCGTTTAAAACTAACTCTTTCTCTGAAAGTATTTTATCATACTTTCCTTCGCTTAACTCAATATCTTTTTTTGAGTCTGAACTCATTTTAAACATATAGGCCATACTACCTAATAATAATAAAGATAATATTAGAATTATTGCCTTTAATTTTGAATTGTTTTGATTGCTTTCCATTTTTTATAATAATTTTTTTAAGGTACAAATGTACATTCTTTAGATTTAATAACGAAAATTTATAAGATTATAGTATTTTTGAATTCTATTTTTTTTATTTATGGACAATTTTATACAGTTTAGTACTTCAGATTTAGCAGCAATTACTAACCACAGAAGTGGTGAAGTAAAATTTGGCGAACGGATTATTACAGTGCCTAAAGATACTACTATTTTAGAGTTTATTTCAAAATCAGATGCCAATTTTGTTTTATTTGGTATTCCAGAAGACATAGGAATAAAAGCAAATTTTGGAAGAATCGGAGCTGCTTCTGCTTACTCAAGTGCAATAAAAAGTTTAGTAAACATTCAACACAATAAGTTTTGCAAAGCAAATAAATTAATTCTATTAGGTCATTTAAATGTGGAAAATGAAATGAAGAAAGCTGCATCTTTAGATCCAAATGACAAAGAGGAACGAAAAGAACTTTTTAAGCTAGTTGAACAAATAGATAAAGAAGTTTCACATATTGTTAGCGTTATTGTAAAAAATGGAAAAATTCCAATAATTATTGGTGGTGGACATAACAACGCTTATGGAAACATAAAAGGATTAGCCTTGGGTAAAGGAAAAATGGTCAATGCTGTTAATTTTGATGCTCATACTGATTTTAGAATTATGGAAGGAAGGCATTCTGGAAATGGTTTTACCTATGCATTTGAAGATAATTTTTTAAAAAAATACTTTGTTTTTGGACTTCATGAAGGATTTGTTTCTAAAAGTGTTTTTAATACTATAAAATCTATTCCAGATACGATTAATTACAATACTTATGAAGAAATAGACGTTAGAAAAGAAAAAAACTTCGATTCTGAATTAGATATTTCATTAGATTACGTAAAAGGTGACCCTTTTGGAATTGAATTAGACTTGGATGCAATACCAGGTGTATATTCTAGTGCTATGACAAATTCTGGCTTTGGAGTTGATAAAGCTCGTCAATTTGTGCATCATTTTGGAAAACATAAAAATGCTGCTTATTTGCATATTTGTGAAGGAGCACCCGATTTAGATCAAACCAATAATAACCATTTAACGGGTAAATTAATAGCTTATTTGATTACTGATTTTATGAAAAGTAAAATGTTGTAATATGATTTTCAGTTAAATAATTCTTAGATTATTTGATTTTGTAATTTATTTTTAAAGTTGAGCTTGATTTTTATAATTGTTATTGACATTGAAAAATGTTATTTTAATAATGATTACCTTTGAAAAAAAAATTACAAATGACTTTTAAAGAATTACAATTAATTCCAAATATACAACAAGCTATACAAGAAATTGGTTATGAGAAACCAACTCCTATTCAAGAACAAGCTATTCCTGCCGTTTTAGAAGGATTAGATTTAGTGGCTTGTGCACAAACAGGTACAGGAAAAACAGGTGCTTTTGCCATTCCAATTATCAATTTAATTCATAGAATTGTTGGTTCATCAAACAAAAAATCAAAGCATATTAGAACACTTGTGGTTACTCCTACTCGTGAGTTAGCTATACAAATTCAAGAAAATTTTGATTCTTATGGAAAATACACAAATATCAGATCAATGGTTATTTTTGGTGGTGTTAGTCAAGTTTCGCAAGTTGATCAATTAAGAAAAGGCGTTGATGTATTAATTGCAACACCTGGAAGACTTTTAGACTTAAATAAACAAGGTTATATAGATTTAGACTATTTACATCATTTGGTTTTAGATGAAGCTGATCAAATGTTGGATATGGGTTTTATTAATGATGTAAAAAAGATTGTTAAACTAACTCCAGATAATCGTCAAACCTTATTATTTTCTGCTACAATGCCAGTTGCTATTAGAGAGTTGGCTGATAAATTTTTAACAAATCCAAAATATATTTCTGTTGATCCAATTTCTAGTACAGCTGAAAAAGTGGATCAAAAAGTATATTTTGTTGACAAAGGCGACAAACGAAAACTATTATATCATTTGATTAAAAATGATGATTTAAAAAATATTTTGGTTTTTACAAGAACCAAGCATGGAGCAGATAATGTTGTAAAGGCTTTAGAAAAAGATAATGTTAAAGCAGCTGCAATACATGGAAACAAGTCGCAAAATGCTAGACAAAGAGCTTTAAAAGACTTTAAAGATCAAAAAATTTCTGTTTTAGTTGCTACTGATATTGCTGCAAGAGGAATCGATATAGATGACTTGCCTTTTGTAATAAATTTTGATATTCCAAATATATCTGAAACTTATGTGCACCGAATTGGTAGAACTGGTAGAGCTGGAAAGAGTGGATTAGCTATTTCATTTTGTGATAAAGAAGAAAAAGCATATTTAAAAGATATCGAAAAATTAATTCGAATTAAGATTAAAGTAGTTGAAGATCATCCTTATGTTTTAGACGTAAATGCTGTTTCTGAAAATTCAGATAAAAAGCCTGATTTAAGAAATAAGAAAAAAGAAACTAATTCTAGAAAATCTGAAGTTTCAAAAAAGAATAAGAAACGTTGGTATTAAATAATCAAAAAAAAAGAAGCTAAAATTTAGCTTCTTTTTTTTTATTTTGCCACTGTTTTACTCCTAATCTCTTTAAAAGAATAGGTCATATTATCTAATTTATTTTTATATTCTTCTTTATTATCCAATAACGTCCATGTCATAATTTGATAATATGATTTTTGCGATTTTACAAAAGCTAGATGATAGTAAACTTCATATTCATCAACTTTTCCTTCAAATTCGACAACTTTAGCTTCTAATCCATTTATTAAAGTATCTTTCTCTTTTGAGATTTTTTTTAAGTTTGTTTCAGATTCAAACCCATCAATTATTAATTTTGAGTATCCATTTAAATCAGGTTTATATTTGTCAACTAAATCATTATCGACAATAATAGTATTAAATACTTCTGCACTTTCATCTATAATAACAACATATAATTCTTTAAAAATATTTTGATATTGTAAAGAAGCTTCATCATTCAATTCATTAGTCTTAGACATATTTGAATAAATGTCTAATGAATATTGATTATTAATTGTTATAGTTTCGATTTCTGAATCGTCTTGACAAGATTGAAAAAAGACAAATAGACCAACAAATAAAGTAATTTTTCTCATTTTATATATTTATGAATAATTGAAACTAGTTCTTTTTCATCAAAAGGTTTTATAATAACTTCATCTATTTCAGATTGAGATATTTTATTTTTAATTTCGTTTACATCAGAAGCAGTTAATGCTATTATCGGCATATTAGGATTTGTTTTTTTAATTCTAATTGCTGTTTCAAAACCATCAATTTCGGGCATATTAATATCCATTAATATAATATCATGTTTATTAATTTCTAATTCTTTAATTGCCTGAAAACCACCGTCAACAACTGTTGCTAAAAAATTATTTTTTTCTATAATTTTCTTTGTTATTAATTGATTTATTTTATTATCCTCTACAATTAATACTTTTATAGATTTTTTTAAATTCTTTATTTCCTTTTTTGTATTTATAGTATTTTCATTTGGTTTAAGTCTAAAATGCAATTCTAAATGTATTTCTGTTCCAATATTTTCTTTACTTTCAAGAGTAATTTTTCCGTTTAAAATTTCAATTAAACTTTTAACGATATATAATCCCAAACCTGTGCCTTGATAATCTGTTTGTTTTCTATTTAATTGAATAAACTTATTGAAGATTAATTTTTGTTCGTATTCATCAATTCCAATTCCATTATCTTTTATGTTTATTTGAACGTTAATATCATCTTCTGTTCTGTTTAGAATTTTAACATCAATTTCTACAAGTCCATTATTTGTAAATTTTAAAGCATTTGTAATCAAATTCATTATAATTTGAACAAATTTTGTCTTATCACCATAAACATATTTGGGAAAATCATTTTCTACTTTAAATTCTATTTTATTGTTATTCTGCTTTGCTAAATATTGAAGTGAATTTATAATTTTATTAATTTCTTGGTTCACAGAAAGTTTTTTTGAGTCAAGAACAAGGTTTTTACTTTCTAATTTATTGGTCTGCAAAATATCATTAATTAACATTAATAAATAATTAGCAGAAAAATTTAAAGATTTAATTTTTTGATTATTTTTAAATTCTTTATGTTCTTCAACGAGTAAACCAATTAATCCAATAATCCCATATAAAGGTGTCCTTATTTCATGAGTAACAGTTGATACAAATTGACTTTTTAAGTTTGAATTTTCTTCGGCTTTTAATTTTGCAATTTCTAATTTTGAATTTTGAATTGCTAAAGTGGTATTTAGTTTTGATCTTATTTTATGATTTCTATAAAGAAGAGCAAATAATATTCCTATAATTACATAAAGTGAAATTAATAATATATTAATCGTTTTGTTGATACTTAAACTCTTGATATATAATTTATTTTCTTCTTCAATTCTATCAATTTCTCTTTTGTATTCTTCTAGTTCAATTAGATTTTGTGTCTCTCTAATAGTCTCAATTTTTTCTTCATTATAGATTTTATCTTTTAAAATTTCTGATTCATTTAAAAAATAATATGCTTTATCGAATTTTTTTTGAGTTGCATAAAAGTCTGATAATTTAAAATACAAATCAGCAATATTGCTTTCAATTAATTCGGTTTTATTTTGTTTAGAGATTTCAACTGCTACCAAATAATACTTTTCCGCTAATATATCATTATTACTCAAATGTTGATAATAATCTCCAAGCAGAGCATTATAAGTCATTCTGGCTTCAAGTTGTCCTTTGGTATTTACAAATTTTGCTATTTCATCTAAATATATTTTTCCAATATTATATTTCTTTTCTGCAAAATAAGCACTCGCAATATTCTGTTTTATATAGTTAACTTCAATCTCGTCTTTTATCTTAATAGCAAAAGTTAGAGCTTTTTTATAATACAATATGCTTTTTGCAATATCACCCTTACTATAGGAATATACATTTCCAAGGTTGTTATAAAGCCACTGTTTTACAGAATCATTTTCAGTTAAGTTAGCATGATTAATACCTTTCTCATAATACTCTATTGCCTTGTTCGTGTCTAAATATTCATCAAAATTTAGCCCAATAATATTATACGATTTAGCAATTAACTCATCATCATTTAATTCGACAGAAAAATGCAAAGCGGATTTAGCTTTATCTAAAGATTTTTGATTTTCTAATTTTAAAAAATCATTTCCTGCTTCATTTAGTATAGAAATAACTTCCTTTTTCGATTTAGCTGGTTGAGCATAAATGAAAAAGGAAGTTAATAGTAGTAATAATGAAAAAATGTACTTACTTCTAAATAAAATAATATCTAATTTAAATTATCTAATTAATTTTTTATATTTAATTCTAGTTGGAGTAACTTCTTTACCTAATCGTTTGCGTTTGTTTTCTTCATATTCAGAGAAACTTCCTTCAAAACAATATACTTCAGAATCACCTTCAAAAGCTAAGATATGTGTACAAACTCTATCTAAAAACCATCTATCATGCGAAATAATTACAGCACAACCTGCAAAGTTCTCTAGACCTTCTTCTAGTGCACGTAATGTATTTATATCTAAATCATTTGTTGGCTCATCTAAAAGCAAAACGTTTCCTTCTTCTTTTAAAGTCATTGCCAAATGCAATCTATTTCTTTCTCCACCAGAAAGTGTAGCTACTTTTTTGTTTTGTTCACTTCCACCAAAATTAAAACGAGAAAGATAAGCTCTAGAATTTACTTGTCTTCCACCCATCATTACTAATTCTTGACCATCACAGAAGTTTTCCCAAATTGATTTCTCTGGGTCAATATTTGAATGGGCTTGATCTACGTAAGCGATTTTTACAGTGTCACCAATTTCAAATGAACCTGAATCTGGTTGTTGCTCTTCCATAATCATTCTAAAAATTGTTGATTTACCAGCACCATTTGGTCCAATAATTCCAACAATTCCCGCTTGTGGAAGTGTGAAATTTAAGTTGTCATATAATAATTTATCACCAAAAGCTTTAGCTACATTTTTAGCTTCAATCACATTTGTTCCTAATCTTGGTCCATTTGGAATATAGATTTCTAATTTTTCGTCTAATGCTTTTTGGTCTTCGTTTAATAATTTATCATAGTTCTGTAAACGTGCTTTTTGTTTGGTTTGACGTCCTTTTGCTCCTTGACGAACCCAATCCAACTCACGTTCTAATGTTTTTCTATGTTTAGAAGCAGATTTTTCTTCTTGCTCCATACGTTTTGTTTTTTGGTCTAACCAAGAAGAATAGTTTCCTTTCCAAGGAATACCTTCACCTCTATCTAATTCTAAAATCCAACCCGCAACGTTATCCAAGAAATATCTATCATGCGTTACAGCAATTACAGTTCCCGGATATTGTTGTAAATGTTGTTCTAACCAAAGTACAGATTCAGCATCCAAGTGATTGGTTGGCTCATCTAATAATAATACTTCTGGTTGTTGCAAAAGTAAACGACATAAAGCTACACGTCTTCTTTCTCCACCAGAAAGCACACTAATTGGTGTATCTCCTTCTGGCGTTCGAAGTGCATCCATAGCAACTTCTAATTTGTTGTCAATTTCCCAAGCACCAGCTGCATCGATTTTATCTTGTAAATCAGCTTGTCTGTCCATTAGTTTTTGCATTTTATCTGCATCTTCATAAACTTCTGGTAATCCAAACTGATCATTGATTGTATTAAATTCGTCAAGTAGAGCATAAATTTCGGCTGCACCTTCTTTTACGATTTCAAGTACTGTTTTTGTTTCGTCTAATTGAGGTTCTTGTTCTAAATAACCTACTTTATAACCTGGTGCGAAAACCAAATCTCCTTGAAAATTTTTATCTAAACCTGCTATAATCTTTAGTAAAGATGATTTTCCTGAACCATTTAAACCTAGTATTCCAATTTTTGCTCCATAGAAGAAGCTTAAATAAATATTTTTTAAAACCTGTTTGTTAGTGCTAGAGTAAATCTTGTTTACTTTAGACATTGAAAATATTACTTTTTTATCGTCTGACATTATGCTTTATTAAATTGTTAAACTGTTTATTTGTTGATTTTTGTTTTTGTCCGATGGCTGAAACCAAAGGTTATTCAGGTTACACCCTTCCTTTTAAAGCATTGAAAACCCATGCAATTGCAAAGAATCCAATTCCTACTGCTGCAAATCCCCAACCTGCAACATCATCATATCTATAAATACCTAGACCAATGATAATAACTCCCATTAATATCATTATAAATGTAGCCCAAGCTAATACTGTATTTTTATTCATTCCCATTTTTATCGTTTTTTTAAGGATAACAAATGTATCGATTTCAAAATTCAATTGCAATAAACATATAGAAAATTCCAATATTTGAAATTCCAAATTCCAACTTGAATATTAATTATAAATTCAAAAACAATTTCAACATCAAAATTCTAAAATCTTAATACTTAATTCTCACATCTTAATACTTACAACTATCTAAATATATGAATCAACATTTCTTTTAATAAATCACTTTGAGGTAATGCGTTTGCTCCAACTCCTTTACTTTTAACATCTATATCTCTTAAGGTTGCAATAATTGCACTCACTTTTTTCATTGGATAATTTCTAAAAGCTACATCATAGTCCTTTAAAAAATAAGGATTTACCTTTAAAACAGCAGCTAGATTTTTTGGATTCTTATCTTTTGTTCCGTGATATTGCAATAACTGTGAAAAGAAACTAAACACTAAACTTGTAGTAACTACAATAGGATTGTCTTTAGGGTTTTGAGCAAAATATTCAATAATCTTGTAAGCTTTCAGTTTGTCTTTTTCACCAATAGCTTTTCGTAACTCAAAATTATTATAATCTTTACTTATACCAATATTATCTTCTATATCTATAGGAGAAATCGTATGCCCTTTGGGTAAAACAATTTTTAACTTATCTAACTCATTACTGATTTTTGATAAATCAGTTCCTAAAAACTCAACCAACATAAGACTAGCTTTTGGTTCTATAGCATAACCTTGACCTTTTAAAACTTTCGTTATCCACGTACCAACTTGATTTTCGTAAAGTTTTTTGCTTTCATAAACAACTCCGACTTTAGCTAAAGTTTTAGTAACTTTTTTTCGCTTATCTAATGTTTTATACTTGTAAGCAAAAACTAAAACTGTTGTAGGCTGCGGATTTTCTAGATAACTTTCTATTTTATCGATTGTTTTAGACAAATCTTGTGCTTCTTTTACGATAATAATTTGTTTATCAGCCATCATTGGAAAACGCTTTGCACTTGAAATTATATCTTCAATAGAAACATCTCTTCCATACAAAATTGTTTGATTAAAATCGCGTTCGTGTTCTTGCAACACATTTTCTTCAATAAATTCTGTAAGTTTATCAATATAATAAGGTTCTTCACCCATAAAAAAGTAAATGGGTTTTATGTTTCCGGCTTTTATATCTTTTGTAATTTGAATGACTTCGTCCATAATCAGTGTTCAGTAATTAGTTGGCAGTTTATATTTTTTGAGTAATTTTGGCTTATGCAACAATTAAATTTTCCAAAATATTCTTTCCGATTCAAAAATAGTGAAAATAAAGTGTCTATTTTTGATGAAATCAGAAAAAAATTCATTCTTCTTACTCCAGAAGAATGGGTTCGTGTACATGTTATTCGATTTTTAATTGATGAAAAGAACTATCCAAAATCCTATATAAACGTTGAAAAAGTTGTTAAAATCAATGGAATGAACAAGCGTTATGACATTGTAGTTTTTAATAAAGATGGTTCTATTTTTCTATTAATTGAATGTAAAGCTCCAGAAATTACGATTGACCAAAAGACATTTGACCAAATTGCTAGATATAATATGATTTTAAAAGCCAATTATTTAATGGTGACTAATGGTCTAAATCACTACTTTTGTGAAATAGATTTTGAAAAAGAACAATATAGTTTTTTAAGAGAATTACCTCATTTTACTTTACATGAATAAAATAGCAGTTGTCATATTAAATTGGAATGGAGAGAAATTGTTACAACAGTTTTTACCTTCTATTATTCAGTATTCTGAAAATGCTTCAATTTATGTGGCTGATAATGCTTCTACTGATACTTCTATTGCTATTTTAAAACGTGATTTTCCAACTGTAAAAGTTATTCAGAATAAAGAAAATTATGGCTTTGCAAAAGGTTATAATGAAGCACTTAAATTTGTAGAAGAACCATATTATGCTTTAGTAAATTCAGATATTGAAGTTACAGCAAACTGGTTAAATTCGATTATTGAATTATTTGATAAAGAAACAAAAACTGCCATAATTCAGCCTAAAATTTTAGATTTTAAAAAGAAATCACATTTTGAATATGCTGGTGCAGCTGGTGGTTTTATTGATAAATATGGTTATCCCTTTTGCAAAGGTCGAATTTTTGATACTATAGAAGAAGATAAAGGTCAATATGATGATAAAACTGAAATATTTTGGGCATCTGGAGCATGTTTTTTTATTCGTAAAGAAGTTTATCATGAGTTAGAAGGTTTTGATGCTGATTTTTTTGCTCATCAAGAAGAAATTGATTTGTGTTGGAGAGCTTTTAATTTAGGATATATAGCAAAATATACTTCAAAATCTTTAGTTTATCATGTTGGTGGTGCTACTTTAGATGTTGCCAATCCAAGAAAAACTTTTCTAAATTTCAGGAACTCACTATTTATGTTGGTTAAGAATTTGCCTTTAAACCAGTTTATTCAAGTTCTATTTATTCGAATGATTTTAGATGGAATTGCTGCCTTTAAATTTTTATTTCAAGGAAAACCAAATCATTTTCTTGCTGTTGGTAAAGCACATTTTTATTTTTACTTAAAATTTAACATATTTTTCTCAAAAAGAAAATCAAGTTTAAAAGCTAACTACTTCAAGCTTAATTCAATAGTTATGGCTTATTTTATCAAAAAACAAAAAACTTTTTTAGAATTATTTTAACAATATTTTATCTTACCATAGTTTTATGAGAATCAAATTCTATATACATTTGTTAAAAATTTGAAGATTATGAAAAAACTAATTTTATCGCTATTGGTAATCGCTTTCACAATGACATCTTGTGGATCGAAGAAAAAGATTGCTTCATTAGAAGCTAAGAACAAGGAAACGCAAGATTTATTAAATACTGCGACCATTAAGTTGAATAACTGTTTGACAGAAAAGAAAGCTTTTGCTGATCAACTTGATTATTTGAAAAAAAACAATTCAGATTTAATTAACAGTTCCAAAGAATTAACAGTTTTAACTTCAAAAGGTGCAACAAATCTTGAGAAATCGTTAGAGAGTTTAAAAGAAAAAGATTTAAAAATCAACCGTTTGCAAGATGCTTTAACTAAAAAAGACAGTGTTACATTGGCTTTAGTTACAAGTTTAAAGAAAGAAGTTGGAATTAATGATCCAGATATTAAAATTAATGTAGAAAAAGGAGTTGTTTTTATATCAATTGCTGATAACTTGTTATTTAAATCAGGAAGTTATGAAGTAAGTGATGGTGCCAAAAATGTTTTAGCTAAAGTAGCTAGAGTAATTAACAGCAAACCAGATTTCGAATGTATGGTTGAAGGTCATACAGACAGTGTTCCATTCAAATCTAATGTTTTATTAGACAACTGGGATTTATCTGTAAAACGTTCTACAGCAATTGTAAGAGTATTACAAAATGACTTAGGAGTTGATCCAAAACAATTAATTCCTGCAGGAAGAAGTTTTTATGTTCCATTAACGGATAATGATTCTCCTTCAAACAGAGCAAAAAACAGAAGAACTAAAATCATCATTTTACCAAAAATCGATCAGTTTTATGACATGATTGAAAAAGAAATGAAGAATTTGAGTAAATAATTCAAAATTTATAAAATATTTAAAAAATCCAATAGTAATTCTATTGGATTTTTTTTGTGCAATATTTTTATGTTTATAATGGATTATAAATTACTAATGCGTTTTTTTAATTCTAAAATATTTCTTATATTTAAAAGGTGATTTGATAGTCTTTTTAAGTAGAAATTTAAAAAACATCTAGACTAAAATTTGAAACAAGAAAAAAAAATGAAAAAAAAATTTATAGTTATAAACCTTGTACTAGTACTTTTTTCATGCCAACAGACAAAATACCCAGATGATAAAGATATTGACTCTCAACAACAACTTAAGAAAGCTTCTTCCGAAATTGAAAATTCAAAAAAATCAATTGATACTACAATAATCACTTATGAATGGACATATCCTAAAGAATGGCTTTTAGAGCATGAAACTGATACTTTAAAACAACAAATTGCTTTTGCTATAAACAGAACAGATCTATCTAATTTTACACGAATGGATTCAGTTATTATACCAACTGATTTTCGTTATGATAAAGCAAAATACCTTCCTTTTCCTTTAGAAGTAAATTATCTAAAAGGTATTAATAAAATTATTTTTTTTTCTTACCCAACACAAACTTTCGCAGCGTACGAAAAAGGAATATTAAAAATTACAGGCCCAACCAATATGGGTAGAGAAGAATATTTAACGCCAACAGGTCTTTACTTTACAAATTGGAAAGCCAAAGTTAAAATTAGTACAATTGATGACGATTGGATTCTAAATTGGAACTTTAATATTTTAAATAAAGAAGGAATTGGATGGCATGAATATAGTTTGCCTGGTTATCCCGCTTCTCATTCTTGTTTAAGACTTCAAAAAAAGGATGCAAAATTTCTTTATTATTGGGCAGATCAATGGGTTCTAGCTGACCAATACACTATACTTGTTAAAGGAACTCCAGTTGTAATCTTTGGTAAATATGATTTTTCTTCGGCTAAACCATGGCATAATTTAATTTCTAATCCAAAATCAATTGACATTACAAAAACGGAAATGGAAAAAATAACACAGCCTTACTTAAACGAAATTCTAGCTGCACAAAAAAATAGAGATACACTGGTTTTAAAAAAAGCTTTCCAATAAAAATTAAAAAAAATATTACTCAATCCCATAATTAGAAGGCAACATATCTCCTATTTTCTTTTCTGATAAATCTCCCGAAAAATAAATTTTGTCGTAGTTGGAAAATAATCCATATCGATCAATTACAAAATTATCGGTGTGAAAAATAATTTTAGATTGTTCTCTTCTGTTGTATAACAAACTAAACTCAGCCACAAAATCTTTTGCATGCAAACCTCTTTCTTGTTTTTTAATGAATATTTGCTTTACTCCTAATGTGTCTTTAATATATAAATGTTCGACTGAATTAGCTTGAAACTTTCCATTAAACAATGTAAATTTATCTTTACTCCATTCTTTATTAGCCATGTTTCTAAACAATTGTAGAAAAGAACCATTGAAAACTTTTTCTCTATTTTTTAATTTTCTATCGCTATTATCAATTTCTTCAAAACGAGATGTTCCTACGTAAATACTTGAGTAAACATCATTTCTTTCAATACTATATTGATTAAATTTTGCATCAAAAGTGGTTAAGTCAAAATAAACTTTATAGCCCAAATACGGATTATCTATGATTAAAGGTTTGTCAGCATAAGCTGTAAGCACAAATCTATCGTTGTCGTAAGAAAAATAAATTTCATCTTCATTTTCTATTTTACATTGATTTCCAGCTCTTGTTGTGCCTAAAAACTGATTTCTAAAGAGAGCTATCATTTGCTTTCTTGAAAACTTATTGTCTGTCAATACAACTTCTCTAAGATCTTCTGTAGATTCTTTTAATATGATTTTATAAGGTTTATCAAAACTTAACTTATTTAGGTACACTTTATCAAACCCAACAAAACTGACTACTAATGTGGCACTAATTTCAGATGGAAGTGTTATTTTAAATTTTCCATCCATATTTGTAGATGTGCCAAAAGAAGAACCGTCAAAATAAACTGTTGCACCAGCTAGTGGTTCATCATTTTTATCTACAACAATACCTGTAATACTTTGTGAGAACAAAGCCGAAAAACTCAATAATAAAATAAATGTAACTACTTTTTTCATTTGCAACTTATAAAATGTCTAAACTTCCTTTTCCTTCACGAATAACTTCTGGTTCATGTCCTGATAAGTCAATGATTGTTGAAGCAACATTATCACCATAGCCACCATCAATTACTAAATCGACTTTGTTTTGCCATTTTTCAAAAATTAATTCTGGATCCGTTGAATATTCTATTACCTCATCATCATCGTGAATAGATGTTGAAACTATTGGATTTCCTAACATTTCAACGATTTGTAACGCAATATTATTGGCTGGAACACGAATTCCGACTGTTTTCTTTTTTCTGAATTCTTTTGGCAAATCATTATTACCTGGTAAAATGAATGTATAAGGTCCAGGCAATGCTCTTTTAAGGATTTTGAACGTAGCTGTGTCAATTTGCTTAACATAATCAGAAATATGGCTTAAATCGTTACAAATGAATGAAAAATTGGCTTTTTCTAACTTGATGTCTTTGATTTTGGCAATTCGTTCTAAAGCTCTAGAATTTGTGATATCACAACCTAAACCATAAACAGTATCTGTTGGATAAATAATTAATCCACCATTTCTTAAAACCTCAACTACTTTTTTTATAGAAGCTTCGCTAGGTTTGTCTTCGTATATTCTTATGAATTCTGCCATTGCAACTTGTTTTGGATCTATTTTTGATACTTTTTAAACCAAATAATCGTTTTAATTAAGTAACTTTAGTTCAAAGATATAGATTAGCTATGAAAACAAACAATTTATTTTTCGGTTTACTGTTATTTTTACTTATTCCTATTTACTCATGTTCTAATGATAATGCTTCAACTACAGAAGATTTATCAGTAGCAAAAACTATGATTAATGTAAGTTATGGCTCAAATTTGCAACAGGTTTTTGATTTATATCTTCCTGCAAATAGAAGCTCAACTTCAACAAAAACTTTGATTTTAGTTCATGGTGGTGGTTGGATTGAAGGTGATAAAGTTGATATGAATTATGCTGTTGATATAATCAAGCAATTTTTACCTGAATATGCTATTGCAAACGTAAATTATAGATTAGCAACAACTGGAAACTATGCTTTTCCCATGCAAATTGATGATATTAATGCCATTGTTCAGAAACTAAAAGTTGAAAATTATGGTATTTCTGATGATTTTGGTTTCATAGGAACAAGTGCTGGTGGTCATTTATCGCTATTATATAGTTATGGATATAATTCAAATAATAATATAAAAATGGTTTGTAGCATTGTTGGCCCAACAAATTTTACAGATTCAAATTATGTCAATAATCCAGCTTGGTTGGATTTATATTTTAACTTAACAGGTGTTCATTATGCAGATAATCCAAGTTATTACGAGCAATTAAGTCCATTATATAGAGCTACTTCTTCATCTGTTCCCACAATTATGTTTTACGGAAATGCTGATCCATTAATTCCAACATCACAAGGAGTTGATTTACATACTAAGTTAGACCAGCTTGGAGTTTATAATGAGTTTAATCTATATAATGGTGGTCACGGAAATTGGTCACAAACAGATTTATTAGATGCTAATTTAAAAATGATTGCTTTTATTCAGAATAAATTTTAATTATCCTAAAACCTGCAATTTAGCAAAACGAAGTAATAATTTTTTAATTCCACCTACTTCAAAACGAATTTCTGCTTTTTTGTCTCCTCCTACTCCTTCGATATTTAGGATTTCACCTTTTCCAAAACGTTCGTGCATTACTACATTTCCAACATTTAAATTAGTGTCAAATAAATTGGTGTTTGAAGTTGAATTACTTGAAACTGGTTTTAATTTTCTAATGTTTAAGCTTGGTTTTTCATCATAACTCAAATGTTTTGGAGGTGTTCCTGCTGTTGGTTTAGCTAAACGTAATTTAGATTTATCAATGTCTCCAAAAATATCAACATCCATCATAGGTTTGTATCTATAATTTGATGTGTCAGTTGGGTTTAAATATTCTATATATTCGCTATTAATTTCTTCAATAAAACGAGAAGGTTCACTATCTACTAATTTTCCCCAACGGTATCTAGATTGAGCATAAGTTAAATAAGCTTGATGTTCTGCGCGAGTTAATGCAACATAAAACAAACGTCTTTCTTCTTCTAACTCACTACGCGTACTCATACTCATAGCACTTGGAAACAAATCTTCTTCTAATCCAACTACAAAAACATATGGAAACTCAAGTCCTTTTGCCAAGTGAATAGTCATTAGTGCTACTCTATCATCATCACCAGTGTCTTTATCTAAATCAGTTGCTAAAGCTACATCTTCCATGAATTCTGCTAAAGCTCCTCTTGCTCCATCAATTTCTTTTTGACCTTCAATAAAGTCTTTTATACCGTTTAAAAGTTCTTCGATGTTTTCAATACGAGCAATTCCTTCTGGTGTAGCGTCTTTCTTTAATTCTTGAACTAAACCAGTCTTTTTTGTCACATGTTCTGCTAAATAAAAAGCATCTTGATTTTCATTAATTACCTGAAAACTTTTAATCATGGTCACAAAATCTTGTAACTTATTCTTAGTCCCAGCATTTAATTTTAAATCTATTTTATCAATATGCTCTAAAACTTCAAAAATAGAACGTTTATAATGATTGGCTGCAACTGTTAGTTTTTCTATAGTTGTATTACCAATTCCTCTAGCAGGATAATTTATGACACGAATTAAAGCTTCTTCATCTTTTGGATTGATGACTAATCTCAAATAGCATAAAACATCTTTTATTTCCTTTCTTTGATAGAATGATAAACCTCCATAAATTCGATACGGAATGTCACGCTTACGCAAAGCATCTTCCATAGCACGTGACTGTGCGTTGGTTCTATATAAAATAGCAAATTGTCCGTTATTCAGCTGCTTATTCATTTTTTGATCAAAAATGGTTGCAGCTACAAAACGACCTTCTTCACCATCGGTCATGCTTCTGTGAATTTTTATCTTTTCCCCATCATCATTTGCAGTCCAAACAATCTTATCTAGCTTAGTTTTGTTTTTATCAATTATGTTATTTGCAGCTTCAACTATGTTTTTAGAAGAACGATAATTTTGTTCCAAACGATACATTTGAACATTTTCGTAATCTTTTTGGAAATTCAGAATGTTATTGATGTTTGCTCCACGGAAAGCATATATACTTTGAGCATCATCTCCAACCACACAAATATTCTGAAATCTGTCTGATAAAGCTCTAACAATCAAATACTGTGAATGATTTGTATCTTGATACTCATCAACTAATATATATCTAAATCTATCTTGGTATTTTGCTAAAACTTCTGGGAAACGATTTAAAAGCTCATTAGTTTTCAATAGCAAATCATCAAAATCCATAGCACCACTTTTAAAACATCTATCAACATAATTTTGATAAATCTCTCCCAAACGTGGCTTCTTTGCCATTGCATCAGCTTCTTGCAAATCTTGGTTATTGAAATAAGCCTTAACTGTAATTAATGAGTTTTTAAAAGATGAAATTCTACTTAAAACTTGTTTAGGTTTATAAACATCTCTATCTAATTGCATTTCTTTGATAATGGCTGAAATTAATCGAACACTATCTTGCGTATCATAAATCGTAAAGTTAGATGGATAACCTAATTTATCAGCTTCTGAACGTAAAATTCGAGCAAAGACAGAGTGGAAAGTTCCCATCCAAAGGTTTTTGGCTTCGTTACTTCCTACAATATCAGCAATACGTTTTTTCATTTCACGTGCTGCCTTGTTGGTAAATGTTAGCGACAAAATATTAAATGCATCTACACCTTGACTCATTAAATTAGCAATACGAACTGTTAAAACACGAGTTTTACCAGAACCAGCTCCAGCAATAACAATCATTGGTCCGTCTTTCTGAATAACAGGTGCTCTTTGTGCTTCGTTTAATTTATTAATGTGGTCTTGAATCATAGGAATTTAAGTAATGTACAAATTTAGGTGTTTACAAGTTCAAGTGCAATAGCAATTTCAAAAATCAAATTATAATAGTTTTTTGGAACACAGATTTCTGAAATTTGAGAAATCTTTTAAAAATTTATTATTGGAATTTTATTTTTTTAATGTTTTCTTTGTGACTTATAAAAACATATAAATAGATACTTCAAAGATTATTTAAATTGTTTTCCGTTGGCTAAAGCCGAACGGCAATTGAATTTAAAATATTTTCTTTACCCTTTAAAAATATTAAAATGAATATTGACAAAATACTTGAAATTGTTTCTTACACTTTACCTTCTTTAATAACTGGTGGAGTTGCTTATTTTCTTTTCACATCTTATTTTAAAGACCAACAAAATACAAGACGTTGGTTATTATTAAAGGAAAACCAGAAAGAATCTTTGCCTTTAAGATTACAAGCGTATGAAAGAATGGTTTTGTTTTTAGAACGAATTCATCCTGCACAATTGTTATTAAGAGTTATTCCACCAACTGAAGATAAAAACGATTATGCTACTTTATTGATTCATGCTATTCAAACAGAATTTGAACATAATTTAACGCAACAAATCTATATTACCAATGAATGCTGGGATGTGATTAATAAATCTAAAACTACTACGGTTCAAATGATTCGCAAAACTTCTTTGAATACTGAAATTGCTAATGCAAATCAATTGAGAGAAGCTATTTTAAGACAATTAACTGAAATGGAAGCACCAACTAGTGTTGCTATTAGTTTTATTAAGGAAGAATTGAAAAGTGTGTTATAAAAAAAGCCTTCAAAATTGAAGGCTTTTTTTATAATTGAAATTTACTATTGTTTTACTAACGTCCAAGTTAAGTTAACATACCAAGAAATACCTTGTACATTAGCATCTTCAAATGTTAAGTTATTAGTATCTGTTATAAATCCTTTTACTAAACCATCCTCAGAACTAAAAGAACTCAAAGGATTTCCTCCTTGAAATTCCCAATCAACAATTGTTAATTCTCCACAAATATCTACGAAATCAAACCAATAATAAGTAGAGAAGTTGGGTAAGTAAGAAGATCTATATGCATTTGGAGCTGTTTTTGTAACAATTGCAGTTCTAGTTCCCGAACTATTTGTATAAGTACCTTGTAAATTAGTTTCGCAACCAACAAAAACAATTTTTATAGTTTTATATTGTTGACCAACGACTACGTTTTCAGTATTTGATGTTAATTTTAAAACTAATTCCGTTTTTTCTGTAGGATTTAATTGCCCTGTGTTTACGTTTAATGGAATTGTTGCAAAAGTACTTCCTGCTGGAATTGTAATTTCATTTGTATTATTAACAAAATCAAATTCAACTCCTTCTGTGGCAGTAGAGTTTAATAAATCCACTTCATAATTTAGTGTAATATTTGAAGTAGAGGTCTTACCATCACCTAATCCAATAAAGTTTACGGCAAAAGTTTTTTCAATTTGACCAAGGTCTTCAAAAAATGCAATTGACTCAAAAGATTTATCAAAACCTACAATTTTAGGTCCTGATGTTAAATTTAGTTCAGAATTAGTGTCGTCATTAGTACACGCAAGCAATAACAATCCAGTTGTTAAGATTAGTAATTTTTTCATAAGATTTCCTTTTTATAGTTATTTTATTACAAGATGTAATTTTTTAAAAAAGGTTGCGTTAAAAAAAATTATTCTTCAATTGGAATTTCTTGTGTATCTACATCTTTAGATTTGGCATAATCATAACCAATTTGCCACCATTCTTTCATTTTTTCTTTGTTAAAGATTAATGAGTTGGTTGTTAAAACTGAAGGTGTAAAATAAAAATTGATTGTTGCTCCTTTAAATTTGGCTTCATATTTTCCAATTTTGATGTTTTGGTATTCAATTCTATCCATCATAAAGGCAAACAAATTCGTTAGCGCTGAAAATGCACTTCTTGCTGGCAATCTATTGTACAAAGGAGTTTCTGTCTGTAAGATAATAGCATCTACTTCTGTAGCACCATTTTTTATAGCTTCTTCAATTGGAATCATACTAGCAAAACCACCGTCAGCATATTCACAACCATCTTTTTTAACCAATGACATAAATGGAATATAATTACACGAAATCCAAATCCAATCGCAAAAATCTTCATATAAATAATCATTGATAGATTTGTATTCTACTGTATTTAGCGATAAATTTGAAACAGTAACAAATATATTTTTAGAAGAATTTTTTAAAATTTCAAACTCTTCTTCTGTAAATACTTTATTAATTAATTTTCTTAAATTTTTACTTTCTCCAAAGGTTTTTGAGCCTCTCCAAAAATTTTTTAAAACATTAAAATGATTAATTTCAATTATATCTTCTCCAAATTTCTTTTTTATGGTAAATGGACAATTACTAAAGATGCTATTTTGGTTTACTGAAGTGTATATTTCTTTAATTTTTTCAACTTTTTGTAAAGCTAAATGTGAAACTAACAAACTACCCGTCGAAGTTCCAAAATACATATCATATTCTCTTTTTAAATCTTGTATTAAGTATTGTGCTACACCACCAGCAAAAGCTCCTTTACTTCCACCACCTGAAATTACTAATGCTTTCATTCAAATTAATTTTTCTTAAAGATATAAAAAATGTAATATTATTCGCTTAAAAAATAATCTATTCTGTCCTTTTGAACTGAAGAACTTTTCCCTTTTAATTGTGTCAATTGGTTTCTTACATCGCTATTTTTTAAAAGTTTTCTCAAAGTGTCTTTTGAAAATTTCACTGCTTGCCATTTAATATGTGATGATAAATCAATTAAAGATGTTAATACTACATCAGAAACTTCATTTAATTGCAATAAATTTTCAATAGCTTTTTCTCTAACGGTTATATTATATTCTTCTCTAGTCATTTGTTCAAGTTCAGCAATTGTATTGCTATAGATTACTTTATCATTTTTAAAAGTTATTGCCTTTAAAATTAGATGTGCAAATCTTAAATTATAATCTTGTCCTACCCAAGTTCTACTAATGTCTATATACCTTTCTCGATCTTCTCTAAAAGTAGTCCAGAGTTTATATAAAGCTATTTCTCTATTTATATAAGAATGATCTGCAAACATTTTCTCATATTCAGTCTTTAATTCTTTAGGAATTAATTGAAAAGATTCTGCTAAAGTTTGTTTTGCTTTAATATCTTTTAATGCAAAAAGTTGGAAAACTAACTCTCTTTTATCTAAATAAGGGATTTCTTTTAATTGATATACTATCTCTTGATATATTGGATGAAAATATTTTTCTTGTAAAATGTTATTGAAGTTAACTTTTTTATTATTAAAATAGACTGTTTCCAATTGTCTAACGGCTAAATAATCTTTCATGAATTTACTGTCTTTGATACAATTCATCGCTTCATTCCAATCAAAAAAGGCATTTTCTAACCATTTCTTTTTAAATGATTCAACATCATAATCTGAAACATTTTTAATTTCAGCCAAGAAATCATCCGTTTCTACTGTTCCATATTGATATTTTTTTAAATAATTCTTAACCGCTTTATCAAATTTACTTTCACCAATATTTGCTTGAATAACAAATAAAGCCCAAGCACCTTTTTTATATAAAGACAATGAACTAGCTTTATCACTTAAAATAGGGTTATCATCTTGTAAGGAAGCTTCTCTTAATTGTTCCGCCATTTTTAATAACTCATTATTAAAATAATCATCACCAAAAACTTCTCTTTCGGCTAAAAGTGCATAATATGTTGCAAAACCTTCTTGTAACCAATGATGTTTACTCTCTTTGGCAGTAACTAAATTTCCAAACCATTGGTGTGCTAATTCATGAGCATTTACGTTCACGTAATTTTTATCGTTAAAACCTACAGCATCAACTACGAATTCGTCTGAGAATATTGTAAATGTTGTGTTTTCCATACCTGCATATAAAAAATCTCTAACTGGTGCTTGTCGATAGACTTCCCAAGGATAATCTACTCCTATTTTCTTTTCTAAAAAATCAAAAATATCCTTTGTGTATTTGTAAGTAGATTCAAATTTATCGTCATCTATTTTTCCTAAATATAGTTCAATTGGAACTTTTGAATCAGAATAGATAATTTGTTTTTCATACTTACTGATTACTAAAGCTACAAGATAAGAACTCATGGGCTTTTTCATTTCATAAGTCCACTTAGTATCATTAGGTTTAAAATCTTTATTTTTTAATTCTCCGTTAGTAAGTGCATAAAAGGATTTATCAAAAGTTAAAGACAAATTAAAGATTACTTTTTCATTTACATCATCAAAACTTGGTAACCAATTGCTAGTATTTTTTCCTTGACCTTGTGTCCAAATTTGCAAATTAGAGCCATTTCCATTAAAATACAAAGCCTGTTTGGGTGTGACCTCATATTCAAAATATAAAACATTTTTACCTTTTTTGAATCCTTCTGTTAAAACCAATTGTTTTTCTGTTGCAATAAAATTAACTTCCTTTTTATTGATAGTGAGTTTATTAAATTTCATATCAATAGCATCAATTTTTATTATATCAATTTCTGATAACACTTCAAATTCATAAGTTACTTTTCCAGAAATCGATTTTGTTATTTCATTTGGAACTAAATCTGCGGTAAGCACTTTAAAGTCAACATTTGAAGTTTGTTGACTAAAACAGATACTACTTATTAAAAGTAAAAATAAATACCTCATAATTTTATATATTTAATTAAATAAATTGTTTAATTCTATTAAAATTTAGTAAAGATTGACTATCAAATTTAGTAATTTAAACTTATCTTCGCTTTATAGTTTTTTATAAAAAAATCAAACTTATAAACAGGAATTAATATATGAACAATCTCTTAGAAACTCCCATAGAATACCTAAAAGGTGTCGGTCCACAGCGTGGAGAGTTGTTTCGAAAAGAATTAAATGTTCATAAATATGCTGATTTAATCAATTTATTTCCCAATAGATATATCGATAGAACTCATTATTTTAAAATAAATCAATTACAAAATACCAGTTCAGAGTTTCAAATAATTGGAA
Source organism: uncultured Flavobacterium sp. (assembly GCF_963975515.1). Classification (GTDB taxonomy): domain Bacteria; phylum Bacteroidota; class Bacteroidia; order Flavobacteriales; family Flavobacteriaceae; genus Flavobacterium. The sequence goes on from NZ_CAXBGY010000001.1 coordinate 301,393, forward strand.
AAATTATAAACTTAAAAACCGTTGAACAAAAACGAGGAAAACGTTTAGTAGCAAAATTTATTGATGATACTGGTGAAATGGAGTTGGTCTGGTTTCAAGGTCAAAAATGGATTAGAGAAGGTTTGAAAATCAATGAAGTTTATGTCATTTTTGGAAAAGTTACTCAATTTGGAAATACGTTCAATATGGCTCATCCTGAAATGGAATTATTAGCCGAACATAAAGCCAGCCTTCGTTCCGCTATGCAACCTGTTTATCCAAGTACAGAAAAACTTAACAATAAAGGAATTACTAATAAAGTTGTCAATAAGTTAATGCAACAATTATTTGTAGAAACTCAAGCTCTTTTTTCTGAAACTTTGCCGGAATATTTAATTGATCAACTTAAATTAATTCCAAAAAATGCCGCTTTATTCAATATTCATTTTCCAAAAAATCAGGATTTATTAGCTAAAGCGCAATTTCGTTTAAAGTTTGAAGAATTGTTTTTCATTCAATTACATCTCATCACAAAAAACTTAATTCGAAAACATAAAATCAAAGGTCATCCTTTTGAAAAAGTAGGTGATAATTTTAATAATTTCTACAAAAACCATTTACCATTTGAATTAACAAATGCTCAAAAAAGAGTACTAAAAGAAATTCGAAATGACATGGGAAGCAATGCTCAAATGAACCGATTATTACAAGGTGATGTTGGTTCAGGAAAAACAATTGTAGCCTTAATGTGCATGCTAATAGCAAAAGACAACGGTTTTCAAAGTTGCTTAATGGCTCCTACAGAAATCTTAGCCAATCAACATTTTATAGGTTTAACCGAATTAGCTAAAGATTTAGATATTAACATACAAATCCTAACGGGTTCAAGTAAAACTAAAGAACGAAGATTAATTCATGAAGCTCTTGAAAACGGAACTTTAGACATCTTAATCGGAACACATGCTGTATTAGAAGACAAAGTCAAATTTCAAAATTTAGGTTTGGCCATTATTGATGAGCAACATCGTTTTGGTGTAGAACAACGAAGTAAATTGTGGAAAAAAAATACAATTCCACCACACGTCTTAGTGATGACTGCAACACCAATCCCAAGAACATTAGCCATGAGTTTATATGGCGATTTAGACATTTCTGTAATTGACGAATTGCCACCAGGACGAAAACCTATTCAAACCGTTCATCGTTTTGACAGCAATCGTTTAAAAGTCTGGAAATTCATTAAAGATGAAATCGCAAAAGGCAGACAAATCTATATTGTTTATCCGTTGATTCAAGAATCTGAAAAAATGGATTATAAAGATTTAATGGATGGTTACGAAAGTATTTCTCGAGATTTTCCTTTACCTCACTACTCTATTTCTATTCTTCACGGACAAATGAAGCCTGCTGACAAAGAAGAAGAAATGAGACGCTTTTCAGAAGGCAAAACCAATATAATGGTTGCAACAACTGTAATTGAAGTTGGTGTTAATGTTCCTAATGCTTCTGTAATGATTATTGAAAGTGCCGAACGTTTTGGATTATCACAATTACACCAATTGCGTGGAAGAGTTGGTCGTGGTGCTGAACAAAGTTATTGCATCCTTATGACAAGCCACAAATTAAGTGATGACAGTAAAACACGAATGGAAACAATGGTAAAAACCAATGATGGTTTCGAAATTGCTGAAGTAGATTTAAAACTTCGTGGTCCTGGTGATTTAATGGGAAAACAACAAAGTGGTGTGCTTAATCTTCAAATTGCTGATTTGGTTAGAGATAAAGATATTCTTCAAGTAGCTAGACATGAAGCAATAAAACTTTTAAAAGCTGATGCACCAATGGAAAAACCAGAGCACAAAAGACTTCGCGAAGTTTTCATAGCCATGAGCAAAAAGAAAAATATTTGGAATTATATAAGCTAGGTAATGGTTTTGGGGTAATTGGCAATAGGCAAACTATTATCAAAAAAACTCCCATAACCTATCACCTATAACCCTTAACCTTAAAATAAAAAATGGTACAATACAACCCAAAAGATTGGATTACATTCATCTTCAGATTTCATAAAGCCGATACTTTTCGTCAATTAATTCCAATGATGATAACTATAGGCTTATTCTCTTATGGAGTAGCTTATTTAGAATTGGAATACTGGAAATTATCAGAACAGAGCCACGTAAAAAACATAACCATCATGCATGGAATGTTAGGTTTTGTAATTTCATTACTTCTAGTTTTTAGAACAAATACAGCTTATGATCGTTGGTGGGAAGGTCGAAAACATTGGGGAGCATTGGTTAATAATAGTCGAAACTTAGCTATTAAATTATCTGTAATTCTAAAAGACGAACACGACAAAAACTTCTTCAGAAAAGTAATTCCTGGTTATGCTTCTATTTTACAAAAACACTTAAATGACGAAGAAACGGCCAAAATGCTTTTTGAAGATTTGGATTTAGATATCGATCACCACAAACACAGACCCAATCAAATTGCCAAAATGATGTTTCAAAAAATACATGATCTACATGTAAGTGGAAAAATTTCAGGTGATCAATTAATCATTATCAACAACGAAATTCAATCTTTTACAGATATTTGTGGTGCTTGTGAGCGAATTAAAAACACACCTATTCCCTACTCTTACAGTTCATTCATAAAGAAATTTATTTTCTTTTATATTATGACCTTGCCTTTTGGATATGTCTTTAGTTTGGGGTATTATGTAATTCCTGTAGTTGTATTTACTTTCTATGTTTTGGCAAGTTTAGAATTAATTGCAGAAGAAATTGAAGATCCTTTCGGAAATGATGCTAATGATTTACCAACCGTGAAATTAGCTAGTAATATCAAAAAACACGTAGAAGAAATTATATAAGATAGCTTTTGGATTTTCAGATTTTCAGATTTTGGATTTTCAGAAAGGTCAAAAATTCTAAATTCTAAATTCTAAATTCTAAATTTAAAAAAGTATCTTTGCACCCTTAAAATTCGAACAAAATGCGTATTTCATACAATTGGTTAAAACAATTTATTAAAATCGACTGGGAATCAGAAGAGACTGCTGCTTTGCTTACCGATTTAGGTTTAGAGGTAGAAGGTGTAGATAAATTTGAAAGCCTAAAAGGTGGTTTAGAAGGAATCGTTGTAGGTCATGTGTTGACTTGTGAAAAACATCCTGATGCTGATAAATTAAAAATTACAACTGTTGATTTAGGAGACGGAAATGCTCCAATTCAAATTGTATGTGGTGCTCCAAACGTAGCAGCTGGTCAAAAAGTACCTGTGGCAACTATTGGAACAAAATTATACGATAAAGAAGGGAATTCTTTCGAAATAAAAAAAGGTAAAATTCGTGGACAAGAAAGTCACGGAATGATTTGTGCCGAAGACGAATTAGGTCTTGGTGAAGGTCACGATGGAATTCTAATCTTAAACGAAGATTTAAAACCTGGAACTTTAGGAAAAGATGTTTTTAATATTGAAACAGATGAAGTATTTGAAATCGGTCTAACACCAAATCGTGCTGATGCAATGAGTCATTGGGGAGTTGCTCGTGATTTAAAAGCAGGTTTAGTTCAAACTAATATTAATTCTGAATTAATAACTCCTTCAGTAAGTAGTTTTAATGTTGATAGAAGAACATTAAAAATTGATATCGAAGTTGAAAACAAAGAATTAGTTCCTCGTTATTGTGGGGTTACTATTTCTGGAGTTACAGTTAAAGCTTCACCAACTTGGTTGCAAAATCGTTTAAAATCAATTGGATTAACGCCAAAAAACAACATAGTGGACGTTACTAATTACGTAATGCACGAATTAGGTCAACCAACACATGCTTTTGATGCCAACAAAATAAAAGGAAACAAAGTAATCGTTAAAACGGTTAAAGCTGGAACAAAATTTACAACATTAGATGGTGTGGAACGTATTTTAGACAAGGAAGACGTTATGATTTGTAACGCTGAAGACCCAATGTGTATTGCTGGAGTTTTTGGTGGAATTAAATCAGGTGTTTCTGAGAATACTCAAAATATATTTTTAGAAAGTGCTTATTTTAATCCCGTTTCTGTTCGTAAAACAGCTAAACGTCATGGTTTAAATACAGATGCTTCTTTCCGTTTTGAAAGAGGAATTGATCCTACCATTACAGAATATGCTTTAAAACGTGCTGCCTTATTAATTCAAGAAGTAGCTGGTGGAGAAATTACTTCCGATATTGTAGATTTCTATCCAAAGAAGATTGAAGACTTTAGCGTTTTCGTGACTTTCGATAAAATCAATAAAGTTATTGGTGAAGAATTAAAAAAAGAAACCATCAAAACCATTTTAACTTCGTTAGAAATTAAAGTAAATAGCATGACCGAAAATGGATTAGGATTAACTATTCCATCTTATAGAGTTGACGTACAAAGAGATATTGATGTTATCGAAGAAATTCTTCGTGTGTATGGTTACAACAGCATTGGATTTACTACCAAAGTGAATGCAACGATTGCCAATTCTCCTAGAACTGAAGAATACAAAGTACAAAACATCATATCAGACCAATTGTGCTCACAAGGGTTCAACGAAATGATGGCAAACTCTTTAACTACTCCTGACTATATTAAATTATCAGAGCAGTTACTTGAATCTGAAACCGTTACTATTATAAACCCATTAAGCACTGAACTTTCTGCTATGAGACAATCTTTATTGTTTTCAGGGTTAGAAGCTATTTCATTCAACATTAATCGTAAAAAATCAAATTTACGTTTGTATGAATTCGGAAAAACGTATCACAAAGTGGAAAATGGGTATGATGAAAGAAAACGTTTGTGTTTATACCTTACGGGAAATAAAACAGCTGAAAACTGGAATACTGAAGCTACAAAATCGGACTTCTTTTTGATGAAAGGTTATGTTATGGCTTTGCTTACTCGAATTGGTTTAGACCAAAAAGTAAATTCATCTCCAGTAGAAAATGATGTTTTTTCAGAAGGATTATCTTTTGTTATTGGAAGAGAAACCATTGCGGAATTTGGAATCGTAAAAAAATCAGTTTTAAAAGCTTTTGATATCAAACAAGAAGTTGTTTATGCAGATTTAAATTGGGCAGCCATTCAAAAATATGTTTCTAACAAATTGAAATTAACTGAAATCTCAAAATTCCCAGAAGTTCGTAGAGATTTAGCTTTGTTAGTAGATAAAGAAGTTACGTTTGAAGCCATCTACAAAATTGCAAAACAAACAGACAAGACACTTATCAAAGAAATAAGCCTGTTTGATGTGTATGAAGGTAACAATTTACCAGAAAACAAAAAATCGTACGCTGTGAGCTTTATAATGAACGATGAGAAGAAAACATTAGAAGAAAAACAAATTGAAAAAGTAATGCAAAAACTACAAGCTAACTTTGAAAAAGAAGTTGGAGCTACTTTGCGTTAACCAACAATTATCTTTCCCACGAAAGTGGGAAACTTTTCAACAAACCGTTAATCCAATAAAATATATAAAAAATCCAAAAGTTAGTTCTTTTGGATTTTTTTGTGCTTTTTAATTTTATGATTACTATTAAAAAAAGAAATTGATTTTTAAAATAAATAATTGAATTATAGTACATTTGTTTAATTTAACACACCTAAAATCAATAAATTATGAAAAATAAATACCTACTTTTTTTATTTTTTTCAATTGTTTTTCAAGGAATTGCTCAAAATAGAATTTCATTTTCTGAAAAAAATTCAAATGAATTTAATTTATCAAAAAATTTCAAATCGTATAAAATTTTAGAAATTGATGATAAACTACAACGAATTTCCGATGGAGAAGAAATAATAATTGCCTTAGATAAAGAGTATATTTTTAAATTAAAAGAAAACAGAGTTATCTCAGATAATCATATTTTATCAATAAAAAACTCAAGCGGTATTGAAAGAAAACATCTTGATGAAATTGGTTTTGACGGAAAGTATTTTCTTAATTACTCAAATTCTAATAGTCAACTAGCGTTTTCAATGTTTGAAGATCGATATAGTTTATATATCAAAAACCCAAGTAAAGAATTTTATATAGAATCACTGCAAAACTTTGATAAAAATGCAACTTCTAATTTGTACATCTATTATGAGGTAAAAGACATTATTAAAGAAACTACTCTTACTTGTGGACTTCAAAATCAAGAAAAAAAATCACCTATAAGCAATCAAAAAAGTACAGCAACTGGTGGTTGCAAAACTGTAGACATTAATTTTGCGGTTGATTATTCAATGTACGCAACTTATGGATCTATAAGCGGTGCAATAAATAGAACTTTAGAACTTATAAATCTTTCGCAAGTTAATTATACAATAGTTAACGGACTTTCAGACGATGTAAATTTTAAAGTAAATGAACATTTTATAGTTACTTGTAACGATTGTAATAACTGGACAACTACATTAGATATATATGAAAATTACAATAATTTTTCATGGAACGCTAATCAAATGTTTAGCAATCCGTATGATATTAAAGTGCTTTTTCAAAATCAAGGTGGACCAGGCTCTGTTATTGGTTTAGGTTCCTTAAACATGTGCAACACTTCCGGTACTTCTGTTGTAAAAAACTACGTTTCAAATTCTGATTATACACGAAATATTTTATCGCACGAATTAGGTCATAATTTTGGTTGTCAACACACTACAGGATTTATAATGAATCCGTCTATAAATAGTTCAAACAATTGGGCACCCGAATCTATTACAACTATTAACAATTCGATAAATACGTTATCTTGCATAGCCAACTGTATCTCAGAACCGTGTTATAATCAAAAAGTTTCTAATATTGATGTAAGTTATGAAACAGTAGGCAATACTATTAATGCAACTTGGCTAGCAGAAATAGGTGTTTCTCAAAAAATTAGATTATACAATTATGCTACTTCTAGTTGGACAGCTTTTACAACTTTAAATTATCCAGCCAACTCCATCTCTTTCCCATTCTCCCAAACTAATTGTAATGATAAATATAGAATTGAAATCACTCCCATTTGTTCTAGTATTAATGGAATAACAGAACAAATAGTCTTTATAGTAAGTCAAAATGTAACAGCTCCAAAACTTACTTTTTATAGTGGAAGCAATCAACCAATTTGTGGTTCGCAAACAGCGTATTTTGGAGTAACAGCTGTAGATGGTGGAACAAATCCATTATATCAATGGAAAGTAAATGGTATTGATGTGGGCGCAAACCAAAATACGTACTCAACCACTTCGCTACAAAATAATGATGTGGTTAGTTGTAATTTAACTAGTAATGCTGCATGCGTTAATTCACCTTATGCTAGTGTAAGTACCACAGTTTCCATTGTTGCTCCTACTGTTTTGTCGGTAACTATAACAGCAAATGTTACAACTATTTGTGCTGGAGATAGTGTAACTTTAAATGCAACAGGAGTTAATATCAATAGTCCCTTTCCATATTATAATTGGACTTTTAATGGAAATTATATTCAAGGAGGAGGTTCTGGTCAAGTAAGTGGTCCGATAATTTCACATACACCAACTGAAAGCGGAGTTTATATGTGTAATTTAAATGATGGAGAAGGTTGTCATACAGTAGAAGGCAGCGTACAAAGTAACTCAATTTCTGTAACAGTTTTGCCTCAACCATGTAATTTAGCAATGGATACTTTTGATATTTCAGGATTAAATTATTACCCTAATCCAGTAAAAAACAAACTTACTATTTCGGCTAAAGAATTAATTTCAACAATTAATGTTTATACAGTTGTGGGTCAAAAAATCATGTCTTTAAATATAAATTCTGACACAACCACAATTGATTTATCTAACCTATCAAGCGGAACATACTTTATTAATATTGAAGCTAATGGAAAATCAACTTTTAGGAATATTATTAAAGAATAAGCTAACTTGTTTTTTATAATTCTTTTTAAAACAGTTTTAGTAAAACGAATTGAAAAGTTAAAACAAAAATTAAAATCCAAAAGGGACTTCTTTTGGATTTTTTTGTAGGTTGAATTTATAACATAATAATAATGGACAATATTATCCATTATTAAAAAAAATACTTATCTTTGTATCAAATAAATATCTTATATGTTTTCAAAAGCTTGTGAATACGGAATTAGAGCATCAATATATATAGCTGAACAATCACAGTTAGATAGAAAAGTAAGTTTAGTTGAAGTTGCTAAAGCAATTGAATCACCATCTGCTTATACTTCAAAAATTCTACAACTATTATCACGAAACAAAATTATTAATTCTGACAAAGGACCAACAGGTGGATTTTCAATTGATAAAGTTGAATTGGATAAGTTAAAACTATGCACCATTGTACAAGCAATTGATGGAAATGATATTTATGTTGGTTGTGGATTAGGTTTAAATAAATGTAATGAAAAATTACCTTGTCCTGTACATAATCAATTTAAGTTAATAAGAGATGAGCTTAAAATGATGCTTGAAAATACAACAGTAAAATCATTGGCTGATGACTTTGAAAAAGGATTAACCTTTTTAAAACGATAAAAAAAATTAATTAAATAGTGGACAAAAGCATCCAATAATAAATTAGAAAAAGATAAATCATTAATCAGGTTTATGATGCTTCAGAAAAATAAGATTTAGAGATAATGAAAAACGATATTAAAAACTTAAACGATATTAAACTTTTAGTAAATACTTTTTACGATAAAATTCGCGAAGATCAATTATTAAAAGATATCTTCAATAACAAAATAGAAGACCGTTGGCCACAACATCTTGAAAAAATGTATACTTTTTGGCAAACCGTATTATTAGAAGAACATACGTATTATGGAAGTCCTTTCTTACCTCACGCAAAATTACCTGTAGATTTAGAACATTTTGAAAAGTGGCTAATCTTATTTAATACAACAGTTAATGACTTATTTGAAGGAGAAAAAGCCGAACGTGCTAAATGGCAAGGGCAACGAATGGCAGAAATGTTTCATTCAAAAATAGAATATTATAAAAATTACCCTGGAACACCTTTACTATGATACCATCAAAATTTAAAATCTCTATTGCAAGCACATTCCTTTGGATAGGATTTGTTTGTGCTATAAGTTTTATGGAAGCATGGCTAAAGTTCCGTGCTCCTGGAGTTACAATTCCTATTGGTTTAGGTATTGGAAGATTGGTTTTTACCGCACTTAATCTTGTAGAATGGGTTTTTGCTTTGGTTATTATTAGCAACCTACTTTTCTCAAAAACAAAATTTATTACTTTACAAAATACACTCTACTTTATCCCTTTATTAATATTGATAATTGAAACCTTTTGGGCGTTACCAGCATTAGATACTAGAGCAGAACTTTACATTCAAGGGCAAAAACCACCAGCTTCAAACCTTCATTTTTATTATGTAGGAATGGAAATTATTAAAGTTGCCTGCTTAACAATTTTTGGAATTAAATTATTCAACAAATCATAAATAAAATATATCATGAATATTCAAGAAGATCAAATTATCGGAGAATTGGTAGCAAATGACTACCGAACAGCATCAGTTTTTAAAAAATACAATATAGATTTTTGCTGTCAAGGAAACAGAACCATTAATGATGCTTGTGAAGCAAAAAAAATTGATGAAAAATTAGTTGTTTCAGATTTGAATGCACTTATGCAATCTCAATCTGATAGTTCAATCGACTTTAAAAGTTGGCCACTAGATTTATTAGCCGATTATATTGAGAAAAAACACCATCGTTATGTGGAAGAAAAAACATTAGAAATAAAACCCTATTTGGATAAAATATGTCGTGTTCATGGTGAACGTCATCCCGAATTATATGAAATCAACAAACATTTTAACGCAACTGCAGGTGAATTAGCAATGCACATGAAAAAAGAAGAGCTTATGGTTTTTCCGTTTATCAGAAAAATGGTAAAATCACAACAAGAAAACACAAAAGTAGAAACTCCAGTTTTTGAATCTGTTCAATTCCCAATTCAAGCCATGATGGACGAACATACAACAGAAGGCGATAGATTTAGAAAAATTGAAGAAATAAGCAATAATTATACACCTCCACAAGATGCTTGTAATACATATCGAGTAACATTTGCTTTATTAAAAGAATTTGAACAAGATTTACATTTGCATATACACTTAGAAAACAATATCTTGTTTCCTAAAGCAATTGAATTAGAAAAACAATTAAACTAATGCCCATAAAAAGAAATGAATATCTCAAAGCAATTAGTCGTGAACATCATCATGGCTTATTGCTCTGTTGGAAAATAAGAACGGGTTTTAAAAAAGAAGTTGATCCTATTCGCATCAAAAAATATGTAGATTGGTTTTATGAAAACCATTTAATTCCACATTTTGAAGTAGAAGAAAAATACATTTTTACAATTCTAGGTAATGAACATGAACTCGTAAAAAAAGCATTGACTGAACATCGAAGGTTAATTTGCTTGTTTGAATCAAAAACAGATATCCTAAAAAATTTAACTTCAATTGAAGTAGAATTGGAAAGTCACATTCGGTTTGAAGAACGAGTTTTGTTCGGTGAAATTCAAACAATTGCCACAGAAGAGCAATTACAACTAATAAAAACAAATCATTCCGAAGAAAATTTTTCAGATAATGTAACAGATCCCTTTTGGCTGTAACTTATAGTAAAAACTAAAAAACAAACAAATTTTATATCAAAAATCCAAAAGTGATTGCTTTTGGATTTTTTTTGTGGTTTTTATTTATATTTACAGCTGATAATAAATTTAGATTCATGATAATAAATAAAATTTTTAACATTCATGAGTTCTTAATTATTCTAATGTAAAATTTGAAATATGATATTTGGATTAAGAAAGTTAGGAAAAACTGATGGATTGAATGAACAATATATTAAAACTATATTTTTTATTATCGGAATCCCATTAATACCTGTACATAGTGTGTTTTATATAAGTGAATTAAACATAATTGATATAGGATTAAATTACAAGAGTATGTTTAAAACATACCTCTCTTGGTTTACTTTATTATTTTCTATTATTTTTCTTATTGGAGCTAGTTTTGGAAATGTTTTTCCTTTAAACCCACTTTTATCTTTAACAATTGGAGGAATTATGCTTTTATCATCAGTTTATTTTTTCTTTTACTTTGGAAATAAAGTTTCTGAAAAAGAAATTGAAATACGAGAATTATATCAAAAAGCAATTGGTTGCAACGCTTTGCCTGAATATTTTAGTACAAAAGAAGCTGAAAATTTTCAAAAAGAATTATTATTAACCTTAAAAGATAAATTTCAAATAAAAGATTGGAAAGAAGTAATAAGAAATAATGAATATAATACTCAACAACTTCCACTTTTGTTTGCAATATCAGGATTTCAAAATAGGATTATTAATTCTAAATTAAGTTTAGACTTATTTAATAAAGTAATGCAGGAATATAAAGCATTGAATAATAATTAAAAATATAAAATCAAGCCTATAACTTAAAATCAAACTAATACTTTCTTAATTAGTCTAAACCAAAACAACTTGAACCACTGCAAAACCTGTAACATAGAAATCAACAGCAACTACTGTCCAAACTGCGGACAAGCTATTGAATTAAATAGAATTGATAGAGCTTATGTTCTAAACGAAATTAGCAGTATCATAAATTTTGACAAAGGAATTTTCTATACCATCAGAGAATTAGTAATCAGACCAGGAAAAACAATCAAAGACTTTATTGAAAACGATAGGAACAGACTAGTTAAACCATTAATTTTTATCATTATATCATCTTTAATTTACACATTATTCAAAGAGATTTTTAGGTTTGAAGATGGTTATGTAAAATATAGCAATACCAAAAAAACAACGGTCACAATTCTTATGGATTGGATTCAGAATAATTATGGTTATGCCAACATTCTAATGGGAGTATTCATTGCTTTTTGGACAAAACTGTTATTCAAAAAATACAAATACAACTTTTATGAAATACTAATAGTCCTATGTTTTGTAATGGGAATTGGAATGTTGATATATTCTGTTTTTGGATTATTTGAAAGTTTAACTGGTTTGAAAGTTCTACAAATTGGAGGCATTATTGGGTTTATTTATATTTCTTGGGCAATTGGTAATTTCTTTGATAAAAATAAGAAAATGAACTATCTAAAAGCTTTATTTGCTTACATTTTAGGATTTATAAGCTTTTATGTTCTTGTAATAATTATTGGAACTTTGATTGATAAAATACATTCTTAAATGGCAATTCTATAAAACTTCATAAAAGTATTATAACACAAAAACGTAATTCTGTGACTATCTTGCAACCATAATCATTAAAACTAAAAAGATGAAAAAAGTAACATTAATATTAGCTAGTTTAGCAATATTTGCAACAGTAAGCTGTAAGGATAATCAAGAAAAAGAAACAGTAGTTGAAAAAGAAACTGTTATTATTGAAAAAGAAGCAGCACCTGCAGCAGAACAAAATGATGGAACATCTATTAGCGTAAATTCTGACGGTGTAGAATTTTCAACAAAAGATGGAGATAAAAAAACAGAAGTTGAAGTAAAAGACGGTTCTGGAACTGTTAAAGTTGAAAAATAGAATATAGAAAAAATTGAAAAAGAAAAAGATTAAAACCGACAAATTTTGTCGGTTTTTTTTATGTAAAATCTTTAAAATATAAAATTATAGTTAAAAAATCATAATTTCTAATTATTGGGAATACTTATAGCGTATAAGTGCATCTAAAGGTTAAAAAACGTGGCTGAATAAATGTTTCAGAAGAGAAAACAGAAACACTATTTGCGCTATTTCGAACCTGTGAATCTATGTTTAAAATATTAGTTGCTCGCATTTCATATTCCCATTTTGCATCTTTATCTTTTCTATAAGAAAGCGTAGCATCCCAATTTTGAAAGGATTGCGATTCACCACTTCCATCACTTTGACTTGTATAACTATAATTGCTTTTAGCTGTTATTTTTTTCCAAATGTAAGCATCAAAAGAAATTGTTGGTGCATTTGTTTTAAATACTGTTTTACGACTACCTTGATTATTTTCTGTTACACTATATCTATAACTGAGGCTTACATTTGGAGCGATTTTAAAATTAGTTCGTAAACCTGGTGTATATGTTTGTGTATATGCTTCATTTAAAGATTGTTGTCCTTGAATAAACTGGTTGATTTTACTATAATTAAAATTTCCGTTTAAACTAGCTCTAACTTTACCAAAAGTTCGTTGAATTTGCCCTACAACACTTACATTTTCATCAGCAAAATTAGAATTAAAATAGGTACTTGTTCGGATTACATTTTCAAAATTTGTAAGACCTCGTATTTGATCAATATTTTTAGAGTAAGCAGCTCGAGCAAATACATTTGTATAATTAAATAAATTAAAACTTGAATACAACAAACTTACGTTATGTGACAATGCGTTTTGAAGATCAGGTTCACCAAACTGAATATTATTAAAATTATTAAGTACTAATCCTTCTGCTAATCGAGTCACATCTGTAAACTGATTTCGCATATCATAACGTAATGTCAAAGATTCGCTCTTTTTGAATTGAATTCGGGTTTCAAAATCTGGTAAAAAACGGAAAAAATTGTTTTTAAATGTTTCCCCAAATTGAGTGTTTTTATTGCTATATGAATGGACCGAAAAACCTGGTGTCATTGTAAACTTACCTGTTTTAAAACGATAACGAAAAGCTAAATACAAATCACTAAAAATATATTTTGTATCATTTGTAGCTCGAACATCATTGAAAGTTGGTGTTGGTTGAAAGCTATTGCCATTTTCTAAGAATTGGAAAATATTCGAATTAAAATCTTGACGACTTAGTATGGTTCCAGCTGTTAAATTAAGATTACTCTTCTGATTGATGATATAATAATAATCTAACTTTGCATCAAGTTGGTTTGATTTAATGCGTTTATTTTGATTCAAATCATAGTTGATTAAAGAAGTATCTAAACCCAATGCTGATGCTGTTGTATCAAAAGCATCAACTCCATTGGGATCATTAACCAATAAAGCGTTGTAAAAAGGGTTTTCATTTTTAAATAAATGTTGAGCTTCAAAAGCAAAAATATTATCTTCATCCAAAGTATAGTAATAATTGATATTCTGATTTATACTATAAGGTGTTACTTCATCCAATTGTTTAGTATTTCCAATTACAGATGAAAACACATTTTGATTTTGTCTGTCATTAGAAATTCGACTTAGCACATCATACTCCATTTGATTGCTTGCATTTGGTTTATACGATGCACTTAACTTAAGTAAACCTTGATTAGAACGTTCATCACTTTTTTGTTCTGTAGCTTCATCAGGGATACCTAATTCTGGATTAGTGTATTGCACAAAACTGGTCTCTTTTGAGAGAATACGGCTGCTATTGTATATCAAAAAACCGCTTAAATCTAAAGCTTTTGAAGCTGCATAACTAAAGTTACCAGTAGCTAGCTTATTATCGATTTCAAGTGCATTAGCTTGATTTGTTAGAAAATTAAGACTGTTATCCCCAAGACTAATACTTGTTCCATTATTATTACTTGGTGGCCTAAAACCACCTCCAAAACCTCTAATATCACGTCTTGTTAAAGCCAATTCACCTGTGTTATTAAGATCTCCAATAAAATTTATACTATGCGTTGGACTGTAATAGAATAGTTTAGGTTGAACTACATAAAGTGCTTTATCAGGAGAAGCTCCAGCTCCTGCAGTAATATCACCAAACCAAAAATTCTCTTTTCCTTCTTTTAATTTTATATTGATGGCTAAGTTATCTTGGTTATTTCGCACACTACTTAACTGACCAACTTCGGCATAATTACGCAAAACTTGTATCTTATCAACAGCATTAGATGGAATGTTTTTTGAAGCTAATTTAGTATCACCATCAAAGAAATCTTTACCATTTACCATTAATTTATTGACTACTTTTCCTTCTACTTCTATTTGACCATTTTCATTAATTTCTACACCAGGTAAGTTTTTTAAAATATCACCAAGCTTACGTTCTGTTCCTGTATTAAATGAGTCAGCATTATAAGTAAGTGTGTCGCCACGAATTGAAATTGGCATTTCATAAATCAATTCAACTACATCAAGCGTATTTTCGAAAATTAATGTATAATCCTTTTGAATGTTCAATTCATTTGTAGATAATACTTCTTCAAAAGTTTTCATACCAATGTAACTAACTTGAATGGTATAAGTTCCATTTTTTCCTAATTCAAGCTTATATTTTCCTTCTTTATCAGTAATAGCATACGATTCTAAACTACTTGTTTGTTGATTTAAAGCAACTACATTGGCTAACTCTAATGGATTTTTTAGACTATCTCTAACTACACCTTCTAATTTTATTTGGCCATTAGAGAAACTAGCTACCAAAAGTAACAGTATATAAATAATATTTTTCATGGTCTTGTATTTCTGTACGTTTAGATCTTTAAATTAACAAAATAGGATTTAATTTCTTCTACCACGATTGTTTCTCATTTCAAGCATTTTTTCTTGAATAGTTGACTGATAGTCCTTTTTTGTAATTTCTTTTCCTTTATCTGGTGCTAAAATGACAAGCTTTTCTTTAGGGTTTAGAATGATTTTAGAACATAGAATAGTCGTATTACCAGCACTAACTTCTAAGATTAGACCTGGAAGCCCCCAATATTCAGCAGGACCGTTATTCACAGGAATTTGTAAAGTATACCACGCTTCTACAGACGTCATTTTTACTTCAGCAGGTTGTGTTGAATCATCTTTTTGTTCAGTTTCTCTTAAATCGTTCCATGAAAAATCATACCATGAAAGTTCGCTTGTGGGAATAGATGCTGTTGCCTTAAAACACAAATATTGCCCAATTTTTTTAGTCTCTTTACCCATTTTCCAAGGAATTGAATTTAAGGAATCTTTTACTAAGAAACGTTTACCATAAAATTCTTGACTTTGTACTAAACGGTTTTCTTTTACATTCTTATATTGTTCTCCACGAGTAAAATTACTACCCCAAGAATCAGTTGCTCCTGAAATAGCATCTACTTTATCTTCTTCTTTAAAGATAGATTCTTCTTTATTAAAGCTCAATATGTATGATTTTTCCAATCTGTTTTTTAGACGAGCTTGAGTCTCTTTTTTCTGTTCTTCGCTCATTCGTGCTCCCCAAGTTCCTAAATCCATTGATGATTTTGAAAAATAATATGCCTGACCTTGAAAATCAGGAACAGATGGTTTAAATGACATAAAAAAGATAAAAGATAGACAAGCGAATTTTATAAAAAAGGATTTCATAAGTAAGAATTTATTATTTTTGTTTAACAAATATAAAAAAACATTAAACAAAATAAGTTATTTGTTAAAAAATTAACATAAATTTATTTGAAAAATATCAGATACTCAATGCTTGATTAAAAATTTAAATTTTTTCAAGGCAAGAATATGAAGTATTTTTTTTTAAATTTATTATTAAATTCACATCTTTTTAGAACAAAAAAAAGTATCGTCGGAAAAATTAGATTTTGTTGGTTTTTTTTTATGCAAAATCTTTAAAATCTACTTCCCAATTCTTCTCATTATTATACCAAATTTGTCCGTTTAAAACCTCTAAAGGACAGTCAAAATTATTAGTATATAAACCACCTGTTCCTAATCCTTGAGGCAACAAATTATGCAAAGTATAAGTAAATTGTGCAATAGCATTCAGACCAATATTACTCTCTAAAGCAGATGTAATCCACCACTTAATTTTTAGCTTTTCAGCTATCGTAATCCACTCTAAAGTTCCTCTAAAACCACCCACTAAACTTGGTTTTAAAATGATGTATTGTGGCTTAATTTTTTGCAACAAAGTTTCCTTTTCTGAAGGTAAAAACACACCAATCAACTCTTCATCCAAAGCAATGGGTAAAGGAGTGATTTTACACAGCTCTGACATCCTGTCAGTATTGTTTTTTTGAATTGGCTGTTCAATACTATGTAATTGATAACCAGATAATTGTTCTAATTTATATAAAGCATCGTTTGAACTAAAAGCTCCGTTAGCATCAACACGAATTTCAATAGTTTTTTCGTCAAAATGTTGTCTAATAAAACGTAATAATCCTAATTCTTTTTCAAAATCTATCGCTCCAATTTTTAATTTTATGCAAGTAAAACCTTGAGCTAGTTTTTCTTCAATTTGTTGCTTCATAAAAGCTTCTTCACCCATCCAAACCAAACCATTAATCAGCATGCTTTTTTGTCCAGAAGTAAACTCAGATTCAAACAACTCAAAAGGTGTTTTAGAAACCAGAGAAAGGAATGCTGTTTCAACTCCAAACTGTATAGAAGGAAACTCTAAAAGTGCTTCCCAAAGTGTGTCTTTTCCTAAATGAATATTTTCACAAACCCATTGCAATTTCTCTTCATAATCTGGTCGATCATCAATGGATAATGTTCTCAAAATTCCACACTCTCCTATTCCAATTTTTCCGTTTTCTTCTAAGATAATAAACCAAGTTTCTTTCTCGGTTAAAACTCCTCTTGAAGTTCCGCTTGGTCGTTTAAAGTTTAGTATGTATTTTTTGTAAGTTGCTTTCAATTTTTTTTTTTTTTTACGCAGAGTTTCTCAAAGGTTTCACTAAGTATTACAGAGTTATTTTAAAAACATAGAATCATAGAGTTTTGTTTATGTAAAAATCACTTTGCTTAGCATAGTTTTAGATAGATTCTTTGTGAACTTTTTAGTTAAATTTATAAAATCTGAAATCTACCTTCTACTAACTGAACACTAATCCAAAACTCTTAGTATTTTTTTAAAATTTTCTGTTGGTAAATCTTTAGATTCAAATAGTTTAAAATCGTTTTCAACTTGTTGTTTCCATGTTGTTTTACTAGAAACTGACTCGTTTCCGTATTTTTTATGTATTACTTTAGCTTCTGAAAGTCTATCAGTAAACATATAAACATGGGCTAAATTCAAATAAAAGCTTAGTTCAGTTGCATTTAATTGTAATCCTTTATTATATGCTTCTTCTGCTTTAGTAAATTGTTTTGAAAACAAATAATAATCTCCTAAAACTCCAAAATCAATATATGTTTCTCTTTTTTTAGTAAAGATTTCATTTTGAATAATAGCTATAGCTTTATCGGTATTTCCTTTCTTAAATTCAAAATATGATTTATCTCTAATTAAATCATAAAATACCTTAGTTTCACCTGTTTTCTTTAAACTGCCTTCAGTAATAGATTCAATAGCAACTGTTTTTTCAGCTGCAACCAATTGCGTAAACTCTTTGTAAGTGTATGTTGTAGAAAGTAAATTGATAAAATTTCCCGCAAATAAATCTGTATTTTTTAGCTTTGAATAAACCGGTAATTTCTTGACAAGTGAAATTATTTCATTTTTAGCCGATAAATCCCAACCTCTACTAGCTTTATAATCAACCCATGGTACAACTTCGACAACTATTTTTTGGTTCATTACCCAATTTTGACTTTCAATTCCGAACCACAAATAAGGAATATTGATTAAGCAAGTAGAACTTGTTGAAACTAAACGAGCTACTTTATTAACTTTCTCTTTATCAGTTAAGCAAGCACCATCAAGTTTTGCTTCCTTTAAAAATAAATTTGCAGCATCTGCAGATGAAAACAAAGCATAGGTACATTTATCGCTTCCTGCAATTGTTGATGTTAAATGAATTGCTCCAGCAGCACCTTGACTAATTCCAGAAGGATCAGGAATCGCTTTTAAAACCGAAACCAAACTACCACTCAATTTCTGATTTTCGTCTAAAACTGTAATTCTATAAATAAATTCGGTTGTTCCAACAGGTAAATCTTCCGATTTAATAAGTGTTCTTTTTCCAGCTGAAAGCGTAACTTCTTTTGAAGTCGCTCTTTCCTTGTCCCAATATCCTTCTTTCTGTGCAAATGTTTTAAATGAAAACAAGATTGCTACTATAATAATTT
The DNA here is from genome assembly GCF_963975515.1 of uncultured Flavobacterium sp. Classification (GTDB taxonomy): domain Bacteria; phylum Bacteroidota; class Bacteroidia; order Flavobacteriales; family Flavobacteriaceae; genus Flavobacterium. The sequence continues at coordinate 320,321 of NZ_CAXBGY010000001.1, forward strand.
TTTTCATGAATTGCGTTTGAAACAAGTTTGCAAATTATATGCCGTTTTTTCCAATATTATAACTCTATAAATTCACCAATTTCTAATAGCATTAAGTCTTTACCTTTTTCAAAGAATTTACGTTTTGCTTCTTCATGATTGATTTCGATGTAACCAAAAGTATCATAGTGATACCCTAATATTTTATCGCATTCTACAAAATCTGAAGCAAAAATTGCATCTTCTACATCCATTGTAAAGTTACTTCCTATTGGTAAAATGGCTAAATCTAGTTTTGTTCTCATTGGTATTAACTTCATATCCATTGTTAAAGCAGTGTCACCAGCAATGTAGATATTTTTTCGTTCTCCCTCGATTACAAATCCTCCAGGTTGACCGCCATAAGTTCCATCTGCAAAAGCTGAAGTGTGAATTGCGTTGACATATTTTACCACTCCAAATTCAAAATCCCAACTTCCTCCATGATTCATTGGGTGAAATTGAAAACCTTTATTTCCGTAATAAGTAGCAATTTCATAATTAGAAACAATTACTGCATCCGTTCTTTTAGCAATAGTTTCAACATCTAAAACATGATCTTGATGAGCGTGAGTCACCAAAATATAATCCGCTTTAAGCAAATTAATGTCAATATGCGAAGCTTTTGGGTTTCCTGTGATAAATGGGTCTATAAGAATATTTATGTCTTCAATTTCGATTCCTACACAAGCGTGACCGTAAAATGTAATTTTCATAGTTAGTATATTTAAATTATTGAAGTATCATAAATTGTTTTTTTCTTCCACCATCACTCATCATAATGAATGTATCTAAATTATAGGTTCCGTAAAAAGGCAAATAATACGTATTTCCTTTATTATCTTGAATTTTATTGTACTCAACTTTTCCGTCAGGAGAATAAGTAAAGTCATATAAAGCAGAGGATTCAAACCAACCTTTAGATACTTTGGTTCTTCCATCACTTTTTTCAGTCAAATTTTTACCTGAATTTAATATTACGTGTAATTTATCATCTTTTAAAAATGCGTTATAAGAAGGAACTGTTGATCTTTTAAAAATACTTCTTCCCCAACTTATTTCACCACTTTTATCAAATTTTAAAATCAAAATATCATCATAATGATACGTTGTAGTCCAATAACCAGCTCCATTCATTCCTGTAGCAACATAGGTTTGAGTTACATAAAATTCTTCGGCTAATACAAACGTATTTCCCATATTATCTCTAACCACATAATCAACATAAAAAGAGTTTAGTTCTTTTTTCTTTCTATCATGTCTTTCGGCTTTTGCATCACCATACAAATCCTGATAAACATCTTTTGGTAATTCTGAATTCTTTTTACCTGTAATTGATAACGACAAGGCATTTATTAGAAAATTACATCCACCTTTTATATTTCCTTCTCTTTCGTTCGAGTAAAACCCAACTAAACTTAATTTATTTTCATAATAATTTATGGCTAATGAAGATATAAAATTATCACTTTCTAAACTAATTTTAATGTTTTGATTGTTGCTTTTTGAAATTTTATTCAACACAAAATCATAATTGGCATCACCATTTTTCTTTTGTGATTTTCCACTGATAAACAATTTACCTAATGCAAAAACGTTAGCTTCATCATCGACAACTAAATCATTAGGTTCAAAATAATTATCTTTATCTTCTTGATATGTTTTTTGAAAGACCAAATTAAGTGTTTCCGAATCAAAAACATGAATTTTATAAGAATTTAAGTTCTTTTTTATGTTGTCCGTTGCAATGGCAATGTACTTTCCGTTTGGCGAGATAGAGACATTTGTACCTCTTTTGTTTCTACCAGTAAACAAACCACCTTTTTCTACATCAGCTTTAAAAAGTTCTTTTTGAGAGTAGGTTTTGCTTTCAATATTGAAAGTATTACAATACACAATGCGTTCTCTTTTGCTTGGTGACATAACGGTTATGTACTTAATTTCGTTTTCAAAACTCACATAACCATCAAAACTTTCTTTTTTACTACTTTCTACTCTTTTTGTGAAAATTTTATTCAATTTAGCATCAAAAACATCTAATAGAAAGTTGTTCTTATTGGCTCTAACCAAACCGGTTTTTCCACTTTCTGTAGTATGAATAGCCAAAACACCATCCACAGAAATTTCATCTTTAAATTCTGGACTTTCTGAAACTGCTAATTGAGTTGTTGTTTGAGATTTTACTAGATTAATTGAAAATAGTAAAGCAATACAAAGGATTTTTTTCATGGTTAATTTTGATGATTTTATTATTTAGACAAATATATTAAACTAAGACTTACCAGTAAACTCAAAGCAAATGTTCCCAAAGCAACCTTTTTGAGTTCAGGGTCAAAATCTTTGAATTCTTTAGCTTTTTTTACCGTGTCTATATGTTTTATGAAAAGTATATTAACAATTAAAATTGGTATTAATGTAAGATGAATCAATTTAGCAAAAATTAACATGCATATAAAACTTATAATAAATAATGAGTAGTGATAATTTTTAGCTTTTTTCAATCCCATTTTGACAACTAAGGTTCTTTTTCCAGAAATTCTATCATTTTCAATATCTCTCATGTTATTTAAATTTAAAACTGCTACACTCAACAAACCAATTGCTGTTGCAGGTAAAAACAATTTCCAATCTAAAAAATGAGTGTATAAAAAATTTGAACCTATAACAGAAACAAATCCAAAGAAAATAAAAACAAATAAATCTCCTAAACCATTATAACCATAAGCATTACTTCCAACAGTGTATTTTATAGCTGCTCCAATTGAACCTATTCCTAAAAGAATAAAAATCATGCTTAATGCAAAATTTTCTTTGCCAAATGCAACGTAAATTAAAGCTAAAGCAAGAAACAAAGTAATAATAGCAGTTATAATTACAGCTTTCTTCATTTGATTTGCTGTTATAAATCCAGCAGCAACCATTCGTTTCTCTCCTATTCTATTGGCATCTGTGCCTTTTATTCCGTCTCCGTAATCATTAGCGTAGTTTGATAAAATTTGTAGTCCTAAAGTAGTTAAAAGAGCTAATCCCAAAATTCTATAATCATAAAATCCTTGGTGATAGGCATAAGCACTTCCTACAATTATTCCGGAAAGTGATAAAGGTAATGTTCGTAATCTTGCGGCTTGTATCCAGTTTTTCATTGTTTTTAAAAGTTTATATAACCAATTTTTATTGCTCTTATTAAAAATATTCCCAAAAATAAAGAAATTGGAGCTACTAACTTCAAGTAAAAAGGTTTTAATCTATCTGCTGCATTTTTTGCAAATTTATTATGTAATTTTATTGGCACAAACATTAATAAAACAGCAGTAATCATCAAAAATTCGCCAATTAATTCAAGATATGACCCATATGTTGAAAATATTGCTGAATTAAGGAATGCTAATCCTACAATAAATCTAATTAGTAATTCTGAATAATTAATTAAATAAGTACTTCCTGCTTTTGCAATAATATTTCTAACTTTTTCAGGACTAAAAAACATCAAAAAACTAGCAAAAATTAAGAAAATTCCAAAGAGAGTAACTATGAATTGTGAAATATCAAACATACTACTTTTTTATTAATTTAATCATTAAACTTAGCTACTAAGCTTCTTTTCTTTGCAACATTAAAACTAAAATCACATCCAACTTTCCTTAGAAATTTCTACTTGATACAACCACTTATTAACTTGTTCCTTAATTTCTGTGTAATTACCCGTTGAAAAAGAAACTCTTCCACCAGCAGTGTATAAAACTATTGAACCAATATTTGTGATTTTTTGCCATATGAATTGTTGGGTTTCAATAGCTTGAATTTTATATGGTATCATAATTTCATGATCAATATCCCAAGCACCACTTTGTTTTACAATAAACTCATCAGAAATAAACAATCGATAATTACGATATGAAAAATATAAAATTGTTCCAAAAAATAAAACGTAAATTGAAATTACAATTACCATTTCTATTAAGGTAAATTTATTGATGTTATAATTTATGATTAGTCCAATACTAACAGGAATTAGAATTAAAAAGAATAGACTTAAAAGTAATTTTCTAATGTTTGGAACTAAGGTTTTTTGATGTTGTGGCAATTTTCCAATAAGCAGTTTTAAGATTTGCTCTTTTTCTGACTTATTACAACCTGGAACTTTTGTTTTATCCTTTGCACTAGCTCGCTTAATATCGCTAGAAGCTTGAAATATTTCAATTGTATTAACATCTAATTTCTTCTGAAAAAAGTTTTGCGTCAACTTAATAATTTGAACTTTTTCAGGATTAATAATAGTGTTTTTTATATTTAATAATCCGTAAGTCAACACAAATGATTTCTTATCTTTCTTGATCGTGAAATTGAAATACTTAATTACTGTGATAAATAAATTCACCACAATAATAGCAGTAAAAATAAAAATCAGAAAACCAAGAATTAAACTTGCAATTGGAATTTGTTCTAACTGATTAATATTGTCATCAATCAAATCATCACGGCCAATTTGTCTTAAATTATCTGAAACAGTAGTGAAAACTAAAAAAATATATGCAAAACTCTTAATATAATTAGCTGTAATTCCAATTTTTAAAAGACTTGGAATTCCTATTGTGATAAACGATTTTGGTTCTTCTTCATGAAAAACTTCGCTCGTTGAATTTGTATTTTTATCCGCGTTTTCTAACAAATGTTGTTTTAACTCAACAGCCATTTCTTGAGAAATTGCACTTATTGAAGCTTCTTTTTTATCGCTCCCTGCTGTATCTAATTCTACTTTATGAACGTTAAAAATGCGTTGAATTAAACTTTGATCAATATTGACTTTTTGAATTTTGTGAAAAGGAATAGTTGTTTTGGTTTTGTTTAAAATTCCATTTTCAATAACAAATTCTTCCAACTTATAATCTATGTAGAATTTAAAAAACCAATATCTTAAAAATGCGATAATAGCAATAAATATAATTATTCCAACTATTCCTAAATAAACCTGAATAGCACTGTAAGAATCTTTTTTAAAGAAAACTATTAATATAAATGGCCAAAGTGCACGAACAGATTTCTGTAAGGTGTTTGCAAACAAAACAACAACACCAATTAAGGATTGTCTTTGAGGAATAGAAAAATCAAAATTAGATTTCATCTGAATCTTCTTTTAAATTATTTTCTGAAACTTGAATTTGATCCTCATTAATTTGTTCTTCAACAACTTCAGCTTCTATTTCATTGATTTTTAGGGAAACACTTTCCTTTACTTTTTTGGCGTCTTCCAATAATAAACCATTGATTTTCAAATCACTTGCACTTCCTCCAGCTGTGAACAATTCAATAGAAGCTAATCCAAAATATCTAGAAAGCATACCTTGATGTAAAGCTACGTGTTGTACTCTGTTGTTGGTTACAATTGTAGTAGTTTCACTAATTACACCTGATCTAAAAATCACGTCATGTTCACGTAAGGCAAATCCTTTTTTAGCAAAACTTATTTTTAAATATAGAAAACTCAATAGCAACAAAACCAACCAACCTATAATGAAATAGATAATTTTATTTTGGATTAACTCTTCAATAGAAATTAAGTAAAGTGCAATGATTCCGATTAAAAGTATTCCAAAGACGATTCCAAATTGAATAAGCATGACTTTGAAATAGTCTTTTTGCAAAGGATTTAAAGTTGTTTCTTCAAACTTGGGTAAGGTTGAAATATCTATTGTTTGATTTGTAAATTCGTTCATCTATAGTTTCTGTTTTTCTGAATTCTAAATTCTAAATTCTGACTTCTAAATTTCTAAGGTAAATATTTCTTTTCAAAATTAGGCTTACGTTTTTCTAAGAAAGCATCTCTTCCTTCTTTGGCTTCGTCTGTCATGTAGGCTAAACGAGTAGCTTCTCCTGCAAAAACTTGTTGTCCAACCATTCCGTCATCGGTTAAATTCATTGCGAATTTTAACATTTTTATTGATGTTGGAGATTTTTCTAATATTTCTTGAGCCCACTCAAAAGCTGTATCTTCTAATTCAGCATGAGGAATAACTGCATTTACCATTCCCATTTCAAAAGCATCTTGAGCTGAATAGTTTCTTCCTAAAAAGAAAATTTCTCTTGCTCTTTTCTGTCCAACCATTTTGGCTAAATAAGCTGAACCATAACCACCATCAAAACTAGTAACATCAGCATCCGTTTGTTTAAAAATTGCGTGTTCTTTACTTGCTAAAGTCAAGTCACATACTACATGAAGTGAATGTCCACCACCAACGGCCCAACCTGGAACTACACAAATCACAGCTTTTGGCATAAAACGAATCATTCGTTGTACTTCCAAAATATTTAATCTGTGATATCCATCATCACCAACATAACCTTGGTGACCACGTGCTTTTTGGTCTCCACCACTACAAAATGAGTAAATTCCGTCTTTAGAACTAGGTCCTTCAGCCGAAAGAAGTACTACTCCAATGGAAGTATCTTCCTGAGCATCATAAAATGCTTCGATTAATTCTCGTGTTGTTTTAGGTCTAAATGCATTTCGCACATCTGGACGATTGAAGGCAATACGTGCTACACCATCACATTTTTTATAGGTTATATCTTCGAATTCTTTTACGGTTTTCCAATTGATTTGACTCATGTTGTATTAAAAATTTAGTTATGATTTTAAGTACAAATTAAGAGATTATAATAATTACTCTAATTTCTTTAATCTGTTTTTCTAAAAAATCAAGTTAAAGTTAAAATGAAATTTCACGTAAAAATAAACCATTTTTTACATTATATTGCATCTTCAAATGAATTACTACTATGAAAAAAACATATATTGCTTTATTGCTTGGTTTTGGATTTTTGACTTCAAATGCACAAATCTATGACTTTCAGTCGGTTATAGATATCGAAACGACTCCAGTTATTTCGCAAGACATCACTGGAACTTGTTGGAGTTTTTCAACTTCATCATTTTTAGAGTCAGAAATTATTCGTTTAACAGGAAAGCAAATTGATTTATCGGAAATGTATCAGGTTAGAAATACATATCCAAAAAAAGCAGACAATTTTGTTATGCGTCAAGGAAAAGCGCAATTTAGTCAAGGTGGTTTAGCTCATGACGTAATTAATAGTGTGGCTGATTTTGGTTTAGTTCCTATTGATGTATATTCTGGTTTAACCGAAGACGAAAAAAAACACAACCATAGCGAATTAGAAGCTATTTTAGAAGCTATGTTAAAAGTATATATTGATAATCCTGGAAGAAAATTATCTCCAAAGTGGAAAGAAGCAGTTTCTGGTGTTTTGGATGTTTATTTAGGTAAAAATCCAACTGTATTCACTTTTGAAGGAAAAAAATATTCTCCAAAGAGTTTTGCTGAATTTGTAAAAATTAAACCTGATAATTATTTGACTTTAACTTCGTTTTCACACCAACCTTTTTATAGTTCTTTTATCCTAAATATTCCTGATAATTTTTCTAATGGATCAATGTATAACTTACCTCTAGATGAGTTAATGCAAAATATTGATAATGCATTAGCAAAAGGCTATTCGTTGTCTTTAGATTGTGATGTTTCTGAAGCTACTTTTTCTGCAAAATATGGTGTTGCTTTTGTTCCTAAAAATGAAGATGACACGAAAACTGGTTTAGCTGAAATCATTGAAGAAATGCCAATTTCACAAGCATATCGTCAGGCTCAATTTGAAAATTATGACACTACTGACGATCATTTAATGCATATTGTTGGAAAAGTAAAAGATCAAAAAGGAAATATGTACTACAAAGTAAAAAATTCTTGGGGAACAGACGAAAAAAGAGTTACCAATGGTGGATTTGTTTACATGAGTGTTCCTTATATGCGATTAAAAACTATTTCGGTTTTAGTACATAAAGATGCTTTAATTAAAGATTCTAAAAAGAAATTAAACCTTTAAAATAGGCTATGAAAGTCTATAAATCAAAAAAAAGCAAACGATTAAATGTAATATTTATTTTAACATTTATCATTATTATCGGTGTAACAATTCCGGCTTTATTAAATGATATAGGAAATGAATTTTATATTGTTGTTGGTATCAATTTATTGACGCTTTTACTTTTACTTTCTATTATTTTAAAAACTGAATACAGAATTAAGAACAACCAACTTTATTGGCAATCTGGACCTTTTTATGGCAAAATTGATATCAAAACTATTATTAAAATAAAACATCATGATGGCATTTTTGTTCCAACTGTCTGGAAACCGGCTTTAAGTCAAGTTGGTTTAATCATTACTTACAATAAGTATGATGATATTTATCTTTCACCTCAAAATGAAGCTGATTTTATTGTTCAACTTTTAGAAATTAATCCAACAATAGAAATAATTTAAATTTTAAACTTCCTATTATTTTACAGTATTTAGGTTTATACACATTAAATTGTTCACAAAATTTTAAATTCAAAAAAATAGTCTAACTGTTTTTTATATTTTTGTAAAAACAAATCCCATTACATTGAAAAACCCTATATATATAATCCTTCTGCTAATTCTATTATCGTGTAAAGACGATACTAAAAATTCACTTACTCATAACTATGTTTCTTATAATGATATAGAAAATGATAGTTTGCCTAAATCTATTTTTAGTGAATTACCCGAAGAATATATACAACAAAAAAGCTTTTTGGTAGAAAGTTTTTTTAAGGCTCATATCAATAACAACCAAGATTTTAATGGTGGTTTTCTAGTGGCAAAAAATGGTCAAATTATTTTTGAAAAGTATCAAGGAAAATCAAATTTCTCAACTAATGAAGATATTACTGAAACTACTGCTCTTCATTTAGCTTCTATAAGTAAAGTATTGACAGCAACTGCAATTTTTAAATTAGTTGATGCTGAAAAATTGACATTAGACGAAAAAGTAAAAACAATTTTACCCTCATTTCCTTATTTAAAAATTACTGTTCGAATGCTATTAAATCACAGAAGTGGTTTGGCACAATATTCAAGGTTTACAGAACCCGATAATATTTGGGGAAAGAAAAAAACACTTCACAATAGTGATATCTTAAGTTTATTAGGTACTAAAAGTATTCCTTTAGAATTTCAACCAAATACCAAATTTGCTTATTGCAATACTAATTATGCAATTTTAGCTTTAATTATTGAAAATCTGACCTCGCAAAAGTATCCTGAAGCCATGCAAAGTCTTGTTTTTAAACCCTTAAAAATGAATAATACTTTTGTTTTTGAATTCGAAAAAGATAAAGATATTGTTAGTCAAACTTATAAAAGCACAAAAGAAAAAATACGATATGATCAATTAGATGCAGTTTATGGTGACAAAAACATCTATTCTACACCTCAAGATTTGTTAAAATTTGACTTAGCTACTTATAAACCTGATTTTATTTCGGAAGATTTAAAAAAAGAAATATACAAAGGTTATAGTTACGAGAAAAAAGGAATTAAGAATTATGGTTTAGGAATTCGTTTACGCGAATGGGATTCTGGTCAGAAAGTCTTTTATCACAATGGTTGGTGGCATGGAAACACTTCTTCTTACATAACTTTAAAAAATGATACGGTTACTATGATTGCTTTATCAAACAAGTATTCAAGAAAAGTGTATCAAACCATGAAAGCTTCGGCACTTTTTGGTGATTATCCTTTTAAGTTGAATGAGGAAAGTGAGTAAGTTTTGATTAAAAAATTAGAACAATCCAATTTCAAAAAATCTCATTACAAAAATAATTGTTAAAACATTAAAAACTAAACCTAACCAATAAAGTTTACTCCAATCATTTCTATTAATAATGATTTCAGCTAAATTAAAAATGGGTAACAAAAGAGCAAATACTAAAAGTATAATCCATTGAATCGAAAGAGAATTATCTAAAACTCCATCAGGTTTATTACTTGTCAAAATTGAAAACATAGTCATGACAAAGACTAAAACGCTTAAACCTAAATAAATATTCTTTTTGGTAATCATCTTATAAGGATTTAAAAAATTCGAAAGCTCTGATTTCTGCATAGGAATATGACGAATTTCTCATTGGATAAGCACAATGTCCGCCATATTTTGGAGTTTCCAAATGAAGAAATAAATTTTTTTCTGCCCATTGAATCGGAAAACATCCATCGCCTAAAAAAGGATCATCTAGCGCATTTAACACCAAAACCGGCTTGTTTATTTTTTCTATACTTCGTGCTGGGGAAACACTATTATAATAGTCATCTTTATCTGTAAAACCATGAATTGGAGCTGTAAAATTATCGTCTAAATAATCGAAGTTAGTGATGTTTTTAATCTTATTCCAATCCATTAGTTCAGGAAATTGTTTGGATTTTATTTTAAGCTTCTTAGTTAAATCAATCACGAAATTTTTCATGTATATTTGATTAAAACCTTTCTTTAAAGATTCAGCACTCGCTTTAACTTCAACGGGAACAGAAACAGCTACTCCAGCTTTTACTTTTGAATTAATTTCAGAAATTCTACCAAAATAATTCATGACTTGTGCTCCACCCATTGAAAATCCAATTAAATATACTTCTTGAATCTCTTTACTTAATGCAAATTGTACTACAGCATCCAAATCGTCAATAGTAGCATGATGATACAGTCTTGGCAAACGATTCATTTCGCCACCACAACTGCGATTATTCCAAGCAAAAACAGAAAAGTCTTCTTTTAAAAAAAAATCAGCACAACTGTTAATGTAAGTTCTATGTGAATTGCCTTCTAAACCATGGCATAAAACAACTGCTTTAGTTTTAGATTGCATTTTATAATCTACATTCAAAAAATCACCATCAGAAAGTTCTAGCTTTTCTCTTTTATACTTTGGAGCTGAGAAGTTTTTTACTTTTGCGGCATAAATAGTGGAAAAATGTGCATTTTTATGTAAAAAAGGTATTGATTTATCATATTTTGAATCTTTTATGTATGGCATTTCAACTCAATAAATAAATTAAATCAAATAAATTCCGTCTTCTTTAATCTCGATTAATTGTTGACGGTATAAACTTCCTACTGCTTTTTTGAATGATTTCTTACTCATTTTCAAAACTGTTTTAATATCTTCTGGATGCGAATTGTCGTTTAAACGCAAAAAACCTCTGTTAGCTTTCAATTCATCTAAAATTATTTGAGACGTTGGTTCAATAGCTTCTACTCCAACCTTTCTTAAATAAACATCAATTTTTCCGTCTTCGCGAACTTGCTTAATATATCCTACTAATCGCTTACCAGGTTTTATATCTTGGTACGTTTCATTCGCATAGGCCAAACCTTTGTGCTTTTCGTTAATGATAACATTAATTCCAGCTTCTGTAATGTGAGAAACGATTAAATCAACTTCTTCGTTAGTTTGCAGATCAATATTATCATTAGATAAAAATTGGTTCGTTTTACTCGTTGCAGCTAATCTATTGGTCTTTTCATCCATATAACAATACACTAAATAGCGTTTGTCAATTTCCATAGGACGTGCTTGTTCTTTAAAAGGGACAAATAAATCTTTTTCTAAACCCCAATTCATAAAAGCACCAAATTTATTAATGTAATTCACTTTTAAGTGTGCGAATTCATTCAATTTGATATAAGGTTTTATTGTTGTCGCTACAGGACGTTCTTCATGATCTAAATATACAAAAACAGTAATTTCATCTCCAATAGAAAATTCTTTGGGAACGTATTTATTAGGAAGTAAAACGTCATGTTCTTCGTTTTCTCCGTCACCAAGAAAGATTCCAACTTGTGTGTCTCTAAGTATTTTTAAGGTATTGTATTGTCCTAAATGTAGCATTTTGATTTATTTTGAGCAAAGTTAGTTTAAAAGTTTATGAGTTTAAAAGGTTTTTGAGTTTTGTATAAAAAAAACTCCCAAATTAATGAGAGTTTTATATCTGAAAATCTGAAAACTGAAAATCCGAATATCTAAATTAATTATTCATCGAAATTAAGAATTCTTCATTGTTTTTTGTTTTCTTGAATCTATCGTTGATAAAGTCCATTGCTTCTACCGGATTCATATCTGCTAAGTACTTACGCATAATCCACATACGTTGGATTGTTTGTTCGTCTAACAATAAATCATCTCTACGCGTACTTGAAGAAACTAAATCAATAGCTGGGAAAATACGTTTGTTAGCAATTCTTCTATCTAATTGAAGTTCCATGTTTCCAGTTCCTTTGAATTCCTCAAAAATAACTTCGTCCATTTTAGAACCTGTATCGGTTAAAGCTGTTGCAATGATACTTAATGAACCACCATTTTCAACATTACGAGCTGCTCCGAAGAAACGTTTTGGTTTTTGTAACGCATTTGCATCAACACCACCACTCAATACTTTTCCAGAAGCTGGTTGTACTGTGTTATAAGCTCTAGCCAGACGTGTGATTGAATCTAATAAGATTACAACATCATGACCACATTCCGTTAAACGTTTTGCTTTTTCTAGAACGATATTTGCAATTTTTACGTGTTCTTGTGGTTCACGGTCAAAAGTTGAAGCAATAACTTCTCCTTTTACACTTCTTTGCATATCGGTTACCTCTTCAGGTCTTTCGTCAATAAGTAACACTATTAAGTAAACTTCTGGGTGATTGGTTGCAATAGCATTTGCTATTTCTTTCAACAACATAGTTTTACCTGTTTTAGGTTGTGCTACAATCATTCCACGTTGACCTTTTCCAATTGGAGCAAATAAATCTAAAATTCGTGTAGAAATTGTACTACCTCTTTCAGCTAAATTAAATTTCTCTTTTGGGAAAATTGGTGTTAAATGTTCAAATGAGATTCTATCTCTAATAACTTGCGGATCATGTCCGTTTATTTTGGATACTTTCACTAAAGGAAAGAATTTTTCTCCTTCTTTTGGAGGACGAACTACACCTTTTACTGTATCTCCTGTTTTTAATCCGAATAAACGAATTTGAGAAGTTGACAAATAAATATCATCGGGTGAAGCTAAATAATTATAATCAGAAGAACGTAAGAAACCATAACCATCAGGCATCATTTCTAAAACTCCTTCACTTTCTATAATTCCATCAAACTCATAATCAGGTTCTCTGTAATTATTTTTTTTATGTGGGGTACTTTTAATTTCTTTTTTGGGTTGTGCATCACCGTTTGTGGTTTTTGGGCCAATATAACTTGGGTGATTGGGATTGTTTTGATTAGCTTTCTCAATGATAGCTTTTCTTTGCTCTTCCGTTAATTGTGGAGCTTTCTTTTCAGGTTTTGGATTTTCCTCAAAATCTATTGCTTCCTGTTTTGGAGTAGTCTTTGCTTCTTTAGTAAACTTTGGTTTTGCAATAGGTTTAGCTATTGGTGCTTTTTCAACTAGAGTTTCTTCTGTTGTTATAGCTTTTTCAGCAACTGGTTTTGTAGTCTTGGTTGCTACTGGTTTTTTTGTTTTTGGAGTTGTAACTTTAGCTCTTTTTTCGATTGGAGCATCTGTTTTTACAACATCTACAGGAATTGGGTTTAAAGCTTGATGATCTAATATTTGGTAAATTAATTCATCTTTTTTTAAGGCGCTTACTTTTTTTAGCTTGGCCGCTTTTGCAATTTCATGCAAATCTGAGAGTTTCATCTCATTTAATTTTTCAATGTCAAACATGAAGGTTTCGTAATGTTAAGTTGATACAGAATGTATAATATGATTCTTTGTAAGTAAAGATTTGTAACGATTCGTAAAGAAGTGATTACGAATTTCTTATGCAATAATACGATATTTTTACAATAAAACAATAGTTTTTTTAAAAAAGAAAACTTAATTTTGGCCTAATAATGTTTTAGAAATGATTCAGAGAATACAATCTTTATATTTATTTGTGTGTGCCTTGTTGTCGGCTTTAGTGCCTATGTTTCTTCCTTTGTGGAAAGATGCAAAACAAATGCCTATTTATTTTACAAGTGATATTATATATATTGTAGGGTTTGGATTAATTGCAACAATGGCTTTAATTAGCATATTGTTATTTAAAAAGAGACAAAATCAGTTTGTTTTAAACAGATTGAATATCATATTGAACTTTATTTTAATAGGATTATTTGTGTATCGAACGCTAAATTTATCTGGAGAAGCTTCGGTTTCTGAGAAAGGTATTGCGATGTTTGTTCCTTTAGTTTCTATCGTGTTACTAGTTTTGGCCAACAAAGCTATTAAAAAGGACGAAGATCTCGTAAAATCTGTGGATCGTCTACGATAAACCTATCATCTTAGTTTATTAGTGCGAAGAAAACCCGATTCGAAAGTTTCGGGTTTTTTTGTGGTTAAAAATTTAAAGTCTATTAGAAAGAGGTGTTAAGTATAAATAATTTCCTTCACCATCAAAAACTAAAATAAAATAATTCGTTTCATCAGAAACTCCTACATCATAATACGTTTTTTGATCTTGTTTGATAATTAAAGAAGCCTCGTTAATTTGGTATGTTGGGTATTTATCTACTAAATATTTTTTAATTTTTTCTTTTAAAGAGCTTAAGGCAATACTTTTTTGAATAGCTTTAATGACACCATCATCACTATAACTAATTAGAAGTCTTGAATTACCTTTTAAAAACTCAGCTTCAAATCTAAGGTCATTATTGTTTTTTCCTCTATAAAAAATAGACCAATTGACATCTTTAATATCCTTAAATTCTTTCTCAAAATTAGCTTCTACAATTGCTGGTAATGTAATTTTTTCTTGAGCATTTGTTAAAAATGTTAAACATAAAATTAAGATTGTTACTACTTTTTTCATCATATATATATTTAAATTATAATATTAACATACTAATATAATATTAACATACTAATAATGAATGAAAAAATCAAGCGCTTTAATAAAATTTTAAGGGTTCATACTACTTTTTACCAATTTCAATTACTTCAAGTTTTTGGATTTTTTCTTCGTCAATTTCAAATCTCAACATCGTTCTAACTTGATGAAATCCAGAAATTCCAGCTGCACCAGGATTCATGTGTAATAAATTTAATTTCTTATCAAACATGACTTTTAAAATATGAGAATGTCCACAAATAAAAAGTTTCGGTGAATTTTTATAAAGTTCTTCCCGAATAGCTTGATTGTATTTTCCAGGATAACCACCAATATGTGTAATTAAAACATCAACACCTTCACACATAAAGCGATTAATAAGAGGGAATTCCATTCGAGCTTTTTCATCGTCTATATTTCCATAAACAGCACGTAAAGGCTTTAATTTCTTTATTGTATCAGTTACAACCAAATTTCCAATATCTCCTGCATGCCAAACCTCATCGGCTTGATTAACGTATTTCAAAATGGTATCATCAATGTGACTGTGCGTGTCGGAAAGCAATAATATCTTAATCATGTCACAAAAATAACTTAATTATTGAAATTGAAATTGTCAATGCTCTCGAATTTTGTAAATTTGTCGATTATGTGCTAAATCTTTAAACTTTTAAACACATAACCTTTTAACCTCAAAAATGAGATATTTCATAGAATTCGCATACAACGGAAAAAATTATCACGGTTTTCAAACACAGCCTAATGCTACGTCTGTACAAGAAACACTGACAAAAGCTTTGCAGTTGTTAATCGATAAATCTATTGAAATCGTTGGTGCCGGAAGAACTGATTCTGGAGTTCATGCCAAGCAAATGTTTGCTCATTTTGATATAGAAAATCCTTTAGAGACTTCGTATTGGTTGCCAAAATTGAACTCTTATTTACCGAAAGATATTGTAATATATGATGTTTTTGAGGTCAAAGAAGATGCACATGCTCGTTTTGAAGCTTCTGCAAGAACTTATGAATACTATATTCATACTTTTAAAGATGCATTTTTAGAAGATATAAGTTGGTATTGTTTTCAGCAGTTGGACATCGATTTAATGAACAAAGCTTGTAAGATATTATTCAAACATACAGATTTTGAATGTTTCTCAAAAGTGCATACAGAAGTATTTACATTCAATTGTACTATTACCGAAGCTAATTGGAAACAAAAAGACAATCAACTAATCTTTACTATAAAAGCTGATAGATTTTTACGAAATATGGTAAGAGCAATTGTCGGAACCATGATTAATATTGGTTCTGGAAAAACTAGTTTAGAAGAATTTAAAGAAATTATTGAAAGTAAAAACCGTTCAAAAGCTGGATTTTCTGTTCCTGCTCATGGATTGTTTTTGGTTAAAGTAGATTATCCTTTTTTAGAAAATAAATAAGTTTGGTTTAGCCAACGGAAAAAACACACAGGATTTCAATTAGAAATACATGAAAAACAAAATACAAATCAAGTCATTAAAAAAAGTACTCATTTACGCAAAGCCTTATAAATCTCGGTTTATTTGGGTAATTGTTTGGGCTATAGTTCTAGCTTTATTTGCAGCTATACGTCCCTATCTATTAAAACAGACTGTTGATAATTACTTGGAACCCAAAGATGGAAATGGCTTATTATTCTATATAATTTTAATGGGAATTGTTCTAATCGTTGAAGTTATTTCGCAATTTTTCTTTACGTATTGGGCAAATTGGTTGGGTCAAGATATAATTAAAGACATTCGAAATAAGTTATTCAATCATATTGCTTCGTTCAAAATGAAGTACTTTGACAATGAACCTGTTGGTAAATTAGTAACGCGTTCTGTTTCAGATATTGAATCTATTGCAAGTATCTTCAGTCAAGGTTTATTCATGATTGTTAGTGACATGCTAAAAATGGTTGTTATTCTCGGAATAATGCTTTACATGAATTGGAAACTTACCTTAATCGTACTTCTAGCCATGCCTATTTTGATCGTGGCAACCAATATTTTTCAAAAGAAAATGCGTGTAGCTTTTAATGAAGTACGTACACAAGTTTCTAACCTAAATACTTTTGTGCAGGAACGATTAACAGGAATGAAAATTGTTCAGCTATTTAACCGAGAAGACATAGAATTTGAGAAATTCAAAGCCATTAATGAGAAACACAACAATGCTTGGCAAAAAAATATTTTATATAACTCTATCTTCTTCCCTATTGCCGATATCGTTTCATCTTTAACTTTAGGTGCAATTATTTGGTATGGAGGAATAAACATTCTTGATGGAAGTGACACAACAACCTTTGGAGACTTTTTTGCTTACACAATGTTTATAACTATGTTATTCAATCCATTGCGTCAAATAGCAGATAAGTTTAACGTCATGCAAATGGGAATTATCGCTGCCGAAAGAGTATTCGAAATTTTAGAAACAGATAGTCAAATTCAGAACAAAGGAACAAAAGTTGCGACAAGTTTTGCTGGAAAAGTAGATTTAGAAAACGTTCGTTTCAGCTATATAGAAAATGAAGAAGTATTAAAAGGTGTAAATCTTGAAATAAATTCAGGAGAAACTATTGCTATTGTAGGAAGTACGGGCGCAGGAAAAACAACCATTATCAACTTACTAAATCGTTTTTATGAAATTGATTCAGGTACAATCAAGATTGATAATATTGATATTAAAGACTTTACTTTAGAAAGTTTGCGCCAACAAATTGCTGTCGTTTTACAAGATGTATTCTTATTTGCTGATACCGTTTACAACAACATCACACTATATAATCCAGAAATTACTCGCGAGTATGTAATCACTTGTGCTAAACAAATTGGTGTGCACGATTTCATCATGAGCTTACCAAACGGTTATGATTATGACGTAAAAGAACGTGGTGTAATGTTATCATCTGGACAAAGACAGTTAATTGCGTTTTTAAGAGCGTATGTAAGCAAACCAAGTATTCTAATTTTAGATGAAGCAACCTCATCAATTGACACGTATTCAGAAGAATTAATTCAAACTGCAACCGAAACCATTACTAAAGGAAGAACATCAATCGTAATTGCTCACAGATTAGCAACGATTATTAATGCAGATAAAATCATAGTAATGGACAAAGGAATGATTGTAGAACAAGGAACGCACAGCGAATTAATAGCCAAAGAATCTGGTTTCTACAAAAATCTATATGAAGCACAGTTTGATACTAAAGTAGCAGGATAATTATGAATTATCAGTTGTAAATTATGAACTTACGATTTATCAGTTAAACAATTACACAATTAAACTTTTACGATACAAATAATTTCCATAATTTCGCAAGCATTATTACAAATTGAAAAATAAATACAAATGAAATACGATATTATAGTTTTAGGTAGTGGTCCTGGTGGATATGTTACTGCCATTAGAGCTTCACAATTAGGCTTTAAAGTTGCTGTTGTTGAAAAAGAAAACTTAGGTGGAATTTGCCTTAACTGGGGATGTATTCCAACTAAAGCTTTATTAAAATCAGCTCAAGTATTTGATTATTTAAAGCATGCATCTGACTATGGTTTAATAGTTGAATCATTTGACAAAGACTTTAGTGCTGTTGTAAAACGTTCTAGAGATGTAGCTGACGGAATGAGCAAAGGTGTTCAATTCCTAATGAAGAAAAACAAAATTGACGTTATAGACGGCTTTGGAAAGTTAAAAGCTGGTAAAAAAGTAGATGTAACAGATAAAGACGGAAAAACTACAGAATATAGTGCTGACAATATTGTTATCGCAACTGGTGCACGTTCTCGTGAATTACCTAACTTACCTCAAGATGGTGTAAAAGTAATTGGTTACAGACAAGCAATGACATTACCTGAACAACCTAAATCTATGATTGTTGTAGGTTCTGGTGCAATTGGTGTTGAGTTTGCTCATTTCTATAATTCAATGGGAACTGATGTAACTGTTGTAGAATTCATGCCAAATGTAGTTCCTGTTGAAGATGAAGATATCTCTAAACAAATGGAGAAATCAATGAAGAAAGCTGGTGTAAAAATCATGACAAACTCTTCTGTTGAACGCATTGATACTTCTGGAAAAGGAGTTAAAGCCTATGTAAAAACAGCAAAAGGAGAAGAAGTTTTAGAAGCTGACATCTTACTTTCTGCAGTTGGAATCAAAACAAACATCGAAAACATCGGTTTAGAAGATGTTGGAATCGCTACTGACAAAGATAAAATCTTAGTTAACGATTTCTACCAAACAAATATTCCAGGTTACTTTGCAATCGGTGATGTAACTCCAGGACAAGCTTTAGCACACGTTGCTTCTGCTGAAGGAATTTTATTAGTGGAAAAATTAGCAGGTTTACACGTTGATCCATTAGATTATGGAAACATTCCAGGTTGTACTTATGCAACTCCCGAAATTGCTTCTGTAGGTTTAACAGAAAAACAAGCTAAAGAAAAAGGATACGAATTAAAAATTGGTAAATTTCCATTCTCTGCATCAGGTAAAGCAAGTGCTGCTGGTACAAAAGATGGTTTTGTAAAAGTAATTTTTGATGCAAAATACGGTGAATGGTTAGGTTGTCATATGATTGGTGCTGGTGTAACAGATATGATTGCAGAAGCAGTTGTAGCGCGTAAACTAGAAACAACAGGACACGAAATCTTAAAAGCAGTTCACCCTCACCCAACAATGAGTGAAGCTGTAATGGAAGCTGTTGCTGATGCTTACGGAGAAGTAATTCACTTATAAGAAATTTAGAATTTAGAAATATAGTAATCCCTGACAGTTTTGTTGGGGATTTTTTTAAAACAAACATTTTTATGAAAAAAATTATACTTTTAACTTTTTTACTATTCGGATTAAATAATACAAATGCTCAAGATTTGAGTTATGGTGCTTTATTAGGATTTAATGCTTATGATGTTCAAATCGATGGCCCAATATCTGCTAATAGTGGATTTAGTGGGTTAAATTTTGGTGGGTTTTTAGAATATCAACTTAATAATAACTTTGGTGTTAAAGGAAACCTACTTTATAGTAGTGTAGTTGAAGATAATTTTATCACAGGAAGTACAAGTACTTTTGATGGAAAATTAATTGATGAGTTAAAAGTGAATTCACTACAAATTCATGGTTTGTTGAAATATGATGTCAATAGCGAATATAACAAGGGCTTTTATTTGATTGGTGGCTTCAGAATGACAAATGTATTAAGTGCTAAAGCTGATGGTGAAGAGACTGAAGGTTTTTATAAAAAATCAAATTTTGGAGCAATGTTAGGTTTTGGAGTAAATTTTGCTCATCATTTTGGTTTAGAACTTCTACCAGAAATTAATTTAACCAATACATTAGATTCTGAAACAAATAAAACAAGAAACTTTGGAGGATATATTAATTTCACCATAAATCTAGAATCAATCATCAATAAATAATTATACATATTTATACCTCCAAAAACTAATCCTTGACAATTTGTTGAGGATTTTTTTTTATGTTTGTTCCAATCTAATTTAAAAATATGTTCGACGAAAAAATTATAGCAGAATTAATCAAAATGAAAAATAAATCTGCTAGACAAAAAGAATTAAAAAGCTATTTATTAGCCAAAGGCTTTTCAGATGAAAAAGCTGAAGAATATATTGTAAAAGCACTAGAAATCAGTACACAAAAAAACAATGATTCTTTACCTTTAGAAAATAAAATAAAATTTGGAGTTGCATTAGGTTTGGTTTTATTGACTCTAATTTTAATGTTTTTTGTTTTTCCATATAAAACATTTGTTCATGTTAGAATCTTCTCCATATTTGGTACTATATTCTTGACAATAGGATTATTCTATGTTTTAAAATATTATAAAAGTTGGAAAAAAGAAAAAATTGAAGAAAAAAGAAATGTTTCAAATGCTCCAAATAGCGAAGTTCCAATAGCATTGTTGTTTATTCCAATGGTTTTGTTTTATTTTATTTTTTCTTGGGTTTTAGGAAACGGTCAAGAAACTATTTTGAAAGAAACTCAAGTTGAAACTGTTGGAACAGTGGTTTCTGGTTCGTCGTTATCTTCAAAAAGTTTTGACATGACTGATTTAGTTATTGAATACAGAACAAAAGATGGTAGAAAAATTCAGGTTACTAAAGAAATTTCTAAAAGTGAATTCGGAAATTTTTATAAAGGACAAAGCGTAAAACTTTTATATTCATCCATTGACACACAAAATGTTGAATTATTAATAAAAGAAGAAAACATAAGAAATTATAAAGGTTCAGAAGAAAGAGATTTAACGATTGACGATATTTTCAGCCTATTAGAAACCCCAAATGATAAGGTTTTAGACCAGCTAAATAAAATAAAATATGGTTGGGTTTACAATCAAAATAATTGGGTAAATGATTCTTATAAATCACTTATTATGAAAGAAGGAACTTCGGTTTCATTTATAACTGCTCATAATTCAATTTATACTTTTCCTAATAAAATTAAAGCTCTGGGTTATACTGAAATTTCAAAAGAACCTACAAAAAATCCTTTAATAGACATAAATCGACAATTTGAAAATGATAATTATCTAGTTGTTTTTAAAAAAGAATATGTTTCAGGAAATCATTTGGTAAACATGACAATCATAAAAAAGTAAATTAGCAAACTAATCCTTGACAAATTGTTGAGGATTTTTTTATGTTTAAAATCAAAATTTATAAATGGAAACATATCAAATAGTAACGGTTATTGTTGTAATCATTTTTGTTCTTTTTTTTAAAAGCGCTTATAAAGAAGATAAAATATACAATGAAGAAATTAAAAAAAGATTAGATGAAGAAATTCATTTAGAATTTAAAGTGCCTCAAATAAATCAATACTTATTAAACGATTTTGAATCCATTTTTTTATCAGGTGAATTGATGGATTTAAAAATATTTCAAGTAAATGATTTCTATTATCATGAAGAAAGTGAAAATTTATTTATTTTTGAAGGCATTGAATTCAAATTTAAAAAAGGCTTCTTCTCAATCGGTTTTTCATCTGAATATGAATACAATATGTTTCAAGCTACTCCATTCACAGAACTATACGATAATGAAAATGAAGAAGAAATAAATATAGAAGAAACTAAAAAACTGTCCAACCTAATTGGAAAAAAAGTAGTTGATGTAAAATTTAAAACTTTAGATTTTAATGAAGTAATTGATTACACAATGAAATTAGAAAAAGTATCTAAAATTGTTGAAGTTATTCTATATTTCGAAAACAACGAAACACTACAAATTGCAACCATAAATTACGATTACGAAAAAGATAAACCTCCCAAAAATTATCGCTACGACATTACAGGAGAACTATTAATTTCATTAAACAATATTGTAAAAATTTAAAACGAACCAATGAAACCACTATTCAAACTTTTTCAATTTATTATACTACTAACTTTATTCACAAATTGCAAACCCAAACAAAGCCTACCAGATCCTTTAGAAGCAGGTTGGAACAACCAACCCGTTTGCGAAGTTTTAGAAGATAATGCCAAACAAAGAATTCTAAAATGTTCTTTTCCACCTGGAGTTGGACACGAAAAACATTACCATAACCCACATTTTGGCTACACTTTACAAGGAAGCAAATTTAGAATTACAGACCAAAACGGAACCAAAGAAGTTGATGTACCCACAGGAACAACCTTTTCAAAAAGTGAAGTTACTTGGCATGAAGTATTAAACATTGGAGATAGCACAGCTGTGTTTTTGATTATTGAAGCGAAATAATAGTATTTACCACATTTTCACTTATTGTAACGTTTTAACTCAAATCCTTACTAATACTTTATAAATCATAAAATTATAAATTATGTTTAAAAAAATTATTTTATTAGTAGCACTTGTCTTAGCTTCTTTTTCTTGTAAAAAGAATACAAATGATGGTTTTAAAGGAAAATGGGTAAATATTGACGATAAAAGTAAAGTTATCGTTATTACAAAAGTTGGCGATTATTACAGTGTTAATATAGATGATACAAAAAAATATCCAGCTATAGAAAACGAAGAAATTTTAAAAATCATCATCGAAAAAGATACTATTAAAGCTACAATTGATAAAGATCATTATCTAATTCTAAATAATCAATCATTTAAAAAAATAAATGGAACATATAAGAATCCAGGAGCTGGAGTTTATTAAAAACAATTGCAAACTTACTTAGCGCTTGTATCCATAAACATATAAAGAAAAACTAACAAAATCTTAAGACAATTTAAAGTCATAAAAACTTTAAAAAACGTAACTTTACTGTATAATTAACATACAATGAAAAAGACAATAGTTATCGTAGGTGGTGGATTTGCAGGTTTAGAGTTCATAAGAAAACTAGGGAATTCCGAAAAATACAACACCATATTAGTCGATGCCAACAACTATAACTTCTTTCCTCCATTAATATATCAGGTTTCTACCGGATTAATGGAACCATCAGCAATTAGCTATCCTTTTAGAAAAATACTTAGACCCAGCAAAAATGCACGATTTAGATTAGGTAGCCTTGAAAAAGTCGTTCCTAATGAAAACAAAATCATACTGAACAATGGAGAGCTAAACTATGACGTCCTAGTCATGGCAACAGGAACAGAAAGTAATTACTTTGGTAATAAAAACATAGAAGCCTATAGTTTACCTATGAAAACCATTAGTGATGCCTTAACCTTACGAAATACAATTTTAACACGTTTAGATCGTGCTACAAGATTAACAAGCGAAGTCGAAAGACAAAAAATGCTAACCTTTGTAATAGCTGGTGCTGGACCAACAGGTGTAGAACTTTCGGGAGTTTTAGCAGAAATGAATGTTTCCATAATTAAAAAAGATTACCCAGAATTAGCTGATAAAGACATCCTTAAAATCTACTTAGTAGACGGAATGCCAACAGTCTTAAACGTAATGTCCAAAAAATCGCAAGACTATACGTATCAAAAATTACAACAACTGGGCGTAGAAATAAAACTGAATTGCTTAGTAAAAGATTTTAACAAAGACGTTATTGAACTTTCAGACGGAAGTAAAATCGAATCTCGAAACTTAATTTGGGCAGCAGGTGTATCGGCAAAAACGTTCGAAGGTTTTGAATTATCAAGCTATGGACGAGGAAAAAGACTAAAAGCAAACGCGTTCAACTTAGTAGAAGGTTATGAAAATATTTATGCCTTAGGTGATTGTGCTATACTTTCTGGTGATACAAATTATCCTGATGGTCATCCACAATTAGCACAACCAGCTATTCAACAAGCCGACAACTTAGCTACGAATTTAGATAAAGATAATAAAAACTGGAAACCATTTACATACACAAATAAAGGTTCTTTAGCCATTATAGGAAGAAACAAAGCTGTTTTTGATTTACCAAACGAAAAATATTTCATCAAAGGATTTTTAGCTTGGCTAATTTGGTTGTTCGTTCACATCATGGGATTAGTAAACTTTAAAAACAGACTGCGTACTTTTGTCAATTGGATAGGTTATTACATTTACAAAGACCAATACTTTAGAATGATCATCAAACCTAATGAAAAAACAAAACTTGATGAAGATGAAATAAACGAAGAAGCTTTATAAAAAAACTAAATAAAAAACCCTTAACAAATATCGTTGAGGATTTTTTTTTGCACTATTTCAAATAAACACTAAAAATTTATCACTTCTTTTTATATTTACCAATAATTATAAAGATGTTAAATCCTTTTAATAAAAATCACAGCCATAATTAAATAGCAAAAAGTCTAAATCCTTGCTTTCAAATTAATAAATGAAAAAAATAATAGTACTCTTTATAATTTCATTCATCACTTCTTGTGGAAATGATGACATAATTAACACTGAAAATAATCAACCTGAAATTGAAACTACACCTGAAATAGAGCCTGAAATTGGTTCTGAAGAAGTTTTTCCAGCAGGTAGTCTAAATACCTTTTTCTCGAATGCTTTAATTTCAGACAACATAAGTAATATTAAGAGGCTTAATCCCATAAAAATTACCGCATACGACCCAACTAATAATAGAATTAAAACAAACTATGCCAATCTAACAAATTTAATAATTCAAGGCAGTGGTGGTCAAAGTTGGTTTATAACTCAAGGTATGGAAGCTTCAAACCTAGTCGAAATTGAAAACGTAGATTTACAAACCGGTTGGATTACTCTTGGAAATACATATTTAGGTAGTTTAAATAAGAATATAGGAGAAAGCATAGAGTTCTTTAACCCATTTATAAACTACAACATAATAAATAATCGTCCGCTATTCAATCCCTACCCTACTAGCGTTACCGAAGGCGTTTTTAATTACATGCAACCAGGTGGAATTATTGAAAAAACAGACGGAACTTATGTACTTTTAACACCGGTAGTATTCGGATCACATGACACAAGAAGTATTTATTTTGCAACAAGTAGTAATTTAGAAGATTGGACATTCCATAATCAAAAAATTCTAAGTACCGATATGATACCGTTTGCAAAAATAAACGGAAATGTTTTCTCAACAGACAATCCATATAAATTAGACAATGGAAATTATCTCGTTTTATTAGGTGTTCAACAACCCAATAACAATTACACATCAGCTTACATGATAATAGATGAAAACCTAAATATCATACAACAACCAAAAGAGATAATGATACCTGGGTGGAATGGACAAAACCAAAACAGCTTTCCCCTAGCCTTAACAAAATTCGAAAACAAATACAGAATCCTTTTTCACAAAAGAAACACTAATGCAATCGACAGAGAAATTCATGAAGTAATTGCAATCGATTTATTAAGTGCTTTAGACTATAACAACAACATCATATCCTCAAGTATAATTCACAAAGGCACAAACAGTAGCGGATATTTAAAAGGAAAAGCAGATGATGCAGCCTACATTCAATTCAATTCAAAATTACACATACTCATAGGTAGTGAAGAAGTTTATTCTAGCTATTTAACCTCTAACAACAGAGAATACGGATTAATGAATTGGAATGGAATCAATTGGAATCACGACTCCAGAAGTCCATTATTAATTAACCCTGTAGAATTACGCCACAAATATCCCATTTACAATTGGGCATGGGATCATCTAGGAGCATTTGCTTCACCCATTATAAAAAACCAAACGCTCTACATCTTTATGGCATTCGGAACTGATAATCCAGATTATTTCATTTCTGCCATAAAGATTCCTTTAAATTAAAATACCAAAAATCCCCAACAAAAAACGTTGAGGATTTTTTTTTAAATAAATTTATTGACTTACATCAAATAATTTGACTTAAGACAACACTAGTTTTGCCATTCAAATAATAATAAAAATTTAAAATGGTACTTACAGAATTAGATACATTAAAAATAGTTGATAACAACAGCCAAGAACGATTAGAAAAAGCATTAGAGAACCTTCAAAATGGAAATGGAATTATCTTAATGGATGATGAAGACAGAGAAAATGAAGGTGATTTAATATTCTCTGCTCAAAACATGACTAATTATGATATGGCACTTATGATTAGAAAATGCAGTGGTATTGTTTGTCTTTGTTTAACGAATGAAAAAGCGGATTTACTTAACTTACCCTATATGGTAAAAGAAAACACAAGTAGTTTTCAAACACCTTTTACCGTTTCTATAGAAGCAAAAGAAGGTGTAACTACAGGAGTTTCGGCTAAAGATAGATTGACAACTATCCAAGTAGCATGCAATGATAATGCTAAAAGCTACGATTTAGCTAAACCTGGTCATATTTTTCCTTTAAGAGCTAAAAAAAATGGTGTTCTAGAAAGAAAAGGGCATACTGAAGGCAGCATAGATTTAATGAAGTTAGCAGGCTTAAAACCAGAAGCAGTACTGTGCGAATTAATGAATGATGATGGTACAATGGCAAAAATTGACACTATTATAAATTTTGCAAAGGAGCACAATTTAGTCGTACTATCTATACAAGATATTATTCATTATCGTAAATTTGTCAGAGATTATAAATAAAATGACAAATTATATTGAACTTACTAATTTCATAAGAAAGAATATTAACATTGAAGAAGAAGATTTAAAAGTCGTGTTGTCTTATTTTAAAACCATAAAAAAAAGTAAAAATGAAATTTTACTCTCAAACGGAAAAAATAGTCAGGTCAGTTATTTCGTAAAAAAAGGTTGTTTAAGACTTTTTTACATTGATGAAGAAGGGAAAGACATAACACGTTATATAGCATTTGAAAATCAATTTGCTACAGAACTCGTTAGTTTTATAACAAATGAACCTGCACAAGAGACTATTCAAGTTATTGAAGATAGCGAACTTTTATACATCACTCACGATGACTTTAGATATCTTATGACAATTATTCCCAAATGGAAAGATTTTTATAGTTTATATTTAGAAAAGGCTTATGTCAATAATTCAAAAAGATTAATATCGTTTACAGCGCTAGATGCATCAGAAAGATATAAACAATTATTTAAAATAAATCCAAATATTGTTAAACGGCTACCCAACAAAATAGTTGCTTCTTATATTAACATATCACAAGAAACTTTGAGTAGGATAAAATCTAAAATCTAAGTTTAAAAAGGAATAAACAAACTGATAAATTCCAATCTACACTAAATTTTATAGTGACCGAAAAAGCACTAGAAGCTAACCTATCTCTGCGAAGTCTCCCAACTTCACAGTATTTATTTTATCTCATTACTAACCACAAGCAACAAAACCTTTCAAATAAACCAAAAATCTCCGACAAAAAACGTTGGGGATTTTTTTTTTGAATTATTTCTTACAATTACGACAAACCGTAAAAATCTTACTTTTTTTATATATTTACAAGTATTTATTACTCGTTTATACCTAAAAGTTGGTTGAGATATAGACAAAAAATCACATAAAGAATATATATTAAATATGGACATACTAAGAAAAAAGCTAAATTTGATAATTCCATTCCTATTAATTTTTTCATTAATTTCATGTTCTAAAGACGAAGAAATACTTCAAAATGAAATTGTTAATGAAGAAAATATTGATGAATTAATTGAGTTTACAATTGATGGAATAACTTATAAATCAGTTAATAATGACCTAGGTTTCATGATCTTAATGACTGATTATCAAGGTACAGCTAGACACACAGTTAATCAAGGTCAAACTCCAACGATTAATTATAATTTTAATTACAAATTCACTCAAGGTGGTGCTTTACTCTTTTTTGAATTAGAAGAAACAATATATACTGAAAGTCAAAACATTCTAAAAAAATTTAAGACACCTACATACAAACCACTTAATGCATTTCAAATTAATAAATTTGAATATGACGAAACAACAAATAAAGTAACTATTGAATTTTCTGGGACTTTAAATTCTAACACAAATTCACTAGAAAGCAGACAAATTGAAGGAAAAATAATTCAAAACCTAGGAGTTGGACAACCTTGGGGAAGAGATTACTGTTATTTAAAAAGTAATGGAGGAACATTAGATGTATTATCTTCATACTATCAAGTATGGGGTAATGGTTCCGGAAACCAAAATATAAATTATGTTACCGGGGATGGATACAATATCTCAATTCAATTAGACCAACCTTTGATCAATTACAATAATTTAACCTTTAATGAAAATTCAACTATAAATAGGGTACTTTTCAAAAAAGCACTTTCACCTTATTTAATAAATGATGCAGACTTAGGTAGTGTTTATAGTCAACAAGTATGGGAAGAATATAAAACATCAGGCAATTTAATAGTGACAGATGTATATATAGGAAATAAACCTGGAGGAGGTTTGCATATAAAAGGCTTAATAAATTTAACAGTTCTAGACGATAATAATAATGTTTTAGACATTTTAGAATTAGAATTTGTTACTATAAATTAATAACAAGCCAAAAATCCCCAACACTACGTTGAGTTTTTTTATAAAACTATTTCACACAATTACAGAAACCTAAAAATCTTACTTTTTCTTTTTATATATTTACAAATAACAACAACAAACGAATATAAATGCATGAATATACACTTGCATACATAAACAAGAACGTTAGAAATTTTATGAAAACATCTTACTTTAAAAAAGTAACGCTATTTTTTATCTTAAGCATAATTTCATTATTGGGCTTAGTAATTTCTTCATTTGTTATGATAAACCATAATGGAATGAGCGAAATTTTACAAGGGTGGGTTAATTTGCTTTGGTTGCCTCTACCTATTTTAACACTAATAATCGACAGGTATTATATAACAAAATTTGACGCAAAAAAAGTAAACAAATTTCAATGCTACATTTTTGGAATCTTAATTTTACTTTTTGGAATAAATTGGATTAGACTTCAACTTCAAGTATAAAAGTCTTCAAAAAATCAACACACTTAAACCTTCCAAGCAAAACCAAAAATCCACAACAAAAAACGTTGAGCATCTTTTTTAAAACTATTTCACACAATTATAGTAAGCCTTAAAGGCTTACTTTTTATTTTATATATTTACAAGTAACAAAAGACCATTAATAATAGTAAGTACATATAAAAGGAAGTTCCATATATATACAAACCGTTAGCACCAATTAAGTTAAAATCAAATAAAATGAAAGTAACAGCTGAGAAAAATGAAAAAGTTGGAAAAATGATATTTGCATCTATTTATCCACTTTATTTAAATAGATTGGAGAAAAATGGAAGAACCAAGGAAGAACTCAATCAAGTAATTGAATGGCTTACAGGTTTTGATCAAAATACTTTACAAGCACTTATTGATGATAAAGTAACTTTTATAACATTTTTTCAAAAAGCTAAAATACATCCAAACGCACACTTGATTAAAGGAGTCGTTTGCGGTTACCGAATTGAAGAAATAGAAGATGAATTTGAACTGTATAAACAGTGTAGACAAATGGAAAAGCTGATTGATGAATTGGCAAAAGGAAGAAAGATGGAAAAAATATTAAGGCAATAATCAAAACCTAAATTATGGCAAAAACAAAAACAACTTACACTGGAGAAAACGTAATAGATTTTATAAACTCATACGTCGACAACGAACAGAAAAAAGCAGACAGCTTACAATTGGTAAAATTAATGAAAGAATGGTCTAATGCTGAACCTAAAATGTGGGGACCCACTATTATAGGATTTGGCAACTACCATTACAAATATGAAAGCGGACACGAAGGAGATGCACCTATGCTTGGATTTTCTCCAAGAAAAGCAGCATTCTCACTCTACGTCTATTCGGATACGCAAAAAAGTCAATTATTATTAACAGAACTTGGCAAATTTAAAATGGGTAAAGCTTGTATTTATGTAAAAAAACTCTCTGACATCAATATCTCGGTTTTAAATGAACTAAGTCTAGAAACAATTGAGTACCTTAACGAGCATCACGAATGTTCTTGCCGGAAAAAAAAAGCCAACTAACATAGGAAAGAAAAACGGTTTTAGCTTAGTTTTATCCATAGAAAAACTTCTATAATTCATTATATGAAAAACTACAAACCCTTTCAAAAAACTTAGACCACTTTTATATTTCAACAAACATAAAATTCCCTACAAATAAAGTTGAGGATTTTTTTTAAAACTATTTCACACAATCACGTAAAAGCACAAAATCTTACTTTATATTTTATATATTTACAAAAACAAACGACACTAAATAAGTGTAAATGCTTATAAACGCAACTTGTGTATATTTACAAGTTAGGCAAAATTAAAAACGAATACGCAAGAATATAACACAATTTTAAATCAAAAAACTAAACTATTATTATGAAAAATTTGATTTCTCTTTTAGCTATTAATTTATTGTTTATTAATTTTTGCTTCTCACAATATAAATTTCCTTTGATTGAAGATGTTGAGATGGATTTAAAAAGCTATGGTGTAAATCCAAACATTTTTGGAGGTGCAAAATTCAAATGTTCAAAAAATATTGATGACCCTGATGAAACGAGATTTTTAGTCTTTTTTACTGCAAAATTTAAAGATTTTTCAACAAAAAAGACTTTAGATTTTAACAACATATCTCTAGTAGATGTAGAAAGTAAAGTACGTTATAGACCAATTGGAGTGTCTCTTTATCGTTTTTATTACGGTGATAAAGAGTGGTATGCGGATCATATGGAATTAGATGAAAACGAAAATGACTCTTTTACAGAATATTCACAAGATGGAATTGAAAATTTTGATTTTTATACTTTTATGAGAAATATATTAGGAAGTAAAAAAGAAAAAAAATACAGATATAGACTTGTACCTGAAAATTTTAAAAGTAAAAGTGGATTGAAATTTACATACCAATTTCCAGTTTTTAAAAACAGAAATGATTCAGGCAATTTTAAAATATATTGGAAAGATAAATTAATTGGAGAATTTAAAATAAAAGATGGAAAAGCAGTTGATTAAATATCCAAAAAAATAATATAAAATTTAATTAACGCTTGCCTAACGACGGTTTATAACAATTAATAAACTTGAAATTTCTACTAACAAAACTAAGAACAGAACTCACGAAAATACAACAAACAACAAACCAAAAATCCCCAACAAAAACGTTGAGGATTTTTTTTTGAATTATTTCATATAATTACGCAAAACCTTAAAACCTTACTTTTACTTTTTATATACTTACAAGTAATTATAAAGTAGGACTCTCGTATATTTACGAGTTGGCAGCAATTCGTGCGCAAATCGGAGACAAAAGAATTAAAAAAAATAACGTAATTTTTTATAACAAAAATGACAATTGATAATTTTTTAAATAAGTATAATTCAGATTACAAAAAACCAACAAAATATATTTCTTTCTATTCAAGATCATTTTGTTTCTTTGGTCATTGGTTTGGTCGTCCAACAGATATTACATATGAAATTTATGGTGCAATTTATGATTCAGAATGTGAAATTTTAGAAATAATACTTGAAGGAGAAACAAAACTGACAATAAAAAAACCGAATATTATTATTGATAACGATTCAGAGTTAATAATTGAAAATGCAGAATATATTTTGTTAGAATGGATTCACTTTTATGACAAAACGAAAAACTATTTAAAAATTTCATATGAAAACTCAAAGTGTTTTGGCGAATCAAATTTAGAACATAATTTTAATGATTTAGACATAAATAAACCAGCACTTTTATGGAAATAAAGAACTGCTGCCAACAGCCGTTTGTAACAATTGCTCGGCTTGGTCTTTGTTTGAATTTTCTCCGAAAATTCTAAAAAGGAGTTTTGTACTTGTGATTTTTTGTCTTAAATTTACGCAACTGCCACAAGCCGTCAAACGTTGTAAGTAATTTTAAAAAATCGGTACGTGAAAAACATGAACTTTATAAGAATCACTAAAAACATAATTATAATTATTGTAATTATAATTTTTTCTAGGATGATGAATCGTTCCAGCGAAAACTTCAATTTTTATATTCAAAAAAAAGAGAATTATTTAGAATTAAAAAAGCTTAATGAAAATATTATTGCTGAATATAAAATAAATCTTCCGCTAGATTCTGAACTTTATAAGTTAAAACGAAAAGTGGAATACGATGAAAGTATGATAAATGGATTAGGACCTAATAAAGATTTTGCTGAATACTATTGGTGGTTTTTAATAGGTTTGAGTCTGACTTTAGTAGTTGTTAGTTGGTTAGGCAATAAAAGAAAAACTACAAACAACAACGGTTAGCAAAACGGTTTAGGCTTGGTTTTTCCTTCGAAAAAACCTCTATGATTCGTAATTTTGTTTTATGTTTGTTTTGGTCAGTGATTAATTCAAACCGCTTTCGCTAGCCGCAAAACGTTTGCAACAACTCATAAAC
The DNA here is from genome assembly GCF_963975515.1 of uncultured Flavobacterium sp. Taxonomy (GTDB): domain Bacteria; phylum Bacteroidota; class Bacteroidia; order Flavobacteriales; family Flavobacteriaceae; genus Flavobacterium. The sequence continues at coordinate 352,910 of NZ_CAXBGY010000001.1, forward strand.
GACCTTGCGAAGATTAAACAGAACAACAATGAAACCAAATATACTTTTATTACTGAGCATTTTAACTCTGTTGACTTCGTGCAATGGCCAGACAACTGATAAGAAAAATAACTCAAACCCATTTATAAATGGCGACACAGTAATGGAACTTGGAAGCAGTATAATGATTGTTTACCAAGACAAGAAAAATACCTATTGGTTTGGAAGTTGGGAAACAGGAGTTTATAGATATGATGGAAAGAAATTGATTAATTACACAACTAAGCACGGTTTGCCAAACAATAGAGTTGATGAAATACAGCAAGATGAATCTGGTAATATATACTTCACCAGCTTTTATCCAAAGTCGACCATTGTTAAGTTTGACGGAAATACATTTACAACATTAGCTCCAATCTCCAGCAATGATTGGCAACTTAAATCCACAGATTTATGGTTTAAACATACATTCGATTTAGAAAATTACATTTATCGGTATGACGGTACAACTTTACATAAATTGCAGTTGCCTAAGCCACCAAGTCTGCCCAATCCTTTTGGAATCTACAGTATTTATAAAGACATAAATGGAAATATTTGGTTTGGAACAAACCCTGTTGGTGTTTGCCGATATGATGGAAAATCGTTTGATTGGATAACCGAAGAAGATGTGACAGAATTTCGTAACGAAGGAGCAAACGGAGTGCGTTCAATTACGGAAGATAAAAATGGTGACTTTTGGTTCAATACCGAAAACCGTTATAGTATTTACGACAGTATAACAATAAAAAGCAATAAATTTTATACAAGACACGAAAGTATAGGTAGTTTAGATGGGAAAAATACAAGTGGTCTAAATGAGTATCTTTCAACAGTAAGAGACAACGAGAATAATTTGTGGTTTGTAACTTATCAAAGTGGCGTTTGGAAATACGATGGGACGAAAATTTCTCATTATACCGTTCAAGATAACTTACAAGACATTACGCTATTTAGCATTTACAAAGACAACAATGGTGACCTTTGGCTTGGAACACACGAGAATGGAGCATATAAATTTAACGGACAAACATTTGAGAGATTTAAACTATATTAATAAAAAAAGAGCAGCTGCTAACAGCATGTATAAGAAATAGCGGGGTCAGTGCTAAATCAAAGGTATGTGCTTTTAATAAAAGTATGTATCAAACTGAAAGTGAAGTGCCTTTTAATACGCTACTTCTCACACACGCAAAACGTTAGCAAAAAGTATTAAATCCAAGTAGAGAGAACAAAAACATTACGATCAACTGACAAAAAATTTATTATGACCTTTATATTAATTTTCTTTCTAACTTATTTTTTTATTCTATACGTTTTTCCGCCAAAGAAACCGAACTTTTTTTACGGTTATCAACTTGGAAGTGCTAAAAAAAGTTTAGAACATTGGAAGCTTGCTAACAAATATGCTGCAAAATATTTACTTTGGTTATATTCATTTTTAGTATTGTTATCTTTAACTTTCTTTTTTTTAGATTACTATGATATTCTAATTTTACCAATCAATGTTTTGGGACTAATTTTTATTTATTTTTTAGTAGAAAAAAAGTTGAAGTCAGAAATTATCTAGTTCCACTTCTGCCAACAAAGTTTAGCAAAATGGTTTTAGCTTAGTTTTATCCATAGAAAAACTTCTGTAAAGCATATTTGAAAACCACAAACCCTTTCAAAAAACTTATACCACTAATATGTTTCAAATAAAACCAAAAATCCCAACAAAAAACGTTGATGATTTTTTATTGAATTATTTCTTATAATTGCGGGAAACCGTAAAAATCTTACTTTTCTTTTTATATATTTACAAATAACTGTAAGTGCAAATTAATAGACTTTGCAGCTATGTGAAAACTGTACATTAATTTAAAAAACATGAACGAATCAGATAAAAATATTTTAATAAAATCCTTGACTGCAATTTGCAACTTTCCTAAGAACATTCATTTAGTTAATTCACCAAACGAGTTTTTAGAAATTCATAATAGAAATGTAAAAATGTTAATTGAGTTAGGTCAAGAGAGAAAATCTGAATTTATACAAACGCTGATAAATGAATACCCAACCATTACTTTAAACGAATTGAAATTATATATTTCCAATCAAAAAAAAGAGAAAAGCCTACTTAGTGTGGTTACTGGTGACATCATTTCTTCTATATTCAATCTAATAAAGAATAAAGGGGTAAGTTTTAGCCAAATCAAAAATAAATTAAACGGAATCTCAGCACTAAACGAAAAATTGATAAAGATTGTTGAAGATCCAATTTTTGAGGAAATCTATATAAAAACAATGTAAAACAATACTTTATAGCAACTGCCATAAACAACAAACCCAAAAAATCCCCAACAAAAAAAGTTGAGGATTTTTTTGATAAAACTATTTCACACAATTACGATAATCCGTAAAAACCTTATTACTTCTTTTTATATATTTACAAGTAATAACAAATGCGAATTTCGGATACATACGAGTTAGCTTCAATACTGAAAAAAATCAAGTAAAACCAATGTATACAGCTCTATATCTCAAATTTTACAATTTTTTAAAATCAAAAAAAACGATAGACCCAACATTCAATACAAGTTGTATATTATTTATTATGCAACTTACTCACTTCTTTCTAGTGATATTACTTCTTAGTAAAATGTTTCATTTTAAAGTTCCTAGTCTTAGTAATGACAACTCAACGAACAAATTACTTTTTTACCCAATTAGCATATTATGGCTTTACTTAACTCATAAATTTTTCTCTTCTAAATTAAAACGCACTAATTCAGAGAAAATCTCGTGTGTTCGAGATTTGAATAATCTAAAATTTATAATTCTAATATTTGTAACAATTTTGCTTCCTCTATATGGTATTATTATTATTTCTGGTGGACAAATATGGAAATAAAATATGCTGCTAACAATGGCTTTATAAAATGGCTTGGGCTTGGATTTTCCTTCGGAAAAACCTCTATGATTCGTAATTTTGTTTTATTTTTGTTAAGGTCAGTGACTATCAAAGCCACTGAAACAAAGCCACAAAAAATCTCCAACAAAAAACGTTGAGGATTTTTTTTATAAAACTATTTCACACATTTACGGAAAACCGTAAAATCTTACTTTTTCTTTTTATATATTTACAAAAGCATTATTTATTATAATCTAAAACAATAAAAACCTATGGCAAATATTCTACAAATCGTAAAAGAAATTAGAAAATCACTTTCCAATTTTGACATTTTAAAAGGAATGGAATTATCTGATAACGAAGCAAAAACAAGAATGTATTTAGTAGAACCTTTTTTTGAATGCTTAAGATTTAATCGTGGTTTTGAAAACAGCAATTTAGTTCCTGAATTCGATGCAGATTTTGCAAATTTAAAAGGTAAGAAAGTAGATTATGCAATATTATTTAGAAATAAACCGGAGATTATAGTTGAAGTAAAAAAATGTAATGTAAAATTAAACAATAAGCATCTCGCACAATTAAATGAATATTTTAATAATACTAATGATTCTAAAATAGGTATTCTAACTAATGGAATACAGTATGAATTTTATTGTAGAAATAATAATGCAGGTTTTAGTTTACACCCTACTCCTTTCTATGTATTTGATTGGGATAATATTGATGGTAGCCAATTAGAAAAATTAGCAGAATTTTATGCTACATCTATAGATACTAAAAATATTATTGAATCTGCACAAGAAACTTTTTTTATGGAAGGTTTTGAAGAAGCACTTTTTAAAGAACTTGCAAGTCCATCAAGAGATTTTGTTAAAGCAATTTTTTCTCACATGAATGGTAGTCGTTTAACTGAAAATATTGAAAAACAAATTACCGAACTCATAAATTCTGTTTCTTTAAAATCTGCACTTGATAGATTAATAATTAAAGAATCTACAAATGCTAACTCAGGCGTAATAACAACCGAAGATGAATTAAAGGTTTTTCATGTTATTAAAACTATTCTTGCACAGCACAAACAAATTGATACTAACTCAATTGGATATAAAGACTTTAAAGGAAAATTCTCTATAATAATTGATGATAATCAAAAGAAAAAAGTATGTGATTTATATATCACACATACTAGTCACAAAATTGAAATCGATGGTGAAAAAATAGATATACCAGATATTGATAGTATTGTGAAACTAAAGAAGAGATTAATTGATAAAGCTATTTCTATTATTTAAAATAAAAAAAAACAATCTAGCTCTGCGAAGCCTAAAAACTTCGCAGTTTTTTTTACCCTTTTCCACAAAAAACCCTTAATGTAGTTTCCAAACAAACCCAAAACCAAAAAACACCAACACCTTCCCCAAAAATCCCCTCACCCACTTCAAAATTATTCTAAACCACTTTTAGAAACTCCCTACATATTTTAGAAATCTTTTAACCTACTTTTAGTTTATTACAACATCATTTTAGCTTTTTTAAACCTTGTTTTAGTTTATTATAACCTCGTTTTAGATTTTTATAATATATTTTTAGGCTTTTATAACCTTGTTTTGAGTTATGATAACCTTGTTTTAATATCTTATAACTTACTTTTAATATCTTACAACTTACTTTAAAGAGCTTTCAACATACTTTAGAGAGTTCGCACCTGCATTTTAATTTATTTAAAAAAATATTCCACTTTTTACAAAATATTTTATACTTTTAGTAAACCATAACCAAAAAACCACTACAAAAGTATGCTATCACTAAACCTAAAACCCATATTCCAAGCCCGCGGCATAGAAAGACCTTACTCATTTCTAGTAAAATCAGGCTTCAATTACCACACAGCAAACCTACTTTTAAACAGCACCACCAGAAGTTTTCGCTTAGACCACATAGAAAAACTATGCACCATCCTAGTTTGCGAACCAAACGATCTATTGCTTTACAGCCACTATAAAGACCAACAATTACCCAAAGAACACCCACTAAACAACCTAAAACAAACCGAAAACCAAAAAGGCATCAACCAAACCCTAGCCACAATGCCCTACAAACAACTAAAACAAATCACAACCCAAATCAATAACCAAACATCCGAAAACCAACAACCGACAACCAACAACCAACAACTGAAAACTGAAAACTGACAACAAAATAAAAACCACAAAATATACGTTATCTATAAAACCACAAACCTAAAAACCAAACCAATGAAAAAAGTACTCTCACTTCTTAGCCTATGTTTAGTAGTAGTCTTAGTTTCTTTCACATCACTAAACAACAAAAAACTAATAGTAATCGATGCCGGTCACGGAGGACACGACCACGGTGCCGTCGCTAACGACATTAACGAAAAAGACATCGTAGCACAAATTTCAAAAAAGATATTCGAACAAAACGATCCCTCAAAAGTAGAAATCGTATTATTAAGAGACACAGACAACTTCATCTCATTAACTGACCGAGTAAACAGAATTAATGAACTAAACCCAGATTTAATAATCTCATTACATGTCAACTCTCATCCTAAAGACTTACAGTCAGGAGTCGAAGCATATGTATCAGAAAACAACAGCCATCACGAAACATCAAGAGCACAAGCCGAAAAAATAATTAAAGCCATTGCCAATGATAAATTAAAATTAGGGAAAGTAAAACAAGCCAACTTCACAATCTTAAAAAAATCCAATTGTCCAGCAATATCCTTAGAATTAGGATTCATTTCAAACGAAAACGATAGAAAATATATCACAAGTGAAGAAGGTCAAAACGAAATCGCAGCAAACATCATAAAAAGCATTCAATAACTCATAATAATTGAATTTAAAAGGGAAAAGCACAGAGAAAGTAAAATTTCACCTGTGCTTTTTTTATATCAATTTCCAACTTCTGCCTTCTAAATTCTAACTTCTAAATCCCACTCAACCCATCAATTAAAGCATCAATATCTTCTTTGGTATTATCATGACAAAAAGAAATTCGCAAAGAAGGTTTCTTAATATCTTCATCAGCTAAAATCTCAGCCAACACATGAGAAGGCTTAATACTTCCACTCTGACAAGCACTTCCTCTCGAAACAGCAATTCCTTTCATATCCAAATTAAACAAAATCATAGCCGTCTTCTCTTCAGAAAAAGGCAACAACACATTAATGATATTATAGAAAGAATCTTCACCATTGACCTTAATATCCGGAAAGTTAGTCTTCAATTGTTCTAAACAATACGTTTTTAATTGGCTAATGTGTTTTTTATCAACTTCTAAGTTTTCAATACATAAATCCAAAGCCTTAGACATTCCAGCAATTTGATGTACAGCTTCAGTACCAGAACGCAATCCTTTTTCTTGAGAACCACCATGCGTAAAAGGTGTTATAGAAGCCGTTTTTCTAATAAACGTAAACCCAACTCCTTTTGGACCATGAAATTTATGAGCACTTGCCACGATAAAGTCAATAGGCAATTTAGTTAAATCTAAAGTTTCTTTTCCAATAGATTGTACCGTGTCACAATGAAACAAAGCTTTTTTATCTTGACATAAAGCACAAACTTTTTCCAAGTCTAAAACAGTTCCGATTTCGTTATTCACATGCATCAAGGTAACTAATGTTGGAATATCTTGTTTTAAAAGTTCTTCTAAATGTTTCATATCAATCGCACCAGAAGGCAAAATCGACACAAAGTCAACTTGTATACCAAATTCTTTTTGAAGCGCTAAAACAGTGTATAAAGTAGCATGATGTTCAATCTTAGAAGTGATGATACGTTTAACTTGTTGCGTTTTTACCAAAGAAGTCAGAATCCAATTCGTTGCTTCTGTTCCATTACTCGTAAAAATAATCTCTTGAGCCGAACAATTTAAATGTTTTGCAATGCTTTTTCTAGCTGTTTCAACTAAAGTCTTAGCACTTCTACCAAAACTATGCGTTGATGATGGGTTTCCGTAATCGTTTTGCAATACTTCAACCATTACTTTAATTACTTCTGGATGTACTGATGAAGTAGCAGCACTATCTAAATATATATGTTTTGACATTCGATTTTTAAATTATTGGCAAAGATACTATTAATAAAATTTCAAAAAAAGAAATTCCAAATTCCAACTTTCGTATAGCTATTGGAATTTGGAATTTATAGGATGAGCTTTTCACTTTTGTGGAAATTAGTGACTTCCTTCTACTTCTATGGCATCGACATCGATGTTTTGTTTTTTCAGAATTCCTTTCACTAAAATTGCGAAAAGTGTTAAGTAAGCAAAACAAACAACAGCAACAATATACGATTGGTGAATTCCGATAATATCAGACAATTTACCTTGAATTGGCGGAATAATTCCACCACCCAAAATCATCATAACCAAAAACGCAGAACCTTGAGAAGTATATTTTCCTAAACCTAAAATTGATAAACTAAAAATAGATGGCCACATAATCGAACAAGCCAATCCACCAGCTAAGAAAGCATAAATAGCTACTGTTCCTGTTGTGAATAATCCGATTAGCATTGCTATGATTCCAAAAGTTCCGAAAATAGTTAAAGTTCTTGCTGGTTTATCTTTAGTCAAAAAGAAAGCACCAATTTGGATGAATACACAGAAAACATAATAATACAAAGGTTTCATATCTTTCCCTGACAATATATTAACACCAAGAATAACAGCAAAAGCAACCAATGGCACAATGATTAAAGCAATAGTTTTCTTAGCACCTTTTAAATCAAAAACACTAACAGCACCAGCCCAACGACCAATCATTAAACTTCCCCAATACATTGAAATATAGGGTGCAATATCAGAGGATTCTAAACCTCCAAATTCTTTTAGTTTTAATAATTCACCTAAATTACTTCCAATAGCAACTTCAACTCCAACATAAGTAAAAATGGCTAACATTCCCAAAACTAATTGAGGATATTGCATGGCTCCCCAACCTTCTGCTTTCTTTTTGGCAGAAGAATATGAAAATAAAATTCCACCTATAACAACTGCTAAAGCTCCTAAAAGCCAATTCATTCTATATTGTTCTAAATTAGATTTTAATTCTGTTAATTCATCGCTTTTAGCTTGCATTTTATTTCTATATACTGCTAATTCATCACCAGTATAGTCTTTTAAATCATTAATGTTTTTATCTGATTTATCGTATTTAATTTCTTTTTGAAGTGTTTCTATTTTTAAACCGTCTTCACTTTTATAACTATGAAAAACAGGTGTAAACATTATAGCTAACAGAATTGTCATTACAACTAATGTTTTCAATGCTTTATTTGCTTTTTCTATAGGTTCATCAGAAATTCCGCTTGGTACTTTCTTAGAAAAATAAAACAAACCTGCAGCAGCTACAAAAAGCAAACCTACACATACATATAAAATCACAACTTTATTCAATTCTAAAAGTTTGATTTGCTCTTCTGAAACCGACGAAGCTGTTCCAAATAAAGCCAATGCAATTACAATAGGACCAATTGTTGTTCCGAAAGAATTGATTCCACCTCCAAGATTCACACGACTTGCTCCTGTTTTTGGATCACCCAACAAAATAGCAAATGGATTAGCAGCTGTTTGTTGTAATGAAAACCCTAAAGCAACTATGAAAAGACCAATTAACATTCCTGCATACAAATTCGCTTCAACGGCAACTATCATTGCTCCAGCTCCAAGGGCAGAAAATAGAAGTCCGTAAACAATACTCTTTTTATAACCCCATTTTCCGACAATGTCTTTACCCGAATTATTTCCTAGAGCAAATAACAATAAAGCACCAATATAATAGGCTGTATAAAAAGCAAAATCCACTAATTGCGATTGAAATTGGTCTAAAGAGAAGTAATCTTTACAAAAAGGAATAAAAATACTGTTTCCAGCTGCTATAAATCCCCAAAAGAAAAACACTGTAATTAATGTATAAAGTGCTGGGTAATTAGTTTTTATGGGTGTACTCATCAAAAAAATTGAATTGGTTAGTTAATTTTCAAATATAGTAGAATTTTTAATTTGAAAAGGTTTTCAGTGATTTTAATATCATAATTTTATCAAAAAAAATTTATAATATAAAGATTAAAGTTATTTTTGCTAAAAATTATTCCCTAATGAAAAAGCTTTTATTTCTTATATCAATTGTTTTTATGTACAATTCTTGTGATGATGGTGATATTACACTTGAGTCTTTTAACTTTTCGAGTCAACAAATTCAAAAGTGTTCGGGTGACAACAAAACTTTTTTATATAAAATAAATGATGATGAATTATTGCTATTAGATATTACGGCTGAGCCTTATACGTATGATGCAACTTATACTACTTTTCCTTATACAAAATCTTACGCAATAGATAATAATACTGTTTCAATAATCTATAGATTATATAGTAGTACGGTAGCGTCTGCAACTCTTTGTGATAATATTGCACCAGCAAGTCCTGTCGTAACCAATGAATGGAACGCAACTGGTGGAACAATTGATGTAACTACAACCCAAAATTTTGACACAGACGGAACTACTTTACTAGGTTATACTTATTCTTTCAAACTTATAAATGTAAATTTTTCAAATGGGACTAATAGCTTTAGTTTTGAAGAATATTTAGTAGGGAGTTATCAAACAACAATCTAATTTACTTTTTCTGTAGAAAATAAACTTCCATGGCACCTTGACCATATTTTTGGTAATTGGCTTCTTTGACAGTTATATTTTCATATCTATTTAATAGGAATTCTAACTCTGCTTTTAGAACTCCTTCGCCAACGCCATGAATTAAAACCAACTTAGGAATTCGGTTACGAATAGCAAAATCCATTTGTCTTTTTGCTGTGTCCATTTGGATATTTAAAATATCATAATTACTTAATCCGTTTTTATTTGGCACTAGCTTTTCGATATGTAAATCTACCTCTAAAGCAAAAATTTCTCTTGAAGATTTCTTGTCTTTTGTAAAACTTCGCTTTTTTTCTTCTTGTTTTTCAGCTTTTACTTGACTTATAGCAGTAGATGAAATAAAGCCTTTTAAATCATTGGAAATTAAATTTTTAACTAGTTCGTTGACAAAATATGTCATCGGAAAACCATCCGAAGTTTCTATGGTAATTTGATTAAAATTAACCGCAACAACAACTCCATCAATTGCTTCATCTAAAACCGAAACCTTATCTCCTATTTGAAAATCTGACATTGCTTTTTTATTTTATTTTTTCAGTATCAAAAGTAAAAAAGATTAAAGGATTTAACTACAATTACATTTTTTATTTGTAAAATTGTAAGCAAATACAAATAATTTTATGGAAGAATATATGGTTCCTTGTATGAACAAATCAATATTTGGAATTGATTGTATGGGTTGCGGCACACAAAGATCTTTAGCTTTATTAGTAGACGGAGAGTTTATTGAAGCTTTTAAAACTTTTCCTGCAATTTACACTCTTATCCTATTTGGTCTTACTATTAGCTTACATCTACTCGATAAAAAAAGAAACTATTTAACACCTATAGCTGTTCTTGCAATAGCAAATGGCGTTATTATGGTTGTGAGTTATTTTTATAAAATTTATATAAACTAAAATCAATAAACTAAATTTAAACAATGGAAAAACAAAAACTACCTAACGAACAAGTAATAATGATTCTTGGAATAGTGTCTTATATTGGATGCTGTTGCACTAGTGGGTTTGGAGGACTTGTATTATCAGGAATTGGGCTATACTTAGCTAAAAAAGCTACTGAAACATACAATCAAAACCCTGACACATATAGTATAAAAGGTGTAAACACCTGGAAAATTGTAAACTTAGTTGCATTTATCTTAAGTATACTTACAATAATCTATTATATCTACATGAAAGTCACTGGAAAAGACATAGAGCAACAAGAACAGCTTGAAGAACTAATGAGACAATTTAGCAATAGATAACAACAAAAAAAGGCTTTCAGAAATGAAAGCCTTTTTTCTATTTATAACAATATATTATTTTTCAAACTCTTTTAAAGTCTTAGTAATTATAGCAACACAATCTAACAATTGCTCTTCTGTCATCACTAAAGGTGGTGCAAAACGGATAATGTTTCCATGTGTTGGTTTTGCTAACAAACCGTTTTCAGATAGTTTCATACAGATATTCCAAGCTGTATCGCTTTCTTCTGTATCGTTGATAACAATTGCATTAAGCAAACCTTTACCTCTAACTAAAGAAACAATTGAACTTGTTTTTGCATAGTCATTCAATTTTTCTCTGAATAAATTTCCTAACTTTCTAGCATTCTGAACTAAATTTTCGTCTTTAACTACATCAAGTGCTGCAATAGCAACTGCAGCAGCAACCGGATTTCCTCCAAAAGTTGAACCATGTTGTCCAGGTTTGATTACATTCATCACTTCATCATTAGCTAAAACTGCAGAAACAGGATAAACTCCACCAGATAATGCTTTTCCTAAGATTAACATATCAGGCTGAACGTAAGTTGCTTGTTTTTCACAACTTTTTTCACATGAACAGTTTCCACAAACTGCTAAAATTGAACCTGTACGAGCAATTCCGGTTTGAACTTCATCCGCAATGAATAAAACACCATTATCTTTACATATTTTTTGTGCTTTCGCTAAATAATCTGTACTTGGAACATAAACTCCAGCTTCTCCTTGAATAGGTTCAACTAAGAAACCAGCTATATTCTTAGACGATTTAACAGCTTTTTCTAAAGCTTCGATATCATCATAAGGAATTTTGATAAAACCTGCCGTATAAGGTCCAAAATTCTTTCTAGCATTTTCGTCGTTTGAAAACGAAATGATGGTTGTAGTTCTTCCGTGGAAATTGTTTTCACAAACTATGATTTGTGCATCATTTTCAGAAATACCTTTTTTCTCATAAGCCCATTTTCTACAAATTTTGATAGCCGTCTCAACAGCTTCAGCACCTGTATTCATTGGTAACACTTTATCAAAACCAAAGTATTTTGTAATGTATTCTTCGTAAACTCCTAATTTATCGTTGTAAAAAGCACGAGAAGTTAAGGTTAATGTTTTGGCTTGTTCAATCATTGCTCCAATAATTGCTGGATGACAATGCCCTTGGTTTACAGCAGAATATGCTGAAAGAAAATCATAATATTTTTTTCCATCAACATCCCAAACGTAAACACCATCTCCTTTTGCTAAAACAACAGGAAGCGGATGATAATTGTGAGCACCGTATTGGTCTTCTAAAGCAATGGCTTGATTAGCAAGGTTTTTTTCTAAAACTGACATAGTATTTGTTTTTTAATCTGAACTTATTTCAGATTCTTTTGACAATTATCTGCTTTTCAACAGACAAGATTCCTTCTTTGGGAGAGAAATCATCCCTATTCTACAAATATATAAAAAAGAAATTCCAATTGTAAAAATTCCAATTTTATTAATACATCTCAATTAACTTGTTCACTGTATTCCAGTTCCTTGAAGTTGCTGTTACATTTAACTTTTTTTCGATGTATTTTTGAGTCAATCTAGTTTTAGCTGCCCCAGTTTCTAACTTCATATAGATTCTATTTCCATCTATGAAAGCTTCATCGGGTTTGAATTGACTTATTTTTAAATCATTCAGAGCATTGTTATTTAATTCTTTTGAAATAAAAGCAACGTATAATTTTTTGGTATCAACATCTTTTTCCTTGAAAAACGGATTATTAGTCAAGCATTTTTCTAAATCGGATTTGTTGATTACAATTGTAGGAACATCATAACCTAGTTGCTTTACGATTTCTTGTTTAATTGTAAATCCAACGCTTTGTGCATTTTCATCTTCTGATTCTAAAAACACATTTCCTGATTGAATATATGTTTCAATATTCTGAAATCCAATCTTTTCGAGCATGCTTTTTAAAGCATCCATTTTAATCATGTTGTGACCTGATACGTTTATTCCTCTTAGTAGTGCTAGGTGTTTCATAGGGTAAAGATATTAAAAATCCCAACTTAAAAAATTGGGATTTGGTGTTTTAATATTGGTATTTCGATTAACTATACATTTTTTCTCTTTGCTCTTTAATTTTTGGATCATCAAGATATTCATCAAACGTCATATATCTATCGATAACTCCTTTTGGTGTGATTTCGAAAATTCTATTTCCTACCGTTTGAGCAAATTCGTGATCATGCGTTGTTAATAAAATAGAACCTTTAAAATTTTTAAGTGAATTATTAAATGCTGTAATTGACTCCAAATCCAAGTGATTGGTAGGTTCATCTAGCATTAACACATTAGCACGCATCATCATCATACGAGAAAGCATACAACGTACTTTTTCTCCTCCTGATAAAACGTTACATTTTTTTAGAGCTTCTTCACCAGAAAAAATCATTTTCCCTAGGAAACCTCTAATATATACTTCGTCTCTTTCTTCTTCTGTTTTTACCCATTGACGTAACCAGTCTACCAAGTTTAAATCTTTACTTTCAAAAAACGAATGATTATCTGCTGGTAAATAAGACTGATTTGTTGTAATTCCCCAGTCAAATTCTCCTGAATCTGGTTTTTGATTTCCGTTTAAGATTTCATAAAAAGCAGTTGTTGCTCTTGAATCTTTTGAAAAAACTACAACTTTATCCCCTTTTGCCATATTCAAATGCACATCCTTAAACAAAATTTCTCCATCAACTGAAGCGCTTAAATTTTGAACGTTTAATATTTGGTCACCAGCTTCACGCTCAGTATCAAATATAATTGCAGGATATCTTCTACTTGAAGGTTTAATTTCGTCTAAATTTAACTTATCAATCATTTTTTTACGAGAAGTTGCTTGTTTTGATTTGGCAACATTCGCACTAAAACGACGAATAAATTCTTCTAATTCAGCTTTCTTTTCTTCTGCTTTTTTGTTTTGTTGTGCTTTTTGTTTAGCAGCTAGTTGACTACTTTCATACCAAAAAGTATAATTTCCAGAATAGTTGTTAATTTTTCCGAAGTCAATATCCGAAATATGTGTACAAACCGAATCTAAAAAGTGTCTGTCATGCGAAACTACTAAAACAGTGTTTTCATAATTTGCTAAGAAATTTTCTAACCAACCAATTGTTTCAAAATCCAAATCATTGGTAGGCTCATCCATAATTAATACATCTGGATTTCCAAAAAGAGCTTGAGCTAATAAGACACGTACTTTAAGTTTTCCTTCCAATTCACTCATTAAAGTGTAATGATAATCAGATGAAATTCCTAAATTAGAAAGCATTGAACCTGCATCAGATTCAGCATTCCAACCGTCCATTTCATCAAATTGCAACTGCAACTCTCCTATTCTATTGGCGTTTTCTTCATTATAATCTAAATATAAAGCATCCATTTCAGCTTTAATTTTGTGCAAAACTTTATTTCCCATCAAAACCGTTTCTAAAACAGTATGCTCATCAAACATATTGTGATTTTGGCTTAAAACCGACATACGTTTTCCTGGTTCAAGAATCACTCTTCCTGCAGTTGGATCCATTTCACCAGCAATAATCTTCATGAAAGTCGATTTTCCTGCTCCATTGGCACCAATAATTCCATAGCAATTACCTTGCGTGAATGTGGTGTTTACTTCATCAAATAATATACGTTTACCAAACTGAACTGATAAATTAGAAACTGTTAACATACTAAATAATTTTTTGCAAAAGTAGTAAATTACGTTTACTTTTTTATGTTAAATTCGTAGTTTTTTAAAGGCTTATTTAGAATAATAATAGGTTTAATTTAACTATGCTTTAACAAGGCTATTAGATTGTAAGCTATAAATTTGTTTTCGAAATAAAATAGCATGATAAAAAAATTACATTTATTACCTTCTGTTCTAGCATTGTTATCGCTAGGGCTATTTACATCTTGTGATAAAAAACATAGTGATGAAGATTTTACAGCTTATTTTGGTGGTGAAGTCCTTAACCCACAAACTAATTATGTCTTATTTTTAAAAGATAATGAAGTAATTGACACTATATTTTTAGATAAAAAAAATCGTTTTCTACACAAATTTGACTCCCTTACTCCAGGGTTATATATTTTTAAACATCAACCAGAATATCAATATGTCTATTTTGATAAAAATGATAGTTTGATGGTTATGATTAATTCAAAAGATTTTGATAATTCTATTGTTTTTTGTGGAAGAGGTGATGAAAAGAATAACTATTTAATGGAGATGTATCTTTCAAATGAAAAAGATCGCTCTAATATGTATGATGTGTTTTTTAGAAATTCGAAAGATTTTATTAAAAACATTGATTCAAGTTATGCTTTAAGAAAAAAAATATATGAAAAACATAAGTCAAAAAATGAATGGAGCGTTAATTTTGATACATTAGCTTTAGCTAGTTTAGAATTGCCTCATTATTACAAAAAAGAGGTTTATCCTTACGCTCATAAATTTATTGCTGGCGAAAATGTTATTAATGATTTACCAAAAGACTATTATAACCACAGAAAGAGTGTTGATTTTAATAACCCAACATTTGCTAATTTTTATCCATATGTAAATTATGTTACTTCCTTATTAAACAACATAACTTTTACTGAAAAAAAAGGAGATATTGACGAGTTTGCCTTAGAAAACAATATTAAAAAATTAAACATTGCTGACACTTTAATAAAAAATAATAAAATAAAAAATCATGTGTTGAATGGTTTGGCTTTGCGTTATTTAATGGAAGAGCAAAATATGTTTAACAATAGTGCTTTTATTAAGCGTTTTCTTGAATTATCAACTGATAAGAAAATGCAAAATGAAATTACAACCATTGAAAATTCAATAAATAAACTTGCTGTTGGCAATAAGTTAACTTCTGAAAAATTTGTCAATGAAAAAAATGAGCCTATTGATTTAAGTAAATTAATTACTAAAGAAACTGTCATCTTTTTTTGCAACACAAATATACAGTCGCACTTAAATGCAGTACATAAAAAAGCATTTACCTTAAAGCAGAAATACCCTAACATTAACTTTATTGCTATAAATATTGATGATACATATGAAGAATGGGGAGAGAAATTAAAAGAGTTTGACCATAAAAATATTATAGAAATACATGCTGTTAATTCAGATGCTATAAAAGAAAAATGGGCTGTTTATAAAATTCATAGATCCATTATTCTAAATGCTGATGGAACCATAAAAAATGCCTTTGTAAATTTATTTGATGTTAATTTTGAGAAAAATTTGAATTAGTACTCAATGTTTAAAATTAAAATATAGTTATATAAAAAAAGCGCTTTTCAATTGAAAAGCGCTTTTTTTTATTTTGCACCTAAAACTTTGTAAGTTTATTTATTTCCTTTTTCGAAATCTGCAATAAATTGAGCTAAACCAATATCTGTTAATGGATGTTTTAACAATCCTAAAATTGAAGATAAAGGCCCAGTCATTACGTCTGCTCCTATTTTTGCACAATTCACAATATGCATTGTATGACGAATTGAAGCTGCTAAAATTTCAGTTTCAAACCCATAATTATCATAAATTTGACGAATTTCATCAATTAGATTTAAACCATCTGTTGAAACGTCATCCAATCTTCCTAAAAATGGAGAACAATATGTTGCCCCAGCTTTAGCTGCTAATAATGCTTGTCCAGCTGAGAAAATAAGAGTTACGTTTGTTTTTACACCTCTATCAGAAAAGTATTTACAAGCTTTAATTCCTTCTTTTGTCATTGGAAGTTTAACAACGATTTGTTCGTGTAATTCGGATAATTCTTCCCCTTCTCTAATCATTCCATCATAATCAATGGCATTTACTTCTGCACTTACATCACCATCAACAAGATTACAGATAGCTACATAATGTTTTAGAATATTATTTTTTCCTGTAATTCCTTCTTTTGCCATTAAAGATGGATTTGTTGTTACTCCATCTAAAACGCCTAATTCTTGTGCTTCTTTAATTTGAGCTAAATTAGCTGTGTCAATAAAAAATTTCATACTTATTTGGATTTATTTTATTAGTGTTGTTTGTTTTGCAAAAATAAGAAATCAAGTTCAATTTCAATAATCAAATCTCCCTCTTTCTTCTTTTTTTAGATTTTTATAATTTATAGTGATTCATCAACATTTTTTCATAGACTTTGTCAGGTAAAATTCGTTTCAAAACAATTGAAAATTTTTGCATGAATGCTCCAACTTTATAATGAATTTTAGGGTTTGATGTATTAATTATTTTATAAATAACTTCTGCCATTTGGTTGGGATTACTTCCACTATCTACGTGAGAATCCATTTCTTTTAATGTATTTCCGTAGGTAGTTTCATAAGCTGACCCTTTTACAACTGGTGCATGATAACGACCCGCAGCAATATTAGTTGCAAAATCTCCAGGTGCAACGTTTGTTATGTGAATTCCAAATGATTTTACTTCCATTCTCAAAGCTTCTGAAATTAATTCTAAAGCTCCTTTTGAAGATGAATAAACACTTCTATAAGGCAACCCCATATAACCTGCAATTGAAGTAATATTTATGATTAAACCGCTTTTTTGAGAACGCATTTGAGGCAAAACTGCTTTCATTACTTCTATTGGTCCAAATAAATTGGTTTCAAAGTTATTTTTAATTTCTTCTAAAGGAATTTCTTCTAATGGACCAGTAATACCAACACCTGCATTATTAATTACAACATCAATTCGATTGGTTTTTGACAAGACTTCGGCAATGGCAGATTGAATTGACTTAGAATCTCTAACATCTAATTGAACCAATGGAAAGATAGAATTTTCAACTTTTAAAGGAGTTCGACTTGTGCCATAAACGATATAATTTTTATGATGAAGAAATTCACCAATAGCTTTACCAATTCCGGATGAAGCTCCGGTAATAAAAACAACTTTTTGCATGAATTTTTATTGGAATTAAAAAAGCAAAGTTAAGGAAAATGTTGGGTTTAATTTAATGAAATTTTAACTTGACCGTAAATTTTAGTTTTTAAATTTACAATTGTATTGATTTTAAAATAAAAAATCTTCCAAAGTGGAAGATGATTGTAAAAGAAATTTAAAAAAAAGATTCCCAATCGAGTTGGGAATAAAATGGCAAGCGACCTACATCGCACCGCTACAACCACATACCCTTGCTGCGTTCCCACCCTGGGGGATTCTATAGGAGCTGGTCGTGTAGGACTTGCCGGTGCAAATATACAATCTTTTTGTATTTTTGCAAGGCAATTGTAGGTTAAAAAAAACATTGTATATTAGATTTTTAAAAAAAACAATTATGTTTAAATATAAGGCATTATCTTTCATAGGTTTAACTATTATATCTATCTCATGTGGAGGAGATAAAAATGATGAAAAAAATATTTTTTCTATTGATACATCAGCAATGATGCAAGCTTATAACCCTTCTCAAAGCGTAGATTTAGGAATTAAAAATGAAAAAGAAAAAATTATTGATTCTGTAATTTATTATATAAATGATGTTAATATCGGTAAATCAGTAAAAAATGAGAAAATAAATTTTCCATTAGAAAATCAAAAATTAGGCTATACGAGAATTAAGGCTTTAATATATTCAGAGGGAAAAAACTCTGAAACTGAAACCAATTTCATTATTTATGCTAAAGATGCACCCGAATTATTAGACTATAAAATTGTAAATACTTTTAATCATGATGGAAATTCTTATACGCAAGGTTATGAGTTTTATGAAGGTAATTTAATTGAAGGAAGCGGTCAATACGGAAAATCTTCTTTAAGAAAAACCGATTATAAGACAGGAAATGTACTAGAAAAAATAGATATTGACAAACAGTATTTTGGAGAAGGAATTACCGTTTTAAAAGATAAAATTTATCAATTGACATGGAATGAAAATAAAGCCTTTGTTTATGACGCTAAAACCTTTAAACTTGAAAAAACAATTCCTTACTTTAGAAAAGATTTAGTTGGTTGGGGTTTAACTAATGATGGTACAAATTTATATATGAGTGATGGTTCAGAAAAAATATACATTATAAATCCAGAAACTTTTGAAATGATAGATTATATAAATGTTTACACCAATGCCAATAAAATTGATTCTATCAATGAAATGGAATGGATTGATGGAAAAATTTGGGCAAATAAATATGAAAAAGATATGATAGTCAAAATTGATCCAAAAACTGGAGCAGTTGAAAACATAATCAATTTAAGTGAATTAAAAACAAAAGTGACGAAGACCTTACAACAAGGAGAAGTTTTAAATGGAATAGCTTATAATCCTCAAACAAAAACAATACTCGTTACTGGCAAAAATTGGGATAAGTCGTTTGAAATTTCTGTAGAAAAATAAAAAAACAAAAAAGAGAGAAGCAATTTAATACTTCTCTCTTTTATTTTAAAAACTATACAAAAGTACTTTGCTTTTAGGAATTCCTTCTACTAATTTTGTATTCCATTTCTTAGCTATTCGCATTTCTTCTCCTATTATAAAGTTTTTTTTATCTACTTTAAAAAATTCTAATACAATAGAATCTTTACTTGAATTTAATTCAATAACAAATTCGAGTGCATTAATTCTATTAGATTCTTTATCCTCTTTAATAAAGCAGTATTTTATATCACTAATAGCAACTTTAGTTTTTAGATTATAGTCAGCTGTGTTTCTTAAGAAATAAAGCATTTCTTCATCATCACTAATGGCAATTATTGAATTATCGGTCCATATATCATAATCCGAAACCTTCTTTTGATCTTCTTTAGCAAACTCATTTACAATATTGACAAATTGTTGTCTTCGTTTTGAAATTCTTTTATTTATTATAACTATTGGTGCAATTAGAACTATTAAAAATATAGCTCCAATTAATGTATTTGGAATATCCATTATTATTTGATTTTTTATAAATTATTACATAGAAATAAGTCTGTAAATAAGACAACAGACTAAATAAACGATTTAATAAAATATATTACCAAAAATAATGAAAGGGAAAAATAACTTGAACCGCAGAAAAAAAGATTTCTTTTTGATTACAAAAAGTCCAAATTATGTTTACTTTGTTTGAAAAATATTTCTCCTTACTTATTGAAGAACTATATAAAAACTTTAAAATATACTTTTTTAAAGCAACAGTTGAGCTTACATTTAAATGAGGCGCAGAAATTTGAAAATGACTTTCATTTAATAATCCTAAAGTTTTTAAAGAATTATCATTAGAAGTTAATGTTGATTGTTTTTCTGTTGAAGTAGTAGTTTTAAATTCTGATGTAGTATTTGCTTCCATTTTTAATAAAAAAAATGAAAACAAAACAAATACTAATACTAAATTTAAACTCTTAAACATTATAGCTTTTTACGGTTGCAAATTTATTTAAAAGAAATAGCATTCTTCAAAATGAAATGTTAATTTTAAAACTATGTCAGTTGATTCTTTAACTTTCTTTTCTCTTTATAATGTGTCTTTGAACTAATATAAAGTGTTTTGTTAAGTTCTGTAAATACAACTCCTTCCCTGTTTGTAATTAGTAAGTTTTTAATATAATTTACTTCTTGCTCTACCTCTACTCTTTTGCGAATGGTTTCAATTTCTTCTAAGGAAAATTCGAAAGTTACGTAAGCATTTTCATAAGCCGGTTTTTTAAATCGAATATCAGAAGATTTATCCCAAACCACATAATCATTGCCTAAAACATACATTAATTGAATCATATAAATAGGATCCGTTGCAGAAAACAAACTTCCTCCAAACATAGAGCCTACATAATTACGATTTTTATACGTTAATGGAATTTTAATTTTAACCAATAATAAATCATCTGAAACAAATGTAATTTTACCACAACTCCTTTTGTACATTGGTGATAAATTAAACATCGTTTTAAATAAAGTCGATTTTTTAAAGAACTTATTCAAAAAAACAAAAATCTTATCGTACATATTAATGCGTCAAATTAGAAACTATATCTTTCAAAGGTAATATAGCTTTTGTGTTTTCAATACTTGGTCCTGCAACCCAAACCGTTTTATATGTAGCTTGAGTAGCTGCTTTTTCAGTAGCTTTCATTCCAATATAAAAACGAACCATTTTAACCCATTTTTTCAAGCTTTTATTTTTATTCAACATGCTTTCTAACCAAGTTTCTTTGGTTCCAATTTTTTGAACATAAGGTGTGTTTATAACTGTACAAGGTGTTCCAGAAATTCTTTGTGTCATTACAATGTCTTTAGCACCATAATCTACACAAGCTTGTTTATATTCATCAGAAACTCCAGCTTCGTTTGATGCTATAAATGGACTTCCAACAGAAACTCCAACTGCACCATAACTCATCATTTTATCAATATCTGATTTACTAGCAACTCCACCAGCCGAAATCACTGGCAAAGATGTGTTTTCATTTAATTCTCTAATTAATTCTTCTGGATTGTGATTTCCTCTATGTCCACCAGCTTGATTGTTTACTGCAATTAAAGCGTCACCCCCTAAACTCTCAACTTTTTTAGAAAAAGCTAAATCCGTCACATCACAAAAAACTTTAATTCCAACTTTATGAGCTTGATTAATTGTTTCTTCTGGACTTCCTAAGGATGTGATTATAAAATCTACTCCTTCTTCACAAATAACTTGCAATTGATCAATATATTTAGGGTTTGATTTGTTTACAATTAAATTATAACCAAAACTTCCTCCTTCAACTTTAGCCGCTTTTAATTCTTGAATAGAAGCTCTTAATTCTTCTAATGTTCTATAATTTAATGCTGGAATACAACCTGCAACTCCACTTTTCATACCTTCAATTACCATTTTAGTATTGGATACTAAAAACATAGGAGCAATTATTATCGGATATTTTATATTTAATAAAGTTGTAAGTGTTTGCTTTTGCATTTTGTATTTATTTAATGAATATCAAATATACTAAAAGTAATTTAATTTACTATGCGTGCATACTAATTTATTTTAAACATAAAAAAAACCGAGTAATTACTTACTCGGTTTAATTTTGAATTAATAATAGTTACTATTATTTTTCTTCTTTTACTTCTTCGAATTCAACATCTTGAGTTTGATCTCCAGAAGCGTCTGCTTGTGGTTGTGCTTCTTGAGCTTCACCTTGAGCGTACATTGCTTCAGTTGCTGTTTTCCAAGCTGCATTAATATTATCTAAACCTTTATCAATAGCAGCTAAATCTTGAGATTCGTGAGCCATTCTTAATTCAGTTAAAGCAAATTCGATAGCAGTTTTGTGGTCATCAGATAATTTCTCACCTAATTCTTTTAATTGAGTTTCCGTTTGGAAAATCATACTATCTGCTTGATTAAGTTTTTCAACTCTTTCTTTAGCTTGTTTATCAGCATCAGCATTAGCTTCAGCATCTTTTTTCATTCTTTCAATTTCTTCAGCAGTTAAACCAGAAGAAGCTTCGATACGAATATCGTGAGATTTTCCTGTTCCTTTATCCGTTGCAGAAACTTTGATGATACCATTAGCATCAATATCAAAAGTTACTTCAATTTGAGGAACTCCTCTTGGTGCTGGTGGAATACCATCTAAGTTAAAACGTCCGATAGTTTTGTTATCAACAGCCATTGTTCTTGCTCCTTGTAAAACGTGTAGTTCAACAGTTGGTTGAGAATCTGCAGCTGTAGAGAATATTTGTGATTTCTTTGTTGGAATAGTTGTGTTAGACTCAATTAATGTAGTCATAACTCCACCCATTGTTTCAATTCCTAATGATAAAGGTGTAACGTCTAATAACAATACATCTTTTACATCACCAGATAAAACTCCACCTTGAATAGCAGCTCCAATTGCAACTACTTCATCAGGGTTAACTCCTTTTGATGCTTTTTTACCGAAGAATTTTTCAACTTCATCTGCAATTCTTGGCATACGAGTAGAACCTCCAACTAAAATTACTTGGTCAATATCAGATGTAGATAAACCTGCATCTTTTAATGCTTTAGCAACTGGTTCCATAGAACGTTTTACTAAAGTATCAGATAATTGCTCAAATTTAGCTCTAGTTAATTTTTTAACTAAGTGTTTTGGTCCTGTAGCAGTAGCTGTTACGTATGGTAAGTTGATTTCAGTTTCAGCACCAGATGATAATTCAATCTTAGCTTTTTCTGCAGCTTCTTTAATTCTTTGTAATGACATTGGGTCATCACGTAAATCTATTCCTTCTTCAGATTTGAATTCTTCTGCCAACCAGTCAATAATAACTTGGTCAAAATCATCTCCACCTAAATGTGTATCTCCATTTGTAGATAATACTTCAAATACACCATCTCCTAATTCAAGGATAGAAATATCAAATGTACCTCCACCTAAATCGTAAACAGCAATTTTTTGATCAGTACCTTTTTTATCTAAACCATAAGCTAACGCTGCAGCAGTTGGTTCGTTGATAATACGCATAACTTTTAAACCAGCAATTTCACCAGCTTCTTTAGTCGCTTGACGTTGTGCATCATTAAAGTATGCAGGAACTGTAATAACTGCTTCAGTTACTGTTTGTCCTAAATAATCTTCAGCTGTTTTCTTCATTTTTTGAAGAGTCATAGCTGACAATTCTTGTGGTGTATAAAGTCTACCGTCGATATCAACTCTTGGTGTGTCGTTATCTCCTTTTACTACTTTATAAGCCACATTCTTTGCTTCTTTCGTGCTTTCTGAGAATTTATTTCCCATAAAACGTTTGATAGATGCAATAGTTTTAGTTGGATTAGTTACTGCTTGTCTTTTTGCAGGATCTCCAACTTTAATTTCTCCACCTTCAATAAACGCAATGATTGATGGCGTTGTTCTTTTTCCTTCTGCATTAGGAATTACTACTGGTTCATTACCTTCCATTACGGATACGCAAGAGTTAGTTGTTCCTAAGTCGATTCCAATAATTTTACTCATCTTATTTAATTTCTAATTTATTTAATTTTTAAACTCGATTTCTATAAGTCAAGTATTATGCCAACACATTATTTATCAATTAATTGTCAGTTTTAGACAAAATAATATGACAAGATGACATTTTTAAGCATGTAATTTATGATTAACGTGCTTATAATCATAACTATTTATCCTCTGAAACTTTTAAAGTCCTAAATCACTAACCTATAAAACTTTCTTCTATCTTTGCAACTATAACGATTTAGCTATGGAATGTATTTCAGTTTTTGATATGTTAAAAATTGGTGTTGGACCTTCAAGTTCACACACACTTGGACCTTGGCGCGCAGCCGAACGCTTTTTAGGTGAATTAAGAGATAAAAACATGCTTGACAATGTTAATCGTGTAAAAGTAGATTTATATGGTTCTCTTTCCTTAACTGGAAAAGGGCATGCCACAGATTTAGCTGTAATGCTCGGTTTAAGTGGTGGTGATCCAGAATATATTCCTGTTGAAAGTCTTGATGTTATTATTTCTGCCATAAAGAATAAGAAAGAAATTTTTCTTGGAAATGAAATTATTATTCCTTTTGATTTTGAAAAAGATATAGTTTTTAATCGTGAGTTTTTACCTTTTCATGCGAATGGGATGAAATTCACAGCTTATACTTCTAAAGAAGAATATGAAACTATTTATTACTCTATTGGTGGTGGATTTGTTGTGGTTGAAGAACGAATAAATTCAATAAAAAATGAAGGAATAAAATGTTCTTTCCCTTTTAGAACTGACAATGCAACTGACTTATTAAAATTCTGTAATCAAGAAAATAAAAAAGTTTGGGAAATTGTTTACGAAAACGAAAAATCAATGCGTTCTGAAGAAGAAATTCACAAGGAACTAATGCGTATTTGGGATACAATGCTTGAATGTATGTACATTGGTTGTCATTCTGAAGGAACTTTACCTGGAGGATTAAATGTAAGAAGACGAGCTTTTGATATGCACAAAAATTTAATTGGTGTAATACCTTATGAAGATCCTCATTCTTGGATGCAAGTAATAAGACAAACAGAAGTTAAGTTTAGACAAATATTAAAATGGGTAAGCTGTTTTGCTTTATCTGTAAATGAAGTTAATGCTGCCTTAGGAAGAGTTGTAACTGCTCCAACTAATGGAAGTGCTGGAGTAATTCCTGCTGTTTTGATGTATTATTTGGTTATTGAAAACCATGAAGCAGGTGAAGAAGAAATAAAACAATTTTTAATGACAGCTGGAGAAATTGGTAGTATCTTTAAAAAAGGAGCAACAATTAGTGCCGCAATGGGAGGATGTCAGGCTGAAATTGGAGTTTCTAGTGCAATGGCTGCTGCTGCATTGTGTGAAGCTATGGGTGGAACACCTGAACAAGTAACAGTTGCTGCCGAAATTGCTATGGAACATCATTTGGGATTAACTTGTGATCCAATTGGTGGTTTGGTTCAAATTCCTTGTATTGAAAGAAATACAATGGGTGCCATAAAAGCCATTAATGCTGCAGAATTAGCTTTAGAAACGGATGCTAAAAACGTAAAAGTCCCTTTAGACAAAGTAGTTAATACAATGTGGGAAACAGCTAAAGACATGAATACCAAATACAAAGAAACAAGTGAAGGTGGTTTAGCTGTTGCTGTGAATTTGGCTGATTGTTAAATAAAAAACACTCTCTAATATGAATTCTTTCTTCAAAATAAATAAAGAATTTTTAACTAAACCTATTTTAAACTCAACTATCACAATTCAAAAAATAATTTTTGTCTCTGTGTTAGTTCTCTGTTTTTTCCCAATAATATCTCCTCCAATAGCATTACTTTTAGGATTGGTCATAGCGCAATTTATTGGTCACCCTTTTATACATCTAAATAATAAAACAGTACAAATTTTACTTAAATTTTCAGTAGTTGGATTAGGCTTTGGAATGAATGCAAGTAGTGCATTAAAAGCTGGAAAAGACGGATTTCTATTCACAGTTTTTTCCATTGTATTGACTTTTGTTTTGGGATATATTGTTTCAAAACTATTAAAAACAGAAAAAAAGACTTCTTTTTTAATTTCTGGTGGAACTGCAATATGTGGTGGAAGTGCAATTGCTGCTATTTCTCCTACCATTAAAGCCGAAGAAAAACAAATTTCTGTTGCATTAGGAACTATTTTTATTTTAAATTCAATTGCTTTATTTGTATTTCCTTTTATTGGACATTTAGTGGGTTTAAATGCTTCACAATTTGGGCTATGGTGTGCCATTGCTATTCACGACACTAGTTCTGTGGTTGGAGCAGCAAGTAAGTTTGGAGCCGAAGCATTAGAAGTTGCAACAACAGTTAAACTAGCAAGAGCCTTGTGGATTATTCCAATTTCATTGTTAGCTACTTTTGTATTTAAAAATCAAGATACTAAAGTAAAAATTCCTTATTTTATTGTGTTTTTCATATTAGCAATGTTAGCAAATTCATACATTCCTATGGTAAATGATTTTAGTATTTACATAACTACAGTAGCAAAAATTGGTTTAACAATTACACTTTTCTTAATAGGAAGTGGTTTATCTGCAAAAGTGCTTTCTTCTGTTGGAATTAAACCGTTAATACTAGGAATTATACTTTGGATATGTGTTTCAGTAACTTCTTTATGGATAATTATTTCTATGTATTAATTTCTTCTTCGTGTATCAATTATATGAATAATTTCCCAATGAAAATTCTCTTTAAATAAGGTAAACGAATTAACTCCTTTATGGCTTAAACTTCCATTTACATAAAACTCATAAGGTGTCCAAACGTGGGCTAAATTTCCATCAACTTCTATTTTATAATTCAATATTTTTTCTTCTATTTTGACTTCAACGGGAATTGCTGATATAGAAACTAAAAAATCATTAAAACCGTCTGTCTTAAGTTGGTTTCCTTGTTTGGTTTTAAGAATAGTTTGAACTATTACATCCTTATAACATTGTTTTCTAATAGCTGTTGTATCTTTAGAATTTAATCCCACAAAAAAATCTTCTATTGTCTTTTGAACTTCTTTTTCTTGAGAAAATAGTAAACTAGCACTTAAAAATAATAAAACTGTAAATATTTTTTCCATTTGATAATTTTAATTTATTAGTACTATAATCCATAAATATGTTACAAAACCTTATAATAATCTAGCAAATTTCATATCACTAGATATATCGTACTAATCAAAATAACATTTCAATTAAACGACTACCTTTTTAGTAACTCAAATTAAAAATTTTAAAATCAAATAAGTCTTTTATGTTTTTATCAAATATAAATGAATTAATAAAAAAATATTTTATTATAATTTAAAAGAAATTTTGATTTACTACATTTGCTTAAATTATATACTATTTACTATGTCAGTCGCAAAAAAAGATTACAAAAGAATTACCACAAAATCATTAATTGAAATGAAAGCTAATGGGGAAAAAATCTCTATGCTTACTGCGTATGATTACACAATGGCAAAAATTGTAGATTTAGCTGGTGTTGATGTAATTCTTGTAGGTGATTCTGCAAGTAATGTAATGGCTGGTCACGAAACAACTTTACCAATTACACTAGATCAAATGATTTATCACGCTTCTGGAGTTGTTAGAGCAATTGAACGTTCGTTAGTAGTAGTTGATTTACCTTTTGGTAGTTATCAATCAGATCCTAAAGAAGCTTTGCGTTCTGCCATTAGAATTATGAAAGAAAGTGGTGGTCATGCAGTAAAACTTGAAGGTGGTTCTGAAATTAAAGAAAGTATAAAACGAATCTTAAATGCTGGAATTCCAGTTATGGGGCATTTAGGACTTACACCTCAATCTATATATAAATTCGGAACATACACGGTTAGAGCAAAAGAAGATGAAGAAGCAGATAAACTAATTGAAGATGCAAAAATGCTAGAACGCGTTGGATGTTTCGCTTTAGTTTTAGAAAAAATACCTGCTAAATTAGCCCAAAAAGTTGCTGAAAGTATTTCTATTCCAGTAATAGGAATTGGTGCAGGAAGTGGTGTTGACGGTCAAGTACTAGTATTACATGATATGATTGGAATGACGCACGAATTCAGCCCAAGATTTCTAAGAAGATACATGAACTTATTCGAAGACATGACAGCAGCAATAGGACAATACGTTTCTGATGTAAAAGCAGTCGATTTTCCGAATGAAAATGAGCAATATTAATTCTGAATAAATAATTTAGAATTTAAAAAAATGGCTGGAAAAATAATTTCTACAAAAGATAACCTTCAAATCCTTCACGAAGACAATCATATTATTGTGATTAATAAACGCGTAGGTGATATTGTTCAAGGTGATAAAACGGGTGATAAACCTTTATCTGAAGTCGTTAAAGAATACATCAAAGATAAATACAACAAACCTGGAGAAGTTTATTTAGGTGTTGTACACCGTTTAGATAGACCTACAACCGGAATCATCGTTTTTGCAAAAACTTCCAAAGCTTTAACTCGTTTAAATGAATCTTTTAAAAATAGAGAAACTCAAAAAACATATTGGGCTGTTGTAAAAAATTTTCCACCAAAAGAAAAAGACACTTTAATTCATTTTTTAAAACGAAATCCTAAAAACAATACTTCTAAAGCGCACACCAAAGAAGTTCCAGAAAGTAAAAAAGCTAGTTTAGATTATTCAGTAATTAAAAAATTAGATAATTATTTTACCTTAGAAATTAATCTTCACACTGGTAGACATCATCAAATTAGAGCACAATTAACAGCAATAGGATGTCCGATAAAAGGGGATTTAAAATATGGTTTTGACCGAAGTAATCCTGATGGTGGAATTCATCTTCATGCTAGAAAATTAGTTTTGACTCATCCGGTAACAAAAGAAACAGTAACTTTTGAAGCTCCTGTTCCAAATGATGTCGTTTGGAAGGCTATTTAATAGTATTTCATCGTATTAATGTTACTTTAAAGCTATATATATAATTATCTTCCTCAAGTATTAACAAATTTTTATACATTTGTTTTTAAGACTATAACCTAAATCTCAATCAAATGAAAAAAGCCTTTTTGTTTTTATCGCTATTCATATTAAATTTGAGTTTCGCTCAAGAACATTTTTCTGGAATTAATATTTCAAGAAGAGTGGGAATACTAAACGCTTCTTTTAATCCTGCTGAACTAACAAATTTATCTAACACATATGAAGTAAGTGTTTTTAACACTAGTTTAAATGTTTCAAACAATAAAGTCAGCTTTGGTGATATTGTAAACTCTGATAAAGATATTGAAGATTTAATTTTTGATGGAAATGAAGCCGCTAATATGCGTTTGGATCTTTTAATAAGCGGTCCAGCTTTTGCAATGAAATATAATAAATGGGCTTTCGGAATATCAACTAGCGCTGTAGCCAAAGCCAACATAATTGATGTTGATGTGAATTTAGGAAATGCATTAACCAATTCGGGTATAAACTCTATTTTTGGAGCAACCTCAGTAAATAGCAATTACAATCAAAAAATCAATGCGGCAACTTGGGGAGAAATTGGCTTATCCTTAGCACGTGATATTTATGATACCGACAAATATAAAGTTAGTGTTGGTACAAATGTACGTTTGCTTTTTCCAAGCTCATATACAAATTTTGCAGCTGATAAATTTAATGGTACAATAGTAAATACGGCTGGAGATCTTAGCTTAACAGATACACAAGCTAACTTAAATATAGCTTATTCAGGACCAATTGCAGATGGTTTTACTGATGCTGATAATTTTAATGATTTCTTTAGTTCAGGAATTAATGGTTATGCAGTAGACTTAGGTGTGAATTTTAGAATTAAAGTAGCTGACAATCCTAAAGATTACAAATTTAATTCTGGTTTATCTATTAAAAACATTGGCTCAATGACCTTTAAATCAGACAACAATGAATCAAGTAACTATAATTTAAACATTTCAAATACTCAATTTTTAGATTTAAATCAATTTGAAGATGTTGATAATGTGAAAGATATTGAACAAATATTATTAAGTAGTGGTTATTTAACTAAAACCAGTGATCAAAAAGATTTTACTATTAAATTACCTACATTATTTACAGCATATGCCGATTTAAAATTAACTAATCGTTTGTATGTAAGTGCATTTACACAACAAAAAATAGTTGACGATAGTGATAATGACTTTTCAACAACACAAAACAGTATTACATTAACACCTCGTTTTTCGGGAGAAAATTATGAAATATTCATACCACTTTCAGATAATGAAATTTCAGGATTTACTGGTGGTTTTGGTTTTAGATTAGGTGGCTTTTTCATGGGCTCAGGGTCTATTTTAACAGCTATGATAGATGATACAAAGCAAGCTGACGTTTATTTAGGGTTTAGAATTGGATTTTAATAATATAAAAAATGAATAACAAAATTGATTTAAAGATCCAAAACGGATACACTTTAGAGACTGGTAGCTTAATTGACGAAAGTATTGCTACTTTTAAAAAGACTTTTTTAATATCTGGTGTTGCTATGATATTATTAATTTTACTTTTTGCAATTATATATGGAACTCTATTTGCTGTATTTTATGGTTTTTCAGATTTCACTTCAACCATGACTCAATTGCAAACAAGTCAATCATCAACCACTGGTTTGTTAACAACTGTAATAGTAACAACTTTAACAAGTGGCTTTTTTGCTCCAGTTACTGCTGGCTTTATTCATGCAAATCATTTAGCAAAAAACAATCAAGAAATTGGAATCAATGTTTTCTTTGATTTTTATAAAAGTAAATTTTTCAAAGATATTTTTATTAGTTTTTTAATACTTGGATTAACAACAAGTATTTTAAATGCTGCATTAGTATTAATTAATTTAGAATTCTTGAGTTACATTGTACAATCAATTATAGGATTATTAACTGTATTTACATTACCCCTAATTATTTATGGTAATCAAAATTTTGAAAATGCTATAATTAAAAGTGTACAACTCTTTTTTAAGCAACCAATTTTAATTTTTGTAGCTTTACTATTAGCAGTTATTGGAATGCTTTTGGGAATATTTGCTCTTTGTATAGGAATTATATTTACTTTTCCTTATTACTATTCAATGGTATATGCGATTTATAATCAAGCAATTGGATTTGAAGAAAAATCAGTAATCGACGAAATCGGACAAGAAGAAATTTAAAACTGAATATTATGAAATGGAAAAAACAAAAAAGTGATACTTTCGAAGACAGAAGAGGAATGTCAGGTGGTGGAAAAGCTGTTGTAGGAGGTGGATTAATTGGAATTGTAATTTTATTACTGAATGTATTTGGTGGTGAAACGGGACAAACAATTGGAAATGTTATTCAACAAACTCAAGGTTCTCAAACGCAAACAGAACAAACTCAAACTAGAGAATTAACCGCTGCAGAAAAAGAGTTAGGTGATTTTGCTGAATCAAATTTTGTATATAACAATAAAACTTGGGCAAAAATATTTGCTGAAAACAATTTAGGAGAATACAAAAAACCAGGAATGGTTTTGTTTTCTGATTCAGTAGAAACATCTTGTGGTGGTGCAACAGCAGCTTCTGGCCCATTCTATTGTCCTGCTGACCAAAAAGTATACATGGATTTAGTTTTCTTTGAAGAACTAAGAACAAGATTTGGTGCTAAAGGTGGAGATTTTGCTATTGCTTATGTAATTGCTCACGAAGTTGGACACCACGTTCAAGCAGTATTAGGAACTTCTCAAAAAGTTAGACAAGCACAACAAGGTAAAAGTCAAGCACAAGCAAACAAATATTCTGTTGCTTTAGAATTACAAGCCGATTTTTATGCTGGTCTTTGGGCACATTACAACAAAAATTTATTAGAAGCGGGAGATATTGAAGAAGCGTTAAGTGCTGCTCATGCTGTAGGTGATGATGCTATTCAAAGTAAAATGCAAGGTCATGTAAACCAAGAATCTTTCACACATGGTTCTTCAGAACAACGTATGAAATGGTTCATGAAAGGTTATGAATCAGGTGACATTAAAAATCATGATACTTTTAAAGAGATTTTATAAACTTTACAAATTATCAAAAAAATTAAAGAGCTGCTTTTTAGTAGCTCTTTTTTATTAACTAGTAAATCAAAAATTCTGAATACTCTAACTCTAAAAATAGAAGCACCTGAATCTGACTATCTGTACATTGAAAATTCTCAAATACAAAATGCTGGAAAAGGCTTATTTACTGCAATTGAAATCTATAAACACGAAGTCATTTCCATTTTTAAAGGAGAAATCCTAACTGAAATTGAAGCCAAAAACCGTGTTGAAAATGGAAATGACAGGTATTTCATAAACATGATTGATGGAACAATTATGGATTCTATGAATGTTGATTGTTTTGCGAAATATGCCAATGATGCTGAAGCTTTTGAAAATCCTGAATTTAAAAACAACTCAAAAATCACATTAGACGATGATAATAATGTTTGTGTAATTGCTACAAAAAACATTAAATCTAAAAATGAAATTTTCTGTAGCTACGGAAAACGATACTGGAAAAAACATATTTAATTTTAATTTTTATTCTCTAATATAAAATTATTTTGTAATTTTGTTTAACTTTTTAATTTAATAGTTAAACAAAATATGATTTCTGATAAAAACTTTACAGATATAGAACTGGATAGAATTATTGAAATGGCTTGGGAAGACAGAACTCCTTTTGATGCTATAAAATTTCAATTTGGTATAAATGAAGCTGATGTTAAAGTTCTTATGAAAAAAGAACTCAAATTTAGCAGTTATAAATTGTGGCGCAAAAGAGTAGAAAATTGCAAAACAAAACATTTAGCCAAACGAGTTGAAGGTATTGATCGTTTTAAATGCAAACTTCAACGTGCCATTTCTAATAACAAAATTTCAAAAAGATAATCATGAAAAGTAAAATCCCAGATAATGTAGTTTATTCTGAAGAAAATGGATATAATGCTAATAAACTTTCATACGCTACAAATGTTGGAGCTCCAGCCATCAAAATAGATAATATTGTTGATTGGAAAAATAAAGGGGTTAGAAACGTAAATAAAGAATTTGAAAGTAAATTCAACGAACTTAAAGTTGAATATGAAAAACTAATGCAAGAATATGAATGGAACGAAATTGTATACAATGCAAAATTTTCTTTCGAACCTGTAGTTGGTGAAATATACCATTTATATTTAGGAAAAGACGGTTCTAATTTTCTATCCTTAATTCATCCTAATGATTGGAATAAAGAACACATTGGAACTTTCAAATTAAACAGCAATAAAAAATGGATTCATCTTGATTCGAAGAAAGATAACTATTTCGAATAATGAATTTAACTAATAAAGTCATGCAAAAACACATTTCCAATTCAGAGATTTCTTCCATGGAAAAATTATTCCGAATAAACTTAATCAATAGTTTGTCTGGCTTTAAAAGTGTGTGTTTAATTGGAACAAAAAATAAGGACAATCAAACGAATCTTTCTATAATTAGTTCCCTAGTTCATATTGGTTCAAATCCGGCTTTATTTGGAATCATTATTCGTCCTGGAGTCGTTGAAAGACATACTTTAGAAAACATTTTAGAGACAAAATGTTACACTATTAATCACATCAATGAAGCTATTTACAAACAAGCACATCAAACTTCGGCTCGTTATCCAAGAGAAATTTCAGAATTTGATGCAACGGATTTAAATACAGAATATAAAAACGATTTTAAAGCACCATTTGTCAAAGAAAGTCACATTCAATTTAGTTTGGAATTCAAGCAAAAAGTTGAAATAGAAATAAACAATACCATTTTAATTATAGGTCAAGTCAAAGATATTTACATTCCAAATGACAGTTTATTTGTTGATGGTTATATTGACATAGAAAAAGCCAAAACAATTACTTGTACTGGTTTAGACAGTTATCACCTAACTAAAAGAATTGACCGCTTGAGTTATGCAAAACCTAATAAAGAACTTATATCCCTTTTATAAAATTGAGTAAAAAAGACATAAATATAGTTTGGTTAAAACGTGATTTACGATTTACAGATCACGAACCACTTTTTTATGCTTCTCAACAAAATTTACCTATTTTATTACTTTATGTTTTTGAACCTTCTGTCATGAACTATGATGATTCAGATGTTCGTCATTGGAGATTTGTATATGAATCTTTACAGGATATGCAATCAAAATTAGATAGTGTAAACTCAAAAATATATGTTTTTCACAATGAAGTTGAAAGCATTTTTAGTCAATTAACAGAAGAATATACCATCAAAAACGTTTTTTCACATCAAGAAATTGGAAATAAAATCACTTTTGACAGAGATATTCAAATGCAGTTTTATTTTGATAACAATAAAATCCTTTGGAAACAATTTCAAATGCATGGTGTCATCCGAAAATTAAAATCGCGAAAAAATTGGGACAAAAGATGGGAAAACGTAATGCGTGACACTCCAAAAATAATTGACTTAAAAAAACTAAATTTCGAAAATTTAAACAACGATAAATATCAATACATAAAAGGAAAACCCTTAAATCCTGAAATTACTACTCACAATAAAAACTTTCAACAAGGTGGTGAAAATTTCGCTTGGAGATATTTAGATAGTTTTGTAAAAGAACGCTATGTCAATTATAGCAAACATATTTCAAAACCTGCTTTAAGTCGAAAAGGATGCAGTCGTTTATCACCCTATTTAACTTATGGAAACATCAGTATGCGAATGGTTTATCAATATACCAATCAATTTTACGAATCTTCCAAAAATAAACGAGCTATATTAAATTTTGTCTCAAGATTACATTGGCACTGTCATTTTATGCAAAAGTTTGAAGATGAGTGTGAAATGGAATTCGAAAATGCCAACAGAGCTTATGACAGCTTAATAAAACCAAAAAATGAAACCTATATAAAAGCTTGGCAAAAAGGAAAAACAGGTGTTCCAATTGTTGATGCATGCATGCGATGCTTGGTTGAAACAGGTTATATAAACTTCAGAATGAGAGCTATGGTTGTTTCATTTTTTACTTTTAACCTTTGGCAAGATTGGCGTGAATTACATTTTTTAGCTCGTCAATTTCTAGATTATGAACCTGGAATTCATTATCCGCAAATTCAAATGCAATCTGGTACAACTGGCATAAATACGATACGAATTTACAATCCTATAAAAAATTCAGAAGAACATGATTCGGATGGAGTTTTTATAAAACAATGGTTGCCCGAATTAAAAGATATTCCTGTTCATTTATTGCATGAACCTTGGAAAATGAGTTTAATTGAACAACAATTTTATAATTGCGAAATAGGTAAAGATTATCCAGAACCAATAGTAAACATTGAAAAAACTCGAAAATATGCCAGTGATATTGTTTGGAGTTTCCGTAAAAAAGATGAAGTGAAAGAAGAAGGAAAACGTATTTTACAAAAGCATGTTACCAATCCTAATAAACCTAAAAATGCGAGGAGTAAAAAAACAAAACTTACCGACTAAAATTTGTTTGGTTTGCCAAAAACCTTTCACATGGCGTAAAAAATGGGAGAAAGTTTGGGAAGAGGTTAAATATTGTAGTGATAAATGCAGAATGAATAAATAATGAACATGAAAACTTTAAGATTAATTCTAGGAGATCAATTAAACAGTAATCATTCGTGGTTTAAAACCAAAGATGATTCTGTGACTTATCTTTTAATGGAAATTCGAACAGAAACAGATTATGCAACCCATCATATTCAAAAAATTGTAGGCTTCTTTTCGGCTATGAAATCATTTGCCAATGAATTAATAAAAAATAAACATCAAGTAATTTATATCAATCTTAATTATGAAAACAACTTACAATCATTTGACAAAAACATTCAGTATTTAATTGAAAAACATCAATTTACCAATTTTGAATACCAATTTCCTGATGAATATAGATTAGATGAGTTATTGAAAAACTTTTGCAATTCATTATCCATTTTAAATTCGGTTGTTGATTCTGAACATTTTTATACGTCAAGAACAGAACTTGAAACTTTCTTTGAAGGGAAAAAAACATTTTTATTAGAAAGTTTTTATCGTGCCATGCGTAAAAAACACAATGTTTTAATGGAAGGAGACAAACCTGTAACTGGAAAATGGAACTATGATGGCGAAAACCGAAAGAAAATTCCGAAAGAACACAAACCAACTCCACCTTTAATTTTCAATAATGATGTTTCAGATATAGTAAATGAAATCAAAAAAACGGATATAAAAACCATTGGTAATATAGATGAAAAGAATTTTGTTTGGCCTATAAATCGAGAACAATCCTTAGAATTACTTGATTTTTTTGTCAAAAATTGTTTGCATTTATTTGGAAGTTTTCAAGATGCAATGACACCAAATGAATGGTCATTATATCATTCTAGAATTTCTTTTTCAATGAACATTAAAATGATTTCTCCACAAGAAGTTATTGAAGTTTGTGTTTCTGAATGGCAAAATCGTCCCAACGAAATTGAATTCAATCAATTAGAAGGCTTTGTACGTCAAATAATTGGTTGGCGCGAATATATGCGAGGAATTTATTGGCTAAAAATGCCTGAATATGCTCAAATGAATTATTTCAACAATCAAGAAAAATTACCCGATTGGTTTTGGAATGGAAAAACTAAAATGAATTGTATGAAAGATGCGATTAATCAATCTTTAGATTATGCCTATGCTCATCATATTCAAAGGTTAATGATTACTGGAAATTTTGCTCTTTTAGCAGGAATTCATCCTGATGAAGTTGACGCTTGGTATTTAGGAATATATATTGATGCCATACAATGGGTCGAAATAACAAATACTCGTGGTATGAGTCAGTTTGCTGATGGAGGAATTGTGGGTACAAAACCTTATGTAAGTTCTGCCAGTTACATTGATAAAATGAGCCATTATTGTGGTACTTGTTTTTATAAGAAAGCACTAAAAACAGGAGAAAAATCATGTCCTTTTAATAGTTTATATTGGAATTTTTATGATAAAAATGAAGATAAATTAGGTAAAAATCCAAGAATTGGAATGATGTACAATGTATGGAGAAAAATGAAACCCGAAGACAAAGTAGAATTATTACAACAAGCTGATTATTATTTAAAAAACATAAACGAATTATAATGAAAACTGCATTAGTTTGGTTCAAAACCGATTTACGATTGAAAGATAATGAAACACTTGTAAAAGCAATTGCACAAAGCAATCAACTAGTTTGTGTTTATTGTTTTGATGAAGCTCATTTTGAAACTACTTCATTTGGATTTAAAAAAACAGGTCCTTTTAGAACTCAATTTTTATTAGAATCATTAGCGGATTTAGATAAGAATTTAAGAGAAATTGGTTCTGGATTATTAATTGTAAAAGGAAAACCCGAAATAGAAATTCCAAAAATTGTTTCAGCATATAAAATTCAAAAAGTATTTGCAAAGCGTGAAGTAGCTTTTGAAGAAAAACAAACTAAAACATTAGTAGCCAATGAGCTTTTTAAACTGCGTTGCGAATTTGAATCCATAAGTACAAGCACTTTATATCATGCGGAAGATTTACCTTTTTCAATAAAAGATATTCCTGATACATTTACAACCTTTCGAAAAAAAACAGAGAAAGATGCAACAATCAGAAAAGCATTTGATAAACCTGAAAAGATAAATTCATCTGAAATTCCAGAAATGAAACTTCCAAGTTTGAATGAATTGGGATTAGAATCTGAAGAAATAGATTCAAGAGCTGCAATTGAGTTTAAAGGAGGTGAAACAGAAGCGCTCAAAAGATTAAATCATTATTTTTATGAAAGTCAATGTTTATCCAATTATAAAGAAACTCGAAACGGAATGATTGGTGCTGATTATTCTTCTAAGTTTTCAGCTTGGTTAGCAAATGGTTGTATTTCTCCAAGATTTATTTATAGTGAAATAAAAAAATATGAATCGCAATTTGAAGCAAATGATTCTACTTATTGGTTAATTTTCGAATTACTTTGGCGTGACTTTTTTAGATTTATGTTCAAAAAATATCAAACAAAATTTTTCTTGTTCGAAGGCATAAAATCCGAAAAACAAAACTCAAAATCTTTAAACGAAAAATTACTTTCACAATGGATAAATGGTTCTACAAATTCTGATTTTATAAATGCAAATATGCTTGAGTTAAAATTAACAGGTTTTATGAGTAATCGTGGACGACAAAATGTAGCCAGTTATTTTTGCAATGAATTAAACATCGATTGGAGAATTGGAGCTGCTTATTTCGAACAACAATTGATTGATTATGATGTTTGTAGTAATTGGGGAAATTGGGCTTATTTAGCTGGTGTAGGAAACGATCCAAGACAAAACAGAGTTTTCAATATAGAAAAACAAGCCAAAGATTATGATAAAGATAAATCATATAGAAATCTTTGGTTGAAGAATAATTAATCTGATAACTATTATTTTTGAATTACCTCCATTTTTTGAATTCCTTTCTGTTTTTGAATTCCCTCCAGCTTCAGCTGGAGGAACTACAATCAAAATTATAGGCTTTAGCCAAATCTTTAAACTCCTCAACAATCAAATCACATTCTTCTTGAAATGATTTTTTGCGATGATGTTCTTCTTGATTTTTTATATAGTTTCGAACTTTATTTAATACAGAATTAGAAACTGACAAAGCATAATATTCTTCTTGCCAACCAAATTTTTCTCCTTTCAAATTGGGAAATAAATGACTGTTTTTATTAATCCAAAAAGATGATTCTCCTTTTAATAGTTGAACCACTTTTTTAATATTTTGATCACTACCTAATAAAATTAAACAATGACAATGATCTTCATAAACATTTATGAAATCAATATAAATATTCTTTTCTTTAGCATTTTCTTTAATATGATTCCAAACTAATTTTCTTGATTCTATTGTATTTAAAAATGGTTTTCTACTTTTTGTACTCCATACTAAATGGATGTATATTTTTATGAATGGCATAGATTTTTGATTTTGATTTGGAATTGATTTTTAGATCCTCCAGCTGAAGCTGGAGGCAATTCAGGGATGCATTTCATGCTATCCCAACCAACCATCTCTATCCAAACTTCTATATTGAATAGCTTCACCAATATGATTAGAATTCACATTTTCTGATTGTTCCAAATCAGCAATAGTTCTGGCTACTTTTAAAATTCTATCATAAGCTCTTGCTGATAAATTCAAGCGTTCCATAGCTGTTTTTAACATTTGTAAAGAGGCTTCACTCAATTCGCAATATTGTCTGACTTGCTTGCTACTCATTTGTGCATTATAATGCAAATTTTCAAAACTCTCATATCTCAAAGACTGAATTTCCCTAGCTTTTGTAACTCTTTTTCGAATTTCAACACTAGACTCAGCTTTTCTAGTTTCTGTCAATTTTTCAAATGGAACTGGTGTGACTTCAATATGAATATCAATTCTATCTAATAAGGGTCCAGAAATTTTACTCAAATAACGTTGCATTTCCATAGGTGAAGATGTAACTGGTGCATCAGGATCATTAAAATAACCCCCTGGACTTGGATTCATACTAGCCACCAACATAAATGAAGATGGATATGTTATTGTAAATTTAGCTCTAGCAATCGTGACTTCCCTATCTTCTAAAGGTTGTCGCATGACTTCTAGAACTTCTCTCTTGAATTCGGGTAATTCATCTAAAAATAAAACTCCGTTGTGTGCTAAAGAAATTTCTCCAGGTTGCGGATAACTTCCTCCACCAACTAACGAAACAGAACTTGCAGTATGATGTGGACTTCTAAAAGGTCTTTGTGCCATCAATCCACCTTCTTTTGTTTTTCCGGCAACAGAATGAATTTTTGTGGTTTCCAAAGCTTCTTTCATCGTCATTGGTGGCAAAATACTAGGTAAACGTTTGGCTAACATAGTTTTTCCTGAACCTGGTGGTCCTATTAAAATAATATTATGTCCACCAGCAGCTGCAATTTCCATACAACGTTTGATTGATTCTTGTCCTTTGACATCGCTAAAGTCGTGTTCCGGAAATTCTAAAGTTTTACTAAATTCTTCTTTAGTATCAATAACTGTAGGCTCAATAGTTCCTCTTCCTTCAAAGAAATCAATGATTTGCATTACATTTTCAATTCCGTAAACATCTAGTCCTTCGACTATTGCGGCTTCTTTAACGTTCTGAATCGGTAAAAACAATCCTTTAAATCCTTCTTCTTTAGCTTTTATGGCTATAGACAAAGCCCCTTTTATGGGTTGTAATCCTCCATCTAATGAAAGTTCTCCCATAATGACATATTCCGATAAGGTTTCTGCTTTTATTTGATAAGATGCAACGAGAATTCCGACTGCTAATGTTAAGTCATAAGCAGAACCTTCTTTACGCAAATCGGCTGGGGCCATATTTATCGTAATCTTTTTTCCAGGAAGTTCGTAGTTATTGTTTTTGAGTGCAGCAGCAATTCGGTAACTGCTTTCTTTTATGGCGGAATCTGGTAATCCTACTAAATGATATCCAATTCCTTTATCAATGTTTACCTCTACGGTAATGGTTGTGGCTTCAACACCAAAGACGGCGCTTCCAAATACTTTTACTAACATGGCTTATACTTTTATTTAAATGGCTTATACTGATACAAATATGCAAAAAATAATTTGAATTTTCCAAATATTTAATTCAGTTTTTTTATCCAAAATATGAATTCCCTATAATTTTCTTACCTTTGCATAATTATTTTGAAAATAAGACGGTTCTATAAGTACCTTCTATTGATTTTAATCTTAAATCAATCTTATTTTCATCTTTTGCAAGGTTTTGCATCTTGTCTTTTGGAAAAATTCCATCGTAGACAATTAATCTAAAATAATAAAGAATGCACACAATAGATTATTTAATCTTTGTGGTCTACATGATAGCAATGCTAGGTGTAGGCTTTTATTTTTACAGAAAAAACACATCCTCCGAAGATTTTTACGTTAGTGGAAGAAACATGAGCAGCTGGCACATTGGCTTATCAGTTGTAGCAACTGATGTTGGTGGTGGATTTTCAATTGGTTTAGGTGGATTAGGATTCACCATGGGAATTTCTGGATCATGGATGTTGTTTACAGGACTTATTGGTGCTTGGTTAAGTGCCGTTTTCTTAATTCCGAAGGTGAGCAAATTAGGTCATCAACATAAGTTCTTCACCTTTCCTCAAATATTCAATCATTTTTATAACGGAAAAGTAGCTTTGTTAGCCGGAATTATCTCTGCCATTGGTTATATTGGATTTACTAGTTCGCAAGTTTTAGCTGGAGCCAAATTAGCTTCTGCCACAATTGATGGATTAGATTTACAATGGGCATTAGTAGTTATGGGAGCAATTGCAGTAGTTTATACTGCTGTTGGAGGTTTAAAAGCTGTAATTTATACGGATACCATTCAATGGATAATTTTAATTGTTGGTTTAGTTTTCATCGGAATTCCGATTGCTTATAACGCAGTTGGTGGTTATGATGTCATCAAAGCAACGTTAGCTCCTGAATATTTATCCTTAACTAATGTTTCTTGGCACCAACTTTTAAATTGGTCCGTTACTATAATTCCGATTTGGTTTATTGGTATGACATTATACCAAAGAATTTATGCCTGTAAAGATGAAAAAGAAGCCAAAAAAGCTTGGTTTATTGCAGGTCTATTCGAATGGCCAATAATGGCTTTTATGGGTGTAATTCTTGGAATGTTAGCTAAAGTAGCTGCAACACAAGGAATGTTTGATGGCATAACAGATGCTTCAACAATGGATAGCGAAATGGGATTACCTATTTTATTAAGTACCATTTTACCAATTGGTTTAATGGGATTAATGTTATCCTCTTATTTTTCAGCAATTCTTTCTACGGCTGATAGTTGTTTAATGGCTGCTTCTGGAAATATTGTTACAGATATTATTTCTAAGTTCTATAAAAAAGAATTAACACAGAAAAAATTATTACAACTATCACAAATCGTGACGCTTTTAGTTGGAGTTTTTGCGATTCTTTTAGCTTCTCAAATGCAAAATGTATTAGAATTAATGCTCTACTCCTACGCTTTCATGGTTTCTGGTTTATTTGTGCCAGTTCTTGGAGCTTTATTTTGGAAAAAAAGTAATCCTATTGCGGCTTTTTGGAGTATGTTATTAGGTGGTTCAACAACGATTGGACTTATTCTTTCAAATAATAAATTACCCTTTAATATAAATTTACCTGAACATTTAGATGCAAATATATTCGGAATTAGCGTATCTTTAATCACGTTCATTTTACTATCAAATTATCATTACAAAAAAAATAACAATGGAATTTAAAATCATTAATCCAGAAACTGGAGAACATAGTGTTTATACACATCAAATTATTGCCAATTTTCTATTCACTCATTTAGAACAATATGGTGACAAAACGGAAGACATTTTAAAATGCATCGATTATGCCATGAATCCTGCAAAAGGAGGAAATATAATCGTTGGTTTAGACAATGAAAAAATTGTAGGTGTTGTAATCTTAAACAATACAGGAATGAAAGACTTTATTCCAGAAAACATCTTAGTTTACATTGCTGTGGATAATAGTCAACGTGGAAAAGGTTTTGGTAAAAAACTAATGCAAAAAGCGATTGATACTGCTGAAGGAAATATTGCTTTACACGTTGAGCCAGATAATCCAGCAAAAGGTTTATATGAAAAATTAGGCTTTACCAATAAATATTTGGAAATGCG
This sequence comes from uncultured Flavobacterium sp., assembly GCF_963975515.1. Lineage (GTDB taxonomy): Bacteria > Bacteroidota > Bacteroidia > Flavobacteriales > Flavobacteriaceae > Flavobacterium. Next base: position 395,418 of record NZ_CAXBGY010000001.1, read on the forward strand.
TTTAACGAAATAATACATTTTGGAAGAACTTATTCAATTAAGACAAGAGTTACATAAACATCCTGAAGTTTCGGGAAATGAATCTAAAACTGCTCAAAGAGTTTTAGATTTTCTAGCGAAATATAAACCCAATCAAGTGATTACAAATCTTGGTGGTGTAGGGATTTTGGCTATTTATAAAGGAAAAGAAGAAGGAAAATCAATACTATTTCGATGTGAATTAGACGCTTTACCTATTCAAGAAATTAATTCGTTTGATTATAAATCAATTTACGAAGTAGTTTCTCATAAATGTGGGCATGATGGTCATATGGCTATTCTGTGTGGAATGGCAAAAACATTGCATGAAAATCCTTTAGAAAAAGGAACCGTAATGCTTTTGTTTCAACCTGCAGAAGAAGACGGAAATGGTGCCAAAAGAGTTTTAAATGACTCTAATTTTGATGCTATAAAACCTGATTTTGCCTTTGCATTACACAATCTTCCCGGATTTAAAAAACATCAAATTGTAATTAAAGAAAATACGTTTACTTGTGCTGTCAACAGTATGATTATTCAATTAAACGGAAAAACTTCTCACGCAGGTGAACCTGAAAACGGAATCAATCCTTCATTGGCTATAGCCGAAATTATTCAGGTTTTTAACTCAAAAATCAATACTGACGTTTCTTCTAAAAAGTATTGTCTCATCACTCCTATTCACATCAATATGGGCGAAAAAGCTTATGGTGTTTCTGCTGGTTATGGTGAAGTTCATTTCACAGTTAGAAGCAATAGTAATGCTCAAATGAGAATTATAGAATTAAATTTAGAAGAAAATGTAACCAAAATTGCCACTAAATTTAATTTGAAAACAAAAATCGAATGGACAGAAAGTTTTCAAGCCAATGAAAATAATAGTGAAGCAGTAAATTTTATTAGAAAATCGGCTTCAAATCTTAATTTGGATATTCTAGAAAAAGAGCTTCCTTTTACTTTTGGTGAAGACTTTGGGTTATTTACTCAAAACTTTAAAGGAGCAATGTTGGGCTTAGGTTCAGGAGAAAACACACCAGCGTTACACAATCCTGATTATGATTTTCCTGACGAAATTATTGAAACAGGCATAAAACTATTCCATCAAATTACAAAAGAAATTTTAAATGCATAGAAATTCTATCATAGAAATAAATCAAAAAGCTTATCAAAATAATCTCGCATTTTTAAAAAAAATGTTGGGTAAAAAAGTAATTTTTTCTTCAGTCGTTAAAGGAAATGCTTATGGTCATGGCATCAAAGAATTTGTTACAATGGCTCATCAAAGCGGAGTCAATCATTTTTCAGTTTTTGATGTAGAAGAAGCTAAAATTGTTTTTAAAACTTTAGGAAACAAAGTAACCATTATGATTATGGGTTTCGTAGCCGATGACGATTTAAATTGGGTAATCGAAAATGAAATTCAATTTTTTGTTTTTGAACGTTATCGTTTGGCTTCAGCAACAAAAACAGCCAAAAAATTAAAAACAAAAGCCAAAATTCATATTGAAATTGAAACTGGAATGAACCGAACTGGTTTTTCTAAAAAAGAACTTTCAAGATTGGCAAAATATTTAATTAAAGAGGCAAAATATCTTGATTTTGTTGGAATTTGTACTCATTATGCTGGAGCTGAAAGTATTTCAAACTATTACAGAGTCGAAAGTCAGATCAAACGATTTAATGAAGCTATAGAAATTTTCAAATCACACGGAATTGAAGCTAAAATAAAACACACAGCTTGTTCAGCTGCTTCCATGATGTTTCCAGAAACGCAAATGGATTTAGTGAGAATTGGAATTTTACAATATGGTTTGTGGCCAAGTCCTGAAGTTTTGGTAACTTACCTTAATTCTAACAAGAAAAAAATTGATCCATTACAACGCGTAATTTCATGGAAAAGTGAAATTATGAATGTAAAACGAGTAAAATCAGGAGAATTTATTGGTTATGGAACCAGTTACATGGCCAAAGAAAATATGAAAATTGCAACTATTCCTTTAGGATATTCTCATGGATATAGTCGTTCTTTGAGCAATCAAGGTCGCGTTTTAATTGATGGAAAACGTTGTGGTGTAATTGGAACCATAAACATGAATATGTTATCTTTAGATGTTTCAGAAATCGAACATATTAAAAAAGGAGATGAAGTGGTTTTAATTGGAAATCAAGGTGATTTATCTATTTCCGTTTCTTCCTTTGGAGAGTTAAATAATTTATTGAATTATGAGTTTTTATCACGTATATCTAAATCTATTCCTAGAAAAATAATTGAATAATGGCATTTTTAAAATTATATAGACAAAAATTAAAAGAAAACTATACTTTTCTTGATACTCTTTTTAAAGAGAGACATATAGAATGGGGTGTTGTAACCAAATTACTTTGTGGAAATACTATTTATCTAAAAGAAGTAATTGATTTAGGTGTAATGGAAATGCACGATTCTCGAATTAGTAATTTGAAGAAAATCAAAAAACTAAAACCAGAGATTCAAACGGTTTACATAAAGCCACCTTCAAAACTGAATATTGCAAAAATCGTAAAATATGCTGATGTAAGTTTCAATACCGAAATTTACACCATCAAACTTTTATCTGAAGAAGCCAAACGTCAAAATAAAACCCATAAAATTATCATTATGATCGAAATGGGAGATTTGCGTGAAGGAGTTTTAGGAGAAGAATTAATGTCTTTTTACGAACAAATTTTTAGTCTTCCAAATATCGAAATTAGAGGAATTGGAACAAATTTAAACTGTTTAAGCGGTGTAATGCCAACACAAGATAAATTAATTCAATTGAGTTTATATAAACAACTTATTGAAGCTAAATTCAATGTAAAAATTCCTTGGGTTTCTGGTGGAACTTCGGTTGCAATTCCCTTGATGCTAAAGAATGCTCGACCAATGGCTGTTAATCATTTTCGAATTGGTGAAGCTTTATTTTTCGCAAAAGATTTGTTTACAGGAGAAACCATTGAAGGTATGCATAATGATGTATTTAAACTTTATGCTGAAATCATAGAAGTAACTGAAAAACCAAATAATCCGACAGGTGAATTAGGAGAAAATGTAGCGGGTCACACTTATGAAGTAGATGAAAATGCAGATTTAAGTCAAACTTCTTTAAGAGCTATTTTAGATATTGGATTATTGGATATGCAACCTCAATATTTAGCCCCAACAAATAAAGCCATCACAATTATTGATTCTAGTTCAGACATGACTGTAATTGATATTAGTAATTCTGAAAAGAAATATCAAGTGGGTGATTTAGTTTCGTTCGACCTTCAATATATGGGAGCTTTGTATCTATTAAATTCAGATTATATTGAAAAAAGAGTGGAATAAACAGTATAGTAAATTTTACTTTATGTAAATTTTATTTGTCTATATGTAAAATATACTTTACATTTGAAATGAATTTAAAATCATTTCTTATGAAAACACGTTTCCTTTTTCCGAACAGCTTTAAAACCTTAGGATGGGTTTTATTTGTACCGAGTTTATTACTGATAATCTCAAGTTCTATTTTTAATACTTCTCCAGATGATTTTTTAACGGTAGACGTTTTTGCAATTTATCAAGAATCTATTGGAGAAAAACCTGGTTTTTTTGATATAATTACCAACAGTATTTCAGATGAATTATTGACAATTGGAATGATTTTAGGTGGCATTTTTATTGGGTTTTCAAAACTTAAAGAAGAAGATGAAATGATATCAAAAATTAGATATGAAAGCTTAGTTTGGGCAACCTATTTTAATTATGCTTTAATATTATTTTTTACTTTATTTATATATGGTATGCCTTATTTAAATGTATTATTTTATAATATGTTCACCTTGTTGATATTCTTTATCATTAGATTTCACTACACGATTTACAAACTAAATAAAACCAATCAAGATGACTAATAATTTAAAAGTATTACGAGCCATCAAAAACATTTCGCAAGAAGAATTGGCCAAACAAATAGAAGTCAGCCGACAAACCATAAACGCTATGGAAAAAGGAAAGTATGTTCCTTCTACTCTATTAGCTTTAAAATTAGCAAGATATTTTGAAAAACCAGTGGAAGAAATATTTTCTTTAGAAGAAACAGATTAAAAAAAAATCCCAATCAAAACTAATGATTGGGATTTTTAGATTCTGAATTAAGTTCAGAATGACAATATAAAATTATTTCTTAAAAGCTACTAAACCTTCATTTAACCAAGCTTTATATTCTTCAACATCTGGTGTATAGCCAACTGGTTTTGTTAAATCTTTACCTTCATCATCTAAGATAATATAATAAGGTTGGGCGTTATTTTGGTATCTTGTAATTTGATAGTCACTCCATTTATTTCCTACAGTAACAATTTCTTTTCCTGTTTCAGGAGAAACGTATTGATCTGCTTTTGGTAATTCTGCTTTTGAATCAACATATAATGAAATCAATACAAATTCTTCTTTTAACATTGGTAAAATTTCTGGTGTAGACCAAACGAAGTCTTCCATTTTTCTACAGTTTACACAAGCATATCCTGTAAAGTCTAATAATATTGGTTTCCCAACTTCTTTCGCGTAAGCTAAACCTTGTTCGTAATCATGAAAAGCAACAATTCCGTGTGGTCCTTTGTGTGCGTGTTCTGGTAAAGCAGAAATTTCTCCAACATTTCCTTCAAACTTATAACCTACTCCATTTGGACTTTCACTATAAGTCATTGGTGGTGGAAATCCTGAAATTAATTTTAAAGGTGCTCCCCAAAGTCCAGGAATTAAGTATAAGGTAAACATAGAAACCAAAATTGCCATATATAATCTTCCCACAGATAAATGTGAAATTGGACTATCATGCGGTAACATTAATTTTCCGAATAAGTACATTGCCCAAGCTCCAAAAATTACAATCCAAATGATTAAGAATAACTCTCTTTCTAAATAATGTCCTTGAACTACTAAATCTGCATTTGATAAGAATTTGAACGCTAAAGCCAATTCTAAAAATCCTAAAGATACTTTTACTGTGTTCAACCAACCACCTGATTTTGGTAATGAATTCATCCAACCTGGGAACATTGCGAATAACATAAATGGTAACGCTAATGCTAATGAAAATCCAACCATACCTACAATTGGTGCTAATCCACCTTTTGAAGCTGCTTCTACTAATAATGTTCCAACAATTGGTCCAGTACATGAGAATGATACAATTGCTAAAGCTAAAGCCATGAATAATATTCCGACAAATCCACCTCTATCCGCTTGTTTGTCAACTTTATTTGCCCATGAATTTGGTAATACAATCTCAAATGCTCCTAAAAATGATGTTGCAAAAAACACTAATAATCCAAAGAAAATTACATTAAACCAAACGTTAGTTGATAAGGCATTTAAAGCATCTGCTCCAAAAATTCCTGTTACTAAAGTTCCTAATAAAACGTAGATTAAAATGATTGAAACACCATAAAGTATTGCATTTCGTTTTCCCTCAGCTTTAGTTTTACTTTGTTTTGTAAAGAAACTCACTGTCATTGGTATCATTGGAAATACACAAGGTGTTAACAATGCTGCAAAACCTCCAAGAAATGCTAAAAAGAAAATAGTCCATAAACCTTTTTTCTCTTCTATTGGTTCATTAGAAGTTGTTGTTTTATTTGTTTCAGTTGTTTCTTTTGTTTCTTTTGTTTCAGAAACGTTTGCAATAGTTACATCCGTTGAATCAATATCATTAGAAGCAACTTCTACTGGAACAACTTCTTCTATTGGTTCCTCTTTTACAACTTCTTCTACTTTTTCTACAACTTTAATTGCTGGTAATTTGAAAGTCAAGTTATCTTCTTCTTGAATACACTTTCCTTCAATACAAGATTGTCCTTCTAAAAGTACTTTAATCTCTTTTAGATTGGGATTGGTAACTTTTATTAATTGGGTGAATGTTGCTTTCTTAGAAAAATAATATTCGTCAACTTCAAAAATGTCATTGTATGTTTTTTTGTATTTTCCTTCCTTAGTTTTCCCAACTAATTTAAAGTCTTTACCACTTCCTTTAAAAGTAAAAACTAAAGGTTGTGCTCCTCCGTCTGGTGTGAATTGTGAATATAAATGCCAATCTGTATCGATGGCTGCTTCCATAACCAATTCAAATTCTGTGTCTGATTTTTGAACGACTTTTGATTTCCATTTAACTGGATCTAATATTTGTGAATTTCCTAAAAAGGAAACTAAAAGTACTAAACTTAAAAGAATTTTCTTCATTATTTTGTTTCTAGTTTTATTATGTTTTTTGTTTTGTTGTTTGCAATGAATCGTTCGTCTGCTCTGTGATTTATAATCCAAATTATCTCATCATTTGAACAAAGTAACCATTGATTTTGTTTGTCTATCAAAGAAAATTTTTCGTCTTTAAAATATTTACTGACTTTCTTTTTACCGTTCATTCCTGAAGGATAAAAAAAATCTCCTTCTTGCCATTTACGAATGACTAAAGGAAATGATATCTTTTCTTCGTCAACAAATATAGTTGTATTTGAAAGATTAGAAATGTCATCTACCTTACTTATTGCTAATTTTAAGGGTTTTTTAACTTCTAAGACCTCTTTTTCAATTTTATATATATTTTGATTATCATTCTGATTTTTCTCAGAAACAATCAAATAATCTCTATCTTTTAATAAGAAATAATGTTCTGAAAAAACTTGTTTTCCTGATTGAGCATCAACTAAATCATAAATATCTTCCCAAGCTGAAAATCCTAAAGGTTTCAACCATTGAAAAAGATAAGCTTCATAATTTTCTAGTTGTTTTAATTCTGAAATATTGATTTTCTTTTGATGTTCTTCTTCCTGAACCACTTTTCTGTAAACAATTCGAGAAGCATCATCAACTAAAGACTGACTTTGTTTTAAATTATCCAAAGTATTTTGAAACGAATTCATAAAACTTGGATTCAATTCTTTCAAAATTGGAACTACATCATGTCGTAATTTATTTCGCAAATATTTATTGGAAGCATTACTCGAGTCTTCTCTCCATTTTATGTTGTTCTCTTTAGCAAAAGTTTCAATCTGTTCTCTTGAAAATTTTAATAAAGGACGAATTGTTTTTTCATTTTTTACTGGAATTCCGGTTAAACCTTCTAAACCAGTTCCACGAGTTAGATTGATTAAAAACGTTTCAATTTCGTCATCCAAATGATGAGCCGTTAAAACATAATCTAATTTTTTATCGGTTAAAAGTTCAGAAAACCAATCATAACGTAATTTTCGAGCCGCTAATTGAATGGAAAGTTTATAATCAGAAGCAAATCCATTAGTATCAAATTTCTGAATATAATACGGAATTTTTAATGCTTCACAAGTTGATTTTACAAATTCTTCATCAGCATCACTTTCTACATCACGTAAACTAAAGTTGCAATGAGCAACCGTAATATCAAATTTTAATTCATGAAATAAATGCAATAAAACCATACTGTCAATTCCACCACTTATGGCTAAAAGAAGTTTTTTTTCTTTTATAAAAGTGAATTGTTTTTGTAGTTGGTCTTGAAATTGATTTTGCATGCTCAAAAATAAGTATTATTTGTTTAACAAAACCTCAAACATGGCTTTTGCTTTTAATAAGCATTCTTCATATTCTTTCTCAGGAATTGATTGTGAAGTTATTGCGCTTCCGACAGAAAACGATAAATATTGATTGGATGAATTGTATAAAATACTTCGAATTACAACGTTAAAATCGAAATCTCCGTTTGGAGTAAAATATCCTACTGCTCCACTATACAAACCTCTTTTGGTTTCTTCTAGTTCTTCAATGATTTTCATGGCTGAAATTTTTGGAGCACCAGTCATGCTTCCCATAGGAAAAGTAGATTTTATAATTTGGATGGGTGAAGTTGTGTTTTCTACATTTGAAACTACTGTAGAAATCATTTGATGAACTTGCTTAAATGTGTAAACTTGACATAATTCTTCTACTTGAACACTTCCTTTTGTAGCTGTGTGCGATAAATCATTTCTAACTAAATCGACAATCATTATGTTTTCTGAACGTTCTTTAGCATCTTTAGATAAGTTAACTTTAAGTTCTTCATCTAATTCCATATCAAAACTTCGCTTAGCAGTTCCTTTTATAGGCTGCGAAATAATTTTAGCATCTACCTTTTTCAAATAACGTTCTGGTGAAGCTGATATCAAAAAATTATCTTTATTCTTAAAATAAACAGCAAAAGGTGGTTCTGAAATTTCGTTCAAATCATTATAAACTTGTAATGGATTAATTTGAACATCTTTTGCAAAAAATTCCATGCAAAAGTTTGCTTCATAAATATCACCACGATGAATATAATCTAACATTTTAGAAACCTTTTCAATATATCTTTCTTTGGAAACTCGTTGATTTATTTTAGGTGATTGGTGATTGGTAATTGGTGATTGGTGATTTAAAATTTCATCAAAATCAACCTCAACCTCATCATCACACATATTTAGATATTGAATTTCCAATTGATTTCCTTTTAGAAAAAATAATTTCTTAGGTTGAAAAAAATATAAATCAGGAAATTGTAATCCATCAAAATTTTTAGACTTTAAATCCTCAATATCATTTTTTAAATCATAAGACATATAACCAAATAACCAATCTTTCATTCGGGACTGATATTCATATAAATCCTCAAAAGCATTTGTATAGTCCGTTTTTATAGCCATGAAAGCATCAACAGCTAAAACTAAATCATAACTTGAATATTTTGAATCTTTATTATATGAAACGTTTGAATCTAACAAAACAACTTCTCTAAACTGCTGTGACCAATCTAAGATTTGTTTTTTGAATTCTATTGGATTTTGAATGGGCTTTATTATAGAAGTTCTCAATGCTTTTTATTTGAATTTCAAAAATACAATAAAAATAGTTTTAGATAAAAACAACATCGATAAAACTTGGCATGATTTTTAGTTTACTTTCTAAAACATAAACCTCTGAAATTCATTTCTATTGATAATAAAACTACTTATTCCTTAAAAAAATTAAATAATTATCAATAAACCTTTAAAAGATGAATTTATGAACAAAAGAGTAAACGTTGTATTAGCATTACTAGTAATTGGTTTTGCTATTTCTTGTAAACAATCACAAGAGAGAACTGAAGAATCCTCAATTGAATCAAACTATGATGCTGTAGAAAAAAATGAAGCAGTCTCTTCATCAGCAGCAAAAGTTGACCCAAAAAGTAATCGGAAATTTGTAAGAACTGCTGACATTAAATTTAAAGTCAAAAATGTGGCAAAATCCACGAATCAAATTGAAGATGCAACCGTTAAATTTGGAGGATTTGTGACTTACACTAACTTGCAAAGTACTATTTTAGAGGAAGACAAAACTAAAATGAGTCAAGATAGTACTTTGGTTTCTACAAAATATCAAGTTGAAAATGATATTACCATTCGAGTTCCAAATACGCAATTAGACACTGTAATTAAAACTATTGCTAAGCAAATTCATTTCTTAAATTATAGAGTTATTAAAGCTGATGATGTTACTTTACAAATGTTATCTAATAAAATGGCTCAAAATAGAAGTACGTCTTCTGAAGATAGATTAGCAAAAGCTATTGATACTAAAGGGAAAAAGTTGAATCAAATTGTTGGAGCAGAAGATACTTTAGATGATAAAAAAGAACAAAATGACACTAATAAATTACAAAATTTATCATTAGAAGATCAAGTGAATTTTAGCACTTTGACGCTTCAAATTTATCAAGATGAAACTATAACACAAGAAATGATTGCTAATGAAAAAAGCCTGAATTCATACAGACCAAATATTGGATTACAAATTTGGGAAAGTTTAAAAAGTGGTTGGTTTATTCTTGAAAATATTTTGGCTTTTCTTGTTTCACTTTGGCCTTTCATTTTAATTGGCTTTTTAGGATTCTTTGGTTATAAAAAGTTTCTAAAAAAATAATCCTTTCAAAATTTTGTTAATAAGCCACTGGTTATCAGTGATTTTTTAATTATAATAAATCTTATATTTGAAGATTAACCCATAAAATTAACACATTATGAAAATTGCAATTTTGATTGTTCGAATTCTTTTAGGTGCATTAATGGTCTTTGCATCAATAGCATATTTCTTTGACTTAGTGGAAGCTGAAGCTCCAACTGGTGACATGGCAACTTTGATGACTGGAATTATGGCCTCAAAATACATGATGCCTTTGGTAAAATCTGTAGAATTAATTGCAGGTTTAAGTTTATTAAGTGGAAAATTTATGAAAGTAACTTTATTAGCTTTATTACCAATTACAATAAACATATTCTTGATTCATACTGTAACTCAAGTTTCTGATTTTCCAATTGCTATATTTGTTTTAGGAGCAAATTTATTTTTGATTTATGCTCATTGGGATTCTTATAAAAATTTGTTTAAAGCATAAAAATCAACCTTTTTAAACAACAAAAGTCCCGTTTTCACGGGACTTTCTATATTGCAGGAAATTTCTATATTTTTTTAAACCAATTAAATAAATACTATGAAAACTGCAATAATTTATATTATATAGCACAATAATTGTACCAATTAATTTAAGTTAATCTAGGCTAACGTAAAAGTTAATTATTTATTGCAATTTAAACGTGTAAGGCTCTATTATCTGTTGCAGCTAATGCAGCTTCTTTAATAGCCTCTGCAAACGTTGGATGTGCGTGACTCATACGAGAAATATCTTCTGCACTTGCTCTGAATTCCATAGCAACAACTGCTTCTGCGATTAAATCTGCACAACGAGCACCAATCATGTGAACTCCTAAAACTTCATCTGTTTTTTCATCAGCTAAGATTTTTACAAATCCATCTAAATCACCACCAGCTCTTGCTCTACCTAAAGCTTTGAAAGGAAAGCTTCCAGATTTATAAGCAACACCTTCTTCTTTTAATTGCTCTTCTGTTTTTCCAACAGCAGCAACTTCTGGCCAAGTATAAACTACACCTGGAATTAAGTTATAATCTATGTGTGGTTTTTGTCCAGCTAAGATTTCAGCAACCATTGCTCCTTCTTCTTCAGCTTTGTGTGCTAACATTGCTCCGCGAACCACATCACCAATAGCATAAATATTAGAAACATTTGTTTGTAAATGATCGTTTACGTCAACCATTCCTCTATCTGTAAGTTTAACTCCTGCTTTATCCGCATTTAATCCAGCAGTGTAAGGTTTTCTTCCTACAGAAACTAAAGCGTAATCTCCTTCTAAAGTAATTACTTCTCCTTTTTTGTTTTCTGCTTTTATAATAACTTCATTTCCTTTTCTATCAACAGCTTGTACTTTATGTGAAACATAGAACTTCATTCCTTGTTTCTTAAGTACTTTTGTTAATTCTTTAGATAACGAACTATCCATTCCTGGAATAATTCTGTCCATATATTCTACTACAGAAACTTGTGCACCTAAACGTAAATAAACTTGTCCTAATTCAATTCCGATAACTCCACCACCAATAATTACTAAATGTTTAGGAACTTCTGGTAATTTTAAAGCTTCGGTTGAAGTGATTATTCTTTCTTTATCCAAAGTGATAAAAGGTAAGTTTGAAGGTTTTGAACCTGTTGCAATTATGATATTTTTTCCTTCTATAGTTTTAGATGAACCATCATTTTTGGTCACTTTAACGTGAGTTGCATCTTCGAAAGAACCTAATCCTTCAAAAACGGTAATCTTGTTTTTATCCATTAAGAACTTAACACCACCAGAAGTTTGATCTACAACCGCTTGTTTTCTATCAACCATCTTTTGAAGATTCACTTTTACTTCACCCGAAACTTCAATTCCGTGATCTGCAAAATGTTTCATTTCATCATAATGATGTGAAGAAGCTAACATCGCTTTTGAAGGAATACATCCCACATTTAAACATGTTCCACCTAAAGTTGAATATTTTTCAATGATTGCGGTTTTTAATCCTAATTGTGCACAACGAATTGCTGAAACATATCCACCAGGACCAGAACCTATTATTACTACATCAAACTGACTCATATTTGTATTTTTTGTGTGTTATTTTATTTTGTTATGCAAAATTAAGATTTTTGTAGGTAATATTATAAATTTTATAAAATAATTATAGTTTAAATATTTATACATTAAAAACCGTAGTATTCTTAACTTCACCAATCATAAAAACACTATGTGTGCTTCCAATGTGTTGAAGTGTTGTCAACTTCGTCAACATAAACTCCCTATAAGCATCCATATCTTTTACATATATTTTAATGATGTAATCATAATCACCACTTACGTGATAACATTCTAAAACTTCTTCTAATTTAACAATTTCCTTCTCAAAAGTAGTTACACTATCGACATTATGTTGCACTAATTTAATGTTACAAACAACCATAAAACCTTTATCGATTTTCTTTTTATCAAGTAAGGCTACATACTTAGAAATTACTCCTTCACGTTCTAATTTTTTAATTCTTTCATAAACAGCAGTTACTGAAAGATTCAGGTTTAAAGATAATTCTTTTGTTGTTTTTTTAGCATCTAATTGTAGATAACCTACTAGTTTTTTGTCTATTACATCCATAATCATTAGTTTTAAGTTTCAAAATTACTAAAAAAACATATATTTACAACCAAACATAGATTTTTTTTCTATAATTAAGTAAAATAATAGATAAATAAACTAATATTTTAAACATGTCTTGAAAAAACAAAAAAAAATAGTGAATTTTGACATAATAAATAAACAATTAACTACTAATTAAAAAAAATATAATGAGCAATTTCAATCCAGCTGACAACATTCAAGATTTACAATATTTTGGAGAATTTGGTGGTGTAAACCCATCTATTTCTGATTCTTCTACTTATACATTCCTTTCTGCAAAAACTATGTTTGATACCTTTGAAGGTAATGCTGAAGGATGTTATTTATATTCTCGTCATTCATCTCCAAGTAATTTATATCTTGATAGAGCTCTAGCAGCTATGGAAGGAACAGAAACAGCAAATGTAGCAGCCTCTGGAATGGGAGCAATCACTCCTACTCTACTACAATTATGTGGAAATGGTGATCATATTGTTTCTAGTCGCACAATTTATGGTGGAACTTATGCTTTTCTAAAGAATTTTGCTCCAAGAATGGGTGTAAAAACTTCATTTGTTGACATTACTAAATTAGATATAGTTGAAGCGGCTATAACTCCAAATACTAAAGTTTTATATTGTGAAACAGTTAGTAATCCTCTTTTAGAAGTTGCTAACATAGCTGAATTATCTAAAATTGCAAAAAAACACAACTTAACTTTAGTGGTTGACAATACATTTTCCCCTTTATCAGTTTCACCAATTAAATTAGGAGCAGATATTGTTATTCATTCCCTTACAAAATACATTAACGGAAGTAGCGACACTGTTGGTGGTGTAGTTTGTGCTTCACAAGAATTCATTAATCAATTGAAAGATGTAAATTCAGGTGCTAGTATGCTTTTAGGACCAACTATGGATAGTATGCGTTCTGCAAGTGTGATGAAAAACTTAAGAACTTTACATTTAAGAATTAAACAACACAGTTTAAACGCAGCTTATTTAGCTGAAAAATTTGAAAAAGACGGAATCAAAACGGTTTATCCAGGATTAAAATCTCATCCAAGTCATGAAGTTTATAAAAACATGATTAACCCAGAATATGGTTTTGGAGGAATGATGACTATTGATGTTGGAAGTTTAGATAAAGCTAATGCCTTAATGGAATTAATGCAAGAGAAAAACTTAGGTTATTTAGCAGTAAGTTTAGGGTTTTACAAAACATTATTCAGTGCTCCTGGCTCATCTACTTCTTCAGAAATTCCAGTAGAAGAGCAAGCAGAAATGGGGTTAACAGATGGTTTAATTCGTTTTTCAATTGGATTAGATAACAACATTGAAAGAACTTACGAAATGATGAAAGCTTGCATGAAAGAATTAAATATTTTATAATAAAATAACTCAATTAATAAAGTCCGTTTAAGAAATTCTTAAGCGGATTTTTTTTTATATATTGCGTCTTCAAAAAACAATTCATGGATACACATATTAATAGGAATAAGGAACTAAGTATTTGGGAAGCTTTAATTCCTGTGATAGCTTTAGTAGCAATGTTGGGCTATAATGTTTACATTTTTGGCGATGATGCCTTAAGTGGAAGTAATCAATTTATTTTATTAGTGGGTGCTGCTGTTGCTGCAATTGTTGGTTTTTTCAACAAAGTATCCTTTCAAAAAATGATGGATGAAGTTGCCGAAAACATAAAATCTACAGCGGGTGCAATTCTAATCCTTTTAATGGTTGGTTCTTTAGCAGGAACTTGGTTAGTGAGTGGAATAATTCCATCTATGATTTATTATGGGTTACAAGTTTTAAGTCCAGGAATATTTTTGCCTGCGACATTAATAATATGTTCTGTAATCTCAATTGCTACTGGAAGTTCATGGACAACATCAGCAACTGTTGGTATTGCGTTAATTGGAATTGGTGGAACATTAGGTTTCCCGTTAGGAATGGTTGCCGGTGCTGTAATTTCTGGAGCTTATTTTGGTGACAAACTTTCTCCAATGTCAGATACTACAAATCTTGCACCTGCAATGGCTGGAACAGATTTATTTACACATATTAAATACATGTCTTTAACAACTGTACCAACGTATTGTGTTACTTTTATCATATTTATTATACTGGGTTTAACAGTAGAAACTACTGGCGTCGCTGATTCATCTGCTTTATTAGCCGATATCCAAAAAGCATTTCATATTACACCTTGGCTATTTTTAGTTCCGATTGTTGTAATTGGATTAATTGTTAAAAAAACAGAACCCTTAATTGCTTTATTTATTGGGACATTATTAGCTGCTGTTTTTGCTTTAATTTTTCAACCTGAAATTGTTTTAATGCTTTCCGGTGAAAAAACTTTGAATTTTGCAAATGCTTACAAAGGAATTTTAAATGCTATAACGGTTGAATCTGTTATTCCAACAGATAATGAAAATTTAGCTGATTTATTCAAATCTGGTGGAATGCAAAAAATGTTAGGCACAATTTGGTTAATTCTTTGTGCAATGGTATTTGGAGGAATTATGGATGCAATTGGAGCTTTGGCAAGAATTAGTCAAACCTTATTAAGTATGGCAAAATCTACATTTGGTTTATTTGCTTCAACTGTTGGTAGTTGTTTAGCTCTAAACATAACAGCATCTGACCAATATTTAGCTATTGTTGTTCCTGGAAAAATGTTCAAAAAAGCTTATCATGATAAAGGTTTAGCCCCTGAAAATCTAAGTCGAACTTTAGAAGATTCTGGAACAGTTACTTCTGTATTAATTCCCTGGAATACTTGTGGTGCTTATCAATCTGGAACATTAGGTGTAGATACTTTTGATTATTTACCTTATGCATTCTTTAACATACTAAGTCCATTTATGACTTTAATTTTTGCAGCTTTCAATATAAAAATAAGACAATTGACTACAGCTATCAAAGAGTAGTCTATTCATAACAAAAATCTATTTTAAAATAAAAAATAACCATTACTAATCTTTAGTAGTGGTTTTTTTATTTTGTAATTTTATAAGATAATTAAACATTTAAACATTAAACAACTAATCAAATAAAAATAATATGGAACATTCAAACGACATCAGTAAATGTCCTTTTCATCAAACTGAGGATAATGTAAAACCAAAGACCACTAATGAATACTGGTGGCCTGAATCATTAAATTTAGATATTCTTCATCAACATGACACTAAAACTAATCCACTAGGAGACAACTTTAATTATGCTGAAGAATTTAAAAAATTAGATTTAGAGGCACTAAAAAAAGATTTAAAAAATTTAATGACAGATAGCCAAGATTGGTGGCCAGCAGATTGGGGTCATTATGGTGGATTAATGATTCGTTTGGCATGGCACTCTGCCGGAACATATAGAATTTCGGATGGTCGTGGTGGAAGTAATACAGGAAATCAAAGATTTGCCCCATTAAACAGTTGGCCTGACAATGGTAACTTAGATAAAGGAAGAAGACTATTATGGCCAATTAAGAAAAAATATGGTAACAAAATTTCTTGGGCAGATTTAATGATTTTAGCCGGAAATATGGCTTATGAATCTATGGGATTCAAAACATTTGGATTTGCAGGTGGTCGTGAAGATATTTGGCACCCAGAACTTGATGTTTATTGGGGTGCAGAAAAAGAATGGTTAGCTGAAACAAAAAATAGATATGAAAGTGATGAAAATAGAGAATCTTTAGACAATCCTTTAGCTGCAGTACAAATGGGATTAATTTATGTTAACCCAGAAGGTGTTGATGGTAAACCTGATCCTTTAAAAACTGCTATAGATGTTCGTACTACTTTTAAACGTATGGCAATGAATGATGAAGAAACTGTAGCTTTAACTGCTGGTGGTCATACGGTCGGAAAATGTCATGGTAATGGAGACGCTTCAAAACTAGGAAAAGAACCTGAAGCTGGAGAGTTTGAAAATCAAGGCTTTGGATGGATTAACCCTACAGGAAAAGGAAATGCTGCTGATACTGTAACTAGTGGGCTTGAAGGTGCTTGGACAACTAATCCAACGAAATGGGATAATGGCTATTTTCATCTTTTAATGAAATATGATTGGGAATTAAAGAAAAGTCCTGCTGGTGCAAATCAATGGGAACCAATAAACATAATAGAAGAAGACAAACCCTTAGACGCTTTTGACCCAACAAAAAGAAGAAATCCAATCATGACTGATGCTGATATGGCAATGAAAATGGATCCAATTTACAGAAAAATATCGGAGCGTTTTCACAATGATCAAGCATATTTTGAAGATGTATTCGCTAGAGCTTGGTTCAAATTAACACATCGAGATTTAGGACCAAAAGATCGCTATGTTGGTGCTGATGCTCCAAAGGAAGATTTAATTTGGCAAGATCCAATTCCTAAAGTGGATTATAATCTATCAGATGCTGAAATTGAAGAATTAAAATCAAAATTATTAAATAGCGGTTTAACTAGTGCTGAATTAATAAACACAGCTTGGGATAGTGCAAGAACTTTTAGAGGTTCTGATTTTAGAGGTGGTGCAAATGGTGCTAGAATAAGATTAGCTCCTCAAAATGATTGGACTGGAAATGAGCCAGTACGTTTGCAAAAAGTTTTAAATAAATTAACTGAAATTCAATCTCAATTAACTACAAAAGTTAGCTTAGCAGATTTAATTGTGTTAGGTGGAACAACTGCTGTAGAAAAAGCCGCTCATAATGCTGGTGTAAATATAAAAGTTCCATTTTTACAAGGTCGTGGTGATGCAACTCCAGAAATGACAGATGCTGAATCTTTCGCAGAATTAGAACCAACCAATGATGCTTTTAGAAACTTCATGAAAAAAGAATATGCTGTTAAACCAGAAGAATTAATGCTTGACAAAGCTCAATTATTAGGATTAACTGCTCCAGAAATGACTGTTTTACTTGGTGGAATGAGAGTTTTAGGAACAAATTATGGTGGAACAAAACATGGTGTTTTTACAGATAAAGTTGGAACACTTACAAACGATTTCTTTGTAAATCTAACAGACATGAATAATGTTTGGAAACCAATGGGACAAAACCTATACAACATCAATGATAGAAAAACAGGACAAACAAAATGGACTGCTACTCGCGTAGATTTAGTTTTTGGTTCTAATTCAATTTTAAGAGCTTATGCTGAAGTTTATGCACAAGATGATTCAAAAGAAAAATTCGTAAAAGACTTTGTAAAAGCATGGACAAAAGTTATGAATGCTGATCGATTTGATAAAAAGTAAGAAAGAAAACATTATTTTTAACAAAACCACCAAATTGGTGGTTTTGCTTTTTTACTTTAATTGTTAAGGCATGAATCGCGCTACTACATGATAATTTATTAGTAAGAAATGTATTCATAACTATTTTCTATATCTTAATAAAAAGAAAACATAACAGTATCTTTTTTTTAACCCTTGATTTTGTAATTTTGTAGTAGAAATTTAATAATTAATAAAAAAATAAACACAATGGCATTAGTAGGAAAAAAATTCCCAAACATTACAGTTGACGCAATATCTTCAATGGGAGATAATTTAAGAATTAACGTATTAGAAGAAGCAGTAAACAACAAAAAGAAAGTAGTTTTGTTTTGGTACCCAAAAGATTTTACTTTTGTTTGTCCAACAGAATTACACGCTTTTCAAGCGGCTTTAGGTGAATTTGAAAAAAGAAACACTATGGTAATTGGAGCTTCTTGTGATACAAATGAAGTTCACTTTGCATGGTTAAACACTGCGAAAGATAATGGTGGAATTGAAGGTGTAACTTACCCAATTTTAGCTGACACAACTCGTAATCTATCTGCAAATTTAGAAATTCTTGATGCAGAATGGGTTTATGATGAAGAATTAAACGAAGAAATTTTAGAAGGTTCGAACGTAACTTTCAGAGCAACTTATCTTATTGACGAAGAAGGAAAAATTTTCCACGAAAGTGTAAACGATATGCCATTAGGTAGAAATGTAAACGAATATTTACGTTTAATAGACGCATACACACACGTTCAAACAAAAGGGGAAGTTTGTCCTGCAAACTGGGAAGAAGGTAAAGAAGCAATGAATGCTGATAGATTAAGTACAGCTGCTTATTTAAGCCAAAACTAAATCAAAAAGCAATATCTATAACAAATTCAATGGCAATATTAAACATTATTAAAAGTTTAATATTGTCATTGCTATTGAAATTTAAAAATATGTTTACAGAAATAGAACAAGATAATTTAGCAGAAGTTGTTGCTTCAAATGACACAGTTGTAGTTCAATATTCAGCAACTTGGTGTGGAAATTGTCGTATTATGAAACCAAAATTTAAAATGTTGGCTTCTCAAAACGAAAGTATCCCATTCTTAATGGTTGATGCTGAAAAATTTCCTGAATCAAGAAAATTAGCAACAGTGGATAATTTACCAACTTTTGCAACTTTTAAAAACGGAAAATTAGTGAATCAAACACAAACTAATAAGTTAGAAGTTTTAACAGAATTAGTTAATGAAGTAATTTAAATTGATTATTGGATTGTTAGATGGCTCGATTGTTCGAAAAATCAAATAATCAATTAATCGAAAAATCGAAAAAAATGAAACTACCTGTAATAAAACAACTAACTCAGTTTATAGAAGATAACGATCAAGATTATTTAGTTGAAACTATTGAAGTATTAGAAAACCTAACAGAATTGTCTTCTCTAAAAGATGAAGAATTAGATGTTATTGGTGAACTAATTTCAAACATGTACGGTGCTCTTGAAGTTCATAAAATGATTAAAGATGGTAAAGACAAAAAAACAGCTCTAAATGATTTTATGAAGCGTGTTTTGGGTGCTATCGATAAATAATTTAAATGCATTAAATTTGAATCTTAATATTTTATTTGATTAAATTATGGAAATAGTCATTATCTCAATTATTGCTTTTTTAACTGCGATTTTAACTTTCTTTTCTGGATTTGGATTAGGTACAATATTAACTCCTGTATTCATGGTATTCTTTCCTGTTGAAGTTGCAATTGCTTTAACAGGAATTGTTCATTTTGGTAATAACATATTTAAACTATTTATTGTAGGGAAAAATTTTAATAAAGAAGTACTAATTAGGTTTGGTATTCCTGCTGTTATATTTGCATTTATAGGTGCATATTTATTATTACATATTCCAAATATGGAATCAATCTATTCCTATACATTATTTGGTAAAGATTTTAGAATTTTTCCATTAAAACTCATTATTGCCATATTAATGATGATTTTTGCGGTAATTGATTTAATTCCATATTTCAATAAGCTTCAGTTTGATAAAAACAAACTTCCTTTTGGTGGTGCTTTAAGTGGTTTTTTTGGTGGCCTTTCTGGAAGTCAAGGTGCATTAAGAAGTGCTTTTTTAATTAGAGCGGGTTTGTCTAAAGAAGCATTTATAGCTACAACTGTTATCATTTCTTCTTTTGTAGATTTTACTAGATTAGGTGTTTATTCTACTCGACTAGTCAATATAGATTTAAGTGCCAATTTACCATTAATAATTTCGGCAACAGTAGCTGCAATGTGTGGAGCTTTTATCGGAAACAAATTATTAAAAAAAGTCACTTTAAAGTTTTTACAGGTCACAGTTGCAATAATGTTAATTATACTTTCCATTGCTTTAGGTCTAGGGTTGATTTAAATTTACTTAAGACTTCAAAATAACAAACCAAATATAAAAGTTGTATTTTTACTTATAATACTTTTTTCTCAACCAAAAAGCCACATTTACCAATATAATTAAAGCTGGAACTTCAACCAAAGGTCCAACAACACCAGCAAAAGCTTGTCCGCTATTGATTCCGAAAACACCAATAGAAACAGCAATCGCTAATTCAAAATTATTTCCAGAAGCTGTGAACGATAAAGCTACAGCGTCACGATAATTTGCTCCTGTTTTCTTGGCTACAAAAAACATCAAGAAAAACATTATTGTAAAGAAAATCACTAATGGAATCGCTATTCGAATAACATCAAAAGGTAAATCAACAATCATTTCTCCTTTTAAACTAAACATTACGACAATCGTAAAAAGCAAAGCAATCAAAGTAATTGGCGAAACAAACGGAATAAATTTCTGATTAAACCATTTATCACCAACATATTTCTTAATAAAATAACGACTAGCAACAGCTAAAACAAACGGAATTCCTAAATAAATTCCAACCGTTTTTGCTATTTCAGCTACTGTAATGTCTAATTCTAAACCTTTTATTCCGAATAAAGGCAACATTACTTCCAAATAAAAATAAGCGTAAAAACTAAAGAATAACACTTGTAAAAGACTATTTATTCCAATTAAACCTGCTGTTAATTCACGGTTTCCTTCAGCTAATTCGTTCCAGACAATTACCATTGCAATACAAGGAGCAATTCCAATAATAATTAAGCCTGTCATATATTCAGGATAATCTTTTAAGAAAAAAGTCGCTAATAAAAACATTAAAAAAGGACCAACAATCCAAGTAATTATAAATGAAATTCCAAGTAATTTAGGCTTTTTAAACATTAAAGGTACTTTTGAAAAATCAATTTTAGTTAAAGGTGGATACATCATTAAAATTAATCCAATAGCCAAAGGAATATTTGTTGTTCCAGATGAAAATGAATTAATAAAACTAGCAGAATTCGGAATTAAATATCCAATTCCAACTCCAATTAACATCGCTAGGAAAATCCAAAGCGTTAAATATTTGTCAAGAAATCCAAGTCTTTTTTTCATTATTTTATTTAGTTATTTTTGAAAAAACATAAAACATTTCAGAAGCTATTTCTAAACTTCTTTCTGCATATTTTTCATTCATTAAATCGGTTCCATCAAACGCTTTTGGATCTTCATATCTTATTGGCAATCGAACTTCAGCACCAGCAATAAAAGGACAATTTTCATCTGCAGACGAACAAGTCATAATAGCTGCAAATTTTGATTCTGGATTAAAAAAATCATCAAAAGTCTTTGAAAAACAAATTATTGGATGTGAATTCACATTATATTTAACAGCATAAACTGGATTATTTTCTGAACTTTTTTTCTGAATTTGAAATCCTTGGTTAGTCAATGTTTCAGCTACTTTTGGAAACATAGCAGTAGCTTCCGTTCCACCAGAATAACAAAAAACATTTTGAATATTATAATGAAAAGCCATCGTTTGAGCCCAAATTTGAGACAAATGACTTCTACGTGAGTTGTGTGTACATATAAAGTTTAATCGAATTTCTTCTTTAGCATCAAGTTTGCCTTGAACAAAATCAATTAAAGATTGAAGGACTTCTTTTCGTTCATCAGAAATAGAAATTTCCTGAATTGATTTAATCGTTTCTTGTAATTTAGTATTCATTCTTACTTCTTTATAAAGTGACTAAAAATAAAGTTTTGTGTGGTTTCAAAAGGTGTTTCATGATCTTCAGTAAAACAGTTTTCCATTTCAAAAGTATCTTCAAAAAGATCTAATATTTTTTCTACAGAATATTGAGAAATATCCAAACCACTACATTTTAAAGGCCCTTCTGTAGAAAATGTTCCTAATACAAAACTTCCATTTGAAGTTAAAGCTTCTGAAACAATAGCTTTATATTTTAAAATATCAGATTCATCTGTCAAGAAATGAAACGAAGCTCTATCATGCCAAGCATCAAATTTTTCTGTAGGTTTAAAATCTAAAATATCTGAAACAATAAAAGCTACCTTATCAGCTTTAGCTCCTAGCCTATTTTTACTTCTTAGAATTGCATTTTCAGAAATATCTAACAAATATAAATTCGTAAAACCAAGCTCAATTAAACTATCAATTAAATAGCTATCACCACCACCAATATCTATGATTTTAGCATCTTTAGGTAATTTTAAAGCCTGAATTAATTGAATCGAAGTTTCTGGTTTTTTCTGAAACCAACTTACTTCTGTTTCAGTCTTTGTAGTAAAGACTTTTTCCCAATGTTCTTTATTCATATTTTCCATATTAGCAACAGCCTGAACCTGGTGCACAAGAATTACCTTGTGAACTTAATTCGTTCAATTTTAATTTTGGTTTTTCTGCTGGAATTCCACATTTGTCTTTGGCTAAACAATCGGTTAATTTTGAAATTAATAGAAAGTTTGTTCCGTCAAAATCCAAATCAAATTTACCAATAGTATCTTTCATTTGGTATTCAACTTCAATTTCTAAATCTGGAATTTGTAATTTTTCTTCAGATAATTCAATAATATGAACCAATTTTTCGGGATGTAATCTGTGGTCATAATCATTTGCTTCCCACAATTGGAAGTTTGCAACTTCTTCGTTTCTTACTGTTCCACCACAATCGATAAAATTTTTAGTGACTTTACCCACTTCTGTCACATGAAAATGGTTTGGAACCAATTCACCATTTGGCAATTTAAAAGCAATAGTTGTTAACTTTTTCAATTCCTTTTTTATTTCTGATAGTTTCATTTTATGCTGAATTTATTTTAGCATCTCGTCAATGCTGAAGATTAATATTATTTAAGATTTAACAACATTTATTTTTTAATTCTTTGGAAATTCCTCCAAAATAGTTTTCCATTTTTTCCATTATTTCAGGATTTAAGCAATAACAAATTGCTGTACCTTCTACTGTACCTTTAATGATTCCAACATTTTTTAATTCTTTTAAATGCTGAGAAACTGTTGGTTGTGCTAAAGGCAAAACGTCGACAATATCTCCACAAATACAAGAATCAACCGTTAATAAATATTGAATAATGGCAATTCTTGCAGGATGAGAAATGGCTTTAAACAACTTAGCCAATTCGTTTTGTTCGTCTGAAAAAAAATCTGATTTTGAAGCTCCCATGTTTAATGTATTATTATATTGCAATATTACGATATATTAATTAAACAGAATAATTATTTTTATGAATTTTTTAAAATAAATTTCACTTTCCCTATTCCAAATAAATTTCATACTTTTGTTATTTAAAACTTATATCAAAATGGCATCAATTACTTTAGGAGGAAATCCAATATTAACATCAGGTGAATTACCTGTTGTAGGCATTAAAGCACCGAATTTCAAATTAATTAAAGACGATTTATCAACAACAACTTTAGAAGATTTTAGAGGAAGTAAAGTAGTATTAAATATATTTCCAAGTATAGACACTGGAACATGTGCTGCTTCTGTTAGAGCATTTAATGAAGAAGCTAGTAAATTGAAAAACACAAAAGTATTATGTGTTTCCAGAGATTTACCGTTTGCTCAAAAACGTTTTTGTGGTGCAGAAGGTTTAGAGAATGTTATTAATTTATCAGATTTTAATACTGGAAGTTTTGGTAAGGACTTTGGTTTAGAAATTGTAAATGGTCCTTTAGCTGGATTGCATTCTAGAGTTGTAATAGTTCTAGACGAAAACGGAACTGTAGTTCATTCTCAACAAGTTAAAGAAATAGCTGACGAACCTAATTACGAATCTGCTTTAGCTTCATTATAATAGTTTATGAAATTCGAAAAAGACGAAACGCTTTTTACTGGAAGACTTAAAAGCATGGGATTTGCTTTTAAAGGTGCCGTAAAACTTATTACAACTGAACATAGTGTAATGGTTCAATGCTCTTTGGCCGTTTTGATGATAATTGCAGGCTTTTATTTTAATATTTCTCATGAAGAATGGTTAATTCAAACATTAGCTATAGGATTGGTATTAGGAATAGAAGGCTTAAACACTGCTGTTGAAAAAATTGCGGATTTTATTCATCCAGAATACCATGAAAGAATTGGTTTTATTAAAGATATTGCTGCTGGTGCTGTATTTTTTGCTGCCATGACAGCTATCGCTATTGGTTGCATTATTTATATTCCACATTTATCATAATTAATTTTTGAAATAAACCTTAATTGAAGGTAAATTTATATGGCAAAAAAGCAAACATCTGCACCAAAAAAAGAAACTAATGCTCCTAAAAACTATAGGCAACATAGGTTTATAATAGGTTGTATTTTAGTTTTAATTGCTGTTGCAATATTAATCTCGTTTATCTCTTATTATGTTACTGGTAATTATGACCAAAGTCAAATAGGCTCAATTATAGACCGAACTGAAAAAGCAGAAAACTGGTTAGGTAAAATAGGAGCATATCTTGCTGATTTCTTTATCTATAGAGGTTTTGGAGTTGCTTCAATCATTTTTGTAAAGTCAATTTTAATGATTGGAATCTATTTTATTTTAGATATTAGCATTTTCAAACTAAGGAAATCTTTGTTTTGGGATTTCTATTTAATTATTACTTTATCATTAATTTTTGGTTTTTTCTGGAATCAATTCCCAAACCTTTCAGGTGTTATTGGTTATGAAATAAATCAATTTATACAACATTATATAGGTAAAATTGGGACTATACTTTTGCTAATTTTAGTAACCCTATTATTTTTAGTTTTCAAAATGAAAATGTCTCCTGATAAAATTAAAGATAAAGTTGAAAAAATAAAAAATAAAATTCCAACTCCAATTTTTGAGAAAGAAGAACCTATTGAAACTAATGAAATAGATAATGTAATTCTTAATAAAGAAGGAAATGCATCTAAAGATTTTGAATTGACTGAAAATGATGAAGCCATTTCTAAAATTGAATTAAAACCGACTTCTGCTTTTGAAATTGACAAAGAAAGCTTAAAACCAACTATCGGCCATTCTTCTGAATTATCTCTTGAACCTAAAACAAAAGAAGAACCAAAAACAGAACAAAACTTTTCGATTGAAGAGAAAGGAAAAAAAGGTATTGAAACAAAAGACGATAGCTTTGTAATAGAAACTACAGAAGAAGAGGAAATTGTTGAAGGTGATTTGGCAGCAAAAATTGTTGAAAATTTTGGAGAATTTGATCCAACATTAGAATTATCAAACTACAAAATGCCAAGCGTTGATTTACTTAAAGAGTACACATCGGTTGGTATTACTATTAATCAAGAAGAATTAGAACAAAATAAAAATAAAATTCTTGAAACCTTAAAGAATTACGGAATCGGAATTTCTCAAATTAAAGCAACTGTTGGACCAACCGTAACTTTGTACGAAATTGTTCCAGAAGCTGGTGTGCGTATATCAAAAATTAAAAACTTAGAAGACGATATTGCACTTTCATTAGCTGCATTAGGGATCCGAATCATTGCTCCTATTCCTGGAAAAGGTACTATTGGTATTGAAGTACCAAACGCTAATCCTACTTTAGTTTCTATGAAAAGTGTTATTTCTTCTGCTAAATTCCAACAATCTGAAATGGAATTGCCTGTTGCGCTTGGTAAAACCATTTCAAATGAAACTTTTGTTTTTGATTTAGCAAAAATGCCTCACTTATTAATGGCTGGAGCAACTGGTCAAGGTAAATCTGTAGGTTTAAATGCTGTTTTAACTTCCCTTTTATACAAAAAACATCCTGCGGAAGTTAAGTTTGTTTTAGTAGATCCAAAGAAAGTGGAATTAACACTTTTTAATAAAATTGAAAGACATTACTTAGCTAAACTTCCTGACACTGAAGATGCAATCATTACTGATAATGCTAAAGTTATTAATACTTTAAATTCACTTTGTATTGAAATGGATAACCGTTACAACTTGCTAAAAGATGCAATGGTTAGAAATATTAAGGAATATAATGATAAGTTTAAACAAAGAAAATTAAATCCAGAACAAGGACATAGATTCTTACCTTATATAGTACTTGTAGTTGATGAGTTTGCTGATTTGATTATGACAGCCGGAAAAGAAGTAGAAACACCTATTGCTCGTTTAGCTCAATTAGCTCGTGCTATTGGAATTCATTTAATTATTGCGACACAAAGACCTTCTGTAAACGTTATTACAGGTATGATTAAAGCCAATTTCCCAGCTAGAATAGCATTTAGAGTAACTTCAAAAATCGATTCTAGAACCATTTTAGATTCTGGTGGAGCCGATCAATTAATTGGTCGTGGTGATTTACTTTTTACACAAGGAAATGAAATAGTACGTGTACAATGTGCCTTTGTTGATACTCCAGAAGTTGATAGAATTACAGAATACATTGGTTCACAAAAAGCATATCCGGAAGCTTATCAATTACCAGAATATATTGGTGAAGAAAGTGGCACAAAACTTGATATGAATATCTCAGAAAGAGATACACTCTTTAGAGATGCTGCCGAAGTTATTGTAACAGCTCAACAAGGGAGTGCTTCTTTAATACAAAGAAAACTAAAACTAGGATATAACAGAGCTGGTAGAATTATTGACCAATTAGAAGCTGCAGGAATTGTAGGCGGATTTGAAGGTAGTAAAGCTCGTTCTGTATTAATCCCTGATTTAACTTCTTTAGAACTATTTTTAAATAATGAACAAAACAACAATTAAAATGAAAACTTTAATAAAAGTCGTAGTATTATTTTTATTCACATTAAACATTCAGGGTCAAAACGCTACAAAAGCTAAACAACTATTAGACGATGTGGCTGCCAAAGCAAAAGGCTATACCAATATCGTTATTGATTTTAAATACTCCTTAAGTAATGCAAAAGAAAACATTAACCAAGATAGTAATGGAAATGTTTCTATAAGCGGAAACAAATATGTATTAAACTTTATGGGAATTACAAAAATGTATGATGGTAAAAAAACATACACAATAGTTCCAGAAGACGAAGAAATAACTATTTCTAGTGGTAAAGATGATGACAATGCAATAACACCCGATAAAATGTTGACATTCTTTCAATCAGGATATTCTTATGCTTGGGATATTTCACAAAATATTAAAGGAAGAAAAATTCAATATGTAAAATTAAAACCTACTAGTTCAAAAGAGAATGTAAAAGAGATTCTTTTAGGAATTGATACTTCTACAAATCATATCTATAATATGATACAGACTGATAAAAAAGGTACAAAAACTACTTTAACTGTTAATTCTTTTAAAACAAATCAGCCTTTATCAAAAAATCATTTTACCTTTACGGAATCAAAATATTCTGGCTATTATATCAATAGATTAGACTAAAAAAAGTTTCGTTGAAAATATTAGATAAATATATTTTAAAATCATTCTTAATTACGTTTACTACTGTATTCGTAATTTTGTTTTTTATATTCATTCTTCAAGGAGTGTGGCTTTTTATTGCCGAATTAGCTGGTAAGGATTTAGATTTTTTAATCATTATTAAGTTTTTGAGTTTTTATGCTCCAAATGTAATTCCGTTAGTGTTACCACTTTCTGTATTATTAGCTTCTATAATGACTTTTGGAAGTTTTTCTGAAAATTATGAATTTGCAGCTATGAAATCTTCAGGTATTTCGTTGCAAAGAGCCATGAAGTATTTAACTGGTTTCATTTTTTTATTAAGCCTTGTTGCCTTTGTTTTTTCTAATAATGTAATTCCACAAGCACAATATAAGTTTATTAATTTACGTCAAAATATAGTTCAACAGAAACCAGCCATGGCAATTGCTCAAGGTCAGTTTAATCAAATTGGAAATACAAACATCAAAGTCCAAGAAAAATCTGGAGATAAAGGACAGTTTTTAAAAGGTATAATTATTCACAAAAAATCTAGTAACGGAAATGGAGCTAGTACTATAATTAATGCTAAAAATGGTATTTTAACAAGTGATGATGGTGGTAATTTATTAAACCTTGAACTATTTGATGGTAATTATTATGAAGATATATTTCCTACTAAATATGAAGAACAACAAAAAATGCCTTTTGCAAAAAGTACATTTAAAAAATATATTCTAACTATTGATATTGGTAAATTAAACGCTTCAGATGTTAATGAAGAATCAATTTCAAACACTAATAATATGCTTAATATAAGTGAATTGAATATCACGATCGACTCTTTACAAAAAAGCTATAATGAAGACATTATTTCGTTTTCTGATAATATTACACAGCGAACTTCAAATGTTTTAAATTCAAGAAAAATCCAATACGTAGATAAAGATAGAATTACTGACAATTTATTGGGTTTATATAATTTGGTGGATCAAAAAAAAATTATTGAAATCGCAACAAACAATATTACCAGTATAGATTTTTCTATTGATAGTAGTAAAAATGATTTAGAGTTTAAAAAGAAAAATATTAACCAACATTGGACAGCAATTCATGAAAAATATATGTTAGCTTTTTCGTGTTTATTAATGTTTTTTATTGGTGCACCGCTTGGGGCAATTATTAGAAAAGGCGGACTAGGTTTACCTATGGTTTTTGCAATTCTAATTTTCATAACATTTCATTTCATCAATACTTTTGGTCGAAAATTAGCGCAAGAAGATAGCATAACTCCTTTTTTAGGCACCTGGATGTCATCAATTATTTTAACACCTTTTGCTATTTTGCTAACTTACAGAGCTACAAATGATATAGGAATAATGATAAATTTTGATTGGATAACAGATCCAATTAAAAAACTAATAAACAAGTTAAAAAAACAAAAAACAACTACAACTAATGTCACATAAAATACAATTAAACACAATAGAAGAAGCCATTGAAGATATTCGTCAAGGGAAAATAATTATTGTTGTTGATGATGAAGATAGAGAAAATGAAGGAGATTTTTTGGCTGCAGCCGAAAAAGTAACTCCCGAGATGATTAATTTTATGGCAACCCATGGTCGTGGACTTATTTGTACTCCTTTGACTGAAAGAAGATGTAAAGAATTAGATTTACACACAATGGTTACCAACAATACAGATCATATGGAAACAGCTTTTACAGTTTCCATCGATTTAAAAGGAAATGGTGTAACTACTGGAATTTCTGCAGCAGATAGAGCAAAAACAGTTTTAGCTTTAGTTGATGAAGATACGAAACCATTTGATTTGGCTCGTCCTGGACATATTTTTCCATTGATAGCAAAACAAGGTGGTGTTTTAAGAAGAACTGGTCACACAGAAGCTGCAATTGATTTTGCAAGATTAGCTGGCTTTACTCCTGCTGGTGTTATTGTGGAAATAATGAACGAAGACGGAACAATGGCTCGTTTACCACAATTAGCTGAAGTTGCCAAAAGATTTGATTTAAAATTAGTTTCAATAGAAGACTTAGTTGCCTATAGAATGCAACATGATAGCTTAATTCAAAAGAAAGAAGATTTTGAAATAGAAACTCGTTTTGGTAAATTTAGAATGAGAGCTTATCTTCAAACTACAAATAAACAAGTTCATATTGCCTTAACAAAAGGAAGTTGGAATATTGGTGATGAAGTTTTAACGCGTATTAATTCATCACAAATTAATAATGATATTTTAGGAACATTGACTTCAAATCCAGATGATAGATTAGAAGATATGTTTAAAAGAATAAATCAAGAAGAAAAAGGAGCTGTTATTTTTGTAAACCAAGAAAAACAATCTATTGAAATGCTGCATAGAATTACAGAATTAAAAGAACTACAAGAACAAGGAATTTATAAAGCTCCACAAGTAAAAATGGATGCAAAAGACTTTGGAATTGGAGCACAAATTCTACATGATTTAGATATTTCAAAAATAAAATTACTTTCAAATTCTGAACAAACAAAACGTGTTGGAATGATTGGATATGGTTTAGAAATAACAGATTACATTAAATACTAATCAAAAAACCATAATTTAATTGCTAAGGCTGTAACAGTAATTACTAATAACATCTTAATTACTTTTTCATCTTTTTTAACAGACCATCTGCTGCCGAACCAAGCACCAGATACGTTTCCAATGGACAAAACTGCAGCCAAACCATAATCTATTTTGTCATTAAAAGCAAAAACTATTGTTGCTCCTATTGTATAAATAAAAACCACAAAAACTTTTGTAGCATTTGATCTTAATAAATTCATTCCGTTAATATAAGGAAGCGCTATAAGCATTAAAAAACCAATACCCGCATTAATTAATCCACCATAAATACCAAGGAAAAAGAAAACTATTAATGAGATAACTAAAGGTTTTCCAGTTAATTTTTCAGTTGTATTAATTAAATTTTTATTGGGATTAAAAACTGTCAAAAATAAAACCATTATCATTACAACGGCAAGCATTCTATTAAAAGCTTTTCCATCAAAGTCTAATGCTAAATAAGCACCAATAATTGATCCTAATAATGCAGCAATTCCAACATATAAACTAAACGGATATGTTGATACTCCTTTACTTTTAAAACCTCTAACAGCTGTAAAAGTTTGCAATAATATAGCAACTCTATTTGTTCCTTGAGCTAAAGGAGCTGGTAAACCCATAAAAATAAGGATTGGTAGCGTTAATAAAGTTCCACCTCCAGCGACAGTGTTTAAAAATCCTGCCAAAAATCCTAAAGCTACTAATAATAAATAAGTCCAACTTTCTTGCATAGTTTTTCAAATAAAAAAACCTCCAAGTTGACTTGAAGGTTTGTTTTTTAAATGCATTGTTTTAAACAACGCTATTGCTTTTTTATATCTTCATCTTAATTTTAAGAGTGCAAATATAAAACTTATTGATCAAAGTTTAACACATTAATTTTATCAAATAAAAACCCTATTTTATCTAATGCAACTGTTTTGATTACTTTATCCAAGTGACGATATCTTCAATGTTCCTTCTTGATTTTGCATGAGCTGGTTCTTCCTTTCTGTATCCAAATGCAACCATGTAAGCCAAACCATATTTATTAGTATCTATTCCGAATTTTTCTTGTAATAAAGCTTCAGCTTTTTCTTGGTGAAAACCTTCTATTGGACAAGAATCAATTCCGATTAAAGATGCAGAAGTCATCATATTTCCTAATGCAATATAAGTTTGTTTTGAAGCCCAATCAAATAGTTTTTTATCCGTATCTAAATCGAAATCACGTTCTTGAAATTCTCTATAAAATTTAGAGTACATTTCAATTACTTCTTCAGGCAATTTTTTAACGTCTTTCATCATGTGCATAATATATTCAGTATCATGCTTTACCATTGGTGCTTTCATCGCTAATCCTAAAACAAAATGACTTGCTGTATCTAATTTTAAAGGTGCTCCCCAAGCCACTGGTTTTAGTAATTCTCTTAATTCTTTGTTTTGAACCACTACAAAATGCCATGGTTCAAATCCAAATGAACTCGGTGACAAATGGGCTGTTTCTAAAATAAAATTCATGTTTTCTTCTGAAACAGATTTTGTAGCATCAAATTCTTTTGTTGCATGTCTTGATTGAAATGCTTTTATTATGTCTTGTTTTGAAATGTTTGTTGAATTCATTTTTTATTATTTACTTTTTATTACAGTACAAAACTAACTCAAGATTTAAAGTTATTTTGGTAATAAAAAAGGATAATAATGTAATTTTAAAGGTTTTTAAGAAATAATACGTGCCAATATAGTTTATTATCCCTAAATTTGTTAAAAATAAGTGTAAAATGCAAGTAATTGAAGCTTACAAACCTTTTGAAATACAAGAAATAGAATTATCCGAATGGAAACAACGTCCGGTTAAAAATAATTTTTTCGAATTGGTTTTAATAAAAGAAGGCGAAGGAACTCAATGTATCAACTATAATGAAACCTCATTTGGTAAAGGAAGTATTTTTTTATTACCTCCATTAAAATGTCACTCTTTCAACTTAAGCAAACCTACACAATTTGTCTTTTTAAAATTTACAGATACTATTTTTAAAGCCACGAACAGAATGGCTATTGATCGAAATGAATGGTTTAAGGAATCAGCTTATATTCTTTCTAACTACAATCAATTACCTGGTGACATCATTAAAAATGACATGGACAGACAACATTTAGACAAGCTAATTGCTATAATTTTACAAGAATCCAGAAATCATAGTTCGGAAAGTATTACATTAATTATGAGCTTAATGGCAAGCATTTTGGAAATTCTAATCCGAAATATTAAAAAAGGAATTTTTTCTGAAGTTCCTCAAAATAATTCAGATGAACGCATCACAAAAATGTTAACCTACATTAGCGAAAATATTGACAAACCAGAATTATTAAAAATAGATAGTTTAGCTAATGCTTTTTCAATGTCACCAACTTATGTAAGCGAGTTTTTTAAAAAACAAGTCAATATGCCTTTGCGTGAATATATCATTAAAGCTAAATTAAAATTAGTCGAAATTAGACTTTTAAATTCCGATTTTACCTTAACGGAAATCGCTGATGATTTAGGTTTTACTGATGTAAGTCATTTATCAAAAACATTTAAACGCTATGTAGGGATTTCTATACGCGAATTTAAGAATAATAGAGAATATCACTTGTTAAAAAGATCTGCTTGCACTGTAAATTCTTAATGGTTTTTAAAATTAAGTAAAAAAATGGAACACAAATATTCAATTGCTTTTATTCCAGATGCGATTATAATTGAAGAAGTAAAGAAAATGAAACTTCAATTAGCATATGAAATTGGTTGGTACAATAGTAAAAACTCTTTAGCACATATTACTATTTGTGAATTTACTTCAACTGAAATTGAAATAACAAAAAAACAAGTAGACCGAATAACAGCAAGCTTCTCCCCTTTTGATGTTGAATTAGTAGATTTTGATAGTTATTCAAATGGAGCTTTCTTTATAAAACCCTCAGAAAAATCAAAAGAAGATTTAAAAAAGATAATGAAAAATTTAACAGCTTCACTAACCATCAAAAAAATGTACAAAAGCTCTGAACCTCATTTATCAATTGCTAGAAAACTAGATGATACAAAGCTTAAAATTGCTTCTGATTTATTTCAAAAAATAGAATTATTTTTTTTTTGTGACAGGGTTTTCTTGAGAAAATTCAACCCAGAACTAAAACAATTTGACGTTATAGATTCATTTCTTTTTAAAGGTGAAAAATCAACTCATATTATTCAAGGCAGTCTATTTTAAAGTACAACCATCTCACTATTCATTAATAGTTGTAAAAAAGGGATTCTTTTATTATATTGTCTCAATTAAATTTTAATCAAAAAATATGGATATCAATAAAATTTCTACCTTAATTACTGAAAAATTAACCGATTGGGTTGAAGCTTTAATTAAGTTATTACCGAATATAGTTATGGCTGCTATTGTAATGGTAATTGGTTTTTACATTGCAAAATTTGTTCGAAAAATTTCCAAAAAGCTCATTTCTAACATTTCCAACAACGTAACACTTAACAATTTATTTAGTTCTGTAATTTATTTTATATTTATTGGCATTGTCATTTTTACAGTCTTAAGTATTCTTAACCTAGACAAAGCCGTTACTTCAATTTTAGCTGGTGCAGGTATTTTAGGATTGGCTTTAGCATTTGCTTTTCAAGATATTGCTGCTAATTTTATGTCTGGAATCTTCATTTCATTCAGAAAACCTTTAAAATTCGGTGATATCGTTCAAATTGGTGACTACATGGGGAAAATAAAAGAGATCAATTTGCGTGATACCGTAATGGAAACTTTTCAGGGACAAACCGTTATTATTCCTAATAAAGAAGTCTTTCAAAACCCTATTGAAAACTATACAATCTTACAAAAAAGGCGTTTTGATTTAAGTGTTGGTGTATCTTATGGTGATGATTTGGAAAAAGTAAAACAAATTACTTTAGATGCTGTTAGCGATATTAAAGAACTTTCAAAAACAGATGCAGTTAATGTTTATTTCGTTGAATTTGGTGATAGTTCGGTAAATTTATCTGTGAGAATGTGGATTGATACTCCTGAACAATCAGTTTACAACAAAGTAGGAAGCGAAGCCATCATGAAAATTAAGAAAGCTTATGATGCTAATGACATTATGATTCCGTTCCCAATTCGCACATTAGACTTTGGAATTAAAGGTGGTACAACTTTGAATGAAATGCCAGTTCAGATTTCAGGTAAGAATGAATAAATTAGTCCTACAATTGTTTCATTAAAAACCTTAACAACAATCAAAAGAACCTTATAACTTTTGCAGTTCCAGATAAAGCTAAACGAAGAAACAAAACAGAATCCGTTCTCAGTCCAATGGGACTAGCTATAATGGGCACTAAAGTTGGAGATAAAGTAAAATGGAAATTTGATGGAAAAGAAATAGAAATTATGAATGTAGAATGACTTACAAAATACTTTCATCAAAAAAGTCAGTATCTCTAATTTTGAGATACTGACTTTTTGTTTTTATTTACTAGCAAATAAATTTTAAAGATCGAGTCTAATATAGTAATTCTTAAAATCTATTTTACTTGAGATAACGGAGCACCAACTGGAATTTCACAACGATGACCTGGTTGACCATGTGCTGGATTCATTCCGGTAGCAGTTGTATTTGACATTGGACTTGCAGCTGCATTAGCTGGAACAACTATTGGTTGAGTATTATTTGATGCATTATTACTTGGAGCAGTTGGTGTTGAGTTTAAAGGTGCACCAACAGCTATTTCACAACGATGACCTGGTTGACCATGTGCCGGGTTTAATCCGTTCATAGTAGTTGTAGGTTGATTTGTTATTGATGGAACTGCATTTACTGTCGCTTCATCAGTATTATTTTGTACAGATGATGCCTCTGAAGTAACAGGAATATCATCAGTAGTAATTGGTTCTGCTGTTTCTTCTTTTTTGCAAGAAATAGTTAATAAGGAAATCAGTAACGCTGAAGTAAGAATTTTTTTCATTTTATTTTTTTTAAGATGCTAAATATAACACTTTTAAATTAAAATTTCATCCTCTGAATTCTGACAGCATTTAAAATCGCCAATAAAGCAACTCCAACATCTGCAAAAACAGCTTCCCACATGGTTGCTAATCCACCAGCACCAAGAACTAAAACT
This sequence comes from uncultured Flavobacterium sp., assembly GCF_963975515.1. Classification (GTDB taxonomy): domain Bacteria; phylum Bacteroidota; class Bacteroidia; order Flavobacteriales; family Flavobacteriaceae; genus Flavobacterium. Next base: position 430,765 of record NZ_CAXBGY010000001.1, read on the forward strand.
ATAGCTTTGACAGTGAAAGCAAGAATGATGTTTTGCCAAACAATTTTTTTAGTCTGTTTACCAATATTGATCGACATTGGAATTTTTGAAGGTTTATCATCTTGGATTACTACATCAGCAGTTTCAATTGTTGCATCGCTTCCTAAACCACCCATTGCTATACCAACATTGCTTAAAGCAACTACTGGAGCATCATTTACTCCATCACCAACAAAGGCAACTGTTTGATTTTTAGCAAGTATTTCTTTTACTTTATTTACTTTATCTTCTGGCAATAAATCTCCAAAGGCACTTGTAATCCCTAATTTTTGAGCAACAAATTGTACAACATTATTTTTGTCTCCACTTAACATAGTGATTTTAATACCTAATGCTTTTAATTTATCGATTGTTAGTTGCGCATCTTCTTTTATACTATCCGCAATTGTTAAGTAACCTACAAACTTATTATCATACGCCACTGCAATTAGAGTGTAGACAATACTTGATGGATCAATATCATATTTAATTGAAAATTTATCCATTAATTTAAAGTTACCTACTAAAACTTCTTTACCATTTACAATAGCATTTAATCCATGACCTGCTATTTCTTCTACATTTTTAAGCTCAATTGTGCTGTCAATTTTTCCAACAAATTCATGAATTGCTGTTGCTACTGGATGTGTACTTTGACTTTCTAAAGCATTTACTATTTGAAGTATTTCATTTTGGTCAAAATCAGTTTTAAATACTACTTCTTGTACTTTGAAAATACCTTCGGTCAAAGTTCCGGTTTTGTCCATCACTACGTTTTGAACAGAAGCTATTACATCTAAGAAATTACTACCTTTGAAAAGGATTCCGTTTTTGGAAGCTGCTCCAATTCCTCCAAAATAACCTAAAGGAATTGAAATTACTAAAGCACAAGGACATGAAACCACTAAGAAAATTAACGCTCTATACAACCAATCACTAAAAATATAATTTTCCACAAAAAGCATTGGCGCTAAACAAATCGCAACAGCTGAAAAAACTACAATTGGTGTATATATTTTGGCAAACTTTCTAATAAATAATTCTGTAGGAGCTTTTTTTGAAGTAGCTTCTTGCACCATTTGAAGAATTTTAGATAACTTACTATCTGTATAAGCTGTTGTAACTTTAATTTGTGAAACAGAATTTAAATTTATCATTCCTGCTAAAACGATTTCTCCTTTTGTTTTAGAATCTGGTTTACTTTCTCCTGTAAGTGCAGCCGTGTTGAATGATGCTTTATCTGATAATAATTCTCCATCTAAACCTAATTTTTCACCAACTTTAAGTTGGAGAATATCTCCAATTTTAGCATTATCAGCTTTAATTATTTTAGCTACATTATTCTCTATAATAGTAACTTTATCAGGTCTTTGATCTAATAATGATTTTATGTTTCTTTTGGCTCTTTGTACTGCCAATGATTGAAAAATTTCTCCAATAGCATAAAACAACATTACAGCTACTCCTTCAGGATATTCACCAATAGCAAAAGCACCAATTGTAGCTATAGACATTAATAAAAATTCAGAGAATACATCACTTTTACGAATGCTTTGTATGGCTTCTTTTACTACTGGAAGTCCGACTGGTATATAGGCTGCAACATACCAAACTATTCTAACCCAACCCGTAAACCAAGATTGGGTAAAATAATTATCAAATCCAATAGCCAACAATAATAATACGAAACTTATTATTGCCGGTAAAAACAATTGGAATGTTGATTTCGATTCGTTTAAATGGTCATGATTATGATCATGACCATCATCTTCAGAATATTGTTCTACAGCTTTATTTATTTTTTGTTCTGTTGCGCAGCAATCTTCATCTAATAATTTATTTTGTTCTATCATACATTAGTTTTTTTTATTAATGCTTTAGAATATAATTGTAAAGACTATAAAAACTGTTGGATTAAAAATGAATAATCATCCGCTTTCTGATTATGAAGAAGAAAATGAACAGAATTAATACTACAAAAATAACCTTTTTAGCTTGCTGAATTTATATATTTCTGAATGAATTCTTCAAGTGTTAAAGTTAACTTTACTATTGCATTTTGTTTTGGGTATGAACTAGTATTTTTCATAAAAATTTGATTAAATATTAAACATTTGATTCATGCAAAATTGCAATAAAAATACTATTAGCTAATTATATGATTTTTGAAAATTATTATAAAATTTTAGGTTAATTTGTATAAAACTAAATTGTGTTAAAAATATTTTTAAAGGTGTTTTTTTATTTCTTTTTGGGAGTTGGGTTAAATGAAATTCCAACATTAAAATATCCTTTGGCTGTTTGTTCGTTTTTATAGAAGTAATCACTATTAGGTTGTGCTTTTTCAGTTAAACGTGAACTTACAAAACTTGAAATTCCACCTTTAAATGTTGCAATAAAGTTTTTAGACAATTGATGTTCGTAGATTAGACCACTATTGATTTCTAATTGACTGTATTCAGCTACAGCAGGAAAATTTGGATTATCAATATTCACATAAAAACCATTACTGTTTAACATACTTCCAATAGAAATTCGACCTTTATTGCCAATTGGTCTTCTAAAAAGAATTCGTTGCGGCATGATAAAATCAAAATCCCAAACAGAATTTTTAAACTTATAATTATAGGTAAATGTTGGAAAAAACGGAATTTGAGCCGTTGGATCTACAAAAGCAATTGCTCCTAAAGTCATGGTTACTCTATCTGTTCTTTTTAAGATGAATGAAAAACCAACTAATCCTTTAATTCTTTCAAAACCTTCTTGATTTCCATCGGCAATAATACTTGTATTGTAAATAATTGGTTTTTTGAATAAGGTTGAAAAATAAGTAGCACTTAATGCCGTTGAAAAATTATGAAACGTAATTAAGTTATTTTGCTGAAAGCTTGGAATCGTAGCTATATTTTGTAAATCTGAAAATTCAAATTCGTTAAATTTATAGTTTAAAGATGTTGTTACTGTTAGCTTTTTCTTTTTATAAACGGGTAAATTTATTCCAAGATTTACCGTTTTGATGTTTTTTAAAGTTCCAGTTTGAAAATCTTCATCAAATAACTGAGAGCTGAAATCACTTTTTCCAGTTTGCGTGTATTCTAGGTTTACCATTCTGAAGCTTGGAAATTCAGCTTTTAGTTCTTTTTCTGCTTTTTCTTTAAATATGGAGTCGTTTACTTGTGCGTTTATTGCTATTGAAATAAAAAGTAAAGTAATCGTTGTTATGAATTTAGTCATTTAGTAAGTTGTTAGGGTTATTGTCTTTGAATACAAGTGTTCTGTGTGGAAAAGGAATTTCGATACCTTCTTTATCAAATCGTTTTTTGATGCTTTCATATAAGTCACATTTCATATTGAAAGCATGTTGATAATCTTTTGCCCAAGCCCAAGCTCGTAAAGTAACTGAAGAATCATCTAAAGAAACAACACGAACCACTACTTTTGGGTCTTTGTTTTTAATTTGCAACATGGTTCTAAACTCAATTAGGTTTGGATGTGCTTCCGCTTCAGAACGCATAATTTCTTTGGCTAAATCAATATCAGAATCATAAGAAATTCCTACCTCAATCCATTGGCAACATTTTTTATCCCCTAAATTGTAATTGATTACTTTTTCCTTATTAATAATTGCGTTAGGAATTACAATCATCTTATTTTGGTAATTTTTTATAATGGTATGACGTAGTGTAATATCCATTACTTCACCAATCATCGTATCAGTTACCTTAATAATATCATGTACTTGAAACGGTTTGAAAACAATGATAAAAAAACCACCAATTAGGTTAGCCAAAGCTTCTTGAGAAGCCACACCAATAATCACTGCTAAAATTCCTGCTCCACCAACAGCTGTTTGTGCTAAACCTTTCAATGCAGGAAAAGCAAGAGCTGCTAAAACTATTCCAAGAATATAAATTGTTGATGTAGTTACGTATTTTAAAAATTTGTATGAAGTTGGGTTTTCTTTTTTATTATTCTTCAGTTTAATAGTTCTGTTAAATAAGGTATTAGAAAGTGTTCCAAAAACTATAGTAAAAATGGCTACAATTGATAGATAGGTGATGGTTTTTATATTGTCTGTCAAAAAGCCATAATGTTTTTTATCTACTAAATAAAAAGTGATGAATAACATCACGAAAAGAATAATAAATACTTTTAAAATTCGTGCAATTAGTTTGATAAAAGAAAAATCTTCAAATCCTTTTAATTTTGCCTTTTCAATTATTTTTTTGTAACCTTTATCTATTGAAATATAGAGAATAATACTTGGAATAATTACGCCAAGGAACCAATAAATTGCGGTTGTATTTTGTTGGAAAAACTCAATCATTTTTTTAATTTAATGTATTTGTATTTAGTGTTAATGTTACTATAAATTACTATCAATTTTAAGTGTAAATTATTCTTTTAACCACTCAATAGCTTGATTTTTTTCTTCATTTGAAAAATGCGACATTTTCATTCCAGGAACGATAAAATCGGCAAATTTTACCCAGTTATGCAACCATGATTTGTTAGATACAATTGCATATTTGCCAACGTTTCCTAAAGAGCGAAAATCTACTTTTAGGGCTTCGTAAAAGCTTTTAAAACTTTCAAAATCAGGAAACTTATTTAAGGTAACCAATAATCTTATTTTTTGGTCTTTGCTTTTGTGATCGAAAATTTCTTTCAGAGCCAGCATTCCTGCTTCATCAATATCATTGTCAAAAGTAAATGTGTAGATGTTTGTATCTGGAATATGTTGTACATCCATTTTAGTAAGATAATCATCTGCTTCCACGGTTTTAGTAAAATCTGCTTCTAACCAACTAATTGCATCATCTTCATCCTCTAATTCAAAAGCTTTAATTTCAATTTTAGGAGTAACATAATCTGCTACAGGAATCATATTTCGTATCCAATCTTTATCAGTAAGAAGAGCATATTTACCAATGTTTTTTAGTGCTTCTACCTTCATTTTTAAAGTTGCTTTTAAAGTGGCAAAATTTTCTAGACTTGGAATTTTCTTAATTATTCCTAGTACTCTTATTTTTTGATGTTCTTTTGTTTCCTCTTCTAAAATTTTTAAGAATTCATGAATATTTTCTTCATTAATAACTTCATCAATAGTGAATTTATAAATGTTTTTGTTCGGAATTTTTTCTAGTTTAAACATGTGTTGTTGTTTTAATGTTATTTTCAAGTGTTTTTTTAACTTCGTTTTTAGTAATATCACCTTTCCAGATGTCGATTACGATATACATAACTGGCACAATAATTACGGTGAAAATTAATGAACTTGATAAACCACCAATTAATACCATTGCTAATCCGTTTTTCCATTCAGCTCCAGCTCCAGAAGCGAAAGCAATAGGAATCATTGCAATTACCATAGCAAGAGTTGTCATAAGAATAGGACGTAATCTTGATAGTCCTGCATTCATAATTGCTTCCACACTGTTCATACCTTCTTTTTTATATTGGTTGGCTGCATCGACTATTAAAATGGCATTCTTTATGACCAGTCCAACTAACATAATCAATCCTAAAAATGTAAATACACCTAGACTTTCTTGAAATAAGGCAAGTATTAAAAAAGCTCCAATCATTGCAGTAGGAACAGATATCATAACTACTAATGGATATGCATACGATTCGTATAAAGCCACCATAATTAAATACACTAGTATTATCGACATTAAAAGTGCTAAACCTAAACTTGCAAACGCTTCTGTTTGACTTTCTAAATCTCCACCCATTTCAAAACTAACACCTTCAGGTAATTTCATTTTTTCAATGGCTGCTTGTACTTCTGTAGATACTGTTCCTACAGGACGACCTACAACTTGTGCACCAATACTAACACTACTACGTTTGTTATCTCTTTGTAACTTAGATGGTCCAGTTGATTGTTCGACTGCTGCAAACTGTTGCAATTCGATTAATTCTCCTGTTGTATTTAAAAAAGTAACTTTCTTGATATCATTGATGTTCTGACGGTCGAATTGATCCAATTTTACATTGATATCATATTCATTTTCACCATCACGAAATTTATATTGTGTATTTCCTGCAAATGCATTTTGCATCGTATTTCCAACAGTACTCATTGTTAAATTAAGGGCGGCCATTTTATCTCTGTCCACTGTAATAGCTACTTCTGGATTACCACCTTTTACAGATAATTCTACTTCACGCGTACTGTTTACGCTTTCAATGGTTTGTTTTACCTCTTCAGCCGTTTTCATTAATACATCAATATCACTTCCAGTCAATAAAACTTGAATTGGACCTGCTGTACTTCCACCAACCATTCCTACAGCTGCTGTTTTGAATTTTACACCAGTAATGCTTTTAGATAATTTATTTTTGATATCTCTGGCAAATTGTTCAGAAGAAATAGTACGTTCGTCTGGACTAATCATTTTTGCATTTAACTGTGCTAAATTTGATGAGTTTCCACCACCACCAGTTCCTGTTCCAACAGTAGAAAATACAGAGGAAACAATTTTATCTTGTAGTAGAATAGTTTCTACTTTAAGTGCAGCTAAATTAGTTTCTTCAATAGTTGATTCTTTTGGCAATTCTAATTCGACAATGAATTCACCATTATCTCCATTTTTTACAAATTCACTTCCTATAAACCCAAAGGCTAATAAGGATAAGGATGCAATAACTAATACCAATAATGAAATTGCAGTAATTCGTTTGCGAGAAAGTGTCCATTTTAAAATTCCTTTATATACATTATTTACTCCAGTTAAAAAGTTTTCAAAAATAATTAAAGGTTTGTGCAATATTTTCTTTTCATCCAACTCAATTACTTCAGAAAAACGAGAAGATAATAAAGGTGTTAAGGTAAATGAAACTACTAATGAAATGGCTGTTGCAAATGCTACAACTACTGCAAATTGTTTTAATAAATCGGCAATTAATCCGGTTACGAACGTAATTGGTAAGAATACGGCAATAAGTACTAATGTAATAGACATTACTGAAAGTCCAATTTTACTCCAACTTTCCATAGCTGCTTGCATTCTGGATTTTCCTTTTTCCATTTCTGCGTGGATAATTTCCAAAACCACAATACTATCATCGACCAGAATTCCAACTACTAATGATAACCCTAGTAAAGTCATTAAGTTTAGTGTATATCCTAATTGACTCATGGCAATAAATGTTGCAACAATTGAAACTGGAATAGAAACCATTACAATAATTGAATCTTTCCAACTACGTAAAAAGAATAACATAATAATAGCCACTAATCCTACTGCCAGCATTAAATCGAAAATTACTGCATCAGCTGCATCAAGTGTAAAAACTGAACTATCTTGTGCTACTGCAATTTTTAAATTCTTATCAGCATATTCTGCTTCAATTTTTTTGATTTCTTTTCTAATATCTTCTGCTACTTGAACTGTATTTCCATCACTTTGTTTTGAAATGGTTAAACCAATAGAACTTATTCCGTCAATACGAGAAATAGTGGTTACATCTTTAGTAGTATCATAAACTTCAGCAATATCTTTAATACGAACACTTGAACCGTTTCCTGTATTAATTGTTAAGCCTTTTATATCATTTACATCTTTAAATTTCCCTGATAATCTAACCGTTACTTGTTGTTTTGCATCTTTAATACTTCCCGTTGGAAAATCCAAATTTGCAGCCGAAATAGCTTGCGTAACTTGAAGAATACTTAAACCATACGTTTTCAGTTTATCTCTATCAATATTTACACGAATTTCACGTTCGTTTCCACCAATAACTTGAACTCTTGCGACTCCTTCAATTCGTGATAAAGTTTCTTTAATGTCATTATCTACTAAATTGTTAAAGTCATTCGCATTCATTTCAGAAGAAACTCCTAAACGCATTATTGGTAAATCGTCAAAAGAGAATTGATCCACTGTTGGTTGATCAGCTTGGTCAGGTAATTGACCTATAATATTATTTACCTTACGTTGTGCATCTTGCAAGGCTTTATCCACATCTGCATTGTATGTCAATTCTACATTTACAATCGAAATTCCCTCTTGTGAAGTTGAAGTAATACTTTTCACACCTTCAATAGCACTTACAGCATCCTCAATGTTTGTGGTTACTGAATTTTCTACTTCACTTGGTGATGCACCAGGATAAGTTGTACTTATAGATAATTGTGGTGATGTTATTTTAGGTAATAATTCATAACCTAACGTGTTATAACTAATGACTCCTAAAAGTGTGATTATGGTGAACACTACGACTGCTAATGTTGGTCTTTTTACTGATAATTCTGTTATAGACATCTGTTGATTATTTAGAATTAGTTATTTTAACTAGTGTATTGTTTTTTAGATTGATGATTCCTTTGTCAATAACTAATTCATTGATTTTTAAACCTTCTAAAACGATTACATTATTGTTGATTACTTTACCAATTTTGATGCTTTTCAAAATCGCTTTATTGTTTTCTACTACATAAACTTTAGGATCTTGTAAACTATTTACAATAGCCTCTCTCGGAATTGTTAATGCATCTTGTATGTTATTTTTTAAAGTATCAAAGTGAACTTCTCCAAACATTCCTGCACGCAATTGTTCTTTTTTATTATTTGGAACAACAATAGTTACTTTAAATTTTCCTGCTTCATCTGCTTTTACACTTATGTTTGAAACCGTTCCAGCAAAATCAACCAAAGGATAAACATCTGTTTTAATCGTTACTTTTTGATCGTTTTTAATATTGATTAAATCATCTTCTGAAATATTTATGATGATTTTCATTTTATCGATTTGCACTATTTCAGCAATTTTATTTCCTGCTTGTACAAAACTTGATGATTCTATCATTACTTCATTTACTACACCAGAAATGGTTGATTTTACAGTAGAAAAACCTAATTGTTGATTAATTTGAGCAATAGACGAACGTGAGTTTTCTAATTGTAATTTCAATTCTTCAACTTGAGCTTTACTTACTGCACCAGCTTTTTCTAATCTTTCATAACGTTCTACATCTTTTTGAGCTTTAGCATAATTGAATTTTGCTGTAGATAATTGAGCGTTTAAAGAAGAAGCATCAATTCTTGCAAAGACTTGACCTCTTTTTATCAAATCACCTTCTTTAAAATTTAATGCTGTAATACTTCCTTGTGATTCGGCAACTAAAAAAACTTCTTCAAAACCTTCAAATTCACCTGTTGCAATTAAAGCATTTGATAATGATTTTTTTTGAACTTTGGCAACTTGAACTGGGACAGCATAAGCTTCTTCTACTTGACTTGATTTCTCATTCATTTCTTTTTTATTGCTGTATAATTTGTATCCTACAAATGCGATAAAAAGGGTAACTACTGCTATTATTATATTTTTTGTTTTCATCTTAATGATTATTAGTTTTGAGTTATTAGTTTTGAAAGTTGACCACTTGCTTTGATTAATTGTAATTCTGAAACACGTAGTTGCAATTGAGCATTTAAGTAATTGGATTGTGCTTGTCGAAGAGCAAATTCTGAATCTAAAAGTTCCGTGATTGCTGCAATTCCTTCTGTAAACGACAATTTAATTCCGTCGTAGTTTTCGTTTGCCAAACTCATATTTTCTTTTTGATTTTTAACTTGAATTTCGCTTACTGCAATTTGTTCTTTTGCATCTTGATATTCTTTTTGGATATTCAGTTCCAATGTTTTTTTATCGGTTTCTAACTTTTCAGTAGCTAGTTCTTTTTGTAAAACTCTTTTTCTTTTTTGAAAACCATCAAATATTGGAATAGAAGCCGCTAAACCCCAAGTTCCATTAAATTGATCTGCATAATTGGGTCCAGAAAACTTGAATTCATTGGTATTACCTTGATAATTGTAAGTAAAGAAAGCATTCAGTTTCGGATAGAATTCAGCTTTAACTAATTTTTCATCAATTTTAGACAATTCAATTTGTTGATTCGTTTGCATCAACTCAAGATTTGTTTCCAACGTTAGATTGTCTTGAATCATAATTTTATTAGCATCCTCTAATTTTTCAGTTAAAACTAATGTTTCGTTTGCTGGAAAATTTAAAAGGATTTTTAAAACTCTTATGCTTTCATTTTTAGAATAAATAGCATTTTCAATATCCGTACTCAAATTAGATTGGTTCACCTTTAATTGATTGACATCTAACTTTTTCATGATACCTTCTTTTAGTTTTAATTCCGAAAGGCTTATCAAATTACTAGTTCTTGTATTATTTTCATCTAAAAGCTCTATTTGCCTTTCAGCGATTTGAATTTGAGTATATACTTGCACTACATTGATAATTAAATCTTCCTTTGATTGTAACGTTTGTAGCGTATTTAATTCTTCTAAAGCTTTTACACTTTTTAAAGAATTGAATAATTTAAAGTTTATTAATTCTTGTTGAACATCAAAACCACTTGTAACTTGATAACGATTTCCAAATTGGACACCAACAGTTGTTCCTGGTGTTCCACCCACAATTTCAGCAGGTAATTGTTGTTCTACTAAAGAAAAGTTATCTGTAAATCTTCCGTTTAAGTTGATTTGTGGTAAACCTTTTCCTTTTATTTCAGCAATTTGAGCTTGAACAATTTTTTTATCAATCTCTGTTTTACTCAAATTAAGATTATTCTCTAAAGCATATTCAACAGCTTCTCTTATAGTAAGTGCATTCACGTTTTGTTGCGCAAAACTTCCTGTTGTAATTATTAAGGACAAAAGCAATATTAGTTTTTTCATATTTAGTTAGTTATGTATTTATTAATTAGTTCAGAAACAAAAGAACCAATAAAAGCAAAAAAAAGAATTATTTTTTACTCCAATTATCAATTATTTTTACTGATTCTGTGATGAAGTATTCCATAAATTCTGTCAACTCGTTTAATTTATCATTGTATTCTTTTGTTTTAGGAGTTCTATTTTTAAGTATTTCTTTTAATAATTCGTTGTAACCATTAAGTCCAATGATGTCTTTTTTAAACTTACCTTTCCATTGATCTAATTTTGAAAAAAAATAACGCTTTCTATCACCTGACTTGGTTTTGTAACCAATATTTTCCATAGTTAGTAATACATTTAAGGCATTACTAGTAGCACTTTTACTTAAATTTAAAGTTTCTCTAATCTCATCAAAAGTGATTTCGTTTTCATCTGCAATTGTTAATAACGAATTAACTCTTGCAGCAGCAGGAGTTAAACCCATTTGCTCTTGAAGCACACCGAAACTTTCAATAAGCTCTTTCTGTTTTTCTGTTAATTGTATCATACTTTTTAGTTTTATTATGGTGCAAAGATAATAAGTTTTTTTAGTTCTGCAAGTAAAGAACTAAAAAGTTTTAATTTATTTTTTTTACTAAATTAGGCTTGACTAAAATAAATTTATCATTTAGTATTTTCATATCTTCACTTACTTTTCTATTTAAAACTTTTGCGTAACATTGTGTTCTCCTCAAACTTTTATGTCCAAGCATTTTACTAACACTTTCTATTGGAACACCATTTGTAAGTGTCACAGTCATTGCAAAAGTATATCGGACAAGATTGGTAGTAATTTTTCTTGATTATTACTTTGTGGATGGCACTCATACTTATCGATTATCATTTGAGTAACTGGTAAGATTGGAATTTTAGAAGCACTTTCTGTTTTCTGTCTGTGTGTAAATATCCATTTCTCACCATCAATTCCAAAGCTTATGTGCGACTTTGTTAAGTTTTTGACATCTATGTAAGCCAAACCAGTAAAGCAGCTAAAAAGGAAGATATCGCGAACTAGAGATAGTCTTTCAGTTTTGAATTCTTTTTCAATAATACTTTGGATTTCATCTTCAGATAAATAAACTCTTTCAACTTCTCTTACTTTGGATTTGTAGTTTACAAAAGGATTTTTGTCAAGCCATTCATTGGCCAAACATATCTTAATAATTATATTGAAGTTTTTGATGTATTTAACTGCTGTGTTATTGGCACATTTTCGAACTGTTCGCAAAAAGAATTCGTAATCTGTTACAAAGGCATGATCTATCTTGGTAATATCAATGTCTTTGAGATTATATTTCCACATTAGAAACTCTTCTGTATGTCGCAATGATGTTTCATAGCGTTCCAATGTTCCGGGTGCATATTGTTTCCGTAATAACGCTTTTATTTTGTTGTTGTGGTCCTGGAAGATTGGGATTAGGAAGCGTTGTTTTTCTTTTTTTCCTTGATATTCATTTTTAAATGATTCATAAGTAATATCAAGTTCTTTCATGTAAATCCTTTTTTCTGTTTCGTAAACAGTCTCTTTAATTAATTCGAGTTGACTATTTATTGAACGAGCTTCTTTTGAATTGCCTTTGATTCTGCTTATTTCAGTAGACCGTTTGTCTTCTTCTACATAATGTCCGGTACTTGTATCGAACCTTTGTCCATTAATAGTAATACGGTAAAATACCGGCATTTTCCCTTGGGCATTGACTTTAGACTTTCTTAGGTAGAAAAGTACATTAATTTTTGCTTTCATTTTTGGTAACCTTTAAATTGATAATTAATTTACACTAATTGTCAATACAAAAAAAGATGTTCAAATTCTGAACCGCTGGTTTAATAGGGATTCATAAAAAATAGGTGCACCTATTTTACACTATAATTGGTGCACCTAATAGTGCACCTAATATTTGTGTAAATTTGGATAAATAAGGATTTTTGATAAAAGAAAAAACCCTTTAAATGTTGAATTTAAAGGGTTTTAGTTCATTTTGAGATAAACTCCGCGGAGAAAGAGGGTCTTGTTACTAATAAAAATAACCAATAAAATCAATACTTCGCAAAGTATATTTTCTAAGTGACTCCTTGACTGACTCCTCAATATTGGGAAACAATTAATCTAAATTCAAAGTAGTCAAATATAAGAATAATAGTTTGAATATTAAAGCATCAAGACTAAAATTTGAACTAGTTATTTAAGTATATAATGACTCTATTTTTAAGTTAATAATGTTGAAATATTTTCAAGAAAATTAACCAAAAATCAAGTGAGTTACTTGTTCATATTTTATGCCAGCATATGTACAGAACTCTTCAATTGTTAGAAACTCATTTTCGAGCTTGTTAAGTTCTTTTTTTACCTTTTGCATCAATCTAGTACTTTGACGATAACTTTTACCTGTTATGCGTTGTATGTCCTTTGGATAGATGCATACCCTCTGTTTTTCAATTTTCATACTTTATCTATACCTTTGATTAGGCTTTGACTTACTTTTGACTTGCAGAAATCCTCCTGCAATTTAATCCTTTTTTATTAAACGTATTTATTGTCTTTTTATGTTTAATTAAGACACTTGTGTCGTTTTTGGACATATGGTACACTCATGTCTTTTTCTTTAGCTAAATGTTATGTAAACTTTGTTTAAATCATTCGGAAAGTGGTTGCAACCTGTTGATAGAATGAAGGAGATTTTAAATGATTGTTTAATTAAATTTTTAAGTTATGGCTAGACAGAAAGGCATAATTAAATTAAAAGGTACTATCGGAGATATTACTTTTTACAAAACCCAAGACGGACATTTAGCTCGTGAGAAAGGTGGAATTGATGCAAGCAGAATTGCTAGTGATCCTGCGTTTCAAAGAACACGTGAGAATGGTTCGGAGTTTGGAAGAGCAGGAAAAGCTGGAAAGCTTTTAAGAACAGCTTTTAGACCATTACTATTGAACTCTGCTGATGGTAGAATGGTGAGTCGTTTGACGCAAAGAATGGTGAAAGTTATTCAAGCGGATTTGGTAAGTGATAGAGGTTTGAGAAACGTTATTGATGGAGAAGCTGAATTGTTATTTGGTTTTGAATTCAATATTCGCGGTAAGCTTGGAACTTCTTTGTTTGCTCCGTTTGTGGCTTCAATTGACCGTGTAGCTGGAGAAATTAAAGTTGATTTGTTACCATTTATTCCTGCAAATATGATTGCAGCTCCAAGTGGAACTACTCACTTTAAAATTATTTCTGGAGGTGCAGAAGTTGATTTTGAAACTGAAACTTTTGTAGTTTCTAGTTCTGAAACTGCGATTTTACCTTGGGATAATACAGTTACTACTGCAATTAACCAAGTAAATGCAGTTACTCCAGCAAGTACAAAACCATTGTTTTTGGCAGTTGGAGTTGAATTTTATCAAGAAATTAATGGGCAAATGTATCCTTTGAAAAATGGTGCGTTTAATCCGTTATCACTTGCTAAAGTTGATGGTGGTGTTTAATAATTAGTCGAAAGTTAAAAGTCGAAAGTCTTAAAGCTTATGGAATTATTATTAACTAGAACTTATTTCCCTGACGGAACAAACGGAAAACTCGAATGTGAAGGTAAATTTATTTGTTATACGATTGAATTACCTTGGAAGAATAATGAAAAGAGAGTTTCCTGCATTCCGGTAGGGAAATATTTTATTAGAAAGCGATATAGTCAGAAATTCAAATGGCATTTAGAAGTTATTGATGTAAAAAATAGAAGTTTTATTTTATTTCATCCTGCTAATAATGCTTTGAAAGAATTGAATGGTTGTATTGCTCCCGTAACAAAACTTTCTGGTCCAGGTTTAGGATTACTATCTCGAAAAGCATTTGAAAAGCTAAAAACGTTAGTTTATCAAGCTTTGGACAATAAAGAAAGTGTTGAATTGATTGTTGAATAGATTCCTATTTTCATGGGAATGAAAAAATATAAATTATGAAAAAAATTGTAAATAGAGCTACAGCTCCTACTCCAAAGTTTTTTAAAGTGCTTCGAAATGTTGGTTTGGTTTTGGCTGCTGTTGGTGGAACGATTTTAGCTGCTCCTATTGCCTTGCCAGTATTAGTTACAACTATTGGAGGTTATATGGCAGTTGCTGGAGGAGTTTTGACAGCAACTAGTCAGCTTACTACAACTGATGACAGCGTCCTTCGACAAGCTCAGGATGACAAAGATGGAAGCAAATAATAGTAGTACTTTAATGGGAACTGCTGGTGGCACATTTTTAAGTATAGTACCCAATATAAATTCTGAAGATATTGCAAAAACTATTGTTTTGGCATCCGTTGGAGCAATTGTCAGTTTTACTATTTCTTTACTGCTTAAAAGTCTACAAAAAAAGAAGCACAGAAAATAAGTTTAGCCCTAGTTGTGGTGACCTTTGGGTTAAACAAATGAAAGCCTAGTTAATTTTGAACTAGGCTTTCTCTTTCTTATAAATATTAAAATATAGTGGTTTTCTCAAATTACCTTTACATTTATTTACAAAACTTAAATTACTTGTTTTGTTTTTTGTATTCACAAAAAATTTCATAATAAAAATTAACTTGCACAACAACTCAATTTAGAAATATCTTTTCCAAAAGTAATAGCTGCTAATTTAATTCCTTCACTAAGCGTTAAATAGGGATAAAAACTTTCAGCCAAATCTTTTACTGTGATACCAAACTTAATAGCCATACTTAATTGTTGGATGAGTTCACCACCTTCTGGTGCTATTACTCTTGCACCAATTAATTTATCTGTTTCCGTATTGCGAATTAACTTTATAAAACCTCGAGTGTCTTGTGCAGCTAATGCTCTTGGTACATGAACTAAATCTAATTTAGAAACTTCAAAAGGTAAGCCTGCTTTTTCTGCTTCTACTTCATCCATTCCTGCTCCTGCAATTTGTGGATCAGTAAAAACTACCCATGGTAACGATGTATAATCTACACTGTTTTTCGCTAATGAAAAAGCATTATTTACTGCTGTACTACCTTCTTTTGCTGCTGTATAAACAAAAGGTGGTGTGTTTGCTACGTCACCAGCTGCATAAATATTGGAAATATTAGTTTCCATTTTTTCGTTAACTAAAATATGTCCTTTATCAGTCAGTTTTAAGTCAATATTTTTTAGACCTAATTTAGACGTATTTGGTTTTGTTCCTGTAGCTACGACAATATGGCCTTCTTCAATTATTTGAGTGGTAGAGCCATCAGGACATTTGCAATGAATAATGGTATTATCACCATCTTTTTCAAATTTAATGGCTCTAAAATTTGGAAGGATTTCAATCCCTTCACTTTTCATTTGTGTTTCTAAAACGTCTGTAATATCATTGGTTTGACTACGTAATGGTCTATCTGTAAATTCTATGATACGAACCTTTACTCCTAAACGGTTATAGGCCATTGCAATTTCCAATCCGATATAGCCAGCTCCCATTATGGTTAAGCTTTTTGGTTTTTCTTCTAAATCGAATAAAGATACATTCGTTAAGTAGCCTACTTTATTTAGTCCCTCAATGTTTGGAATATTTGTTGTCGCTCCTGTTGCTATAATGATGTTAGTTGCGGTGTATGTATCTTTTCCATCTACAAGAATGGTTTTATTATCTACAAATTCTGCCCAACCTTTAAGCATTGTTAAGTTTTTGAAATCACTTACCACATCAATATATTTATGTTGTTGTAATGTGAATACTAATGCTTTTTTGTCTTTTATAATTTGAGTAAAATCAATTTCAACACCTTTTGGTTTAACTCCTTTAAAATTAGAATGTGTTGCGTGATATGCTGTTTCGGCAGCTCTAATCAAATTTTTAGAAGGTACACAACCAACATTGACACAGGTTCCTCCAAAATCTAATCCATCATTTACCATTAAAGTAGTTAAACCAATGCTTTCCGCTTTTATGGCTGCTGAAAATGCTGCTGAACCACCACCAATTACAATTAAATCGAATTTATTCTTTCCATCATAATCTTTGGCATTTTTAACACAGCAATCTTCCTTATCAATATCTTCAATAACTGAATAATTACCGACATTGTTTACTGCATTAATAACATCTTGATTGCTTAATTTATTAGTGTCATATACAAATTCTCCTTTTCCTGTTTCGTGATTTACAGTACTATTTACAATTCCGTCTTTACCATTTAAATCTTTTTCGATATGTGATGAACACCCAGAACAAGTCATTCCGTTGATGTTTAAATTTATTGTTTTATTACTCATTTTTTTCTTTATTAATTACTTTATATCCTGTTGAGTTTATTGCTTTTTCTATATCCTCTTTAGTCGCTTTTGTGTTATCAAACTCCACTTCTGCGTTTGCCTTTTCATAGGAAGCATTGATATTTACAATACCTTCTAACTCATTAACTGCGTGTTTAACGTGTTCTTCACAAGAGGCACAAGTCATCCCTTTAACATCAAAATTTAATGTTTGAATATTGGATTGATTGACTACAACCACTTCTTTCTTATTATCAGGATAAAAAATATGAGCATAATAAGGGAAAGCAATTGAAACCGTTGCAAACAAAGTAATACCAACTAAAAATCCTTTTGTTTGAAACCATTTTGGTTTTGCATCAACTTCACAACCACAATCATCAGCGTTTTTTGGTTTTAAATAATTATACCAAGCATAGCCAATTGCTACAATGGCCAAACCAATTAAATAGGGTCTAAAAGGTTCCATCCAAGATAGGGCAGATGCACTTCCTCCTACGCCAGCTATTAATACTATAACAGGTGGTATGCAACAAGATGATGCAGCAACAGCTGCAAATAAACCTGTGTATGCTGCATTTTTTGATGTTTTTTCTGTTTTCATTTCTTTATAAATTATGCTGTTTTTCTAATTAATTCTATAGATTTAAAAATGCTACTAAATATCTCTGTTTCATCTTTATTCAATGAATAGTAAAGCGTTTGACCATCTCGTCTTGAATTGATTATTCCTGCATCTTTGATTTTACGTATATGTTGTGAGATCGCAGGAACACTCATTTTTAGAATATCTGCTAAATCACAAGGACATAATTCATTTTCTAAATTCAATAAATAAAGAATTTTCAATCTTACATCGCTTCCGGCAATTGATAAAAGTTTTGTCATTTTTTGAAAACTCCCTTCCATTTTATCCAAAGTTTCCATACAAGTTTGTAGCTGATTATGGTTGGCTTCTGCTCTTGTACAAGTTATTTGTAATTTCATAAGTTATAATTTACAGATGCAAACATATAACTAATTACGTATTTAAGCAAATACTTAAATAAGTAATTTTGAATTTTATGAAAAGTTTAGCACTTTTGGATTTCTTGCGTATTCAGTTACTTATTACAATATCTATATAAAATCACTTTTCTCATATCATTGATAAGATTTAGATTTTCATTGAAACGTTTTTCAGATTGTTCTAAAAGCTTTAAAGTTTGCACGTTTTTAACGTGTTCTTCGTGGTCTTTTATCTCTTGGTTAACTTTGTTTGAAAATTCTTTTCTAACATCGTGTAAGCGTAAAAATGGGATTACTGAACCACAAAGAAATTGATGCCAGAATTTAGTTTTCCAAAGTGCATAAGCAGTTAAATTGATATTATCAAAATCTTCTTTGTTCTCGAAAATGATAACAAAACTATTTGTGAAAGGCTCATTTGAAGGCTTTCCACTGTTTAATCCTTTGTTTAAAATGAATAGGTGTGGATTTTTGTAAATCGTTCCTTTAGTGTAGGTTTTAATGACAAATTTTAGCATAACATCGGCTTTTAAAAATTGGTTAGATTTTCAATTTTCTGCGGTGTTTCTTATGAAATGCAGGTGTGCTTCGCTACGTTTACTCACTGATTTAGTTTGTTTTTTTTGTGTTCGTGAATTCCGCTTCGCTCCATTTCACCCAATAAATTTTTCAAAAGAAAAAAAGAAAAAAAAGAAAGCCGTATTTTCAAGTGGAAGGTTTCAAAAAAGCAAGTTTTTCGGATAAAATACTACCTGATAAGGTGGAGATTTTATCCGAAACCCGCAGGGCTTGAACTTGCTTTTTTGTAAACCTGGAACTTATCTTTGCTTCCTTTTTTTTTATTTTTTATTTTTTGATTCGGAGCACACTTTTTCTATGGAAGTCGGATTCTATGTTTCGTAGGATGGTTTTTCCGCAAGGGTATCGAATTTTGGGAGCGGATGAAAAAACCAAAAAAATAATAACAACGCTTTTTATCCGAAACCGAAATTTGATACTCTTGCTGCACTGTTTGATTTTTGAGGGTGCGAGGTTTAATTATGAATGAAGAATTATGAATTATGAGTTTTGTTGCTACGGAGATGGGCAGCACCTTCAAAAAACAATGAAAACACTTCCGATTTAATTCTATTTGAAAAAAGGTTATTATTTCGGAGAAAGAGCAAGGGTATCGTTTTTATTTGCTAACCCTATCTCCTACTGATTGCTTTCTGGGTTTGCTGATGCTAGATACGTGATTTGAAAATGAGATTAAGAAAAACGTTTTGTTGACCTTTATGGCATCGGCAAAGCAGAAAGCAATTACTACTTATTTTCTGAGCAAATAAAAGCGATACTCTTGCGGGATTATTTTATCTTTTGAGAGTGCTTGAATTAATTATGAGTTTGAATTATGAATTATGAGTTTTATTACTTCGGAGATGGGAAGCACCTTCAAAAGATAATGTCCTTCGGCAGGCTCAGGATAGACTTCTACTTCCGATTTTTTAGTTTTCTTGGAAAGACAAATTTTATTACGAAGGAAGAGCAAGGGTATCGTTTTTATTTGCTAACCCTATCTCCTACTGATTGCTTTCTGGGTTTGCTGATGCTAGATACGTGATTTGAAAATGAGATTAAGAAAAACGTTTTGTTGACCTTTATGGCATCGGCAAAGCAGAAAGCAATTACTACTTATTTTCTGAGCAAATAAAAGCGATACTCTTGCGGGATTATTTTATCTTTTGAGAGTGCTTGAATTAATTATGAGTTTGAATTATGAATTATGAGTTTTATTACTTCGGAGATGGGAAGCACCTTCAAAAGATAATGTCCTTCGGCAGGCTCAGGATAGACTTCTACTTCCGATTTGAGCGGTTAGCTGATAAAGACAAATGATAGGTTTTCCTATGAAAGGAAAGATTCCTCAGTTAGCAATTACTTTCTTATGAAAACACGAAGTAAGACCCGCGAAGCCACGTGTTTTTGGGAGCTGCCCTTCGGCAAGCTCAGGGTGACAACCCAAGCGGTAGCTGCCAAAAATGTGTGGCTGGAGCGGGGCTTTCGTGCGTTGGCCGAGCGGCTTTTTTACATAATGTTATTATAGTGCATCCGATAGTTTCATTAGATGCAGGATAGTTATTTATGCACTATAATGCCACATTATGTAACTAAGCTTGGGAGAAAAAATTACTGGCATGAGTTGCGTAGCGTACGTGTTTTTGTTTTGAGCGTTGGGCAAGCTCTTTGACTGATGGCTTATTGGATTTACATTATTAAATAAAACTTTCTAGCCAACAGGCAAAGTGCTTGAAGTGCGTTGGGACAAAAACCATGACAGTAATTTTTTAGGAGCGATGGGAAGGAGTGGCAATTGGAATTCTAATTTTTAAATTTTAGAAGATTTAAATTTATGATTTTACCATCTTTATAGTACTTGTTTTCTGAAAAATTTAATTTAAAATATTGTTGTGTAATATTTAATACTTTTTCACTATTAATATTTATTAATAGAAGTGGTATAATTTCTAAACCTTTAAATTCTTCGTTATTTTCTATTCTTTCAATATCCTTTATTAATTTACTAAAGTGTTCTTTTATTTTACTTATTAGCTTATCTTCAGTTGTGTTATTTTGTTTATACATTTTAGTTTCAACAAAAAACCTTTTATCTCCATCTTTAAAAATACAATCAATTTCAATATCATTTAAGAATTTCTTATTTAGTTCATATTGAATTCCGTTTTCTAAAAGCTTATTTTGTAGTGCATAGAGAATTAATCCATCATGGCTTTTGACAGCATTAAATATATCACTGTGTAATTCATATGGTACAAAATAAGTTAGTTCGTTAGAACAAACTGGGCATTTTAAGTCTTTTAGCTTCTTAGGATTTAATCTTAATTGAAAAACACCTCGATATGTTAATGGATCACAATGTGAACATTCTATAAAGGCATCATCTTTGGTAGGTGCGATAATTTTAGAATCATACAGCTCTCCAAAAAGCTTAATTCTTGATTGGAAATTATCTTCTGAATTTAATGTATTGATGAGTACTTGGTTTGTGTTATAAAGATTTTTATACGAATGATTTACATAAAGTTCTTTAATAAACTTGACACCTTCAAAAAAAGTGTTTATTGTATTTTCGTTTATTAATTCATTACTTTTAGACGGCATAAGAGATTTTCCAATATTTGCCTCTATTTCTTTAAAGGTATTTAAATTTTTTCCAATAAATCCATAATCTTGAAGAAACTCAATTGCCTTAGTTTCTCTATTTTCATCGTCTAAAGCAGTTTTTAAAATAAGAGTTAAAAATTTTAAAGGTTTTTTTTCAACATCATTAATTAACTTTTCAATAGATTTTTTAAATTTTGAATCAAAGAATTGTTCGATAAGAGGTTTGAAGTATTCAATTTTCTCATTTAGTAAACTATCAATCTCCATATTATATAATTCACTTCGATTTTTAATTGTATCAATAAATTCATTTTGATCATCTTGCGCATTTGACACAATTATTCTATTCGTAGAAAATGAATACGGTGAGTTATCTTCTCCAAAAGTTTTAGTTTCTAATAATTCTTCTTTTGATAGTAAAAATAAATTTTGACATGATGGATTATTCCAAAATAGGTGATAAAATTTTTTCTTAATTATTGTCATTCTGTGTTGTTTTTATTTAAATCGATTTGCTTCATCCATTCAAGCATGTTAGCTTGAAGTCTAATCTGTTCATTATAAGTAATCATATTTATTCGCCCATTTGGTGTGTTTTTAACATCCTTTAAATGTCTGTAGGTAGCCCACATAGCATTTTTTATTAAATCTTCATCTTTAGATTCAATTTTCCCTGTAAAATCCTCAATCACTAAATTTAAATTATGTTCCATCTCATATCTAGATTTTGGAGGAGGCATTCCGTATTTACTTTTCTTCATTATCTATGTCTCGTTTAAAATCTTCATTATTAAAATTAATACTCATAGCTAGCGTTCTAACCATTTCTGTAATTGTATTAAGGTTTACTCTTTTGTTAGGAGAGTATCTTACATTTTTCAAATCTTTGACACTTTTCATACTTTCTGAAATAACAAGTCTTCCATTCATTAAATTTTCCCCTAGAATGTTTATTTCTCTTTCAAAATCAAGTCTTGAATCTCTATTACCTTTTCTGCTCTCAAACATATCGATGATTGATTATTTCGTTAATTAATTCGATATTATTTTCACCCATTCTGTGAAATATGGCATTATTAAGTGCATGTCTCAAGTAATATTGATATCTTCCAAGAACATCTTCATTAGTATAAAAACTTCGCTTTAAGTATTTATCAGATTTCACAACATCTGCTTTTTTTAAAGAACCAGAATAATCATCTATAAGTTCATTCAGTTTTAAACAAAATTTTCCATCTAAAAATAATTCTTCATTTAGATCGTCAATTTCATATTGAATAAAATCTAAATAATCATCTTCTAAAGAAACTTCTCCAGAAAGAATAATTGATTTTGGAATGGTGCTTTGAATTTTTAAATGCAATTGATTAAAGCCTTTGTCATCTAGATTTTTGGCAAGATCAATTAGATTTTTCTTTATTGTAAAATGTTCAATTTTAGAAATCTCATCTATAACTTCATTGTTTTTATTAAGAAACTCAATAATTAAATCAGGATTTCCACTTGATATTTCTAAAAGAATTTGACTAGATACTTCTGTTGAAAGTTCTGGTGTATTTGAAAGACAAGTGTTTAGCAAGCTTTTAATTGTAAGAGGATAATAAATAACCAATTGCTTTAAAACCTCTGATGCCTTGTTCCTAATATAACTATCAGGATGATTTAAATGCCAAATGATAAATTTAACCACTAACTCATCTCCATTTTGATTATCAAAATCAATATTAAGCCATGAATACTTTTCTTTCACTTCCTCACTTGGTCTAACAATATGATGAAAATGTATATTCACATTTTTATATATTTCTGAAATTTGCGATTCATCTAATTTACCTTCTAAAAACCAAATCAACTCCTTACAGATAACCCAGTATTCATCATCAAATTTTAAAATATTATCTTTTAGGTTAATTATTACTGACTTATCATTTTCTAAGAGAATTTTTATTTTATTTTTAGCTTCATCGGTACTATTTGACCAATTATTAAACCAAATACTTTTTCTTTCTTTCACAAAAGCTTCTAAACCTTCTTTTAATAATTTACTTTTATTAGATGCTTTATCTATATTAAAATGATCATTAAATAAATCAATATTATCTTTCTCTTTTGATTTTTTGATTGGAGTAGTATTTTCAATATCTTCATTTAAACCCCAACTTATGTTATGTTTCAATAAATTTTCTTGAAGACTCCTTACATTCGGAATTGAAAGATGTTCTGCAACTGCTAACAATAGACTTCTTCTATCGTCATTTTCTATAAAAGGAGAGGCTATTAGAGTTGAAATACTGTCGCAAATGGAGTTAATATTTCCGTCTCCTAATTCTTCTATTTCATTTAATACAATGGCTATTTTATCACCATAGTTGGTAATGTATCTGAATATATCGTCATTTACAGTGAAAATCTCACATAGAGCCCATTTAATATATGGGTTTATACTGGCATTGTCTAATATATTTAAAACCCCGCTTTGTTCTGTAATATTTCTAGCACCTAAAGCATATCCATCACCAAGTCTTGGTGCATCAAAATTACTTATTTCTGCATTTCTTATAATTACATTGGGATTAGGTAAAACTTCAAATTTATAGTATTCCAAAGCTTCATTTATTCTATCATTTATTATTAATGAACTGATAAAATCTTCTTTATTGTTTTTTACATATCGCTGAAATGTCATTTCACCGGAAGCATAATCTAAAATAGATGCAAAATCTTGAATTATATCATTATCAGGTTTTGATTTTAATTTTTTTAAAGTTGTATTAATTGGGGCAAGTTGCGATTCTTTATACCAACTTGGTCCCATAGACGTATTTAACATTTCTTGAAAAACATTTATCGATTTATCCTCAAAACCTAGGATACCATATATTTCATTTATTTTTAATAATTCTTCTGTTCTTTCCCATCTGTTTTGAATTCCAGTTAAAACATGCTCTTCCCAAAATTCAACAAAAGGCAAGATTTTTTCTTTCTCGTATTGAATTAATATTAACGATTTTATAATTTCATGTAATGCTTTTCTATAACCTTCTGTATATAGTCCTAACTGATTTTTAGATTTAATTTTTAAAGATTCTAAAAATAATTCTAATCTATCCTTATCAAATTCATCAATTAAACTAATTAATTTAGAATATATCAATGGGAATATTTCCTCTGGAAGCTGATAGGATCTTTCCCAATGACTTCTATAATCGAATGTATAATTTATGCTCTTTGTTATTTCTTCTATTTTCGTTTTAATAAAATTTAATTTTTCTGATAATAGATTAGAAGCTTTATAGTAGTATGATTTACCTTCTAAGAAATTTATTTCTTCAATTAAGTTAAGTAAATTTATTTCCCAACTTTTATGATTCCAAAATTTATGAGAAACTTGAAATTCAGATTTATTATCTAAAAAGCCAATACAGTTATTATATAAACATAATTCTAAATAATTTGAATACTCGAAATCTACACCATTCTTATTTCTAATGCTTGTATCATTATCATATATCAAATATTCTTCAATAATAGGGATTAATAAATCAGGCTTCGAAGAATTAAACAATAATGCTAAAATTATATTTTTTATATTATTTTTATCTTTTAAATAACCATAATTTTCAATTAATAACTCAATGTTTTTGGTTAGATTTTTTTCGCTTTCAACTGAATATAGATTTTTAAAATTGAAATTATTTATTTCTGTTCTGTATATTAATAGGGAAATTGCATAAACACCAGCCCAAGTATTATTCATTTTTATTTTTGGGTCTTTCATCATACTTTCAATATCCATACTCATATTGAATTTTCTTAATATAAATGCATTATTCCAAGAGCAAGAATAGTCTCTTATAAACTGAACTGTTTTTGTATTTCCATTATCCATTTCATTTTCTTCATCTGAATAATTTGATGATTTTCTTAGCATATTCAAATAATTGACTAAATCTTTTTGAGAATTTTCAAAATCATTTGAACTATCTAAAATTATAGTTTGAGCTTTAACTATAAAAGTTGATGAACTTATGCCGCTACCTTTTAATCCGTTTTGTATAAGCCTTCTATATTCTTTTTCAATAGCATTTGTTAAAATCTCAATTTCATCAATAGCTTCATTTTCATAAAAGTGTTGTAAAAAATGAATCGCATTAGTAATACTAACAAGTAAAGTATCTCTTCTTACAATATATTTTACTGCTTCTTTATATTTTTTATTAGCAATTAGCGATAATGTGATTTCATGAGCATATTCAACAAAAACGCTATTGTATCTAAAATCAATTCTTTGGATTAGAAGTAGAAGCCTTATTAATTCAGTTGTTTTTTCTAAATCAATTGATAATCCAATAATATTCTTAATGTCTGAAATTACTAAATCAGGCTCTATATGATTAATAGCCATTTTATCAGCCCACTCTTGACTACAACCTGAAATTGCTTTATTTGGAGTATTTGATAACGAATAATGATAAAGACTGTTAGTTATTGCATAAATATTATCAACTTGTTTTTCACAAAAATTTGCAATTAAATCATTACAATCCTTTATTAATAAAGGAACTTTACTTAGAACAAATTCTTTAAATGAGTTATGATATATTTCAAGATAATCATCGCCTTTTATAAGATAATTTATTTTTGGCATTACTGAATAAAAATTACTTTTCATTTCAGATGTAAGGATTTCAAAGAAATCACTTTTAGAGATAGATTGCCTTAGTTGCGATAAAATTAGACAAATCCATAGCTGACTAGTGTTTTCATAAATTTTATCCCAAATTATATTGTAATAGTTTACGATATCTCCACTAATGACAGGTATATTTTCTATCCATTCATTTAATTCATCTTCATCATCAGTTATATCGGATAGATTTATAAAATCTATCAAATAATTTAAATAAAGTGGATGCCCTTCCGACTTTAATGCAATTTTTTGGATGTTTTCGAAATCGAGTTTATCATTGAGTTTTCTTTGAATATAAAACTCACATTGGCTAGTAATTAGTGGGCTAACTAAAATACTTTGATTTGTGTTTAGAATATTCTTTATATTACTTGGCAAAATTTCTTTTGACGTGCAAGCAAGTACTATTTTGATATTTTCAGGAACATTTTCAGGAATAATACCCAAGAAATCTTCGAGGTTATTTATTTCATCTAAGCCATCAATAAAAAACACCCCAATTTTATTAATACCTACTAGATAAGAATCTAATTCTGTAAATAAATAACTTAATTGTTCAATTCGTTTTACTAATGGTTCATTATTTTTTGATGCTATATTTCCAGTTAGTGTTAAAGAAATTGTTTCCTCAAGCCAACTTAAAAAAAATTCATTCGATACTCTTAAACTTTTCGGTTTATCATCGTTTGGAATTTTAGTAAAATATTTGCCTAAAACTAAATTCTCTTCCTCAGAAACATAAGAAGCTACATTTAACGTTTTTCCTGTTCCAGGATTTCCTTCAAGTAAAATCCAATTTCCGTTTGCTCTTATACTATCGTCTAATCGATTTTGGACATCATAATTTGAAACTAAATCTTTTAAGTCATCTTCAAATTGCTTTGGAATTTCATTTATAGCCTCCTCAGTTTTAACTGAAATATTTTGTTTTTGCAATAAATCACTAATTCTGTTTAATGAAATCACTCCAATTTTATCATCAAGTTGTTTTAATATAACACCAATAACTTTTCCAGTAGAGACTAATGGAGAGCCAGAAAGTCCTTCATAATTATAGTTTTTATCTATCTCATTACAATTAAGAGTAAAATCATATTTTTCATTATCTACTAATTCATTAATTGTTCCGTATATTCTTAAACCATTCTGTTCTCCCTGGTATGGAAAACCATAAGACTCCCAATTTTCATTCATTCTGATTGGAGTTATATGCAATGGAAGATATATTTTACTTTCGAATTGACATATCAATAAACATATATCATTTTCTTCATCAAATGTTAATACTTTGCATTTTTGCAATGTACCGTCATTAAGAATTATTTGTATTTCAACTTCATTTATGACTTCATCCATTATTATATGATAAGCAGTCATAATAATGTTATTAGTTATAAAAAAACCTGTTCCTTGTTCATTTTTGTAAATGATTTTTACTACTGAAAGTTTTATCTGTTGTGGGTTTACTATTCTATTCATTTACTAAAAATTAAATTCTAATGGTTTATCATGTAAACCTTCAATTATTTTATAATTATATTTACCATTTAAACTATCATTTTTAAATTCATTAATAGTATCTAATGGATAATTAAAATAAAGAGTCCTTGTGAATTTTGACTCTCTAGATATTATTCTAGCAATAGTCTCTTTATCTGGATGATTGTGAATTAAACCATTTGTAGAAAAAATATATTTTTCGGAATCAATATACTTAAGTAGTTCTGGACTTGTATTATTCTTGCTGCCGTGATGAGAAATTTTAATCAAATCAAATTTTATTGGAAACTCTTCTTCTTTATAGTGTTCTTTTAAATTTTGAATAATAACTGATGGATGGGCATCTGCTAAAAAAAGTAGTTTAAAACTTTGATGTTCAATTACGAAAGCTATAGCACTACCATTTGTTGCTGTATCATCTTCAATAAACTGTTCCTTCAATAAATCTTCAATACTAAGTAAGGAACCTGATGAAACATTTTTTTTTGCTAACCGTTTTTTCTCTTTTTCTAATGATAGAATATACTCAAAAACATCTTCGTTAAAATCAGTTAAATTTACATCCGAAGAAAACCCTTTTTTATACAATTCTCTTTTCCAGTATTTTGTTAACTCTTTGATTTTATCATTATTTGGAGATAAAATTTTAAAATTAATATCGTTGATATTAATTTTTTTTTCTGAATCAGTAGAAATAAAATTATTTTTAAAAAGCTTATTCCAGTTATGATGATATTTTTTCAAAAGTGAAGCTAAAGTTGACCCTTGAACGGCAGATATATTTTTTTCTGTTAAATCAGTTTCCTCTGTTAATTGATAGTTTATAATCATATCAGAGATTGATTTACCTACAAATGTTAAACCATCTTCTAAATTTTTTAAGTGTTGAAATGAATTATGCCATACATTTTCAATTTGAATTAATTCATTAAATTTATTTTCCTCAATAAATTTAATAACTCCTGAAATATGATCATTGTCTATGTGAGTAACTACAATACTTGATATTTTTTTGTTCTCATTGTTTAATTCAATAAACTTTGGTTTTAAAAACCGTCGATAAGTATCAACATAACCACCATCAATTAGTATAATTGATGCTTCTGTTTCTATTAGGGATGAATCTCCATTATTTGCTGGATATATTGAAACTTTCATTTATTAAAAAATTAAGTAATTATCATTTAAAAATATGTTCAAACAATTGTAGAAGGTTTTCTCTGACTACTTTGTATTCTGGTAATTTATCAGGTTGTATTTGATGACCCAAACTATTCTTCCAAGCCCCTTTTAAAGCTTTGTCGCTTTTTTCATTGATTAATTGATCTACTCCTGTGAAATCAATATTTTTGAATTTCATTTTCTTGTAAAAAGCATCTACAATCACTTTCCAATCCAAGTCGGGAAAATTATTTGATAAATACCAAATGTCATAGTAATCCCTTGGTGCTGTATAGGAACGTTGGATTAATGCCCTGATTTTTTCAGCTAATACTTCTTCTATTTTATAGCAAGGAATTGTGCTTTCTAATGCTAGTTTATCAGAATATGGATGGCTAACATTTCTTTCAATCACTTCAAAAATCATTTCTTCGTAGAGAATTATTTCTATTTTAACTTTTGTTTGCCATCTGTCTGGAGTTGTTGGCATCACATTTCTTGAATGGTCTGCTCCCCAAAATTTAATTATGGCTTCATATCCTGTTAATTTGTCTTGAAATTGTAACGGTCTTAATGAAACAATATGTGTTTTTACTCCAGTAGCTTCTTCAATGTGTTTTGTGATGAATGCTACATGTTTTTGTGTCAATTCAAATTCTTGTGACTTTGAAGTAAAATCTAAATCTTCTGAAAATCTATACTCTTCAAACCAACATTTTTTTAGACAAGTTCCTCCTTTGAAAATTAAGGTTTCTTTTAATTCTGGTTCGTTAAATATTGCTGCAATAAAGTGACCTAATACCCAATCTTTATCGATTACCGATTTTGATACACCAAGCTGTTCTGAAATTGTTGCTATTTCTTTTTGTAAAATCATTAATATTGTTTGTTACAGATGTCTAAAATTTCTTCTTTACTTATGTTTAATCTTAATCGCCATCTTTTTTCAAATTCTCCTTCTTCTATACCGAATGAATCAAATAGGTTGTATTTTTCGTTTACTTCTTTTACTGCAAAGTTTATGAATGATTTCATACCTTTTTTATTAAGTAATTCTGCCAAATATCCCATTCTTTTAGTTATCGCAATATTTTTAATGGCTTTGCAATACGTTATCATTTTCTCACTATTTAAGTCCGCTTGATTGAATGCCCTAATTAATTCAGCATATCCACCAGAATATTGTGGTAAATCAAAACAATCGATGATGGTTTTTTCTACGTCGGTCATTTGATAGCTATGGTTTCCAAATCCTAATTGTTCTATACCGGTCATTTTGAATTTGGAAATTTGAATGAATTTATAGGAAACCCCAAAAACACTTTTTTCTGCTTTTCTTTTTGTAGTTTGTATAAAAATAGAATTTGGAAACTGTTCCGTAAGTCCGTGTTTATTTAAAGCAGACCAATAACCAATTGCACTACCTTCTGATAACTTACAACCAATTACATTTTCGTCTCTAAAATTATATCTGCAATATTTGCCTCTTTCTATACGTGATAATAGTTTTTTATGTACAAGGTTTTCTATTATCTCGTTTATGTTTTTAAACTCGCTTGATGCAATTGACTTAATCTCCTCTAAAGTAAAGATGTCTAACTCGTTATCATCAAGCATTAACATAAAATCAATTTGATTTTGTGTGGTGTTCTCTGAAATATAGGTGCTTCTAGCCATTACTAATCGTTTAAATATAAACCCTAATAATTGGGGTTTATCTTGTGGTTAAAGGTAATAAAAAATATCATTGTTTTTTTATGCTTAAGAAAATTAATTCTTATCTAAATACTTTTTTATTATCCATCCCGTTTCCATTAAATTATCTTCTGGATTAGTATAACTAACGTAAGCCCATTATTTGTTACTTAAAAACTATTCTTTCATTTCTAACTTCAATTCTAAAAGGTCTTCTATTTAGAATACTTCAGCATAATTTTTTATGCTGTCAATTTGAATTTTAGTTTACTTTCTTATTTATACCATTCCTCTTTAATTTTGTCAATATCCATATCTTTCCATTCCTCTTTCCATAATTCCCAATAAGGAATATCATTTGAAGAAGGCTCATTTTTACATCTATCAATTTGAACAATCGATGGCAGAATTACAGATTCCCCAATTAACAAAGCTTCACCTTGTTTTAACGATGGCATTTTTTCAATTAACGAACCTAAACTATCAGGAAGTAATTTTTTCACATAACCTTGGTCAACTGGATTAGTCAATCTCATCGCAATGAAATTATTACATTGTGAAAATATAGTTTCTGATATTTCAGATGGTCTTTGACTTGCTAAAAGTAAAGTAACTCCATATTTTCTACCTTCTTTGGCAATTCTTTCAATTGATTTTTTTGAAGATCTATATTTTACTAAATCGCTATTGGGAACATATTTATGTGCTTCCTCATAAACTAAAAGTATTGGAATGTCATTATTGATTTTTTCATTTGGATTAATGTTGTTTCTCAATCTTTTGTATATATAACCA
This sequence comes from uncultured Flavobacterium sp., assembly GCF_963975515.1. Classification (GTDB taxonomy): domain Bacteria; phylum Bacteroidota; class Bacteroidia; order Flavobacteriales; family Flavobacteriaceae; genus Flavobacterium. The sequence continues at coordinate 461,737 of NZ_CAXBGY010000001.1, forward strand.
TATTCAAATACAATTCTTGAAATTAAAGAAACGGTAATACTTAATACTTCAAAAGGAACTCCGCTTAAATCAATTACTGTAACATTGGAATTTGAATTATATCCTAAAATATTTTTCAATGTATCTTCGAAAGAAATCTTTTTTGATTCTTCACCAAATAAGAAAGTTAAACGGTCTTGATTTATTTTTTCTTGAAATCTTACAAAAAACTTATCTAAAGTACCTTCCGCATAATCTCCTTTAGTTACATTCTGATTTTTAGTTGGATGAAATTGAAACTCTTCATTAAAATATTTATCTATTCTCTGTTCTTCATTTAGTAATATTCCAGTATCAACAGTTGTACTACTATCATTACAAGTATAAGAATCATCAACTATCATATATCGATTTGAACTTTTAGAATTTTTTGTTTCATTCTTTAAGTTATATAAAGCATTTTGAACTTCATTTATGTCAAAAAATAAAGGAGAATCGTAAAATATCTTTGTTTTATCAGGATTGTGCTTTTTCTTGTTTTCGGTAACCAATTTTCTAAAAACTGAAGATTGATTATAATTATCTCTCTCTCCAGTATCTAGAAGCACTTCTTCTAGTTCATCACTATTTAGTAACCAATATGGCAATTTTAAATTCTCAATATCAATAAAATTAGCATCTGGAAAAGCTGATTTATATTCGGAATGGATATCAAAAATTATTACGTGTGAATTATTTAAAGTAAAATCTCCGCTTTTAGAATTTACAGCCGTTTGTATAATAGTAGATAATGTATGAGATTTACCAGAACCTGTAGAACCGACTATTGCAATATGCTTATTGAAAAATTTATTACCATTTACTGGAATTCTAATGCTTGCATTTGAAGATAATGAGCAAAAAGTAAATTGTTCTTTATCCTCAACAGATTCGATATAGATTTTCTTGATTTCTTCTTCGGTTGCTGGTTCAACTTTTTTGGGAGGAATGGTTAAATCGTCGCCACCTCTTGTAAATTTATCATTTTTTATTATTCCTAACGGACTTGCTTCTATAATATGTGTTCTAACAGCTTCGTTATTTTTTTCTGAAACATCAATCGAGAAATTTTCAATTATTGCCATTAAAATAGCATTATCATTTCCATAAATTTTGAGATAGGAACCAACTCTCAAAGATTCGTTTGCTATCCTGAAATCTTCAAGTTTATCAACCTTGATTTTTACTTTGTTTGGGAATACCGCAATTACTTCAGCATTTAATTTGTCTTCTGCCATTAGATTATATTTTTGATGTCGTTAATTTCTTGTATTTGAATTTGTAGATGCTTGATACTTGCATTTGATGTCGAAAAAAATGGAGTTTCGAAATAGAAATGATATATTTCTTTAGTTTTTGAAATTTGATTAAAAATTGGTTCAATATCTTTTAAATCATTAACTATTTTAATTTTAATTCCATTATGATAAGTAGCTTTTTCTGTAATTGATTTTGGATTGAAACTTGAGCCGTTAAAATCAAAACCATCTTTAAATTTAAAATTCTCTGTTATAAGTTCTGTTTTCAATTCAATTAAATCTGAATTTGACAATCCAAATATGTGGATATACGGACAGAAAGAATCTGGATTTAATTTTGAAAGCTGTGAGTATTTTTTACTAATTAAATGAATTATAGATTTTAAATCACTTCGCAAATAATTACTTTGATTCACTTCTACAAGAAAAAATCTTTCAAATGGAGAACTATTGTAATCACTAAAATATTTAGACCTAATATCAGATAGTAGTTTCTTTTTACCTTTATATTGAATAAACCATTTATGAAAAAGTAATTGTTTAGAATTGATTTGAGTTAAAAAATCTTTTTTAGTAATCTTTCGATTGGCTATGTCATCCTCCTTGGCAAGATTGCTTATGATTTTCAAAGCGTTGTTATAGTAGAAGTTTTCAGCTTCAAAATCATCACTATTAAAATTATTTTGATTTTTCAAAGAAGTGAATATCTCTTTAAGTTGATCCTCATAAGATTTTGCATTAATATCAATTTCCAAAGTTTCTAAAAATAATATTAAGTTTTCATCACTTAATTTTAATTTTTCGTAATGTTTATACTCAACTTTTTCTTTTTTGTAAGTGAGCAAATTTGACTTTAAGAAATCTAATGTAATTGTAGAAGGAAATTTTTCGTGCCCCGATTTAAAGTGACCAAAATATAAATACTTTATTTTTTTCTCTTTGCCATTTAAAACCTCTTTGAAATGATTAAGCATTAAACGTATTGGTTTGGCAATGACGGAATGATTATATTCAGTTTTAGAATGATATTTGCATTGTATAGCTGTTTCTTCAGTAGCATTTTTTACATCAACATCCTCAATACCTTCAATAATAATTTCGTGCGTATCATCTTCTAATTGTAATAATTTGAGTATTGCTAGGTCAAATTGATAAAAATATCCTTTAATTGTATCAGTTGCTGTTCTGTCTGTCATCTATTTTGGAATTGGAGATTGCTTTCACACAATATTTCAATTTATTTTTAATAAATTTTATTTACCAAAATATAAAATAATTTCCAATGATTTTAATTGATTCGATTTGACTTATTAACCAAGTTATCAATTTATTTTTTGCAAAAATTGCTTTATTTCATTTGCGATTTACTACAGATTGTGTAGTGTTTTGCGAACAGAATATTTATTAAGTTTTGGCAGTAAATGGAGTTAATTGCCGAAAGTTAATTTTTCATTTCAATGTCGATGTATGATTTTAAATTGTATAATTCGATTATATCCTCTTGGTTACCTTCTAATTGGGCTATTTGAATAAATGCAATATCATTGGCAAATGCTTTTTCTCCGATTAAGTGTTCTAAATGTGTATAAACTGCTTCTCTAAGTTTAGGGTTGTCTTTATGGACTATGTAGTTTTTGAGTAAAACTCTAATTCCTAAATCGGTTGGTTTGTTTGGGTTTTCTAGTGGTATGAAATACATTTCGCTTATTCGTAAAGTTATGCCGTAATATTCTAGTGGTTTGTCGGTGCCGTTTTCGTATTTGGTTAGGTTGGTTTCGGGTTGGAGGAATGCGGTAGTTTTCCATCTTTCTATTTTTGGAGCATGATGTATTAGTAATTCCACTTCTTTGAATAGGTATGGGTTTCCGTTTGCTGTAATGATTATTTCAGCTTCCGATTTTTTGTTTTTTATAATGATGTCTAGGTCTTTGTTGTATTGATGCAAATAATATAATAGTTTGTCTAATTGAACTTTTAGTTCGTCTTTTGGGATTTCTGCAAGGAGAAGGAAAACGAAATTGTTTTGTTGGAAGTAGTTCCAGAAGGTTGTTATTGTTTTCATGTTGTTACTTGTTATTGGAACGCGGATGAAACGGATTCGCCAAGGCGAAACGCGGATTTATACGGATTTTTATCTTTTATCTTTTATCTGGTGTTGATTTATCATATGCTATTAAATTCACCATCTCCCTAAGCCTTGAGCGAACACGATTGCCGTACTGTTTTTCAATTTCTGTGGCTGATAGGTTTGTGGTTATGTGTGTTTGGAGTTTTTTTGAAATGAATAGATCATATCGACTTAATAGAATTTCTGCCATTACATTGCATTCGTTTCCAAAATACTTTATGTTGTTTTCTGTTCCTAAATCGTCAAAGCAATAGGTTCTTGGTTCTGCTTGGTATAATTTGCCTTTACTGTAGCGATGTATGACTTCGTAGCCGTCTTGGATGAATTCAAAGCTTATATCTCTACATGGTTTTACTGAAAATTTATTTTCTGTTTGGGCCAAGTATTTCATTAGGTTCATCAGTGATGTTTTTCCACAGCCTATTGGTCCAGAAAGTAGGATGCCTTTTTCTAAATCGATGTTGAATTGATAACAAGCTTGTTCATCCTTTAAAAAGTATGCAATTAGTTTATATATTATTTCATGGTCTGTTTCTAAGATTTTGAACTTCTTACCATATAACTCAACTCCTTTTTTTTCTAGCCAAGCAATGATTTCTGTATAACTTAATGTCGTATTCATAACTTATAATTTTTATACCTGACTGCCACTGGCAATCCTTCTCTTAATATCAAACCTTTTGCTTCGAGCTTATTAATTATTTCTAGGTAATTGTAGTGGGTTTTTATATTATCATTCATTTGCCTTTTTTTTTGTTCGCTAAAGCGAAGATTTTGGAACACTGATGTGCTTCGCCAGTTCGGCAAAAGCCTCGGGTGACAGATTTGACGGATTAACCACCCCACCCTTCGGGCACCCCTCCAAAGGATGGGAATTCTAAAGTGGTTCTGAATAGTCTTTATCGGTTGTTGTGTTGAGGTGTTTTGGACGATTTGTCGGATTAGTGACGGTGTTGTGATTAAAATTAATGCTGTTTAATATCCAATTTTGTGCTGCTGCTTGCCAATCGACCATTGGTGTTTTTCCACCCACTAACCATCCGTTGCTTGAGAAGTAATTGAAAAACTTTTGTGCTTCTAGTTCTGGAAAGTTATTTTCTTGGAAGTAGGATTTGACTTCTTGCAAGTTTGGTTGAATGAAACCTTTCTTTTTTTCGCGCAACTTTTTTTCTTTTTGAGTTCCCTCGACTTCGCTCGGGATGACAATTTTATCTGAATGATTATTTTTTGAGATTGCTTCATTCTTCGCAATGACATTTTTTGCTTGCTCGTTCAAGTTTAAAACGTTTTCATTGTTTAAAATGTTTGTATTGTTTATATAGTTTATAGAAGGTACTAGTGCTTGTTCACTACTTGTTTCATCACTAGTACAAGACTTGTTTAGAGCTTGTTCTGAAACAGGTTCAATAACTGGTTCATTTTTTAGTTTTCTCTCACTTTTTGGGGCTGGTTTGAGATCTTCGGAAAAATTGAATAAAATGACGTGACTTCCTTTGAATGGATTGTAGGATGGCTCGTAGTTGATGTAACCTAAACTGTGCAAGTTCTTCAGGCATTTGTGATAGGTTGCTTTGGAACTGATTTTGCTTATTCGCATTACCTCATCGCGATTGATACTTATTGGATTTATGAAGCGGTTGCAGTTCCAAAATTGAAATAAGGCCATATAGAGGCTGACATGGGTTGGATTTAGGGCTTTGTCTATTACTACTTTTTCGAAGAAGCCGGTTAGGTGTTTTATGTAGTTCATTTTGCTAGTGAATAGTGATTAGTGATTAGTCCTTAGTGATTAGTGATTAGTCCTTAGTAATTAGTCCTTAGTAATTAGTGAGTAGTGAATGGTGAATGGTGATTAGTCTTGCTTGAACTGCGTTCAAGAGTTGAACTGCTTCGTAGGAGGTACTTCGACAAGCTCAGTATGGCAAACCACCCCGTCCTTCGGCCACCCCTCCAGAGGAGGGGAATTACTTGAAAAGCGTGGGTATTGCGTTTGTTTTGTTGGTGTTTAGGAGTTTATCGATGTCGGCATTGTCGTAGTAGAGGGTGCCGCCGATTTTGGTGTAGGTTAAGGTTCCGTTGATTCGGAGGTTTTGGAGTGTTCCAGGGGAGATGTTTAGGAGATTGCGGACCTCAATGGATTTGAGCCATTTTTTGGTTTGACCTGGTTTGGAGTGGATTAACTCTTGCAGGTCTTTTAGTAATAGTGTTCTAAATTCGTTTAAATCTTCACGGGTAATAACTTCGATAGCCATAACTTTAATTTTGTTGGGTTATGGTGCAAAATTCTGTGATTTGATAATTTTTGTTTCAGAAGTGATTCAGAAGTGGAAAACAAAAAAGTTTAATTTTAATGAATGTATTTTTATTTTTGCCAATAAAATCAATAATTTAACGTGAAAATAATTTTTTAAAATTTCACCATATAAATCACATTTTTTTTACTTATGATGGAAGTCCATATAAGTTTTGCGTAATTACTGTTGGTTATTTTGTTGGGTTTGGTTTGCCGATTTTAGCTGTTGGATGAAGGAAGTGGGTGACATTCCGATTCTGTTTTTGAAACAGAGTGTGAAGATTTGCGTTGAGCCGAAACCGGCTTCATCTGACAGGGCTTTGTTGGTGTAGTTCCTGAATTTATTATTGCTAATTAACAACTCGACTATGTAATCAATTTTAAGGTCGTTTATGTAGGTTGTGGTCTTTTTTTCCCTTTGTTCGGCAATTATTAAAGAGGCATATTTGGTATTCGTATCCAGTAATGAGGCAAGCTTTGCCAAATTCATGTCTTTTTCAAGGAATTTCTTTTGTTTTTCAAATTTCTCCAAATTTTTCAATAGTGATTTGGTTAATTCCGGACTAAGGTTTGTATTTTGGTTGATTGATGGTAGTATTGCTGACTTCTTTTTTTCTGCTAAATCGGCCATTATTTGATTGAATTTTTCTTTCTCTCTTTTTTTACTGAAGAGATGCCAACCCAATAGAAAGCATAAAGTTAATGTTAACAGAGTTACTACTATAAAATATAACTTTCTGTTTGAAGCTAATTCGTTTTCGATTTTTCTCTTTTTTTCTAATAATGTTTTAGTATCATACTCTTTATGCATTTTGTAGGTAAGGTATTTGAATTCTTGGTTTATTTCTTTATCAAATTCTATTAGCTTTTTGATGAAGAATAACTCCTTTTTTAATTCATTGGTTTCTCCAAAATATTCTATCAGCATTTCATACCCTTCTCGAAGATATGGACGACTGTACTTTTTTGTTTGAATCCCATCATGTACTTTTGTAAAATATGTAACCGCTTTATTTTTTTCGTTTATTTCCCAATAGCATTTTCCGAGAAAAAATTGGGTTGTAATCAGCGTAGCATTGTCGTTTACTTTTTCAAAATGAGGTTTTGATTCTTTCAATAATTTGATTGCATTTTCATAGTCTTTTTGTTTGCAAAGGTTAATACCCTCCGCATTTTTGAAGTAAGGAATCATATCATCCATTTCATATTCACTGGATAGTTCCATACCCAGTTTATTGAAATATGAAGAATGATCATATCTTTCAATTTGTGTGTAACACAATGCGATTATGTGCATTGATTTTAAATAGCCCAAATCATTTTCTTCTTTAAAATAGTTCATGCATTGATTTAACAATGCAATTGCTTCATCGTAATAGCCTAAGAAATGTTTTGTTAGAGCAATGGTATATTTTACTTTGTGGATTAAGTATTGATCATTTGTTTTCGCTATATAATTGTTGGCTAGAATATATAGATCTAGTGCCTTTGTGTATTCATTGTTATCATAATGTGCTGCACCAATTGTAAGGTAAGCACTCCCCAATATATCGTTGTTTTTAGTTGCTTTCGCTTTTTCAAGTAAGCTATCTGCATAAATCATTCTATATTTTTTATCTACAAAATGGATTAATGCTTTATATGCTTTGGTTTGCTGCACTAGGTTTTTTTCCTCATCTGCTTTTTTGAGCCAGTATTTTGCTAACTGCTGTGCTTTGATGCTATCCGTTCGAAATTCTATTACTTTTTCTACAAAATATTGGTAGTTTTTATTGGACAGACTGTCACCTGGATTAATCTGTTTTGCTTGAACATTTGTTAAAGAGAAAATTGTGAATGCTACGCTAAATATAAAATTATTCATTTCAGTTGGTTAAGGTTTAGTTGAACTTACTATTTAAAAAGTTTGGGAAGTTGAAATTGGTTCAGTAAAAATATTAATTTTTTTTAATTGAAAGTACATCAAAATTATAAGCATTTTAATCTGTAAATGAATCGATGTTTTTAAACTTAGTGGCATATTCAATCTTGTCCTATTTTATTGATAAAGACTAGTGTTTTTAATTGTATTGGATTCTAGAATACACTAGTTTGAATTCGGAAATTCGTTAGTAGTTGTGTTGTGGGGGTGGATTTGAGCCGATAGTTTTGTTCTCGAATTCAACCGGTTTTACTTTGGTAGAACCAAGCAAAATACTGTTCAGATTACCCCGGGAGAAATGAACTGATTAAAAATAAATCAGTAATATTTAACACTTAAACCAACATGAAAAATTATTTCCTTATTTTACTCGTAGCTTTGCTCTTTGTTTCTTGTGAAACAACAAAATCTGAACTAACTAGTTCTGAAAACAATACTCTTGGCAAGAAATCAGAAGACTTACTTCCGTTGAATCCTACTAACTCGTATGATTTTGTAGGTCAAGTTCATTATGATATTTCTACTTCTTATTTTGCAGATTCCAATTTACCCAAAACAGTAGACAGTATTGTTAGTCAAGTTAACTTGAAAGCTAGTATTCATCCATTTTTTGATGATTTTTTATCTGCCAATTACAATTTAGTTTCACAAAGCCGAATTGTTTATTTGGTTTCTGATAGCCATGGTGCGTTTGATTCCATTGTTGATGATTTAACACTAAATACTACAGCTAAAAAAGACTTTCGCCTTTTTGTAGAGACTGTCTTGTCTAAAGTGGACAATGATGAGGATTATATCGACATTCATAACTACATTGTCCATTACGAATCGACAATACAGGATTCTGGTGAGCTTTCAGCTAGCGAGAAGGAGTATCTGTTGACGGTAACATCAATCATTCGACATAGTGTTTATGCTAAAAAGAAAAGACCTAAGAAAAATACTGATCTTGACTGGTATTGGTTGAATGCGAAATTTACCGGAGCTGTTGAAGGTGCTCAGTACGGAAAATCTCATGCGATACTTACTGCTTTGAAAGCTGGAATTATAGAAAACAAGTAAGCAACCATTCTTATTTTAAAAAAAGGCTATCCGCTAGGGTAGCCTTTGGTGTTCATCTACTTGATTCATTCTTTTTATCAGGTTTTCTTTTAGTACACTTATGAATTTAGTACGCTCGTATTTTCTGTTAGTGATTTCGTAAAATGTTCGGTGGAACTGACCAAGATCTATGTCAAATGCTTTGCTGAACCCTTGCACAATTTCTTTAATATCTGCTGCTCCGTGATTGAATACAGCTTCTGTGTGTAAGGCATAAATTAATTCAATTATTCCCACCTTGGAGCCTGTCCATTTTAATACTTTTTCTTGACTGCTATTTTTTGATACTGTTGATCTTTTTAATTTTTCAATCAGGTAGATTTGCAGTTTTTCGTAGGCTAAAATCTGAGCTACTTTGTAATCGTGTGATGTTGCAAATGATTTGTCTATTTGAAAGTAGAAGGTATCCATCATCCATTTGTTATCCATTTGATTTCTTAAAAAATATTTATCATCTAAGTATTGATTTCCATTTCGATAATATCTGTAAAATTCAGCGTTATCGATAAAAAATTGTTCTTGTTTTTTTAGTTGGTTGGCGTAGTACTTTCGAATGGTTTTTTCTGAAGCTACCGGTTTGTTGGATTCAATAGTATATATTTCGTTGAAGTAGATTATTTGGCTTGTTAATTTAGGTTTATCCTTTTTGAAGAAGTCCATTTCTTCTTCTTGACTAGTTTTACGGCCGATATAAGTGGTTCTTAGGTTTTCGTAACCTTCCATCAGTATATTGATTGCTAGCGAGCAATTTTGAATAGGGTCTTCTTCCACTAATGGGATGATTTTAGTGAGTTGTTGATCGAGTTGATTGAGGAGTTGGTTTGCGTAGTTTTTCATGGTTGTTTCCCTCATCCTAAATCCATCTCCTTAAGAGAGGGACTTTGGAACTGTGTTAAAATTTTATTTTACTTTCCCTTGGACTTTATTCAATTTTGGTTGCTTTTGGCGTTGGTAAAACTAAGTTTGTTTTTTGTTTGAAGCAATTGTTTGGGTGTGCAATTCTGGAATTGCATAGTTAGTATTTAAGAAATGCATAGTACTTTTCATTTTTGAACTGAGAGCTTTTCAATTTTTTGAATTGAGCTTTTTTCACTGTTCATAACGGTTTCATTTTCTTATTGAAGCATTGTATTTGTTGAAAAACTCTCTCTTTTTTAGCTGTATTTATTTTTGCATTTTTCTTGAAATTTGGGTGTTTGATTCTAGAATCCAATACCTAAGTTTTAGTTTAAATTGGTATAATTTGATAGGTTTGTTTCACTTTTTACTACTTCTAGCGTCACAAAATCTATCAAATTCTATTGTATGTCCATGCCAAATCAAAAGGAAAAACTCAAGATTATTTATCAGTTGTTGTTTGACTTAGCAACCGGTAGAAAAACTGTTGCTTTGGATATTGGCAGTTTGGATGATGAATATGACTCCATTTTATTGTCTTTATCAGAGCAAGGTGAGCGAATTCGCTCGTTGGTTTTGGAGCAAGGTATGGTTATCCCTTATTCAAATTTTCTGCATTTGTCCCAGTTTGTATTTGTATTGGATACCCATTATAGAATAGTCGAATTTAATTTTACTGTTGCAAATCGGTTAAAGTATGAATCAGAAGCGATTCAGAGTCTGCAATTTGAAAGCTTGTTGGATGATTCTTCTAAGTTGGTTTGGAACGATTTACTTCAACAAGTAGGAAGTGATGCTCCTTTTTTTTTTACCATTGAATTGCTATTTTTAACTGTGGATGGATTTAAGTTGCCTTTGTTTTGTTCGGTTAGTAGTAGCCTTGTCAATCCGTTCGTGTTTGTATTATCTGCTGAAGTTATTTTAAAAGACACTCCTTTTTTGAAGCAGATTCCTTCGGTAGCGACTGAGAAAGCTAAAGCTGAAGCTGCTGTGATTGCCCAAGTTCATGCTTATATTTTGGAGCATTTAGATGTTCAGTTGCCTTCATTAAAGTCGCTTGCCTTACTGTTTGGTAGTGAGGAGCACAAAATACGTCATGGATTCCGGGAGCATTATCATACCAGTGTGTATCAGTTTTATCAAGATGAACGGTTGAAGAAAGCGTATTTACTCATTTTGCAAACTGATTTACCTTTAAAGGAGATTGCGTTTCAGTGTGGTTTTGGGGTGTATTTGAATTTTTATAAGGCTTTTCGAAAAAAGTATGGGTTTTCGCCGAGTGAACTTTTGAGGGGGTGAGTTGTTGGTTGTCGGTTGTCTGTTTTCTGTTTTGGAATGGGATAACGAAATGCTTGATTTGCATAGTGTTATGAGTATATTTTTTGGAATTTTACAGTAGTTAATTTTTTTTTAGTCACAGATTACGCTGATTTAACGGATTAATTTGGAATACTTATATCAATATGAAAATTAGGAATTATGAATACAGATAAACTAAAAAATGGTACTGTTTTGTTCGTTAGCTACTTATTTATTTTGCTATTTGTTTATGCTGCGGTTAGTAAGTTTTTGGATTATGATAATTTCCAGGTGCAGTTGGGTCAATCGCCTTTGTTGAGTGCTTATGCTGGTTTTGTTGTTTGGATGATTCCTCTTTTGGAACTTGTGATTGCTGTTTTGCTGGCTGTAAAACAATTTAGAGTGATAGGACTGTATGCTTCTTTGGGTCTGATGGTCCTGTTTAGCAGTTATATTTACTTAATTTTAAACTATAGTTCCTATGTGCCGTGTTCTTGTGGAGGCATCCTTGAAAAGATGAACTGGCATGAGCATTTGTATTTTAATCTATTTTTTACTTTACTATCCTTATTTGCCTTGTTTTTGCTGCAAAATACTAAAAGGTCGTATGTCATTCGAAGCTTACTTATTGTTTTGGTTGGTTTTTTTCTGGTAGTGCTTTTGTTTCTTACTTCGGATTATATTATTCACAAGCATAATAATTTTGTTAGAAACTATATTCCTAAAACCGTACAGCTTGCTACTACGAAAGATTTAGCTTTTAATAGCTATTATTTTGCAGGAAAAAGTACCGCTAAAATTTATTTGGGGAATAGAACTGCCCCTGCACTTATTACTGAATTATCTGCTGATTTAAAGAGTACTCAAAGTTATCACATTGCTATTTCGGACACTTTATATCCGTTTCGCTCTATACAATTGCGGGTGCATCCTCCGTATTTTTATTTGTGGGATGGCACTGTGCCGTGTTTGTTTCAAGGAGATTTGGCTACTACCCAAGCACGATTACTTTCAGACAAAGCTTATGGTTTTACTAAAGCTGAAGTAATCGATTCTACCCGTTTAGTTATACGAACCATCAATAATTCGGGAGAAAATGTGTTAGCTATACTTTCGTTGCAAAATGGTACGATACAAAAGTTTGCTCCTGCTTTATTGGAAAAGCAAATCGATGGTCTATTTGATACCGATGGTACCTTGCACTATAGTGCAGCCCAACAAAAATTTGTTTATCTCTACTATTACCGAAATCAATATGTGGTTGCTGATAAGAATCTTACATTACTTTATAAAGGCAATACTATTGATACCACGAGTCAAGCAAAAATTAAAGTGACCTATGTTAAGCATCGTAATCAAAAAAAGTTTTCGGCACCACCACAGATGGTTAACCGAATCAGTGCTTTGCACAACAATTTATTATTTGTAAACTCAACATTGCCTGGACGATTTGATGTGAAAAAAGTTTGGGATCAATCTAGTGTTATCGATGTTTATGATATCAGTAGTCAAAGGTATTTGATTAGTTTTTACATTAAAAACATTGATGGAGTTACACTAAATGATATTGTCGTTACAGATACCCATTTTTATGCCCTTATAGGAACCCATATTGTTTCTTATTCCTTAGGGAACGAAATTCGGAAACATTATCAAACTTACTAAAGATTAACCGGCCGGTTACAGGGATAAGATCGAAAACCTGTAGAAAAGAGTAGATCACTATTATAAACCAAAATTTAACACATATGAAAAATGTATTTTTAAAAGCAATACTACCTGTATTTGCTTTTGCCTTGGCTTCTGCTGGTGCTGTGAGTACCAGTAATTCAAACTCTAGTTCGGCTACTTTGGCCGTTCAAGGTTGGAAACAAGTTTCACCGATAGAGTGTGAGTATATTGCAGATTGTAATAATGAAGGATCTGTGATTTGTATGAGTGGGTCTGACCAATTGTTTGGTAAACCTACACCAGCTTCTTTTTGTGGAGAAGTATTGACGCATAGACCATAGTAAGGATGCGTTAAATTTATGCAGGCTGTATTCTATATAGCCTGCATTTATTATTTAGTACCCTTTATTATCCATTCAGCAGGTGACTGGTCTTTTAGATGGTAGTTTAACCAATCATTAAAACGGTAGTACAAATCTACTTGACTTTCTTTTTTTAGCAATGAATGTGATTCATTGGCATAATTGAGTAAAATGACATCTTTATTGAGCCTTCGTAGTGCAAGATAAAATGCGATGGTTTGATTCGGATTTATTTGTGGGTCTTTTTCTCCTGTCCAAAGTAGTATAGGAGTATTTATATTTTCAACCCACGTTGAGGGTGAATTACGCTCATACCCTTCTCTGTCGTTATATAAGGAATTTCCCATTCGCCATTGTTGACTTTCAAAACGCCACATTTCGGGATCTCCAGTACTATTGCTTATTGACAGGTACCAACTTGGTAAGTCGAAAACAGATGCTCCCGATATCGCCGTCTTGAAAAGGACGGTTTGTGTACTAATGAAATTCGTTTCATACCCTCCAAAGGAATGTCCTATTAAAGCTATTTTATCTGGTGATACGATGTCTTTGCGAAGTACTTCATTGGTTGCTGCTACTACACAATCCGTTGCCGATATGCCCGGACTCCCTAATTCATACTCAATGTCTGGTAGTAATACAAAATAGCCTTGATTGGTTAAATTTGTAACATTAAAACCTGATGTATTGTACTTCGTTGGACTAAAATAATAGTGCTTTAAATAATTGAGTTCTTCGTAAATAGAAACCACCATTGGGTATTTTTTGTTTACATCGTACTCAATTGGATAATATAAAATGCCTTTCAGTGTTTCGCTTTTGGCATTTTTGTACTGTATCTGTTCCTGTTTGCCCCACAAATAGTTCTGGTAGTGTGGGTTGCTTTGGTAGACCTTGTTTGATTCCTCTGTTTTTGCATCATACTTATTTAATGCTTGTGGCTGAGAAAAATGTTGGGATTGATACACATAGCATGGTGCATCCGAAGCTTTTTGTATCTCTTTGTTTAAGTAATCGTTGTAAACCATCGGTTTGATTGTTCCATTTGGTTTTCTAATAAAATAGCCCGTAGCATTTTCACCAGTAGCTGAAAGTACCATGTCTTTTGTTGTATCGACTTCTACGCTTCCTGAAAACTTTTCTACGTTGTTTCTTGTAAAATGTATTATCCTAAACGTGATTTCTTTTTCTCTACCGTTTGTTAAACGAATAGGTTTTGTTCCATTGAACGGTATTTTCCAAACATCGTATTGATCATATAGCAATAGGCCATCGTGGTTTGCTCCCCAACCTCCAAAACGGTACGCACTTTTTTTGCCGTAATCCAAACTATTCCAGTTTATTGAAACGGTGTTTGGGAGCGGTATGTTTTTTTGATTTTTTAGATCGAACAATTGCCAACTTGTTTCCTTGCAATAGGCTATATAGTGGCCGTTGGGAGAAAAACTTATGAATCCCTCGGCACTGGATTGATTTTCAACTACTAGTTTTTCTTCTCCAGTTTCCAGATTTTTTACATAATAGTCCACTAGTGGTTTCATGGTGTAGTGTGGTTCTTTATCTGAACTACTGTAGTTAATTGCATAATCCATAGTGGGATTTAGGAGGTAAAAAGGCTTACTATCACTTGTTATGAATTGATATTTATCCTCTTGTGGCCACCAAACGCCATATCGAATGGTTTGTTCAATTGCTGCTATTTTTTTTCTTTTGGGATAGACCATGCCATCCGTTCCGTACCATATCTCTACAATTTTTGACGAAGGATCGCTGCTTTGTTGTTTGCGGACTGCCAGAACCACACGTTTGTCATCCGGTGAAATCGATAGGTTTATGTTGTCTATCTCCAAAGAATAGTCTTTAGGAAAGTTCAACGATTCCTTATTGAATTGTCTTTTTTGTTTAGTTGATACGTCATAAAAACAAATGCTTGCCTCTGCGTTGTCCTTTTCTTTTTTTAGATAAGCAAATGAACGACTGCTTGCACTCCATGTAGCATTTGACCATTGCTGTGAAGGTTCTTTTTCTATCACCGTTTTTGTTATGGTCTTATCCAGATTAATCCAATAGAGTTGGCTTTCCCCTTCAGAACTACCCATACCTACCATTGCCTTAGTAGATGGACTCATTTTAAAGGCTGTTATTCCCTTTACAGTTTCTATTACTTGCCCTTTGTCATTTCGGATGCACATTTCTTTTTGATTGGGTTTGTTTTCGAGTGTGATTAAATAGTTGTGTTGGGCTGTCACAGCAAATGCCTTTACGTCTGGAATTCTTTGTTGAAAACCTGTTATTAAGTCTAACAAGCATAAGGTATTTGTTTCATCTACTACTGCATATTTGTTTTCCCCAAAAAAATGTCCTTCTCTTGGATGGGCCACTTTATACGTTTTCTTCCCATTTGTTTGGACAATGTGCAATGTGTCGGGACTATCTTCATAATGCATGTAGGCTGTTGCCCAAGACCCCTTATCTGAAACGGTGTGCTTGAACATGGTTCCCCATGTTTTATAATCGGCTTCTGTTATTGGCTTTTTGTGTTGTGCTTGACTGTAAGCGTAGCCTGTTAGGAGCATTATAAGCATAAGCTTGTAGCCCGTTCGTTTTATCTTTTTTATCTCTTGTACTTTCATATTAGTAGCCTGGATTTTGAGGTACTAAAAAAGGATTTGCATCCATTTCTGCTTGTGGCAATGGCCATAATTGATCTGTGTTTGACCAACCCGGTTTACTTCCTAAAACTGTATCTAGTTGCCCTAATCGTTTTAAGTCTAAAAAGCGATGTCCTAACTCGGTGAATAATTCTAACCTACGTTCTTGCTGTATGGCCGTTAGGATTTCTTCTGCCGTTATAGCAAACGTGTTGGGAAGTCCTGCTCGCTGTCTGATTGTATTTAGGTCTTCTTTGGCACCAATGAGCTCTCCTTGTTTGGCTCTTGCCTCGGCACGAATTAAATACTGCTCTGCCAATCGCAAGACAATGGAGTTTTCCACAGAGGAAGGTGTTGCCATATCTTTTTTGTACTTGTATGCATGATACCAAACCTGGCTGCCATTTGTTATTTGTTTCACCCAATGCAGCTTTCGCAAATCATTGTTTTCGAATTGAGCCACTAGCTCTGCTGATAATGCAAACTTACTTGGTGGCCCCGTGAAGAATATAAAAGAATTTCCTTCATAGGTGTTGGCACCTGTTGCCCCTGGAGATAATTGCCAAATTGTTGCACTGGATTGTTTTAAAAACTCTTCGTTTAGGTTCTGTTCTAATTGGTATAATGCAGTTTCATTTAGCACAGCGGAAGCCATATTAGACGCTTCTGCATAGTCGCCATGGTATAAATATACTCTTGCTAATAATGCCTGAATGGCCGCCTTATTGGGACGGATTCTTCCCGAATCGAGATATGTTATATTTACTCTAGTGATTGCATTTTCTAAATCGGAAATTAGTTGTTGAAATACCTGTTCTGTGTCCATGCGTTCCACTGTACTGTTTTGATTGTAGTCTGTAGTTGTGATATATGGTACATCGCCAAAAACGGACATTAACTGAAAGTGTAGCAAGGCTCTAATGAACAACGCTTCTCCTTTGATTTGATTTTTTACCGCTTCTGACAGAGCCGTTGCATTATCGACCCCTTCTATTACGGCATTAGCCGCATAGATTTGGTTGTAACTGTTTCGCCAAAGTGTATTGATACTTGCATTGGTTGACAATAACGCATTGTTGAAAAAGCTTTCTGAGGTATTGTTTCCCATTTCAAACGAAATCAGCTCATCGCTATATGTACCTGCTAAGCAAGTGAAGCCATTGGGTCTGCCGGAAAGAAAGCCATTTTCACGCATTTTTGCATAGATATCTGTTAATGCTACCGTTGCTGTTAAGGCATCTTCAAAAACTGCCGGTGTTGTTAATTGTGAATTTGGTGCGTCTACTGTAACAAAATCGTCACATGCCTGTATCGTTACTGCTAGTATTACCATTATTAGCTGTAAAGTGTATTTTTTGATTTGATTTTTCATGGTATTTTTCATTAAAAAGTAAGTTGAACATTCAATGCATATATCTTTAAAGGTGGTAGTAAGCCTCCTTGTGTGAATTCAGGATCAGCTCCTTTATATTTGGTAAAGGTTAGCAGGTTTTGTCCTTCCAATGCCAAGCGACACCCTATGTTAGGCAGTATACTTTTTGGTAGTGTATAGGCTAACGAAATATTTTTTAATCTGATGAATGAGGCATCACTAACCGCCGCATTGCTTAAACCAAAGAAATCACTTCGCTGGGTTGCTTGTTGGTTTGCGTTGGTGGCAAATAATTGATATGAAGCTGTATCGCCTGGTTCTTGCCAACTGTTTAGGTACTCGATTGGTTGGTTGATGAAGTGTCCTGCAAACTTTTGGGTATTGGCAAAATTGAAGTTCTGCTGTTTGACAAACTGAAACAAGAAATCCAGTTGGAATCCTTTGTAGGTTAGTACATTTTGCAGTCCACCATAGAAATCAGGATTGACATCTTTGACTACTTGGCGATCGTATTCGTATGAAATTATTCCATCCCCATTAAAATCGGTGAACTGATATAGTCCTGTTTGCGGGTCAACGCCTGTAAATTGAAATAATTTTTGAATCGTTGTTGGTTGACCGACTACATATTGATTGCGGTATGCTGAGGTTTCTAATCCCGGAAATGCGAGTAATTTATTGCCTGCTTTGGTGATGTTGAAATTTGAAATCCATGAAAAATTATCGTTTTGGATGTTTTCTGTTCTTAGGGTGAACTCTATTCCACGATTCTCCACCGTAGCGTTTAAATTGGTTTGAATGGAGGTGAAACCTGTGGTTCCAGGTAGTGGTAAGCCCACCAATTGATTGGAAGAACGGTTTCTGTACGTTGCCGCAGTGAGCAGTATGCGGTCGTTTAAAAAACCCAGTTCTAATGCCGCTTCAATTTTTTTATTAGACTCCCATCCAAAGTTGGGATTGTACAATCTAGAAGGTTGCAGACCGATGCTTCCTCCGTAACTAATTCCGGAAGATGAATAGGTGTTTAGGTATTGGTAATCTCCAATTTGGTCACTACCTGTTGTTCCGTAGCTGGCTCTCAGTTTTCCAAAACTAAGAAACGCTTCTGTACCTTTTAAAAAATCTTCTTTATGGAAAAGCCAAGCAGTACCAATTGCCCCGAAGGTAGAAAACTGATTACCGGTGCTGAAACGGCTTGAACCGTCTCTTCTGGCTGTAAGGTTCAGTATGTATTTTTTTTCGTAGGTATAATTTGCTCTTCCAAAGAAGGCTTGGTACTTGTATTCTATTTGCTCGTTGTTTCTGATTAAGACTTGTGAAGCGGCCGACAAATCATATAAGAGGCTGTTGCTTGAAAAACCTGTTGCTAACGCCAGTTGTTTGGCACTGGATTGCTTTTGGAACGTTGCTCCCACCAAGATGTCTAGTGTTGCCTTTTCAAATTCTTTATTCCATGTTACTTGGGGTTCCATGATCCAGGAACGTCTTCGCAAACTGTTTAGGTAAATGGATGAATATTGACTGCTTAAATTGTATGAAGGATTGTAGGTGGAAGAAGGTGTTGCCCGACTATCCTCGTTGTTTAGGTCGGAGATTCCAAAGCTTGATTTTAGGACTAAATTATCTGCCAGTTTATACGAAAGTACTGTGTTTGCGATTAAATCGGTTGTGAAGGTTAGGCACTTTCTTACGTTGTTTGAGAGTGGGTTTGTCCAAGTGTTATTTTCCCAATTTAAATTTCCTTCTGCATCATAAAGTTCCGGTGCATTGGGTGCTAATTGGCGGGATAAGGTTACATAGTCTATCCAAGGCAAATCGTTGTTTTGTGCTGTGTAGCTGCCTGAAAATTGGACTGTAAATTTATTGTCTTCCGAGCGGTGATTCATATTTAGACGCGCTCCTCCTCGTTTGTACAAAAAATCTCCGGGAAATACACTGCTTTCGGTTCTGTAATTTCCGCTCACTAGAAAACTGGTTTGTTGGTTTCCACCGCTTAGAGTTGCTTGTATGGTGTTGATTTCTGCCGTGCCACCGATTAAGACTTTTTGCCAATTGGTGTAGCGGTTTTGATCCCAGTTGCCGTTGACATCATGGGCATTTGCGGGAAAGTTTGTTATGCCGTCATTGGCAAATGCTTTCTTTCTCATTTGCAGGTATTGTTCGGTATTCATTAAGTCCAGCATTTTGCTTACAGAACCCACAGCTGAACTGGTAGTGACTGTGAAGCTTGTTTTGCCGGACTTTCCTTTCTTGGTGGTGATTAACACTACTCCGTTAGCCCCTCGGGAACCATAAATGGCTGTGGCATCGGCATCTTTTAGCACTTCAATGCTTTCGATATCATTTGGGTTGATGCTTGCCAGAGGATTGCCGTTTCCGATTGTTGAGGTTGAGGTTTGTGGATCGCTAATGGCATCTGTGCTGTAGGGAACACCATCTATAATGTAGAGTGGATTGTTAGCATCTTCTCTTAAACTATTGACTCCTCTAATATTTATTTTGAATCCACCACCGGCAATACCTGTTTCTTGGACTATGTTTACGCCTGCCATTCGTCCTTGCATGGTTGCTAAAACGTTTGGTACGGGTTGTGTTTCTATGTCTTTTGCGGAGATTCTTGCTATGCTACCAGTGCGTTCTTTGTCTTTTACCGAGTAATACCCTGCATTGAGGACTATTTCTTTGAGTTGTGTGGTGTCTTCTTGCAAGGCTACATTTATTACTGTACGATTGGCAATGGGTACCTCCTTTGTTTTGTAGCCCATATATGAAAACACTAGTGTGTCTGTGGATCTTACTGTTATTTGATACTGACCGTTGAAATCGGTTAGGGTTCCTTTTTCTCCTCCTTTTATTATTACGTTGACCCCTGGTAAACTGCCGCTAGTATCCGTTACGTTTCCTTTTATCGTATTGGTTTGGGCATAACTGGCTGTTATGAACAGCAGGGAGAAGATTACGACTAGTTTGGGCAAAAGTGTGGCTGCCCCAAACTTGAAAAGTTGATTTTTATTCATACTTTTGAAATGGTTTTAATGAAACTTTGGTTTTGTTAGTACTTGCTCTCTAGAATGTTTGGTCGCAGGCTAGAGGGCTTTTTTTTGAGTCGAAAGTTGAAAGTCAAAAGTCAAAAGTTCGAAAGTCGAACCATGTTTTTTTATTGCATAGGCAATTGGTTTTGTTCGCTTTGCTCTAGGTTTTGGCACGCAGATGACGCTGATTTGGCAGATTTCCACGGATTTTTTACGCTTCGCTTTTTTTTGCCACAGATTGGAATGATTGGTGCCGATTTTTTTGGTTTTGTTTTCAACTTTGGAGTATTCCATTTTTTTTATTGCATAGGCATTGGTTTTAAAGGTTAAGGAAAATATGCCGCCCGTACTTGTTGTAGGCAAGGTTGAGCGACATCTTTCCAACTAACTAAAAAAAATTAAATGATATGATCATTACGCGACACTTTTTGAAAAAAAAGCAGTGCTGAGAATCTGAGGAATAGCCAATGCTGGCTATTTTTTTTGAGGAGTTCTTGATTCTTTTGGATGAGGTTCCCTTATTTATAGGGATTTCAAGATTCCCACCTACGTGGGAAAACAAAAAGCGTGGAACTCAACTTACTGACTTTGAGGTACTGGTATACCCTGCAACAATAAGAGAGCCCACGCCGGTATTGACGTGAGCATCATACTTATCATCTCGTTGCAAAAATTACCAGTTTTCAAAGTCGAGATTCAAAGCGAATGCTTCAAGTATTCATATGAAGAATCGCAAAATTACATCTTTAAGACATAATTATTTTGACAAATATAATAAAAAAGTTATACGATACAAATATGTATCGAATAATTTCTCTCTTTTTTTCAAATTTTACTTCATGAGAGAATATAAAAAAATTGAATTAGAAATATTAAATATCCAGATTGGATGTGTTCTTAGATATGCTCGATTGTTTTCGAAATTGTCTCAGCAAGATTTAGGATCGTCTCTTGGATATACATCAGTAATGATTGGTAGAGTTGAACGTTTTGAAAATATTAGCGGTTGGGATAAAATCTACTATATAGCGGAGAAATTAGAAGTAAATTTTCATGAGTTATTTATTTTGAAAACCAAAGATGAATTATTAAAAATTATAGAAGAATCGCTCAAGCTTGAAGTTAAACTAAATCAGGAGAAAAGAGACTACTATGAATTTTTAAAGAAAACAGTTGTAAAAAATTATGATTTATTATCTAAATTTAAAAAAGATTCTTAGGCATCTTTTTTAAATACAAATATTGTAAAACAAACTTTCGCCAACCTAGATATATGTGGATGTATTTACGAAGGTTTGTCTCGTACATATACAAGTTATGCGAAATTTTTAACAACTAACCATAAATTAAGATGAATCTTTATCAAGAAAACTCTACAAGAATAGTTGAAAATACTAAAGTATTAACTTCTGATATTCTAGATTTAGAGAAAAATGTGAATAAAGAGTTATACCTTAATCTCTTCAAGTTTTGTTATGAAAATTTAGCAATCAACAGCCCAAAATTTGATATTGAACCTTCTTACTTGTTCTTTTATGACAAAGAAAATTTAGTAAACGCTGGTGCAACTCTCAACGATGGTAAGTACATAATGTATATATCAAGTGAGCTTGTCATTAAACTTAATGATAGATTGAATTTAAAAAAATCAATTTTTGAAAATGAAAGACTAACAGATTATATAGAATTATCAAAAAGATTTAATGTAAGTTTAGAATACATAATGTTTCAAAGTTCCATCCTTTTTACCTATTACCACGAATTTGCTCATTTAGTTCAAAAAAAAGATGGTAATTTCTCTTTAAATGAAATACCAGAAAATCCACAACTTTTTATTCCTGAACAACATATTTTGGAATATGATTCTGATTTGAATGGTTGTCAATTTGTTCTATATCATTTATTAGATTATTTTGAAAATCTAAATCATGATAATAAAAACTCTAAAAATTTAAAAAATTTATTATCCGTAGGTCTATCATCAATTTTAATTACTTTTCTACTTTTCTACAATAGAGAGTTTGATAAAAATGACAAGTATATTGATAACTTTTATTTGGACCAAAAGACTCATCCACATTCATTAATTAGAATATCTTACATTATACAACATTACCAAAATGTTGCTCTAGAAAACGGAATAGTAATAGAGATTGGAGATTTACTAAAGGAAACTTTTCTTATAAGTGCGATCTTTTTTAATTCAAATTCATTCGTTAAGAATTGCTTAGATTTACTTGACGAAAATTTAGAAAGCATAAATTTTTATACAGGTTACTTGTTCGATGAAGCAATAAAAAGAGAGAACTTAGTTATGCAAAAACATCACCTATTTGACAACTAAAAGCGTCACATAATCGAGTAGACTGCCCTGCCAGAAACTGACAGGGAGAACCTCTCACACCACCGAGCATACGGGTCACGTACTCGGCGGTTCGCAAAGAGATGGGTTGAGTTGAATGTAGATTTCCGTTAAGGATTCGTATCCTTTTTGTTTCAAGCGTTTCAAGGTAATGGTCGTGCCTAAAATAGGACTTTGTGCAATTGCCCAACCGCCTTTTCGAGTTCTGCTCCACATGTAGGCGTGGTCTTGGTCTACACCTAATCGAATCAGGTTTTTCCTCTTTCTTTCAGGTTTCTTCCAATCAGTCCAAATGCAGTAGCGAAGTCGATTTCTAAGCCAACCATCAATGTCTCGCAGTTTTCCCATGATGTTCGTTCCACGAAAATAGTTTAACCATCCTCGTTGGACTTCTTTTATCTTGGTGATGCGTTCTTCAAATTTGGCTGGGGTGGTTTTACGGGTGATGCTTTTGAGACGCATCTTTAGGTTTTTCCATGCCTTTTCTGCTACTACAAGTTGGTATTGATTCTTGCTTCCTTTATTGTAAACAGGTACAAAACCAAAGCCAAGTAACGTAAAGTTAGAGGGTTTTCTAATCCCACTCTTTTCCTTGTTGATGGTTAGTTTGAGCTTGTTCTTAAGGAACTTTTCAATCACTACACTCGTAGCTTTCGCTTGATTGTGGCTCTTGCAGTAGATACTAAAATCATCAGCGTAACGTACGAATTTATGTCCGCGTCGGGTCATTTCTTTATCCAATTGATGGAGTAGGATGTTTGACAACAGTGGACTTAAAGGGGAGCCTTGCGGTACGCCTTTTCTTCGTTTACATAGTTTTCCGTTGATTTTAATCGGTGCTCGAAGCCACTTGCGAATGAGTTGCATCGTGGTTTTGCATTTCACTTTTCGGAATACCAAATTCAGAACTAAACAATGGTTCACTTCATCAAAGAAGTTTTTCAGGTCAATATCCACAATGTGGTTGAGTCCTGAATGGATGTAGTCCCGTGCTTGTCCAACGGCTTGTCGGGCATTTTTGTTGGGTCTAAATCCAAAACTGTTGGGTTTGAATTCGGGTTCAAATAATGGTGCGATGCTCTGTGAAACCGCTTGTTGCAGTGCTCGTTCGCTTGTTGTGGGAACACCCAATAGTCGGGTTTTTCCGTTTCCCTTTGGGATTTCGATTCCTAAAATGGGTTGAGCTTGGTAGTTTCCTTGTTTGATTTCCGTTATTAGCTGGTCTTTCTTTTCTGAGAATACCTTGCGGAGTTCTTTGATAGAAACGCCATCAACACCTGCACTACCTTTGTTGGCAATGACGTGTTCCAGTGCTTTTTGGAAGTTGTAAGGATGTACTACTTTTTCAATCATTTTAGTTTTGTTTTAACCTGTTTTCGTTAAGTAGGGCTATTCGCCGTGGCGAATTCCGTTACTTATTGAAAACCTCTTTACGTTCAGTCCTTCCTTGTTTGTGAGTCCTATGCGGTATCTATTCGCACCTCGTTGCTTTCAAGTACTATGACCTCTGCTGACTTCTCTTTGTGATTAACTCGTAATCTAAGAGACCTCCCCTGGTAACCGCTTTTTCCTTCCTCCAATGCCTGCGTCATCTACAAATTAAAGTTTTGGTATTCTTTGGACGTTGCGTTGCTGTGGACGCTTATCCGCTTTAAATTGCCTCTTATGACATTTCTGTTCGTCAGTACCGGATTTTGTAGTCCTGCTTCCTTCAGTGCATACCTCACGATAAACCACCTTGCAGCTTACTAAACCTTCGAGACGTTACCCTCGCGGTTAAGGGACTCACACCCTCTGGAAAAATAACACCCCGAAGATTAGTTTTTGTAATCCAAATTTGTATTTTTGAACTATTTGAAAAGCTTTCGGGGTGTGTCCTGCGGATGCAGGGCACACACAGCTATTACAAAGGATTTGGACATTAGGCTTAACAGAAAGTTGGTTTTGTATTTGGGATGATTGGCAAATCCAAATAATGTGCTTAATTTACACCCAAACCCGCTTTATTAGCAAAACATTAGCAGTAATATTAAAAAATTCATGATAAAAATGGGAAGACAGATTTTGGACAAACAAACTTGGTTGAAACATAGAATAGAATTAAATGGTTCATATGGTTATTCAGAAGACTGGAAAACTATAATAAAACTTTTTGAAAATAGAATTAAGGATTTTTATTTTGTGCCCATAAATGATATTTTAAGACCAAATAATAGAAAAGGAGAAGGATTCTCTGTATTGACATTACAATGTGCACTAATTGAAATGTTTGCAGCATTTAAACAAGGAAAAATACACACACACAAACGTCCGAAGAAAGGTGAGAAAAGACCAACCTACGAATATTATGATAGTGATAAATGCTTTGTGGAATTTTTAGAAAGTGAAGATGTCTTTGAAAATCAATTTTTTATGAAAGATAAAGAAACAAATATTATTACTTCTCATCCAATTTTTGATGCAAAGGAATTTTATGGAAAAGTTCGTTGTGGGCTTATGCATGAAGCCAGAACAAAAGAAGATTGGTTAATTTCTGCAGCAGAACCTGAAAAAGATGACGTTACAAAATTTTTGTTTTACAATGAATCCGACAAAACAAAAAAAATTAATAGAACAATTTTGCAGAAACAACTTGAAAAATATTTTAGTTCGTATATTATCAAATTGTCAATTGAAGATGCTGAAGGACAAAGTTTGAGAAGGTTATTAGCCCGAAAACTTGATCATTTAAATGATGTGCCAGCCGAATTATCTTTCGATTGGTGGAAAGAACAATAAAAACTACTGCTAACATCTAGAATTTCGTTGAGCTCGTAGAAGAGCCAACAATGAAACTCGTGTTGAACGGAACTGCTATACCTTCAGTTTAATGATGTTGCAAAATTTGACGAGTAATTCAATAATTTTTGATGTTCTTTTTTACTTGTCAAATTGGGATAACAACTTGTCAATTCGAGATTAAAGCCTTTTAGCACTACTTCACTTTTTGATTCTGTTCTATTTTTGGTGAATGGGATGGTAAAATACAAGAAAGTGGAAGAAATTATATACTTGATTGTCTTTTTTATATTATTTTTAAAACTTGCTTATACTCAAAATTTAAATATCTTTGACTAGTTACTATTTCAGTAATTAAAACATTTTTCTTGTTAAATAACATTTATGAATGAAGAAGATATTAGAGGTAAAATATTATTACCATACTTACAAGATTTAGGATTTGATATTTCAGAGATATTTTTAGAGTATACTTTTATTATACGACTTGGAAAGAGAAAGCATGTTACAGGAAGATCAGATATACTTTGTAAAAAGAATGGTAAAAATCTATTTGTAATTGAACTAAAAAATGATTCAATTAAAATAACACAGAATGATATAGACCAAGGAATTTCATATGCTAGATTATTGTTAGATGATATAGCTCCATTTACAATCGTTAGTAATGGAAAACAAACTAGGATTTTTGATTCGATTACTAGAAAAGAACTAAAAGGAAACATCTCTGACCAGTCTGTTTTTTTGACAAATGGTTATAGTTTATCTACAGAAGAAGATCTTAGGATTAGATATGAAGCCCTAAAGAATTTTATTTCGCTATCAACAGAAAATTTAAAAGTATTTTGCGAATCCCAAGTGTATGATAGAATGGGTTCAATTATAGGAGATATAAATAGCTCCTACTCCAAATTTGTCAAAGAACTTTATGTTCAACGTAATGAATTACAAGCTGCATTTGATAACTTTTTAGATTCGCCGGAGTCAATATTTGGGCTAGTGGGTAATGCTGGGGTTGGCAAAACAAATACTATTTGTTCATTAGCTGTTCGAAACTTAGAAGATAAGTTTGTTTTATTCTATAATGCTGCTATAATAAACTCTCCTTTAGAATGTATTTCACAAGATTTGAATATTGCTTTCTCTGGTAGAAGTGAATCGGATGTGGTTCTAAAAAAACTGGATGAGATTGGAAGATTTGCTAACAAAGATGTTCTCGTTTTTATTGATGCAATAGATGAAAGTACAAATTCTAATATCGCAGTTGAACTAAGTGAAATTGCTTTGATTACTAAAAATCTTGATAAAATAAAAATTATTGTTAGCTGCAAATCAAATGTTTGGAACACAATTTTAAAAATAAAAAATAATCCAACTCATCTTTATGAAGAGTTAAGTAAATACCATGATACAATAAGTGATTTGGATAATAATCCAGGTTTTGAACTAAAGGATTTTTCAGATAAAGAACTAGCAGAGATAATTCCATTATATCAAAAAGCATTTGGCTTTAAAGGGGTCATATCAAACTCTTTACTTAAGGAATTAAAAAATGGATTTTTTTTGAAAATTTTCAGTGAGGTATATTGCAATAAAAATATACCAGAAAACATTAGTGATAAAAACCTAATAAACAAATATTTAAACCAATCACTAAATGAAACAAATATTGGTTATATATCCGGTTTGAGAATACTTTCAGCTATTGGCAAAATAATTCTTAATTATAAATACGATTCGTGGGCAGCATATAAAGACGAAGGTTTAGATGTGAACCATTTACTTGAAAAATTAGATTTCTCCCTTGATAACAATATTCCTGAAGATTTATTTACCAAAAACATTCTTATCAAGTCTAATAAGGACGATTCATATAATGTTTCGTTCTACTATTCAAAAATTCGTGATTATATAATTTGTTTTCATTCTTATAAACTGGATAAACTTTCTGATGACGAATTTTACAATGTACTTTTTGATTTCTATCAAAACCACATCGGTAAAAGTGCATTGGATTTTTATATCGAAAATGCTAGTACTTCTCATCTGAGAACCTTAGTAAAATTTAAACAAGATAAATCATTGGAATACGTTATAAGTCATAACTCCTACCTGGATGAAAATTTTAGAAAGTTTAAACATAAGTTTGATCCTAACACGGATTGCGAAATTGGAATAATGCTACCCAATGATTTAATCAAAAATGATGGTTATGCACTTTTTCGTATGGCTCCGAATTCAACTCAAAAGATTTCTTATTCAAATTTCAAAGATTTTTCAAACAGTGGTTACGATTTATGGTGGGAAAAAGGAATTAAAACTTTACATGGTAGCAATACATCTTTACTTGTCAAAGATCAGGACAGAATCGTTAAGAAAAATATATTCGAAGAGCTGAAGAAAATACTTAAAAAAGGTGGATTTACGGCTTACAATTCTGATGTTTTATTAATGGAAGAAGTTGCTGTAATTCTTTATCATTATTATAAAAGGTTATATTTTGATAATAAAATTGAAGAATTTTATATGCCAAGATTCAAAGAGATTTATCCAATAGATTTAAGAGACTTACAGCATAGGATAAATAGATTTCGACTGACTGAATTTTACAGATACAAAAATTTGGGTCGTGCAGTAATGGAAGAAACAATTGAAAAAGCATTACAAGAAAATATTAATATTCCAAAAATTAAAGGAATGGGAGATGTTGCTCCTTTTGAAGAATTATTCAAGGCTACACAAATATTGCTTGAAAAAGGCTATGATCAAATTGTTGAACATTATTTACCGTTACCAGATGTATTAATAAATCAAGCTAAAGAGTTCTATGAGCAAAACCGAAAAGACAATTGGAATTATGTTAGAATAGCACAGTTTAGTGAAATTCAGGCAAAACATTATGTTTCAGAGTTCTTTAGATATTTAGAACTGGCTTATAAAGAATTTGTTGATTATTGTTTCCCCACTTATAAAGACGAATTTGATTTTTATGCAACCATTCCACATGAGTATTTCTTTTATATGAAGGACTCTGATATTCTTAAATGGGGTACTTTTGGATATCGCCCTTCTCAAACTGGTGAATATGAAATTCATTTTAAGGATAGTAGCGAGTCTGATGAAGCGTTTACGAGTATAGGACTTCAAAGTCTTAGGGCATTTACACTAGATTTTATTTTGCGAATACGCAACGATTATGGATATCCTGTAAAAACGGTTGATCGATTAAACACTGCGAAAGTTGATGAATATTGCGTGATTAGAAATTGGGTATATAAATTTCTTGAAAGCGATATGAGGGAGTTATTTAAAGAAAATGAAGTTAGAGTTTAAATTAAATATTATTTAGATAAGACGAAATTTCGTTTAACAGTTTAATATATATCTTACAGATTATGTGTTAGTTACAAAATTTTTAATACATTTGAATATATAACCAATTAAAACTTAAAATTATGGCACTTAAACCAGGACCTAAAAGAATAGCAGACTCAACAGGACAACCAGATAGAAGACAACGCGATAATAAAGACACACCAGGCAATACGCCGTCATTAAAGCCACCTGTGCCGAAGAAGAAATGATAACTCATGAAGATGCTGTAAAGCATCTTTTTTTATAATTAATACTAATTTATTGTTCGTTTCGTTTTTGCATAGTTAAACTTTGGAAATGCATACAAGAATAAAATTTCGCTTATTATTTTGAGCTAAATTTTAAAATTTAGTTATGGAATGGTGGGAAATAATTGGTTTTGTTGTTGCTTGGTTTTTGGGTCTTTATTTGAGGGGTAGGATTTATGAGGAGAAGAATGGGTATAAACGAAATGATAAGTGGAAAAGGAAGAAATAGATGCTTGGGCATCTATTTTTGTTTATGAACTTGTCAATTCAGGATGATTTGTAAGAAAAAATAAATATATTTGATAAGTAATATAGTTTGACCGCTGGCAGAGCTGTCCATCTAAAATTGGAGTGATAGTTCCGCTTTTATTAGACCTATATACTAGTTACCTGTAATACGAAAAAAACATCGTGCAATAAATGAAAGACGAAGAATTAATCAAGATTTTTGACAAATCTTATAAAGAACAATATGATGATTTATTTGAGTCTTTAGACAAAATTTATATAAATGCTGTCGACAAACAATATGCTACTAAATTCCAATTAGGAATAATCAACCTTGTTGGAGGACTTATGGTCAACAGCGAATTAGATAAAAAAATCATCGATTTATTTGACCATTCATTGAAACTCGGAGGAAATATAATTAATGTAATTAATGCAATCCCAGAAACTGTAAATTTCCATAACCAAGAAGAAGAATTAAAAACCAAGGACAATAAAAACGAAGTAACAATAGTTTGGAAAAAACTTTTTGGAATACCATACAAAATTGAACGAATAAATGCAGTTATTCAAGGAACTATAAGCTCAAATTTCGAACATTTAATAAAGAAAAGTGAGATTGCAGAGCATCTTGGAAAACAAAGAGCTATAGTTGACCTTCGTGAACAAATAAAAGTAAAATTCATTGAAAATGGTGGATTAACAGAAATTGACGAAAATAATGGAGAGGAAATTCTACCTGTAAAATTTCAAACTTTAAGTAATTTAAAAGAGTGTATAACCAAAAATGACTTGTTTGAATTTTTTAAAATCTTACAAGGAGTATTTGCCTCCCTACCATACGATATGAAAATAACTGAAGGATATTTTCATAGCCATATCCATTTTTTATTGACTTTACTTGATTTCGAAATTCATTCCGAAGTAGAAACTAATAAAGGTAGAATTGATTCAGTAATTGAAACTAAAAATTACATTCATATTATTGAGTTTAAACAAAACGATTCGGAAATTGCTTTAGAACAAATATTAGAAAAGGAATACTATCAAAAGTATTTCTCAAAGAATAAAATATTGATATTAGTAGGAGTTGCAGTAGATAAAAATCAACGGAATATAATAGACTGGAAAATGAAATCACACGCATAAGTACTACAGGTAACAACGTGTATAATTCATTGCTAGTTATAGCCTACTTACGAAAGTCCTCACGGACTTTCTATCTGTGATTTATTTACTAACTTTAGTGATGAAACACGCAACGAAATCATACACAAGACCGTTAACACCAATTTAAAAAAATGCCGTCCGAAACAAAAGCATATTTCAGAGGAATAGAAAAAAAAATAATCGAATTGATTAATGAATCGAACCATTCAATAAAAATTGCAATGGCTTGGTTTACCAACAATGATATTAAGGATTGTCTAATAAACGTAAAGACTAATAATCCAAAGATTCAAATCCAGATAGTCGTAGATGACAACTCAATAAATGACAATTTTTTTTTGAATTATAAAGAAAAATTTGAAAACGTCGGAATTGAAATTATGGATAAAGCAACGAAAAGGTTTTTACACAGTAAATTCTTGGTAATTGATGGAAAAACTACTGTAATCGGTTCTTATAATTATTCAAAGAAAGCTAACATAAATTTAGAACACATTGGAGTTATTAAATGTCCTGATTTCAGTTCTAATCATTTAAGAATTTTCAATTTTATTACTGACAGTAATTATATTGATGAAAACATAAAATTACTATACGAATTTCCAAAATTCACTCAAGAAATATTATCTACTTATTACTCATTTAATAAAATCGAATACCGAAAATATAAGGACAAAATTGAAATTGGAGATTGTTTTACGCACGAAAACGGTATCTATGACGAAATTAAATATTATCCTGGATTAATATTTAATCCTTGTGTTTCAAAAATAGGTTTTGAAAAACCCGAAAATTCTGAGTTTCAAATTCCAATAAAAAAGGAAATGATAAAATCGTGGACTGAAGGAAGAAATGAGAATTTAATTATAGAATCATACAGAGGAGATGAAGAAAACTATCACCTAATCAATGGAGAATTAGAAAAAAACAGAATTGGAGTTGAGAATTATTTTAAAAGAAAAATGGAAAAAACTTTTAAATATATTGAGCTAAAAAAGTTAATAGAATCCAAAGTTGATATTATTCTCGAAGACGATTTATGGTTGAATAATTTTGAACCATTTTTACAAAAGGAACAAATAGAAATTCTTTTTGAAAAATTGGAAAAAATAGAAGAAAAAAATTGGTGGTAACAGCTAAGGGATGCTTCGTTGCGTGCGTAGCACGAACAATGAAGTCCGTGTTGAACGGAACTCCTGTACTTCAGGTTTAGTGATGTTATAAAATTCGAGAATAATTTTAATAACCTTTGAAGTTCTTTTTTCTTGTCAAATTGGGATAACCTCTTGTCAATTCAGGATTAAAGCCTTTTAGCACTACTTAACTTTTTGATTCTTTTCTATTTTTGATGTATGGAATGGTATGAAATTTTAGGTTTTGTTGTGGCTTTTCATCTACGGGGTAGGATTTATGAGGAGAGGAATGGGTATAAACGATAGAAAAGAAAGAAATAGAGATGCTTAGGCATCTTTTTTTCTTACACAAAACCAGAATCTTTTATATCTTTGAAGTTATCATGTTACTATCATCTGCAATATTCACTAAAATTTTACAAAACGAAAATGAATCAATCCTGGTTTGAAATGCAAGATTTAAAGAAACGAAAATTGGATAATTCAGTTTGGGTTCCTTTACGTTCTCAAAAATCAATACAAAACAATATCGATTACGGGTATTTGGATTATCAAGAAGAATATATTGGTCATGGTTCTTTAATGATTCCAATTGATAACAAAGGTGAAACAGAAAAAATAAATTGGAGTGACTTAGGAGGAGGCCGACCTCAAGGTTTAAACTTTGTGTTCGGTGAATATTCACAGTCAGATATTTTTGAAACAGATTTTTTTTGCGGAACATATTTAGTACTTGACCAAACCTTTGATAATACTGTTGATAACAATGAGTGGCATTTACATCAAGATTTGGTTATCAATTTAGGACTGAAAAGAGAAGGAGATATTTGGGTTTGCCCAAGACAAGGCTATGTTGAAGTGGCAAGACTTGAACGAAATAAAGAAGGTAGTCCGGTGCTTCTTGAGATAAAAAATCAATTTCTAAAAGACTATTTAAATGCAAAAGATTGCGGTATTTATATAACTTCGTATTTCAGTAGGGATAAAATATTTGACAATAAATCTCTCCTATCTTGGAGTGAAGATGAAATGTATTCTGAGGATGCAAAAGATATATGGGAATGTAGAGTTACAGAAATACATGAGGGAGGCTTTTCTTTTGGAGAAAAAATTGCAGTTTCACACGTAGGTAGGATTGACGTTGATGAAAACGAAGATGTACCTGATATGACGTCCTTTCCAGCTGATAATAATGTAAAATCTAACTTCTACGAAAAAAGCTTTGAAGGAAAAAAATTATATAGAATTATTGCTGAACTTTGGAAATATGAGTGGATTAATCCCTCTAAATCTAGCCCAATAACGTTAGGCCATAAGCAAAATATTGACCTATTTTACATTGTTGATGCAACTGGAAATAAGGAAAGTGGAAAAGAACTAACTAAAGGTGGCAAATGGCTTTGGTTTAAACCTGAATTAGTTTCAAGCTTTCTATCCATGCGTGGCAGTTCTTTAATTTGGTATACACGTGATACTGGAAGTATTTCCTGTTCTCCTGCATGGGGAATTCACTTTGGTGTAAATGACTTAGGTTTAATTACTGTGTATGCAAAGGATATTGCGAAATTACCTTTGTGGCAACAACAAATCTGGTCAGGCTATAATATTGCTCCAGAAGGTGGCATTTCAAAAGAGTTACACGCCTCACAAGTCAAAGCTGAACCATCATCAACAAAAGCTCCAGAAGCATTTTTTGAAAGAGTTATTGAAGAAATAAACGAATCATCAAAAAAACAGTTGAAAACTCAGTTTTTTAGAGATCATCAATCTGTTACAGATATATTAAATTCAATACACAGATTTAGAGCCGTTGACGAAAAAGGATTATTCTCACTTGCTAAAGATATTGCAAGAATAATTGCAGACAATATTGACGTTGAAGCACTTCAGAAAATTGCAGTACCTCCCAAAGGCACGAAGTGGGGTTCAATAAAAACTATTGAAAATCTCTTAGCCATAAAAATTCCTAAAGATACTGCAAGACAAATTACAGCTCCCCTTGTTGGTATTTACGAATTAAGACTATGTGATGCTCATTTACCAAGTAGCGAAATTGAAAACGCCTTTAATTTGATTGGAATTGATAGAAATTCACCAAGCATCATGCAAGGGTATCAAATGTTGTTCACCTGCGTTAACAACTTACACATTATTCTAAATATTCTTGACAATTGGGATGAAGAAAGAAAATAAAGAAACAGCAGAGATACATAGGCATCTTTTTTATTTTATAGGAAATTGAAAAATAGGTATTTATACGTATTGGTAAGTTAATTTAAAAGAGGTATTTTGTTTTTTTTTATTAATATTTTGAATGAGATTCAGTTGTTAATAATCTTATCTTTAGAAATTAAAAACAAAATTACAATAGAGGTTCAAGATTATTTTTTTACAGATAATATATATATATCAAATTTAATTAGTTATTATTAGTTAAATTTTTATAGTTCTTAATCGTAATGTATTAGCAATAACTGATACAGAACTAAAGCTCATTGCTAAAGCTGCAATCATTGGAGAAAGTAATAAACCAAAAACTGGAAATAAAACACCAGCAGTAATTGGGATTCCCAAAGTATTATATATAAAAGCAAAAAATAAGTTTTGTTTGATATTTTTCATTACAGCATGACTTAAATTTTTTGCTTTTACAATTCCTTTTAAATCTCCTTTTACCAAAGTATTTTTTGCACTTTCAATGGCAACATCGGTTCCTGTTCCCATTGCTATTCCAATATCAGACTGTGCTAATGCTGGAGCATCATTTATTCCATCTCCAGCCCTTGCAGTTATTGGAGGATTTTTAATTGCGTTAGCTTTGTTGTTGATTGTTTTGCCTAGTTTATTAATGAAGTTTGTTTCGGCAGAAATTTAGGTTTTAAATATTTAGAAAGAAGGAGTGTTAACACTCCTTCTTTTTATTAAAACTTCATTCGTTGTATTCTAACAGCATTTAATATAGCTAATAAAGCTACACCAACATCAGCAAAAACGGCTTCCCACATAGTTGCTAAACCACCAGCACCAAGTACAAGAACAATTGCTTTTACAACAAACGCTAAAGTGATATTTTGCCAAACAATTTTTTTGGTTTGTTTACCAATGTTTATTGCCATTGGAATTTTTGAAGGTCTATCATCTTGAATTACTACATCAGCCGTTTCAATTGTTGCATCACTACCTAAACCGCCCATTGCTATACCCACATTGCTTAAAGCAACTACTGGAGCATCATTAAAACCATCACCTACAAAAGCTACTGTTTGGTTTTTAGCTATAATTTCTTTTACTTTATTTACTTTATCTTCTGGTAATAAATCACCAAACGCATTTGTAATTCCTAATTTTTGAGCCACAAATTGTACCACGTTATTTTTATCTCCACTTAACATAGTAGTTTTGATTCCTAATGCTTTTAGTTTATCGATAGTTTGTTGTGCATCTTCTTTTATACTATCTGCAATGGTTAAATAACCCACAAAATTATTATCATACGCTACTGCAATTAAAGTATAGACAATACTTGATGGATCAATATCATATTTAATAGAAAACTTATCCATTAATTTAAAGTTTCCAACTAAAAGTTCTTTACCATTTGCACGAGCTTTTAAACCATGCCCAGCTATTTCTTCCACATTTTTAAGTTCAATTGTGCTATCAATTTTTCCAACAAAATCATGAATAGCTGTAGCTACTGGATGTGTACTTTGGCTTTCAATAGCATTTACTAATTGAAGTATTTCTTTTTGGTCAAATTCCGATTTAAAAACTACTTCTTGAACTTTAAAAACACCTTCTGTCATGGTTCCTGTTTTGTCCATCACTACGTTTTGAATAGAAGCCATTACATCTAAAAAATTACTTCCTTTGAAAAGGATTCCGTTTTTAGAAGCTGCTCCGATTCCACCAAAATATCCTAAAGGAATACTAATAACTAATGCACAAGGACATGAAATTACCAAAAAGATTAAAGCTCTATACAACCAATCGTTAAATACATAATTTTCCACAAAAAACATTGGCACTAAACATATTGCAATTGCCAAAAATACCACAATAGGTGTGTAGATTTTAGCAAATTTTCTAATGAATAATTCGGTTGGAGCTTTTTTAGATGTTGCTTCTTGCACCATTTCCAGAATTTTTGATAATTTACTATCTGTATAAGCAGTTGTTACTTTAACTTGCGAAACCGAATTCAAATTAATCATTCCTGCTAAAACTGTTTCTCCTTTTAGTTTTGAATCTGGTTTACTTTCTCCAGTAAGTGCTGCTGTATTGAAGGAAGCTTTATCTGATAGTAATTCTCCATCTAACCCTAACTTTTCTCCTGCTTTAAGTTGGATAATATCTCCGATTTTAGCCTTTGAAGCTTTAATAGTTTTAGCTACATTATTCTCTATAATAGTAACTTCATCAGGTCTTTGGTCTAATAATGATTTTATATTTCTTTTGGCTCTTTGTACTGCCAATGATTGAAAAATTTCTCCAATGGCATAAAATAACATTACCGCTACACCTTCAGGATATTCACCAATAGCAAAAGCCCCAATTGTAGCAATAGACATTAGTAAAAATTCAGAGAATACATCACTTTTACGAATGCTTTGTATGGCTTCTTTTACTACTGGAAGTCCGACTGGTATATAGGCTGCAACATACCAAATTATTCTAACCCAATCCGTAAACCAAGATTGGGTAAAATAATTATCAAAACCAATAGCCAACAATAATAATACGAAACTTATTATTGCCGGTAAAAATAATTGGAAGGTGGATTTTTCTTTTATTGAATGGTCATGATCATGTCCGTCATCTTCTGAATGTTTTTCTTCCGCTTTATTGATTTTATCTTCTATTCTACAGCATTCTGCATCGTCTACTATTTTTTGTGATTTTTTATCTGTCATAATAATCTATGTGTTTACGTTTAGTATTTTTTGAATGTCTTCTGGAATTTCCATTGCTCTTAATGGTGGAACATTTGCACCACCTGTATTTCCGACAGGAATGTGTCCAACAAATGATTTTACACCACCTACTAGTAATCTTGGTATTTGACCCACTATTTCTTTAGTGCTTTTTATTTTAATTCCAAATTGTAACATTTTCCAATGAACAAATGTATGTTCATACGGATATTTTTGTCCGATTATATGTGCTCTTTCTAAATGAAACCAAGACTTTTGTAAATTGTTTTCCTTAAAATTATTCTTTGCTAATTCTAGTTCAGCATTATAAAAAGGTTTCAATTTTGTAGGCATATTGGTATTTACTTTCATCTCTATTTTTTGTTTTAAATTATTAATGAACGTGTTCTCCACCACCTTTTGAAGCTGCTAATAAATAGAATGCTCCTTTGACTACAATTTTTGCATTGGCTGGAATTTCTTCTACTAATTTAATTTCCGTATAACCTAAATCGGTTGTTCCTGGAACTACTTCAATTGCTTTAAAGTGTACTTCGTCGTGTTCTTTTTCGGCAGTTTCTTCATCATGATTATGTGATTCTCCTTCTTTATGAACGTGTGCTTCTTTCTTAACTTTTGTAGTTTCTTCTACATGTTCTTCTTGTATATAAATATAATATTTATCTCCGTTTCTCACAATGGCGTCTTTAGGCAATGCTTGAACCGTTTGATTAGTAATATTAATATTAGCTGCAACATACATTCCAGAAATTAAATCTTTTGTATCACTTTCATTAATCTTGGCATGTACTGTAACCGATTTACTTTCGTTTGAAAAGGATTTATTAATACCAAATATTTTTCCTTTAATAGATTTA
The DNA here is from genome assembly GCF_963975515.1 of uncultured Flavobacterium sp. Classification (GTDB taxonomy): domain Bacteria; phylum Bacteroidota; class Bacteroidia; order Flavobacteriales; family Flavobacteriaceae; genus Flavobacterium. Next base: position 498,826 of record NZ_CAXBGY010000001.1, read on the forward strand.
TTAGATTGATTGGTTAACACGAAATCAACTTCTTGACCAATAGAAATTTTACCTAAATCTTTTTCAAAAACATTTAAATCAAGATGCATTTGTGTGTTGTCAATTACTTCAAAAAGACTTATTCCTGTATCTGCAAAAGTTCCTTTTGTAATGCCTATTTTACCAACGTAACCACTTATTGGAGCAATAATTGGAATTAAAGATGAGTTTCCTGATAAACTTACATTTAATGCTTGTAATTTGTTTTTAGCGGCTTGTGCTCTTGCTCTTTCCACTGCCAATTTTGCTTTTACTTCTTGAAATACTTTACGAGGATTTACATCTTCTTCACTTAATGTTTTTTGACGGTTGTATTCCAGTTGCAAGTATTCAATATTCGCTACAGCAGAATTGTAATCTTCTTGCATTTCAGCAACTTCAAGGTTTTGAAGTGTAGCCAATGTTTTCCCTTTTGCTACATAAGTCCCTTCTAACACATATATCTCTTTAACAACTCCACCAATTAATGTAGAAACATTTGCCATACTTTGTGGAGGAACAGTTGTGTAACCATTAGCTTTGATGATTGTATTTAGGTTTTTCATTTCAATACTACCTGTTTCAATTCCAACTGTTTCAAATTGCGTTTTAGTCAATGCTACTTCTGTTTCCGATTTTTCTTCTTCGTGAGCTTCTTCTGTTTTCTTTTCTCCACATGAATTTAGAATCAAGAGCAAAGAAGAAAGAAGAAAGATTTTAAAAAATGAGCTTATTTTATAATTTGATTTTAAAAATATATTTATCATTATCGTGAGTATTAATTGTTATTGAAAGATGGAAATTGCATTTGAATAGCACTTTGATTGTAAGCGTTTACTGCTTCGATGTTTTGCTTTTTAATGTCAATGGCTTGATTAAGAAAACTGATGTAAGACCAGTAACTCATATCGCCATTGGCATAACTTTTTTGTGCTGTAGAGATGATCTGTTCTGCATATTTTAAACCTTCGTTTTCAAAATATTGTATTGCTTTTTGTTGTTTTGCAAATTGGTTTACTAATTCTTCTTTTTGCAATTTTAGAGTCAATTTTGTTTTATCGAATTCTAATTGCGATTGTGACTTACTTATTTCAGAAGCTTTAGCACGAGCTGTATTAGCTCCACTAAACAATGGAATTTGCAAACCAACCGTAAATCCTTGAAAATAAGATTCTTTGTTTAACGTTTGACCAAAGTAACCCAAGCCTAATTTTGGTGCTCGCATTTTTTTGAAAGTATTTGCTTCTTTTTCATAAACCATAGCTTGTTGGCTATAATAATCACTTACTAATGTTTCTACTTTGGATTCTTCTAAAACCGATGAACTAGCATATTTTAAAGAAGTTGAAGCTTCTGGAAGTATATCTTCATTTGTCTGAATAAAATACTGCAACTGCTTTTGATAGATTACTAAATCAAGAAGCATTTGTGCTTTTAAGGTTTCTATCTCCTTTACTTTAGCTTTAGCACTAATAGCTTCAATACTACCACTCTCACCAGTTTTAAATCGAAGCTCTGCATTTTTTAGAAATTTTGAATACACATCATACAATTCGTCATTTAGCTTTTGGATTGATATACCATATAAATATTGATAGTAAGCAATAGTTACCGCTTTTTCAATTTCATATTCCGATAATGCTTTCCGTTTTTCAGCCAGTTTTGCTAATTCTTCCTGAAGCTGTCTGTTTGCTTTTGTACTTCCACCAATTGGAAAATATTGTTGAATGCTTACATTATTATCATAATCAACACTATTGAATTGTCCACCCATGTATTCAATTTGCAAAGGATCTGCTTGAAAAGCTGTTTTCTTAAGAACTGTTTGTTTTTCAATTTCCTTATCGGCAATTTTTAAATCCATATTATTCTTTTTAGCCATTGTTATAGCTTGTTCTAAAGTTATGGGTTTGCTGTTTTGAGCAAATGAAAGCGTACTTATAAATAATACGATTAGGGTAATGATTGAATTTGGCATTTTTTTTCTTTTTTTAATACTCTTCTCAAAAAGTAAATATAAAATTGGTAATACGATTAAGGTTAGTAAGGTTGCAGAAAATAAGCCACCAATAACAACCGTTGCTAGAGGTTTTTGTACTTCCGCACCACCACTGGTTGATAAAGCCATTGGCAAAAATCCTAAAGAAGCAACCGCAGCTGTCATTAATACAGGTCTAAGTCTCGTTTTTGTTCCGATTAAAACTCTTTGTAATGGGTCTGTAATTCCTTCTGATTTTAATTGGTTGAAATAGGAGATTAGTACAATTCCATTTAGTACTGCAATACCGAATAAAGCAATGAAACCAATACCTGCTGAAATACTAAAAGGCATTCCTCTCATCCATAAAGCAAAAACGCCACCAATTGCTGATAATGGAATAGCTGTAAAAATTAATAAGGCTTGTTTTATACTATGGAATGTAAAAAACAACAATACCATAATTAATGCTAATGCTATTGGTAAAGCAACAGAAAGTCTTTTGTTTGCTTCTACTAAATTTTCAAATTGACCACCATAGGTTATATAATATCCTGCTGGAAGTTTATAATTGTTTTCTAATTTTTGTTGGATTTCTTCGACTACACTTTTTACATCACGACCACGAACATTTAAACCAACTGTTATTCTACGTTTTCCATTTTCTCGAGAAACTTGAACTGGTCCTTGTTCATATTCCACAGAAGCTACTTGATACAGTGGAACTTGCTGACCGCTAGGTAATGGTATAAATAAATTAGCAACATCTGAAATATCTGTACGGTTTTCGGCATTCATTCTAACTACAACATCAAAACGTTTGCTTTCTTCATAAATTTTACCTGCACTTTCCCCAGCAAAAGACGCTCTGACTATCTTATTTACATCTGTGATATTAAGTCCATATAAAGCTATTTTATCATAATCATATTTAATCGTAATTTGTGGTAAACCTGTTACTTTATCTGCTTTTAAGTCACCTACACCTTCAATTTTATTGACTTTTGAAATTAATTCTTTAGCTTTTACATCTAGTATTTCTAAATCATCCCCAAAAATCTTTATAGCAATATCACTTCTACTACCCGTCATTAATTCGTTAAAACGCATTTGTATGGGTTGCGAAACTTCAATATTAGCACCAGGAATAACTTCCATTTCTTCTTTCATTAGATTGGCTAAATCTTCCCAATTATCTGCTGATGTCCATTCTGATTTATCTTTTAAAACAATAATTAAATCACCACTTTCAATAGGCATAGGATCAGTTGGAATTTCACCACTACCAATTTTTGTAACAATGGTTTTAATTTCTGGAAATTTTGCTTTTAGAATTTTTTCGTATTTAGTAGTTGTTTCAATCATCTGCGTTAATGAACTTCCTGTCATTATCGTTGCATTAATGGCTAAATCTCCTTCTTCGATTGTAGGTATAAATTCACCTCCCATATTTTGGAAAACAACTAATGCCATTACAAATAATCCGACAGCAATTCCTAAAACTACTTTTTTGATTTGTAAAGCTTTGTCTAAAAATGGAGTGTATATTTTTTCAAACCATGCCATCATTTTATCGCTAAAGTTTTCTTTATGCTCTGTGTTTTTAGATAAGAACATTGCACTCATCATAGGTACATAAGTTAAAGAAAGTACGAAAGCTCCAATTACTGCAAACCCTACAGTCATTGCCATTGGTTTAAACATTTTACCTTCGGTTCCAACTAATGCTAATATTGGCAAATACACAATTAAAATTATTATTTCTCCAAATGCTGCACTATTACGAATTTTGGAAGCAGATTTATACACTTCGCTATCCATTTCTAATTGAGTTAAATTCTTTTGTCTCTTGAGTTTTTGTAAATGATGCATGGTGGCTTCCACAATAATTACTGCACCATCGACAATAATTCCAAAATCGATAGCACCTAAACTCATTAAGTTTCCACTAACACCAAAATGATTCATTAGAATAACAGCAAATAGCATTGACAACGGAATTACCGAAGCTACGATTAGACCTGCACGAAGGTTTCCTAGAAATAAAATCAATACAAAAATTACGATTAATGCACCTTCTAATAAATTTTTAGTAACAGTACCAATTGCACTCTCTACTAATTTTCCACGATCGATAAAAGCTTCTGCAACGACTCCTTCAGGAAGCGTTTTGTTGATTTGAGCCATTTTTTCTTTAACTCTATCGACAACTGCTTTAGAATTTTCTCCTTTAAGCATTAATGCCATACCTGCCACTATTTCACCTTTCCCATCTTTTGTAGCTGCTCCATATCGCATAGCATATCCTTCATTAACTGAAGCTACATCACGAATTAAAACAGGTGCACCGTTTCTGTTTTTTACAACAACATTTTCTAAATCCTTACTTCCGGTAGCCATACCTACACCACGAATAAAGTAGGTCATTTGGTCTTTTTCTATATACGCACCACCCGTATTTTGGTTGTTTTTTTCTAAAGCTTCAAAAATTTCAGTTATGGTTACATCTAAACTCTTTAAAGTATTTGGTTTAACGGCTATTTCATATTGTTTTAATTTACCACCCCAAGTAGCAACTTCTGCAACACCTTCAATCCCTTGTAATTGTGGAATGATAATCCAATCTTGGATGGTTCTTAATTTGATTGCATCGTATTTTTCTTCATATCCTTTTTTAGCATATACATCATATTGATATATTTCTCCTAAACCAGTTGTAATTGGAGCCATTTCAGGAGAACCTGCATAAGCTGGTATATTTTCTTTGGCTTGGCTTATTCGTTGAAAAATTTGATTCCTTGCCCAATAAATATCTACATCGTCTTTAAAAACTACTGTAACTACAGATAGTCCAAAACGAGAAATGCTTCGCAGTTCTATAACTTTTGGAATTGTTTTTAACGATTGTTCTAATGGATATGTGATGAGTTGCTCAATTTCTTGACTGGCTAAAGTAGGTGCATTTGTAATAATTTGCACTTGATTATTAGTAACATCTGGTAATGCATCAAGTGGTAATTGCTTTATAGAATAACTTCCCCAGGCAATTAAAACTAGGGTAAATAGTAGTATAACGAATTTGTTCTTTATACTGAATTGTATGATTTTGTCTAACATTGAAAATATTATAATGAATTAGAAATTAGCAAATTAAAAATCTGCCATAATTTGTGATAAAAACACAAGATTCTAACCCGAAATTACTCGGGCTTCATTATACTATTTGAGGTGGTTGCCAAATACTCCCAAAGAAATTGGAATACAAATTAGATTTGTAAATGGAGTTTAGCGTTTGAATTTCTACTGTTAGAGTTTGAAAATTAAAAACTATTGCAGGAACATAAGATAAAACACTTTGTCCGCAACAGTTACAAACACAAAAAGGAGAACAAGCATCATTTTCCTGATCGTGTGAATGATTTTCGTGGTTTGTGTCTATTTTACTAGAAGTGTGCGTAAAACTAGTTGTTTCCACATCTGCACAAGGCAAACATGAAAGTACTACTAAAAACAGTGATAATATGTAGTTTAAAAATTTCACAGTTGTAAATATAGTAAAATTATTTTTTAATTTTAAGATTAGAAATGATTTATATAATAATTCAATAACATTGTTACTATAAATAACAACTAAATTAAGTAAACGGAAGTTTGTCCATAGTATGAATTCTATAATATGTTATAATAATATAATTTTATTTTTTACTTATTTTTCTTTTTAAAAGTTGAGCGTTAATTGCCACGATAATTGTGCTTAAACTCATAAACACTGCTCCAATTGCTGGTCCTAAAACAAAACCAGATGAATATAAAACCCCAGCTGCTAATGGAATTGCAATAACATTATATCCTGTTGCCCAAATAAGGTTTTGAATCATTTTATTGTATGTGGCTTTACCAAAAAGGATTAAATTTGCTATATCTTGAGGATTGCTATTAACTAAAATAATATCTGCGGTTTCTGCAGCAACATCTGTTCCTGAACCTACTGCAATACCTACATTAGCTTGTGCTAGGGCAGGTGCATCATTAACACCATCACCTGTCATTGCTACAAACTCACCTTTGGCTTGAAGGTCTTTTATTATTTCAACTTTTTGATGTGGTAATACTTCTGCATAATAGCCATCTAAACCTAATTTATCACTTACTGCTTTTGCTGTGATTTCGTTATCTCCAGTAGCCATTAGTACTTTAATATTATTCTTCTTAAAAATTCTAATTGCTTCTGCTGATTCTGGTCTGATTTCATCTGCTAATGCAATAAAACCTACTAACTTATTGTCGATTACAATAAAAACTACTGTTTCTGCTGCATCACTGTAAGCATCTTCTGGAATTGAAATATTATTTTCACGTAAATATCCAGGACTTACTACTTTTACTTCTTTTCCTTCAACTATTGCTTCTACACCTTTACCCGTAATTGCTTTAAATTTTTCTAGATTAGGAATTACTACTTTGTTTTCTTTTACTTTTTTAATAATTCCAACTGCAATTGGATGTTCTGAACTTTGTTCTAAAGCACTAGCTAGTCTTAAAACTTCCTCTGTAGTGAAATTTTTATCTACCGTTTCAATTCTTGTAACACCAAAATCTCCTTTGGTTAATGTTCCTGTTTTATCAAATAATAATGCCGAGATTTTACGAGATTCTTCAAATGCGGTTCTATTTCTAATTAATAAACCATTTTGAGCAGAAACTGCTGTTGAAATAGCTACAACTAATGGTATGGCAAGACCAAGTGCGTGTGGACAAGCAATTACCATTACCGTTACCATTCTTTCTAAAGCAAAAACAAAAGGAAATCCTAAAAGCAACCATGTAGCTAAAGTTCCAAAACCAATAGCTAAAGCGATATAAGTAAGCCATTTTGCTGCTCTATCGGACAAATTTTGCATTTTTGATTTGGTCTTTTGAGCGTCTTCTACCATCTTAATCACTTTATTAAGATAGCTGTCTTTACCAGTATGTTCTACTTTAACATTTATAGTACTATTTCCGTTTACAGAACCACCAATGACTTTATCATTTACTTCTTTTTTAACTGGTTTTGATTCTCCAGTTAGCATTGATTCATTTAAGTAACTTGTGCCTTCAGTGATTATTCCATCAGCTGGAACTTTTTCACCTGGTTTTATAAGTATTATATCATCTTTTAATAATTTATCAAGAGCTATATCTTCAATTTTATCTCCAATAACTTTATGTGCTTCTGCAGGCATCATGCTTACCAAAAGCTGCAATGCTTTAGATGCACCTAAAACACTTTTCATTTCTATCCAATGTCCAATTAGCATGATGGCTATAAGAGTAGCCAACTCCCAAAAGAAGTCAACTCCTTTAAGTCCAAATACGGTTGCCGAGCTATAAAAATAAGCAACACTAATAGCCATTGATATTAGTGTCATCATACCTGGAGCACCGCTTTTTATTTCTGACCAAAATCCTTTTAGAAAAGGCCAACCACCATAAAAATATACGATTGTTCCTAAACCAAATAATACATAAGGATTACCGGGTAATAAAAATTCATACCCAAAAAAATCTTGTATCATTGGAGACAAAAATAATATTAGAATGGTTAAGAATAAAGTTACCCAAAAGCGTTTTTTAAAATCATTTATCATCATTTGGTGGTGGTCATGACCAGCCATTCCCATAGGAACGCTACCATGGTCGTGTTCCATTTTTGAATGATCCATTTTGGAGTGGTCTTCTGTTTTATGATTCATTTTAGAATGGTCCATTTTTTGGTGTTGTTTGTTATTTTCCATGTTAATAAATTCTTTAGTTATTTGGATATTTTATAGTAAGTTTTTGTATCATTTTTTCATTTAAGTTTTCGCTATATACACCGTAAGCATCAACCAATAAACCTTTTATTCCTTCTTTAGATGATATTGCATATAATATACTGTTATCATCTGTACTGCTCATTCCCTCAAATCGAAAAAACTCATCCACTTCAAAATCTTCTGGATGTATTTTAATTTTAAGTGAAGCACATTTTATGCAATCAGGATCCAAATTGAAGTCATAGGTATATCCTTTACTTATTAAATCGTTTATTGCTTCTGAAAGAGTATCGTAATTTCTCATTTTTTTTTTTATTTATAGTCCATTGTGAAGTAGCTGCCATCCTTTTCGACAAATTTTTGATAGGAGAGCAAACCATCTGAATTTAACTTTTCAGTTAATGTATAATTCAATTGTTTTACTCTTATACCCAAAGTGTAAGCTTTAATATTAATTTTTGACTTTATGCTTAAATTATTGCCATTTACTTCTTTTTTTCTGTCGTAAATTTTTATGGTACTCTTTGAACCAAAAAAGTTCATCAAGCCAGAATCAAAACTTAAATCTATTTCAACATTATTTAGCTTTTTTAAATTATATAAATCTTTAAAATTTACAGATTTAGAACTTATTTCAGTGTCTTTAGATTTTGGATTTGCAAAAGGAAAAACAAATACTACAACACTAAACTTGTCTGGTTTGCATTTGTAGCTTGTTTCATATTTATCTGTTGCTATTTTATTTTTATCAAATAATTCTGTTGTGACTTTTATTTCATAATTACCATTTTTATTGATGATTTTTCCCGCTTCAAAGATTTGCTTATTTAGTAAGTCACCTTTTTCATTGAAGTTTTCTCTTGTAATTGTTCTACCTTCAATTTGATCAATAAACATAGTGTCCTGTGATTGTACATTTGAACATACACCAATTATAAACAGTACTAAAAGTGATACTTTTGCTTTAATAAAAGAGGTTTGTTTATTGTTGCTTTTTGCCATTGTTATTGATTTGTTTTATAAATTATTTAATAGATATTCTACCCTTTCTAAAGGAGGTAAAACAGGAACAAAAACAATTGGAAAACCTAGATTTTTATACACGTCAATTATTAACTGATGAATGTTTTTTTGGTCTTCTTCATTTTCTGTTCTTGCATAGTCTTTTGTAAAAGGTAATCTGTCTAAAATGAAGATTTTTTTATACGAAACTTCTTTTATTGCATTTATTAATTTCTCATCATAATCTAATTTCAAAAATTGATAATATGCTTGTGCATCTGGAATTGCTCTATCTAAAAAGACCATGTCTTCATGTTTAAGTGAGGCTTCTTGTTTAATTTGCATGTCTAAAACACCTAATTGAAATTTTCTTTTATTACTCCTAATTTCTTCAACTGACTGTCCTTCATCATGCATTGTATCAATGTAATGTCTGGCATGCTCTATAGTAGTATTGTATCCTTGCTTTTGAAGTAAATCAATTATTGTAGTTTTACCTGTGCTTGGACCACCTGTGATGACATACCAATTGGTCTGTATTGCATTATTTGTTATACTGTTCATGCTATTAAATTTGTTTCAACATTATATTTCTTCAATAGTATTTAATGGTTACTACATAGATCATTTGAATCGTCTAAAATGTTTTTATGCCTTGATTTTGGGATTCCGATTTGGTCTAAAATAGTTGGGTTTTCGTGAATTTCTTTACAAAGCACTATTCCTTTGTCTAATAATTTTGTTTTTTCGCTTTTTGTTATGGATGTTAAAGCGGTTAGTGGATGCAAACCAGAGGTGTCTATTCTGTCTTTTAAACCATTACCATACGGGTAATCCCAACTTGTCATTAGTAAACCAACACATTTGCCATATTGTATGGCATCTGTAGTAAATCGAGTATTGGTATAAACTCCTCCTTTATGAAGTTTTGCTTCATGACCTTTTTGACGTTCCCATTGTTTTTCTACATCTAAAAATCTCGAATGGATGTATAAAGGAATTTTTACATTACAAAATCTACCTTGGTCACTATGGTATTTGCATTCAATCATATAATGGTTGTTCTCTTTTTGGGCTATGACATCTATCTCATGCTGCACACAATTTCCTTGAACAATTACCCCAACCTCTGTAGCAAAACCTTCATGTTCCATTAGTTTACCAACTAATTTTTCAAAAGGAAAACCAGTAGGACCTAATTCCATAAGTGCTTTTTTAAGTTTATAACGAGAGGCACTCACAGAAGATTTGCCTTTAAGCATTTTAAAAGCCATCTTGTAAATTTGTTTGGTTGTCATACCATCATAAAGTACAGCTTCAACTTGCTCTACAATTTGTTGAATAAGTGTTTCGTTAGCTTGAGAACGTCTTAAGGAATTGATAAGTTTTTCAACTTGAAAAAGAGCTTTATCTCCGTTTGCTTTTATGATGTTTATATTATTCATTTAGATGTATTTTTTTGATATTTGTTAATGCAAAAACTATAATAAAAAAACTTAAAAATATTTCAAGCATGATAACAAATTTAGCAACATCTGATACTGGAGTAATATCACCAAAACCTACTGTTGAAAATGTGATTACGCTGAAATAAAAGAAATGGTATAGATTATATAGGTATGTATTTGAAAAGTCAGGTATGCCTTCAAATGCAGCATGGTCGAATTGATATAAGCAAGTGTAATCTGTAGCGAATGAGAAAACAATTATTACAATAATTAGTCCAAAAACCCACAGTAAACGCTCTAATGAATGGCAAATTTTTATAAGTTTTGAAAGTTTCTTTAACGTAGTTAGAGTAATTACGACGGTTTTTATTAATGCTGCTACTGCAACTACTACATGAAAAGGTAATGCACTGTGATCTATCCTTGTCATAAGCATAATATATATTAATGCAATACCAAGAATGATAATAATTGGTAGTGCCGTTTTTCCAAAAAGCAATTTAAAAAAAGGTTTTTCACTAACTTTATTTAAACTATTTGATATCATAATTACTTAAATATGGATAGTCATTACTGGTAAACTTGAATGATTTGTTACACCTTCAGCTATGCTTTTAGTGAATAAACTTAAAAAACCGGTGTTACCATGTGTTACCATCGCGATTAAATCTACTGGTTGCTGCTCGCTAAATTTATTAATACCAATTTCTACAGAATCTTCATTATAAACTGCTTTTGAATAATTTTCAAAATCTGGAATTTTTTTCAATAGTAAATCGATATTTGTTAAACTACTTTCAATACTGTTAAAATCTGTTTTTGTATTTATTTGTAATAAATGAATTTTTGCACTGCATTTTTTAGCTATTGAAATTACTTGTTGAAAGGCATTAGTTAAATCTTCTTCAAAATTTGAAACAAAAACAATACTTTTAAATGGAAATTTTATTTCTTCATCTTTAACGACTATTACTGGAACTTTAGCTTTACGTACAATATCTTCAACATTACTACCTGATATTTCTCTAATTACTCCCTTTGTTCCACTACTTCCTGTTATTATAAAATCGTGTTGAAAATGACCAGAATGGTCTAAAATACTTTTATCATCTACATCATATTGAAGAAAAGTTCGACATTTAAGTCCTTGATTTTCTGCATTTCTTTCTAATTCTCTCAGATTTGCTTTAGCACTTCCTATTTGTTTCAAAGTTTCAGGATATCTTTCTTCTTTTAGCTTATCTAATTTTACCCAATCTACAGGTGTTTTTATATAGTGTAAAAAATGAATTTCCGAATTATATAATTTGGCAAGTTCAATGGCAAGTTCTGCTGCTTTTTGGCAGTTTTCGGTGAAATTGGTGGGTACTAATATATTTTTCATTTTATTTATTATTTTGAACCATTTATATTTACTTCATTTCCTGAATTTATTTCCTTTTCAAAACAGTCTAGATTATATATGGTGGTTTCAGCGATATTGGTTAGTGCAGTTTCTGTTAGGAATGCTTGATGACTTGTGATTAACACATTGCTGAAGGTCATCAAACGAGCAATTACATCATCTTGTAAAATGTCTTCAGAATGGTCTTCAAAGAATAATCCTTCTTCCTCTTCATATACATCTATTCCAAAATGCCCTATTTTTTTTGTTTTAAGTCCTTCAATAACTGCTTTTGTGTCAATTAATCCACCACGGCTGGTGTTTATAAGCATTACACCATGTTTCATTAGCGAAATATGGTGTTTGTTAATCAAATATTTGCTTGAAGGTGTTAATGGTAAATGCAGACTAATAATATCAGATTGCTTACAAAGGGTTTCACAATCTGTATATTGAACTCCATATAAATGTATCAAATTCTTATCTTCGACTATGTCCTGAGCCAGTATTTTACAACCAAAACCATGAAGGATTTTAACCATAACTGCCCCAATTTTACCAGTTCCTATTATACCAACCGTTTTTCCATTAAGGTCAAAACCTGTTAGTCCATTTAATGAAAAATTTTGTTCGTGAACTCTATTATTAGCTTTAATTAATTTCCTGTTTAAAGCTAATATTAGAGCAATGGCATGTTCAGCAATAGCATAAGGAGAATATGCCGGAACGCGAGCAACTTTGATACCTAATTTTGCAGCTTGTTCTAAATTAACGTGATTAAAACCAGCTGAACGTAAAGCAATATTTTTAATTCCAAAAACACTTAATTGCTTTAGTACCTCTGCTGAAGCATCATCACCAGTAAATATACTCACTGTTATAGAACCTTTTGCAAGTATAGCCGTTTCTTTAGTTAAGCGAGTCTCAAGCATTTTGAGTTCATGCTTTCCATTATTGGCTTTTATAAGATATGGTTCTTCAAATTTATGCGTACTAAATATGGTTGTTTTCATTTTCTTTTTTCATTTTTAGATAATTCTAATTTTTGATGCAATTCATTACTATTTAAAGTTATTATGCAACTGTGATACTATCATCTAGATATACACTCTGGACGGATTGTAATACTTTTACTCCTTCACTGAATGGTTTTTGAAACGCTTTTCTACCTAATATTAAACCTGAACCACCTGCTCTTTTATTTATTACTGCGGTTGTTACTGCTTCCATTAAATCTGATTTTCCTTTAGAACCACCACCCGAATTAATTAATCCTATTTTGCCCATATAGCAATTGGCAACTTGTAATCTGCAAAGGTCTATAGGATGATCTGTAGTGAGTGTTTTGTACATTTCATCATCATATTTACCAAAACCGATATTTTTAAATCCAAAATTATTTATTGGTAACTTTTGTTTGATAATATCAGCCTGAATGGTTACTCCCAAATGGTTTGCTTGCCCAGTTAAATCAGCTGATGCATGATAATCTTCTTTATCTGTTTTAAAGGCATCATTACGCAGATAGCACCATAAGATAGTTGCCATTCCTAAATTATGTGCTTCTTCAAAAGCTTCGGCTATTTCTTTGAGTTGTCTGTTGCTTTCTTCTGAACCAAAATAGATAGTTGCACCAACTGCAACTGCACCCATATCCCAAGCTGATTTGACCTTTCCAAATAGTGTTTGGTCATATTTGTTAGGATAAGTCAGTAATTCATTGTGGTTTATTTTTACAATAAAAGGAATTTTATGTGCATATTTTCGAGCGTTTAGACCCAAAACCCCAAATGTTGAAGCCACACCATTACAACCCGCTTCAATAGCTAGTTTTATAATGTTTTCTGGATCAAAATAATCTGGATTTTTATAAAATGAAAAAGCTGCACTATGCTCAATACCTTGATCCACTGGTAGAATACTTAAATAACCTGTTTTGCCTAAATTTCCATGATTATATAATTGCGAAAGACTGCGAAGTACTTGAGGATTTCTATTACTTTGAATAAATATTTTATCAAGACTTGTTTTAGAAGGTGTTTGTATTTCATCCTTGGTTATCTTTTCGCAAACATGGTCTAAATAAAAAGATGCTTTTTCTTCTAAAATTTCTGCTATATTTTCATTTGTTTTCATCTCAATAGCGTTTAAATTATTCCCAAACTTATATTGGTTTTAGTAATGGATTTTAATGCATCCGTTTCAATTCCCGTAAGTGCACGAATTGCATCGATAGTTTCAGGAATAACAATAGCTTGGTTATCGACTACATAGGCATAAAAAAGTTCGTCTCCTTGTACCTTTAGCATATCTTCCCAAAGAGCCACTTCATACATATCTCCCCATGGTCTTCCTATATCCAAGAACATTTCTTTAATGGTGTTATTTGATACTAAACCTTGGTCATATTGGATTAGTTTAATACGACTGGATGTCTTAAAAGCTTTTAGCACTTCTTCTTTAGAAGTATGTTTTTTTAACTTTACATTCCAATAGTGCATGTGGCTTAAAGTTTCTGGAACTTTTACAGCAGAAGTAATCACATCTAAATCTGGGTCTACACTTTTTGCATCAGGACCTTGGTGACTTGGAATTTCTCTTTCGGGTACCATTGTATTCATTATACCTCCTAAATGACTTTCCCATGGGTCTGTAGCTCTTCTTAATAATGTACCTCTTGCATACTCTAATAAACCTGCTTTTTTTAAGGTTGTTAATGTTCTTAAAATGGAAGTAGTATTGCAGGAAACAACTCTTGTTGCCTCTAAATTTAATGCTGATTGATAATTATTTTCGGCACTAAAGGAATGACCAGTAGTTTCATGCTTTTCTCCACCTTGTAAAATAAATTTTATGTTTTGTGCTTTGTATTTTATTACATTTTGAGCTGCGATTTTTTTTGGTGTACAATCTACAACGAGATCTGACTTTTCTAAAAGCAATTGCATATCTCCTTTTACAGTAATTCCTTCTGCTTTCATGTTATCTGCTGCTTCTGGAGTTGCTGCATATATATCATATTCTTTTCTTACTGCATTTTGAATACGCCAATCGCTAATGATATCACAAACTCCTGAAAGCTTCATGTCGTCTTGTTTATTTATGGCATCAGCCACTCTTTTCCCAATTACTCCGTATCCTATAACTGCTATATTTTTCATGTTTAATTATTTAAAATATTTGTATGAGCTTCCTCTTTTTATATTTTAAATCAGATAGGAAACCTGTTTTAATAATGAATTATTTTTTAACTTTAATTTGAACATTATAAAATACTCCAATACAAGCTCCAATAAGCCAACCTAAAATAAATGTTTGAACAATACCAAGTAATGCTTCTGTAAGAGGAACATCCATTCGAATAATAGTTGTAGTATCTAATCCGTGTAATAAGCTGTTGAAAAATGTAATACTGCCTTCTTTTCCTGCTGTAATCATTACAATCATGCACCCTAAATAAATTAAAGCGCCTGTTAAACCGAAGGCAAAACCGAGTTTTTTTACGTTTATTTGAAACATAGTATTTTGGTTTTAAATTAGTTTTCTGATTTTAATAACTTTTTAGATTCTTCATATTCTTCTTTTGATATTTCACCTTTAGCAAAGCGTTTTTTTAAAATATCCAGTGGTGAATCTTTTTTTGCTCTCTGCCCAGGAATACTCCAAGGTGTTGCAAAAATCCATATAAGAAATACCATCCATATAATCCACCAAATAAGGTGCATACCGCCATAATGTGCTTCGTTTAAATGCATAATAATTGTTTTTAAGTTGTTTGTTTAAATTCAGTAATTGTATATCCTTTTAGCGTATTGAGTTGTTTTTGTAATTCATCAACCGTAAGACTTTCACTCATTGTTATGATTGCTGCTCCTTTAGGATCTAGGAAAATTTGGGCTTTCTCAATATTAGGATGCTCTTCCAAGGTTTTCTTAACACTTGCGATGCATCCACCACAGCTAATTCCGTTTATTTGATACTTCTTTTTCATTTAATGGTTATTAATGGTTATGATGTTCTTCTTTATTGCTTTGAGTATTATCTTGATTTTGTTCCCCATGATTATGTCCTCCATGTCCGTGGGAACCATGAGGCATAAATAGATGACAGGCAAACATAAAAAGAATGAATAGGAAGAGAGATGAACTGCCTTCTATACCAAAAGCAGGTGCTAAAAAGATGAATAGTAAAGGTAAAACACAACCTATAACCATCCATATCCAGTGATTATTTTTCATTGTTTTCATGTGATGATATTTAATAATACTAAAGGTATATTATGTAGGTTTAAATCATCTTCACAATTTTCGTTAATAACTACATAATTTCGTCATAGTGGCTGCGTTTTGATTCTTCTGAATTTTTATATTCTGTCATGCTCTCACCAACAATTTCTTTAAATTGTCTAGATAAATGGTTTACATTGTTATAATCTAATAAATAACCTATTTCAGAAAATGTATATTGTTTCAATTGAATTAACTCTTTTACTTTTTCAATTTTTAATTTAATAAAATATTTTTCAATTGTAATTTGTTCTGTGTGCGAGAATAGTTTACTTAATGATTTATATTCATGGTTTAGTTCTGCACTTAAAGCTTGTGATAAATTAATTGTAGAGTCTAAGGGAAGTTCTTCTATTTTATTAAATAGAAAATGTTTGATTTTTTCGACAAGAATTTCATCTGAACTATGAATTATTTCAAAATTATTGGAATGCAATACTTTTTCAATTTGAAAGATAATTTCTTCATGATTACTATTTGTATCATCAACAACTAATTCACCAAGTTCAATGGATGTGACTTTTATTTCTAGTTCTTCAAGTTCCTGTTTGATCACTTTTAAACAGCGACTACAGACCATATTTTTGATGTATAATTTCATGCTTTTTTTATTTTTAAATTGATTTTGCAATTTTATCCATTATGGAAAGGTCAGTGCCAAACTTGCAAATGGCATCGCAATTTTCTCTTAATTCTGAAAACAAAATGTATTTGATTAGCATTTTTGAATTTTTGATTACAGGTCGATTTAATTGCTGTATAACATCTTTTTCGCGACTGTTTGGGATAATTATATAAAATACTTCTTTACCATTTGAGATACTGAAATATAAATCAGACAATCTTAAAATTCCTGAATAAATACTCGTGCTTTTTTCTACTTCAAATGCTCCAATAATAGTATTAGTTCCTTTTCTAAACCAAAGGACATCAATTAGTTTAATCGTATTATGTGTTTCTTTATCGCAAGGAAGTTCTGGAAATTTGGAAAGTGAAATAAACGAGAAACTTTGTCCGCCAAATGATTTACTTTTATCGTTACTTGCTGGAGTTACATCATAACCTAATGAAACTCCTATTTTTAGTAGATGGTATTGCATTTCATCATGAAGATTTTCTGCTAATTTTTCTTCCTGAATTTCTTTTTGACGTTTTAAAATATTCTTTTCAAATTTTGTGCGTTCTGCTTCACTTAAATATTCATCGTTACCAATTAGCATTTTTTGAGTGCCAATTTCAAAACATAATCCTGCAATTGCTCCTAAATCATTAGACAAATCAGCTTTATGTTTATTATTTGTTTCAACTACTGTTTCTCTTATTTTTAGGTATTCTGACCAACTACCTAATTTTTTTTTGTCTTTGAATAAAAAGTTAAATCCATTGAGAATTGCTGTGTTAAAAGGAGGAAACCAAGTTGGATGCAAAAAGTATAAAATGCTAGCAACAGCTGGACCAAGTCCTTTTATTTTGAGTTCATCTAGCTTTACTATTTCTTTTATAACTTGTTCTTCTGATTTTGCATTAATACAGTTTTCTAAAAATTGACCAAAAGCGATTTTATTATTTAGGTTTTCATAAATATCTGGGATACGCAATTTTGGTTTCCAATAGAACGGATGAGCTACACCTACAAATATTTGTTTTTGCTCTGCAATACAACTCAATACAAATTCTAAACTACTGCCTTTAAAATCGTTTGGGAATGTCTTGTTTTTAATATCTTCCACAACTTGAATAACACCACGACGTATTGTTCTAAATGCTTTTAATCGTTGGTCATTCTCTATAAACCAAGTATTGTAAACACTTTCGGTATCGGTTTTGTATTGATTTATTATTTGGTTAAGTTTATTCATTTTCCACTTGTATTTTGGTTATCCAATCTATGATTTCTGTTTTTTGTTCTTTTGAAAGAACAGCGTCTCTATGGATTAATGTATATGAGGTAAGAGGCATTTTATCGTCCTCAATTTGACTAATGATTGATTTTAATTTGCTTCTTTTTCTTCGGTCAGAATAGCTTTCCCATTCGCTAAAGTTTAATTCTGATTTACCTTCTTCAATATGATTTTCTAAAATCCATGCAACTGGTTGTACTTTATTGTACCAAGGATATGATGTGTTATTGCTGTGGCAATCGTAACAAGACGTTTGCAATGAATTGTAAATATTTTGTGGTACATTATTTACAACCATAAAATCTGTATTGGGTACACTTTCGCTTTGATTGCGTTTTGTGGGAAAGAATTGAATTCCCACAAACACAATCAGTAAAATCAATAATATGATTTTAGAAAATTTCATTTAATTAATCTGCTTTTTTATACTTCCACATTTTAGCATTTTTGAACCAAAATATGGGTTTTTAATTTCTTTGACTTCACTTAACCAATTTGCTCCTTTATTGTTATTTGCCATTGGACAGTAATCTTGGTACACTACTTTATCTGTTCCAAGAATTGCAACCAAGTCAGTAATGTCTATGCTTAATGCTTCGAAGTGTTCTCTTTGATGATCCATAGGGCTTTTTACAATATGCTCTGCATGTTCTTTTGCACTTTCTGCAATTTCCATATACTCTTTATGTGTTTCATCTGATAATTTTGACATATCAAATTTAGAAATAGCAGCTAAAAGAGAATTCCCACCTTTTGCAGCTTTTTCTTTACTGTCTGCTACTAATCCATTTTTGATTTCAAAATAAGCATCAAGTATAGCTGAAGTAGCACTATTTTTTGTGTTGTTTTGAGTGATTTCTCTTTCTGTACTTTCGCTATTACCATGGTCATGTCCGTCTTGATGATTCATTTCTGAATGGTCATGTGCTTCAACCGCTTCTAAATCCATTCCACATTTTGAACATTTATCACCTTCTTTTCCTGTAATTTCTGGATGCATTGGACAAGCATACACCGTTTCGTGGTCACTCATTTCATTATGCATTTCTTCTTTTTGTTCTGCTTCTTTGTTGTCTTTACAAGAGATAGTTACGCTTAATAAAGCTACTGCTAAAATTCCGATTACTTTTTTCATGATTTTAAAATTTATTAATTATTAATTTATTTAATTGTTTCTTTTACTTCTCCACATTTTAGCATCGATGCACCAAAATAGGGGTTAACTACTTTATTTTCTTTACTTAACCAATTGGCACCTTTATCGCTATTAGCCATAGGACAAAACTGTACGTATGCACTCTCATTTAAAGGATTAAAAGCTTTTGTCATGGCTATCATTACATTTGATATTGGTTCAAAAGTCATTCTTAATTCTTTAATATTTTTAATATGTGTAGCATGAAGTGTCTGCTTTTTCAGTTCTGTTTGATAATTCATCCATGCTTTATGAGATTCTCCTTTAAACACACTCATATTTATTTTATTGAAAGATTTTTCAAATGCTAACAAAGCTTTTTTAGCCGAATTAAAATCATCTTTTGTTAAGGCATCTTTAAATTCAAAATAATCTTTATATATTGGTTGTAAACTCTTTTTAGCTTCAGCACTTATCGTTGTTTTTTCTGCTTTTAATACTACTTTTTTATCTTCATTCATTGGCATAGAAGAATCTCCATGATTGTGACCTGTATTTACTTTTCCACCTTCCAAATTCATCATGCTTGGTTTTCCTGCTAATTGTGCTGCAGCGTCTACATTAAAAGTACCATTTGCTACTATTTCTTCACCAACTTCTAAACCTTCTTCAATTATGTAATCATTCCCCAAAAGTGGTCCTAATGTAACTTCACGTAGTTTAAATGTTATTCCCTTATCGGTTTCATTTTTAATATAAACAATGGAACGTTTTCCTGTCCACATCACAGCCGATTTAGGAACACTTAATGTTGATTTATTACTTGTAATTTTAGTTTTTAAAGTACCTGTTGTAAACATTTCTGGTTTGAATTTTAATCCAGAATTAGCTACTTCAACTCTTGCTTTAGCAATTCGAGTCATTGGGTTTATAAATGGGTCAATAAATGCAATTGTTCCTGAAAATGTTTCTCCTGGAAAAGATGCCACTGTATAATTGATTTTATCTCCTTTTTTAACCCAACTCATATCCGATTCGTAAATTTCAAAAAGTACCCAAACGGTTGACAAATCAGCAACATCATATAATGTTTGTCCTTTTTGAAGATAATCACCTAACTCCACATTTTTCTTAATAATATAGCCTGAAACATCAGCATAAATAGGAAATCTATCTTGTGTTTTCCCTGAAGAAATAATACTATTAATAGTAGCATCTGAAACTTTCCAATTTTTCAATTTCATTTTTACCGATTCGAATAGTTGAGGCTGAATGTCTTTTACACTATAGGCTTCAATAAGTTCTTGTTGTGCACTTGCTAAATCTGGTGAATATACATAAGCAACCACTTGACCTTTTTTTACATATTCGCCTACAAAAGAAACTTGAATTTTTTCAATACGACCAGGTATGTGTGATGATTGACTGTACACTGTTTTCTCATTCACTTCAATTTTTCCATTCAATGAAATTTCTTTTACGCCAT
>NZ_CAXBGY010000002.1:0-487016 GCF_963975515.1 uncultured Flavobacterium sp.
ACTAATCACTAATCACTAATCACTAATCACTAATCACTAATCACTAATCACTAATCACTAATTAAACATCATCATAATCTACAAAAACATCTGCAGAAGTTGGATGAGCTTGACAAGTAAGAATTAAACCATCTGCAATTTCTTTGTCTGTTAAAATGGTATTTTTCTTCATTTCTGCAGAACCTTTTGTGATTTTTGCGATACAACTACTGCAAATTCCACCTTGGCAAGAATAAGGAGCATCTAAACCTTGTTTCAAAGCAGCTTCAAGTAATGTTTGCTTTTGACTCATTTCAAAAGTCACTTCGTCACCATCAACTAAAACAGTGATTTTTGTATGACCATCAAGTGAAATTGCAGCATCATTTTCTGAAGTTGGTGTTGAAAACAGTTCGAATTTAATATCTTTTTCTAAAACATTATTTTCTTTTAAAGTGTCAGAAACTAAATTAATCATGTCTTCTGGACCACATAAATAAAATTTTGAAAACTGTTTTTGGGAATGTTTGTTCTTTAGAACAAAATTTACGTTTGCTTTGTCAATTCTACCAAAAAGTTCGCCATCAACATTTATTTTACTATATACATAATGTACAAACAAACGACCAACATATTTTAAATGTAAATCATGTAATTGTTGGTGAAATATAGTTTCTTCTTCGTTTTTATTTCCATAAACCAATACAAAAGTACTGTTTGGTTCTTCTTCTAAAACCGTTTGAAGTATTGACATAACTGGAGTAATTCCACTTCCAGCTACAAAAGCAGCATAGTTTTTTTGTTTATCAAATTTTGGTTCAAATGTGAATTTTCCTTCAGGAGTTCCAACTTCTAACAAACCACCAACAGCTAAACTTTCATTAGCAAATTTTGAAAAGAAGCCATTTTTTATGGCTTTTACAGCGATTCTTAATTCACCACTTTTTGGGCTGCTACAAATAGAATAAGCTCTACGAATTTCTTGTCCATCAAGTGTTAATTTTAAAGTAACATATTGACCAGCAATAAATTCATAGTTTTCTTTTAATTCTGATGGAATATTAAATAAAATAGAAACAGCGTTTTGAGTTTCTCTTTTAATTTCTTTTATAGCTAGTTTATAGAATGCTGACATAGTTGATTTTCTTTTTACAAAAATACTACTTCTTAAGAATATAGAGAAAAGATAAAAGAAAAAAGAATTTGAAATTTTTAATACATAAGATTCTAATGTATAAGAATATTATGTATGTTTGTACTATAAAATTTCAATACCATGAAAAACTCACAACTATATAAAGGAAGTTTGAACACCATAATTATGAAGCTGTTAGAAGAAAACGGACGAATGTATGGTTATGAAATAACTCAGAAAGTAAAGGAAATCACCAAAGGAGAATTAAACATCACCGAAGGAGCATTATATCCTGCGTTGCATAAATTAGAAGCTGAAGATTTATTAGATGTAGAAGTTGAAAAAGTAGATAACAGATTAAGAAAATACTACAAATTAACAGAAAAAGGCACAAAAGAAACGGTTAATCGTTTATCTGAATTAGAAGAATTCATTAAAAACATGCAAACTATTGTTAATCCTAAATTGAGTTATTAAGATGAAACCAACACAAGAAAACATAAACTTTATAGATAATTACCTCAAAAAAAATGATGTTATTTATTTTGATATCCGAATGGAAATGCTTGATCATATTCTAAACGGAATTGAAAGAGAAATGACAGAAAAAAGCATTGGATTTTATGAAGCATTTAAAATTTATATGCCTGTAAATAAAAATGAAATTTTTAAGATGAATAAAAAATCATCTTTTGAAGTTTTAAAACTTTTCTTAAAATCTTTGACAAATAGCTACAATGCGTTTGTTGTGTTTTTTACAGTTATAATTTGCTTTATTTTTCAAGAAAATTTAATTGTTTTAAATTCTGTGTTTTGGATTTTAATGCTTTTATATTTTGTGATTAGCACAAGTATCTATTTTTTTAATGCAAGAAAAAGATATTATGTTTTAGAGAAATTTGGACTAATATTAAATGCTATTTATTTTATAAATATATTTATTAATGGTTTTGCGGAAGGTTTTTTTGGAAGCTTTAAAGGAAATATTTATACTGTTAGCGTTATTTTATTTTTAAGCTTTTCATTTTTCATTTTCTATTTTAAAACTGTTGTTAAGTTTAATAAGTATCAAAAAAGCATTTAAGCAAAATGAAATTAGCCCAACCTCAAATAGAAAATCTATACCAATTCACACAAAAACATTATGTAGAATGGTATGATTTACAAACCGAATTAGTTGATCATTTAGCCAATGCAATTGAGGAACAATGGCAACAAAACCCAAAACTTTCTTTTGAAGATGCTTTACAAATAGAATTTAAAAAGTTTGGTGTTTTTGGTTTTATGGATGTTGTAGAAAAACGTCAAGCTTCTTTAAATAAAAAGTATAATAAAATTGTGTGGAATCATTTTAAAGAATTTTTTACGATTCCGAAAATATTTGCTTCACTTACATTTATTGGATTGTTATTTTATGTATTAAACTTAAACTTTTATCAAAGTGAAATTTTATTAATTTCATTCAGTTTTTGTGTTTTTTCATTTTTAGGGATAATTGTTTTCAGGAAAATCAAGAATAAAAAACACAACATAATCACTGGTAAAAAATGGTTGTTCAAAGAAATTATTTTTAATTATAGCTCATTTGCGGGGATGTTTTATTTACCCATTCAATTTTTATTGAATACGGATAAGATTATTCAAACAGAATTAGGAATATTATTTATAAGTATATTAATTATAAGTATGTTATTAGTCGAATATATTATTTTGTTTCAAATTCCCTCAAAAGCAGAACAATACCTTAAAGAAACTTATCCAGAATATGAATTCGCAAACACTTTGTAACAAATAGTTAAATTGAACTACCAATTATCAACCACAAACTAATTAAACAAAACCATGATAAAACAATTTATTCAATTAGAATGGAAATCTTTTATTAGATCAGCTTCATTTTCTACCAACTTGGCTTTAAAGATTCTAATGGCTTTTGGAGCTTTATATTTTATGGTTATGTTTATTGGCTTAGGAATAGGCTCTTATTTTTTGCTTGAAAAAGCTGGTTTAGATCCTTTTCCAACAGTAAATAAATTCATTATTTATTATTTGGTGTTCGATTTACTTTTTCGGTTTTTTCTACAGAAAATGCCAACATTAACGATTAGACCTTTTTTAAACCAAAATATTAAGAAAAATAATATTGTTCATTATACTTTGGGCAAGACAGTATTATCTTTTTTTAATTTTCTGCACTGGTTCTTTTTTATTCCATTCACATTAGTTTTAATCAAAGAAGGATTTAATCCCATAAATGCGATTTTTTGGGGTTTAAGCATGTTGTTTTTTATCTACGCAAATAATTTTATTGCCATTCTAATCGATAAAAAAGACATTGTGTTTTATACTGTAATTGGAATTTTTGCAGCTTTTGGATTGTTACAATATTATAATGTTTTCGACATAACCAATTACACCAATTCATTTTTTGAAGGATTTTATAACTTGAGTTACTTTGTGTTAATTCCACTTCTAGTAGTGGTTGGGTTGTATTATTTCACCTTCAAATTTTTTAAATCTAATTTATATTTAGATGCAGGGTTAGCCTTAAAAGAATCTAACGCAACAACTGAAAATTATTCTTGGTTAGATAAATTAGGAAGCGTTTCAATATTTATAAAAAATGATATCCGATTAATTAAAAGAAACAAAAGAGCCAAAACTTCGGTTTTAATGAGTTTTATTTTTCTTTTTTACGGATTTTTATTTTTTACTGGTGCTGTTGAAACGTATGACAATCCTTTCATGAAAGTGTTTGCAGGAATTTTTGTTTCAGGAGGATTTTTATTCACCTTTGGACAATTTGTACCAAGTTGGGATAGTTCTTATTATCCATTAATGATGACTCAAAACATTACATATAAAGATTATTTGTCTTCAAAATGGTGGTTGATTATTATTGCAACTATTGTTTCAACTTTATTAGCTTCATTTTATCTATATTTTGGTTGGGAAGCTTATTTAGCAATCGTTGCTTGTGCCATTTTCAACATGGGAATTAATTCACATTTAATATTATTAGGTGGTGCATTTATAAAAACGCCTATTGATTTATCATCTGCTAAAGGTGCGTTTGGAGACAAAAAAGCATTTAATGTTAAAACAATGCTTATTTCTTTACCAAAATTATTATTGCCAATTGCATTATATAGTTTAGGGCATTTTTTATTAAGTCCAATTTATGGATATGTTTTTATTGTTTTAGCCGGAATAATTGGTTTTGCCTTTAAAAACAAAGTATTTAAAATGATTGAAGGCATTTACAAAAAAGAAAAATATGCAACCTTAGAGGCATACAAACAAAAAAGCTAATAATTTTTAACTAATCACTATTTACTAACGACTAATTACTAATTCATGATACACGTTTCAGATCTTAAAAAAACATATAACGGCACAACGGTTTTACAAATTGATCAATTAGATATTCCACAAGGACAAAGCTTTGGATTAGTGGGAAACAATGGTGCTGGAAAAACAACTTTTTTCAGTTTACTATTAGATCTAATTAGACCAACAACAGGAAGAATAACCTCAAACAATATTCAAATAAACACTAGTGAAGAATGGAAAAAATTTACATCTTCATTTATTGACGAAAGCTTTCTAATTGGCTACCTTACACCAGAAGAATATTTCTATTTCATTGGAGAACTTCGTGGTTGGAATAAAGCAGATGTTGATGCATTTCTAAAAGATTATGTAGACTTTTTTAATGGTGAAATCTTAAACAACAAAAAATATCTTAGAGATTTATCTAAAGGAAACGCAAAAAAAGCCGGAATTGTAGGGGCTTTAATTGGAAATCCTGAAGTTGTAATTTTAGACGAACCTTTTGCAAATCTTGATCCAACAACACAAATTAGATTAAAGAAAATTATCAAAGCTTTAGCTGAAGACAAAAAAACTACTGTTTTAGTTTCAAGTCACGATTTACAACATACAGTGGAAGTTTCAGACAGAATTGTAGTTTTAGAAAAAGGAAATGTGGTTAAGGATTTAGTACCAACTACAGAAACTTTAAAAGAATTAGAAACCTTCTTTTCGGCTTAAGTCAAAAGTTAAATTTTCATCGGGTTTAACCCAAATAGACAGAAATATTTTCATACTTCTAAAAAAAACGTATTTTTACGAGTTCATATACTAAAAACTGAAATTTTCAGTTATGAATTATAAACTATTTTACTTTGAAAATTAATACATATAAATATTTTGGTATAGTTGCAATTATACTTCTAATCATCTCTTGTTCAACCAAGAAAGACAGATTTGTAAATAGAACTTTTAATGCCAAAACTGCCAAATATAACATTCTATATAATGGTGATGTTGCTTTGGAAACTGGTTTAAAAGACTTAGGCACAACCTATCAAGATGATTTTTGGGATGTTTTACCTGTTGAATATATGCAGGAAGATGAGGAAGAAATGCTTCCTGGTGAAGAAAAAAACCCAAATTTTGAACGTGCAGAAGATAAAGCCATCAAAGCTATTCAAAAACACTCCATGAATATTGGTGGTTCTGAAAAGAATTCTCAAATGGATGAAGCATACATCTTACTTGGAAAAGCACGTTATTTTGACAATAGATTTATTCCGGCCTTAGAAGCGTTTAACTATGTTTTATACAAATATCCAAACAGTGATAAAATTTATGAAGCAAAAGTTTGGAGAGAAAAAATCAATATTAGATTAGACAATGATCAAGTTGCTGCCGATAATTTAAAAAGACTTCTAAAAGACAAAAAAATTGAAGGGCAAGATTTAGCAAATGCTTCAGCAATGTTAGCACAAGCTTATATGAATTTAGGTGTAAAAGATACTGCTCTTGCGGTTCTTAAAATCGCTAAACAAAAAACAAAAATTAACGATCAAAAAGCAAGATATACTTTTATTATAGGTCAACTTTATGAAGGTTTAAAGCATTCAGATAGTGCTGCAATGGCTTATAATGAAGTTATTGCAATGAAGCGAAAGTCTCCAAGAAAATACACTATTCAGTCACATGCTAAACTAGCACAACAATTTGATTACGAAAAAGGAGATACTTTAGTTTTTCTAGAAAAATTCAACAAACTTCTTGAAGATAGAGAAAACAGACCTTTTTTGGACGTCATTAATCACCAAGTTGCTTTGTTTTATGACAAACAAAGTAATGACAAACAAGCCGTAACTTACTATAACAACTCACTAAAAAAACAAACAGCTGATAAATATTTAACAGCTTCAAATTATAGAAACATTGCTGAAATTAATTTTTATAATGCAGAATATCTTAAAGCAGGTAAATATTATGACAGTACGTTAACAAAGTTAAACGACAGAACTAGAGAATATAGAGCTATTGCTAAAAAGAGACAAAATTTAGATGATGTAATTAAATATGAAGCTATTTCAAAATCTAATGATAGTATTTTATATGTAGTTGGACTTTCTGATGAGGCTAAAAACGAATATTATTCAAAACACATAGAAAAACTTAAAGCACAAGATTTAATTAAACAAAAAGAATTAGACAGATTAGCTATAATAGAAGAAAACAAATCAAATGGTGCTGCAGTAATAGGAAATAATAATCAATCTCTTGCAGGTGAAGATGTAAATCAGGCAAGTAAATCTAAATTTGCGCCACCATCAATTGGCGGAAACGACGCACAAACAAGTAGTTTTTATTTTTATAACCCAACGAATTTAGCTTTTGGAAAATCTGAATTCAGAAAAAAATGGGGCAAAAGAGAATTAAAAGACAATTGGCGTTTTAGTAAACTTTCTAGTAACAAATCCAACGCTAAAGAGAACAACAAAGATGCAGTTGAGGAAAAAGAAGAAAAAGTTATAGATAACCCAGCCTACAAAGTGGAGTATTATACAAGTCAATTGCCTTCAGATTTAAAAGTATTAGACAGTTTAAAAAAAGACAGAGATTTTGCCGATTACCAATTAGGAAATATTTACAAAGAAAAATTTAAAGAGTATAAATTAGCAGCTTCTAAATTTGTAAAATTATTAGACAATAAACCAGAAGATCGATTTATTTTGCCTTCAAAATATAATTTGTTTAAAATATATGAAATCATTGGAAGTCCAAAAGCAAATGAAGTTAAACAACAAATTATTTCAGAATATCCAGAAAGTAGATATGCTCAAATACTTCTAAATCCAAATCAAGAAAATGAAGATAATCAGTCACCAGAAGCTGTTTATGCTAAATTATATAAAGATTTTGAAAAAGGAGAAATAAGAGAGTCTTATGTAAAAGTCAACGAATATATTGATTTATATACTGGAGACGAAATTGCGCCCAAATTCGAATTATTAAAAGCCCAAATTTCAGCACGATTAAAAGGATTAGAAGACTATAAAAAGACATTGAATTTTGTAGCTTTAAATTACCCAAATGCAAAAGAAGGAAAACAAGCAGAAAGTATTTTGTCTAAAAACATTCCTAATCTTGAAAAACTAGAATTTAAAGAGGACACAAATGGATCATGGAAGATAGTTTTTCCAAAAAATCACATGTCAACTTCAGAAATTGAAGCGTTGTATGTAAAGCTAGATAAGTTTATAAAAGATAGAAGTGATGTTTTAGTAAAAAGATCAAATGATTTATATAATGATTCAGCAAACTTTATTGTAGTACATGGTTTTCAATCAAAAGAATCAGCAAAATCAACGCTTTTTTTACTAAAAGACTACAAAGATTACAAAGTAAATGATGAAGCTTATGTAATTTCATCAGACAATTATATGGTTGTTCAAATTAAGAAAAATTGGGATATTTATTTATCCTTACTAAAATAAAAAACATGTTCGATAAAAAAACAAAACCAGCAGAAGGCCTTTTTGGCAAAATGAATAGAATTGCAGAAGGAACACAATTAAACGGAGACTTAGTTTCTGATTCTGATGTAAGAATTGACGGAACTTTAATAGGAAACATTACTTTAAAAGGTAAATTAGTTATCGGTCCAACGGGTTTTGTGGAAGGAAATGTAAAGTGCCTTAACATAGATGTTGAAGGCAAATTCCTTGGAAAACTTGAAGCTATTGAGCTACTAAACGTGAAATCTAAATCAAATATTAAAGGAGATGTTATAGTTGGAAAACTAGGCGTTGAACCTGGAGCAAGTTTTACAGCAACTTGCAGCATGAAAGGTTCAATTAAAAACATCAATGAAGCAAAAAATGAATCAAAACAAGAAGAAAAAACCGCATAATAAGTGGTTGATTTTTTTAAACATTCCTTTTCAAATGGGAATAATTATTTTTGCAGGAGTTTTTTTTGGAAATTATCTTGATGCAAAATTTAATTTTAGCCCTTTGTTTATAATACTATTCTCATTAATTGCTATTTTTATTTCGTTGTATAGTGTTTTTAGAAATTTAAAAAAAATTCAAGCCATAGATAATGATTAAAAAGTTTTTGATTTCAGTAGCCTATTTATTGATTATTTCACTAATTATAGGTTCAATACATTATTTTTTAATTAGAAATATAGAGGTATTTATTCCTATTCAAAATATTTATTTTTTCAATTTCACATTGTCGTTTGTAGGACTAGGAATACTATATTTCATACATGACAAATTTAGTGATTACGTTGGATATACTTTTTTAGGAATTGGAATAATTAAGATGGCACTATCGGTCTCTTTTTTAATGCCTTTGATAAAATCTGACTTCGATAATAAGATTCCTGACACCTTAAGTTTTTTCTTTTGTTACTTTATATTTTTGATAATTGAAAGTGTTTTTTTGATAAAATTATTAAACAAAAAAGAGTAAAAGACAAAAAATATAAAATTTACAGCAATAACTTTTATTATTTTAATTAATAATGTACTTTTGCAAAAAAATTAAAACACTGTTTTATCTAAATATAGTTATGAAGATTTTTGGAAAAGTATTGAACATAGTTTTATTGACAGCTTTGTTATTGGTTTCAACTAACAGTATAGCTGGACATGGTGAAGAAGAAGGGAAAGAATTTAATGCCACTGAATTAATAAATTCTCATATTGGTGATTCTCATGATTTCCACATTGCTGATTGGAATGGGCATCCAATTTCATTAGCATTGCCTATTATATTATGGTCAAATAATGGTTTGGTTACTTTTAGTTCATCCGAATTTCATCATGATAACGAAGGACATCATGTTGTTGAAAAAAACGGTGAAAAATTCGTAAAATTCCAAGAAGTTATATACTACGCAGACATATTCGAAAATTTAAGCGATGATGACAAAAGTGCTTTTAACTTTAGTGCAAGACCTTTAAATTTTTCAATTACAAAACATGTGTTTTCAATGTTACTTTCAGTAATAGTTTTGTTTTTAATATTTTTTGCAGTAGCTCGTTCATACACTAAAAATAAAATGGCGCCAAAAGGATTGGCTGGTTTCATGGAACCATTAATTGTTTTTGTGAGAGATGATATTGCACGTCCAAATATTGGTGAAAAAAAATACGCTAAATTCATGCCTTATTTATTAACTATATTTTTCTTTATATGGTTAAATAACGTTTTTGGACTTATTCCTTTTTTCCCATTTAGTTCAAACTTAACAGGAAATATATATTTTACATTTGTCTTATCTTTGATAACATTTATAATCACAACAGTAAATGCTAACAAAGATTATTGGGGACATATTTTTAACACACCAGGTGTTCCATTGTGGTTATCACCTATTATGATACCAGTAGAAATTATTGGAATGTTTACAAAACCTTTTGCATTAATGATTCGTTTATTCGCTAACATTACTGCAGGTCATATTATTATTTTAAGTTTAATTTCTTTAATATACATATTTCAAACAGTATGGATTTCGCCAGTTTCTGGTGCCTTTGTATTATTTATGAGTGTTTTAGAAATGTTGGTAGCAGCTTTGCAAGCATACGTGTTTACTTTGTTATCAGCACTGTTTATTGGTCAGGCAGTTGCAGAACATGATCATCACTAAATTGAGTTTTATTAATTATTAACTAAATAAATATTTTATTATGGTATTAGCTGGAATCGGTGCTGGATTAGCTGTTATTGGAGCAGGAATCGGGATTGGAAAAATTGGTGGATCTGCTATGGATGCTATGGCAAGACAACCAGAAGTTGCTGGAAAAATTCAAACAGCAATGATTATTGCTGCTGCTCTTATCGAAGGTGTTGCACTTTTCGCTGTAGTAGTTGCTTTAATCGCTAAGTAATTAATTATCTTCTCACAACGGTTGGTTGTGAGAAGATTTTTTTAAAAAAGAAACAAAAAGTAAAATATATATATTATGAATTTAACTTCACCAGAAAGTTTAATATTTTGGACAAGTCTAATTTTTATTGTTTTCTTCTTATTAATGAGAAAACTTGCTTGGAAACCAATTCTTGGAGCTGTAAAAAGTAGAGAAGATTCAATTAATAATGCTTTATTAGCAGCAGAAAATGCTAAGAAAGACATGCAAAACCTTAAAGCTGATAACGAAAAATTATTAGCTGAAGCTAGAGCAGAAAGAGACATTATGATCAAAGAAGCTCGTGAAATCAAAGAAAAAATGATTAGCGATGCAAAATCAGAAGCTCAAGTTCAAGCAGAAAAAATGATTGAACAAGCAAAAGCATCTATTGCAAGTGAAAAAAATGCAGCTATTGCAGATTTGAAAAACCAAGTTGGTACACTTTCATTGGAAATTGCAGAAAAAGTATTAAAAGGAGAATTAGCTAACAAAGAAGCTCAAACTAAATTAGTTGAGACTATGTTAGGTGATGCTAAATTAAACTAATTATGGCAAGTACAAGAGCAGCTATTCGATACGCAAAAGCGATACTTGATATGTCTCAAGCAAATAACAATACAGTTAACGTTACTAACGATATGACTTCGATAGTTAACGCTGTAAAGGATAGTAAAGAATTGAAAGATTTTTTACAAAGTCCTATTATTAAAGGAGAAATTAAATACGCTTCTTTAGAACAAATTTTTGCTTCAGCTCAAAAAGAAACTAAAGGTTTGTTTCAATTACTTTTAACAAATAAAAGATTTGAATTATTGCCAACAATAGCTTCAGATTTTAATGTGTTAGTAAATGAATTAAACGGTGTTGAAATTGCAAAGGTTACAACAGCTTTTCCAATTACAGCTGACTTAGAAGCTAAAGTATTAGCAAAAATTAAAGAGTTTTCGAACAAAACGATTACTTTAGAAAACATTGTAGATGAATCTATCATTGGTGGATTTATTTTAACAATGGGTGATCAACAATACAATGCATCTGTAGCAAGCAGATTGCAAAATTTAAAAAGAGAATTTAGTTATTAATATTTATTACACCTCAAGAGTGTACAAATTATAAATAAAATGGCAGAAATAAATCCAGCTGAAATTTCAGCAATATTAAAGCAACAATTATCAGGTTTTGAATCTGGTGCAACGTTAGAAGAAGTAGGAACTGTTCTACAAGTAGGAGATGGAATCGCACGTGTTTACGGATTATCAAACGCACAATATGGTGAGTTGGTTCAATTCGATAACGGTTTAGAAGCGATCGTTCTTAACTTGGAGGAAGATAATGTTGGTGTGGTACTTTTAGGACCATCAACAGGAATTCGTGAAGGTTCAAATGTAAAAAGAACACAACGTATTGCATCTCTAAAAGTTGGTGAAGAAGTTGTTGGTCGTGTTTTAGACACATTGGGTAACCCAATTGATGGTAAAGGACCAATCGGAGGTACTTTATATGAATTGCCAATTGAAAGAAAAGCACCAGGAGTTATTTTTCGTCAACCAGTAACTGAACCATTACAAACAGGTATTAAAGCAATTGATGCTATGATTCCAGTGGGTAGAGGACAACGTGAATTGGTAATTGGTGACCGTCAAACTGGTAAAACTACAGTTTGTATTGACACTATCTTAAATCAAAAAGAATTTTACGATGCTGGGCAACCAGTATATTGTATATATGTAGCAATTGGGCAAAAAGCTTCAACGGTTGCACTTATCGCAAAAACATTAGAAGAAAAAGGAGCAATGGCTTATACAACTATTGTTGCAGCAAACGCTTCTGATCCTGCAGCAATGCAAGTTTATGCACCTATGGCTGGAGCAGCAATTGGAGAATATTTCCGAGATACAGGTCGTCCTGCATTAATCATTTATGATGATTTATCTAAACAAGCTGTAGCTTACCGTGAGGTTTCTCTTTTATTAAGAAGACCACCAGGACGTGAGGCTTATCCTGGAGACGTTTTTTACTTACACTCTCGTTTATTGGAAAGAGCTTGTAAAGTAATCGCAAATGATGAGATTGCTAAAGACATGAATGATTTACCAGACGTATTGAAACCAATCGTTAAAGGTGGAGGTTCATTAACAGCTTTACCAATTATCGAAACTCAAGCGGGTGACGTTTCTGCATATATACCAACAAACGTAATTTCGATTACTGACGGACAAATTTTCTTAGATGGAGATTTATTTAATTCAGGGGTACGTCCTGCAATTAACGTTGGTATTTCTGTATCTCGTGTTGGAGGTAATGCACAAATTAAATCAATGAAAAAAGTAGCTGGTACATTAAAATTAGACCAAGCTCAATATAGAGAATTAGAAGCTTTTGCTAAATTTGGTTCTGACTTAGATGCAGTAACTAAAAACGTAATTGAAAAAGGTAAACGCAACGTTGAGATCTTAAAACAAGCAGTAAATGACCCATATACTGTTGAAGATCAAGTTGCAATTATCTATGCTGGTTCTAAAAACTTATTAAAAGATGTTCCTGTTGAAAAAGTAAAAGAATTCGAAAGAGATTTTATCGAATATCTTAATGCAAAACACAGACCAACATTAGATGCTTTAAAAGCGGGTAAATTCACAGATGAAATTACAGACGTTTTAGGAGCAGCAGCTAAAGAGATTTCAGCAAAATATTAATATTAGGTAATTGGTTTTAGGTGATAGGTAATAGTATTTACCAATCACCTATAACCTATAACCCAACACCTATAGAAAATGGCAAACTTAAAGGAAATTAGAAATAGAATTACTTCCGTTTCATCTACGATGCAAATAACATCTGCGATGAAAATGGTTTCTGCAGCAAAGCTAAAAAAAGCACAAGATGCTATTACAGCTATGCGACCTTATGCCGAAAAATTAACGGAATTATTACAAAATTTAAGCGCAACTCTTGAAGGAGATAGTGTTGGAAGTTTTGCAGATCAAAGAGAAATTAATAAAGTATTAGTTGTTGCCATTACTTCAAATAGAGGTTTATGTGGTGCTTTTAATACAAATGTTATTAAACAAGCTGTTATCGTTGGAAATTCTTATCCTGGTAAACAAGTTGATGTTTTTGCTATTGGTAAAAAAGGAAATGATGTTTTAGGAAAAAATTACAATGTAATTGACAACAAGAGTACTATTTTCGATGATTTAACTTTTGATAATGTAGCAGCAATCGCTCAAGTTTTAATGGATAAATTTGAAGCAGGTGAATATGACAAAATTGAAATTGTTTATAATCAATTTAAAAATGCAGCTACTCAAATTGTACAAAGAGAGCAATTTTTACCTTTAGCACCAATTACTGGTGGTGAAGTTGTTTCTTCTGACTATATCTTTGAACCTTCAAAAGAAGAAATTGTGTTAACATTGATTCCAAAATCATTAAAAACGCAATTGTATAAGGCAATTAGAGATTCATTTGCTTCAGAACATGGTGCTCGTATGACTGCTATGCACAAAGCAACGGATAATGCAACAGAATTAAGAAATCAATTAAAATTAACTTATAACAAAGCGCGTCAAGCAGCAATTACGGGAGAAATCTTAGAAATTGTTGGTGGAGCAGAAGCTTTAAATAATTAAACAAAACGTTAGCGGAGTTAAATTTAATAACGGGAAGCTTTAAATATTATTTTAAAAAAAAGAGTCAAAGTAATTTGACTCTTTTTTTATTTGTAATTTATTCGTTTAAGTGTTCCCAAACAAAGCTATAAAATTCCGCATCTGCTTGAACGCTTTTTTCATAACTAGAGATTTTTCCATAATGTCCTGCATTACTCTTTACTTGAAGATAGATAGGATTCTTTTGAGCAGCTCTATTTTGTAATCGTGCAGCAAATTTGTAAGAATGAACAGGAGGAACTCTGTCGTCATTTTCAGAAGTAATTATTAAAGTGGTTGGGTAATTTACACCTTCTTTAATTTTATGATAAGGAGAATAGTTCAATAAAGCATTAAATTCTTCTTCATTTTCAGGATTTCCATATTCGTCTAAATGAAATTTCCCTATAGTATATTGTTCAAACTTAATCATGTCATAAACACCTACTTTTGGAACGGCTACTTTAAACAAATCTGGTCTTTGAGTCATAGCAACACCAACAACTAAACCACCGTTTGAAGCTCCAGAAATGGCTAATTTGTTTGAAGAAGTATATTTTTCACTAATTAAAAATTCAGCAGCATCAATAAAATCATTAAAAGAATTCATTTTTTTTAATCCTCTTCCGTCTTTGTGCCATTTTCTACCCTTTTCACCACCACCTCTTATTTCTGCAAAGGCATAAACACCACCTTTTTCAAGAAAATGCAACAAGCCAACATCATAACTTGGGCCACTTACAGAACCAAAGCCACCATAAGCTTCTAATAATGTTGGATTATTTCCATTTAGTTGAATTCCTTTTTTATGAATTATAGTCATAGGAACATCTTTACCATCTCTACTTTTGTAAGTTATCGTTTTTGTTTCAAAATGATCAAAAGGAAAAAGAGTAGGTTTTGGCTCAATAAAATCATTATAATAAACATTTGTATCACCGGTTGTAATGTTTAGTTTATAATTTAGATATGAAATCGTGTAAGAGTAAAATGTTACATATAGTTCGTTGGTTTTATTATCCAAAAAGCGAATGTTAAAATTCATTCCCATTGGAGCTTCAAATTTCCTTACAAATGTTCCATCATAATTGTGGACATTAATATAGTTTCTCCCTAAATTTCTGTATTTGCAAATTATATATTCACTTGTAAAATCTGTATCCACCAATAAATGCGAATAAATCTGTGGAATTATTGAGGTTACCTCAGTTGGATTATTGATATTAAAAGACCGTACATCACCCCAATCATATTTAGTATTTGTAAAGTAAACATTATCTTCTTTTGAATATAAATACGAAAAATCATTACCATTAGGAACAACGAATTCTTTTATCTTAAAAGTTTCATCTGACAAATCAATATAATGATAAAGTCTTTTAGTTTCTTCTTTATTAGTTTCAAAAAGGAATAATTTATTTTCTCTGACAAAAAAACGAAAATCACTTTCATCTTTAGAAGTATCAAAAATTAAAGCATCTTTATCTTGAATTTCTCCTAATTTATGATAGTAAAGTTGATAAGTAGAATCTTTAGCAAAAAAATCAGTATTTGAATTTTTCTTGTAAAAAACACCTTTATCATCATTCCAAGCAGCATTTGAAAACTTTATATCTTTTAAAACATCATCTAAATTTTTTTGATTTGAAATATCTACAAAACGAATTTCATTTCTATCACTACCATTTAAACTAATTTTATAGGCAAGGTATTTTGAGTTTTTGGATGGATAAAAACCACTCATTAAAACATTTTCGTCTTTATATACTTCAAAAGGATCAACTAATTGTCTTGGCATATCATTAAGTTTTTCCCTGTAGTGTAAAACATAAGGTTTTTTCTTGTCTAATCGATAATTAGAATAAAAGTATTTACGATTTTTTGACGGAAGACCATTAGAAGATAGATAATCATAATCTTTTATCTTAAATAAAAAATTTGTCGCTTTAGTTACTTCTTTTAAGTGATTTTCAGAATAAATATTTTGTTCATTGACCCAATTCGTAACTTCATTAGATTTAACATTTTCTAACCAAGCATAATCATCATCAAAAGTTATGGTATGTTTTGTAATTTTTGAAGGAATTTTTTTAGCTACAGGACCTTGTGCATTGGCAACTGTAAAAAGAAAAAAAGAAACGATTAACAAGTATTTTTTTTGCATATGATAATTATAAAAAGCTAAAAATATTCCTTTTTTAAGAAGTATACAAGAACTAAAGTTATATAATTACAAATTGATATATTTGTTAAAACCAAAATTATAACAATGCAGAAATATATTTTTACTCTTTTTATCTTAATTGGATTAAATGGAATTGCTCAGAACCTTGAGTTAGAACAGATCATGAAAGGTGATGGATTTATAGGGAATCAACCGGAAAATCATCGTTGGTCAATTGATGGCTCTACAGTTTATTTTGATTGGAATCCAAATAATGAAGTTGGAAACAATACTTATTATTGGAATTCTTCAATGAAAGAACCTCAAATTTTAAAAGATACTGATAAAGAATTTTCACAAATTGATGATTCAAACCAAAAAGAATTTGAAACTATCTACTATACTAAAGCAGGAAATTTATACGCTTTCAATAGAAAAAACAAAAGCATAAAAAAAATAATTGTCGCTTCCGAACGAATTTATAATATTGAAAGAAGTAACAATCCTGAAATCATTTTTTACCAACAAAACAGAAATGTTTACCAGTTAAATGTCAAAGATTTTTCAATAGTACAATTGACAAACTTTAAATCAGGAAGTGAATCTGAAGAAAAAGAAAAATCAAAAAACCACTTAGAAAAACAACAAGCTGAATTATTTCAATTTGTAAGAGATAATGAAGTAAAAGATGCTTGGTATGATGAAAAGTATAAACAAAATAAAGAAACTTTAATCAAAGAAATCTATTATGGAAAATCATCTTTAGAGCAATTAAAACCTTCACCAAACGGAAAATTTATTACGTTTAGATTGTCAGATTATGCCACACAAACGCCAACTAAAGTCGAACATTTTATAACTGATGACGGGTTTACTTCAAACAAATCAGCACGTTCAAAAGTATCTATAGATAATTTAAGCAAACATAAAATGGGAATTTTCAACATTGAAAAAGACACAGTTTATTATGTTTCGTTTTCAAAATTAACTGGAATTATGGATTATCCAGCTTATTATCAGGAGTATGATAATCTAAAAGATAAGGAAAAAATTGAAAAATCAGTTGTGATGGTCAGTCCAATTTACAACAAAACTGGAACTAAAGCTGTTTTCGAATTAAGAAGTCAAGACAATAAAGATCGTTGGATTGTTCAATTAGACTTAGATTCTGGTGAAATTACAGAATTAGACCATCAACATGATGAAGCTTGGATTGGTGGACCAGGAATTCCAAATTATAATTATGGTGGCGGAACTTTAGGTTTTTTAAAAGATAATGAAACAATTTATTTTCAGTCAGAAGCTACTCGTTTTTCACATTTATATACATTGAACTTAAATTCTAAAAAGAAAGTTCAGTTGACTTCTGGAAATTGGGAAGTTAGAGATGTAAAGCTTTCACAAGATTTAAAAACATTTTATATTACTACAAATACAAATCATCCTGGAAACAGAGAATTCTATAAATTAGATAGTGATACTAAAAAAATGACACCTATTTTAACCAATGATGGTGCTTACGAAGTTGAATTATCTCCAAATGAAAAACAACTTTTAGTTCGTTACTCCTTTAAAAATAAACCTTGGGAATTATATGTTGCTGAAAACAAAAGCAATCCGACTTTAAAACAAATTACTCATTCAACTTCAAAAGAATTTGAAGCTTATGCATGGAAAAATCCAAATGTAATTACATTTAAAGCTCAAGATGGAAATGATGTTTATGCAAGATTATACGAACCAAAAGCAGCAACCAAGAACAAATCTGCCATAATTTTTGTGCATGGTGCTGGATATTTACAAAATGCTCATAATTATTGGAGTTCATATCACAGAGAATTCATGTTTCATAATATGTTGACTGATTTAGGTTACACAGTTTTAGACATAGATTACAGAGGAAGTGATGGTTACGGAAGAGATGTCAGAACTGGAATTTATAGACATATGGGTGGTTTAGATTTATCAGATCAATTGGATGGTAAAAAATATTTGGTTGATACTTTAGGAATTGATGCAAACAAAGTTGGAATGTACGGTGGTTCTTATGGAGGGTTTATCACATTAATGGCTTTGTTGACTGAACCAGGAGAATTCAAAGCTGGTGCTGCTTTACGTTCGGTTACTGATTGGGCTCATTATAATCAAGGGTATACAGCAAATATTTTAAACTTTCCAGAAACAGATTCTATTGCTTTCAAAAGAAGTTCACCCATTTATTTCGCAGAAAACCTTCAAGATAAACTATTAATGTTACATGGAATGGTTGATGATAACGTGC
This sequence comes from uncultured Flavobacterium sp., assembly GCF_963975515.1. Lineage (GTDB taxonomy): Bacteria > Bacteroidota > Bacteroidia > Flavobacteriales > Flavobacteriaceae > Flavobacterium. Next base: position 18,440 of record NZ_CAXBGY010000002.1, read on the forward strand.
AATTTCAAGACGTTGTTCGTTTGTCGCAACGTTTTATTGAATTAGGAAAAAAAGATTGGGATTTAGCCGTTTTTCCGGTGGAAGCACATGGTTTTAAAGAAACCTATTCTTGGATTGATGAATACAGAAGAATTTTAGATTTGTTCAACAAAAATTTATTAGAAAAATAATGGAAATCGTTGAGTTAACAACCAAAGAAGCAATGCTAGAACAATTGCCAATTATCCAACAATTGTATGCTGATTTTACGTTAGAAAAATACGAATCGCTTTTAAATGAAATGCTACCAATAAATTACAAACAAGTTATTGTTATAGAAAACAATGAAACTTTAGGTTTGGCAGGATTTTGGATTGCATCTAAATTGTGGTGTGGAAGATATTTAGAATTAGATAATGTAATAGTTCATCCAAATCACCGTTCTAAAGGAATAGGCAAAATCCTAAACAATTATTTAGTGGATAAAGCAATAGAAAATGATTGTACAATGGCAGTTTTAGATGCTTATACAACCAATTTTGCTGCTCAAAAATTCTATATAAATCATGGTTTTGTACCTAAAGGATTTCACTTTGTAAAATATTTAAAAGAATAGATATGAAATTAATTATTGCACTTGTATTAATTGGATTAGTCTCTTGTTCAAACACAAAAGAATTTGAAATTCAAAAAGTTTCTGAAACAATTGACTCCGTTTATTTTCAAAAATGGGTTGCTGGTATTCAAGGTGGTGGAAGCGGTACCAATTTTCATGTAAATTTAAAAACTCCATTAGAAAAAGATCTAATTTTAGAAAAAGTTCAATTTGAATCTTTTGAAGCTTCATTTGTAAAAATTTCTGAAACAAGTTATATTGCTTATATAAGAACAAATTCTAATCAAAATGATTTAATTTTAGATGAAAATCCAGAAAAAGAATATGGAAACAAAGTATCTGTTGAAAATCTAAAACCCAATGAAGCTAATTTGTTTTTTACTAAAAACGGAAAAGAGTTTGTAAAAAATCTTCAGAACGTTAAAGAAAAACCAATGCTTGCATATCCTTCTGTAAAACCTAAAAATTAGTTACTTTTGCTTCAATATCAAAAACCAATACTTTGAGTGTATATAAAAGTCTTTTTAAACAAACCGCAATTTATGGCTTAGCAACAGTTCTGCCTAGAATGCTAAGTTTTTTATTGGTTAGACTGCATACAGATTTAATGCCTGCTTCAAATTATGGTGAAATAACTACTTTGTTGGCATATATGGTTTTTTTAAACGTGCTGCTTTCTTACGGTATGGAGACTTCTTTTTTTAGATTTTACAATAAAGAAGATGATAAAAAATCAGTAATTGAAACTTCTAGTATTTCTGTTTTTTGGAGTTCTTTAGCTTTTTTAACAGTTGCTTTACTATTTAGAAATAAGTTAGCAAACCTAATAGAAACAGATGTTGAATATGTAATATATGCGATTTGGATTTTAGTTTTTGATGCATTGAGTGTAATTCCTTTTGCAAAATTAAGAGCATTACAAAAACCCAAAGTATTTGCAATAATCAAGTTTATCAATGTTGGATTAAACCTAACGTTGAATGTATTCTTTTTATACTATCTTCCAAAAATAGCAAGTTCAAATCCTGATTCATTTTTAGGTTCTATCTACATCGAAGATTTTCAAATTGGTTATGTTTTCTTTGCAAATTTACTGGCAAGTTTAGTAACTTTAGTTTGTTTTATTCCTGATTATTTTAAGCTTAATTGGAAATTTAATTTAGACCTATGGAAGCAAATGCTAAAGTATGGATATCCTATTTTAATTGCTGGTTTAGCGTTTGGAGTTAATGAGCATTTAGATAAAATTTTACTAGATCTTTTTAATATTTCAAAAGCAGATATTGGTGCTTATGGTGCTTGTTATAAATTAGGATTATTTATGGTTTTATTCAGAACGGCTTATAGCTTAGGAATTGAACCTTTTTTCTTTAATCATGCTAAAGAAAAAAATGCAACTCAAACTTTCGCAGACATAACTAAGTATTTTGTTATTATTGGATCATTAATGACTCTTTGTATAATTGTGTTTATTGATGTTTTAAAAGTAATTTTAATAGATAATGATGAATATTGGCAAGCCATAAAAGTTGTGCCTTTAATTGTGTTAGCAAATTTCTTTTTAGGAATATATACAAACTTATCCGTTTGGTATAAACTTACAGACAAAACCAAAGTTGGAATGTATATTTCAATTGTTGGAGCTATAATTACATTAGCCTTAAACTTTATATTAATTCCGGTTTGGAGTTATATGGGAAGTGCAATTGCAACTATTTCGGCCTATGGAACAATGATGCTAATTTCATATTATCTAGGAAATAAGTATTATCCAATTCCTTATGATTTGAAGAAGATTCTAGGTTATTTAGGTTTAGCAATACTTTTATCTGGACTTTCTTTTTACATCCAAATCCTCAGAGAAACTTATATTTTTGGTATTTTAGCCATAATATTTTTCGGCTATTATATTTACAGAAACGAAAAAGAAGTTTTATTAAAAATTATCAAACGAAAATGAACATCAAAATAATAAACAAATCAAAACATTCATTACCTAATTACGAAACAATTGCTTCTGCAGGAATGGATTTACGTGCCAATTTATCAGAACCAATCACTATAAATTCATTAGAAAGAACCATTGTAAAAACAGGACTTTTCATTGAATTGCCAATAGGTTATGAAGCACAAGTTAGACCACGAAGTGGTTTAGCTGCCAAAAAAGGAATCACAGTTCTAAATTCACCAGGAACAGTTGATGCAGATTATCGTGGAGAAATCGGAGTAATTTTAGTAAATTTATCCAATGAACCTTTCGTAATCGAAAACGGTGAACGAATTGCTCAACTAATCATAGCCAAACACGAAAGAGCTGAATGGATTGAAGTTGAAGAATTATCTGAAACATCTCGTGGAGAAGGTGGTTTTGGAAGTACGGGAGTAAAATAAAATTCCTGCGAAGGCAGGAATCTCATGAATTGAAAACAAAATAGTTTTAATATAAAAACATGAAATTATGGTATATTTATATAATGACAAATAAACCGCAAGGAGTTATTTATATTGGAGTTACCGATAATTTGCACGAACGCGTTAAAGAGCATAAATTAAAAATATATCCAAATTCATTTACGGCTAAATATAATTGTGATAAACTAGTATATTTCGAGGAATGGGATGATGGGTTGGAAGCCTCTAAAAGAGAAAAGCAATTTAAAAAATGGAAAAGAGAATGGAAAATTAAACTAATTGAAGATATGAACCCATGGTGGATGGATATTAGTTTAAATTGGAATTTCAATTTCAATAAAATAAGAAAATAAAGTTTAACTAAAAAGATACCCGCATTCGCGGGCATGATTATGAAAATAATAGTACCAATGGCTGGTCGTGGTTCACGTCTTCGCCCACATACATTAACAATTCCAAAACCATTAATTCCGGTTGCAGGAAAACCAATCGTTCACAGATTAGTGGAAGATATTGCAGGAGTTTTAAACCAACCTATTGAAGAAGTAGCTTTTATCATTCACGAAAGTTTTGGTAAAAAAGTGGAAGAAGAATTAATTGCAATTGCTCAAAAATTAGGTGCAAAAGGAACCATTTATTATCAAAATGAAGCTTTAGGAACTGGTCACGCGATTATGTGTGCCAAAGATTCTTTAAGTGGACCAGCAGTTATTGCTTATGCTGACACTTTAATTCGTGCTGATTTTGATTTAGACAAAAATGCAGATAGCGTTATTTGGGTTAAACAAGTTGATAAACCAGAAGCTTTTGGAGTAGTAAACTTAAATGATAATGGAGAAATCATTGAATTAGTTGAAAAACCAAAAGAATTTGTTTCAGACTTAGCTGTGATTGGAATTTATTATTTCAAAGATGTAGCTGTTCTTAAAAATGAATTGCAATTAGTTATTGATAACAACATCATTCATGGTGGAGAATATCAAATTAATGACGGAATTAAGCAAATGATGGCAAAGGGCATGAAATTTGTACCAGGAAAAGTGGACGAATGGATGGATTGCGGAAACAAAGACGTAACTGTTGATACAAATACAAGAATGCTTGGTTTTTTACATAATGATGGAGAACATTTAATCGATTATAATGTAAAACAAGAAAACTCAACAATTATTCCTCCTTGTTATATTGGTGAAGATGTAGTTTTAATCAATGCTACAGTTGGACCAAATGTTTCTCTAGGAAAAGGATGTCATGTTATGGATTCAACAATTAAAAATAGTTTGGTTCAAACGCATTCACATATTAAAAACGCAAAATTAGATAATGCTATGATAGGAAATCATGCATCATTTGATGGGAATTTTACAAGTATTAGTATAGGAGATTATTCAGTTTTAGAATAAAAAAACAACTTAATGAATAGATTTATAACATTTTTGATGCTTTTTATAACTTTTGGTTATAATCAAGTATCTTTTGCTCAAGAAACGCCAAATCCAGAAGAAATTGCTGCGGTTGACGATGCTTTTGAAAATAATTTTTACGATGCTTTAACTCAAAAAGCTATTGAAAATTATGATAGAGCGATTATTTCTTTGCAAAAATGTTTAGATAAAGAAGCAAACAATCCAGTTATTTATCATGAATTAGGTAAGAATTATTTTGCTTTAAAAAACTATGCTGAAGCTCAAAATTCTTTTCAAAAAGCAATTGACTTAAATCCAAAAGAACGTTGGTATTGGAATGGTTTGTACGATGTTTTTTATGAAACAAAAGACTACAATAATGCTATTAGAATTGTGACTAAATTAATTGAATTCAATAAAGATTTTCAAGACGATTTAGTTTCGTTGTACATGTACACTAATCAAAAAGACAAAGCATTAGCATTGTTGAGTGACATGGAGCAAACCACAAATTTGTCTCAAACTATGGAGTATTACAAATTACAATTAGAAAGAACTCCAGAAATTAACAAACCTCAAAAAGACGATTTAGAAAAGGAAATTCAAAAAAATCCTTTGGTTGAACAAAACTATATTGATTTAATTTATCAATATTCCGAATCAAATAATGAAGAAAAAGCATTTGAAGTTGCCAAGAAATTAGCCGATAATATTCCAAATTCTGATTGGGCTCACGTAAGTTTAGTCAAGTTTTACTTGAATAATAATGATGGTCAAAATGCTTCAAATTCAATGTTTAAAGTTTTAGAAAGTGCTAAAATCGATATTAAAATAAAACATAGAGTTTTTAATGAGTTTCTGATTTTTGCATCCAATAATAATGAGTTTTTAAACAATTTAGAGAAAGCAATTACGTTGTTAGATAAAGACAGATCAATAAACGTAAACAAAGAGGTTGCTAAATATTTTCTAAAGAAAAACAAGTTAGACGAAGCTGTTTTCTATTTTGAAAAAAGTATAGAAAATCAACCAGAAGATTTTGAAAGTTTTGAGTTTTTAATGCAATTATTAGTCCAGAAAAAGCAATATGATAAAGTAGATAAATATGCTAATCAACAATTAGAACTATACCCAACTCAAGCCAGTTTGTATTTTTATTCTGGTATAGCTTTGTTGAATTTAAACAAAACCAAAGAAGCCATAAGTAAATTAGAAGAAGGTGTTGATTATGTTGTAGAGAATCCAAATTTGGAAAAAGAATTCTACACACAGTTAGCCAAATCTTATGAAAAATCAGGAGATTTAAAAAAGAAAGAAATGTATTTATCCAAAAGTCAAAACGTAAAATAATAATGAAGAAAGTTTTTCTATTCGTATTTCTTTCAGTGCTTTTTGTTTCTTGTAAAACAACTCAATTAACTTCCAATGCTAAAGCTTCAAAAGGAGTAAAAGTTGAGGAAATTGTAAAAGGGCACAACGATAATTTTAAAGACTTTTCTACGTTAAGCATAAGAACAGATGTAAAATATCAAGACATTAAAAACAGACAATCAATTAGTGCAGATATTAGAATTAAAAAAGATGAAATAATCTGGATTAATATTAAATTTTTAGGTTTTCCAGTAGCAAAAGCATTAATTACACCAACAAAAGTGAGTTATTACGAAAAAGTAAACGGCACTTATTTTGAAGGTGACTTTATATTATTAAGCAATTGGTTAGGAACAGGTTTGGATTTTGAAAAAGTTCAAAACTTATTGTTAGGAAAAGCTTTAGATGAAATTTCTAAAGAAGTTTTCGTGTCTCAAATAGTTGAGAATATGTATCAACTTTCTGAAAAAAAACCAAAAGACATACAAAAACAATATACTTTTGAAGCAGGAAGGTTTTTATTAAAAAAAGAGCTAATCACACAAGTTGCTGAAGAAAAGAGCTTAGAGATCAATTATATTTCTCATACACTTATTGATGATCACATCTTTCCCAAAGAAATGAACATTAAAGCAAGTCAAAAAAATGAAGTTTCAATAGATGTTGAATATAAAAAAGTTGAAATCAATCCAGAAATAACTTTTCCATTTTCGATTCCAGATAATTATGAACAAGTTGAGATTAAACAACAATAAATGAAGTCAAAAATAATTATTATAGTATTCCTTCTTTGCAGCACATTAAATTGGGCTCAAACCTCTAAGCAACAAGAATTAGAAGCTAGGAAAGAAAAAATCATAAATGCTATTCTTCAATACAATGGTTTACTAAATATTGAAAAGAAGAAAGAAAAATCGGTCTTAACAGAAATAAAAGAGAAAAATGCTAGGATTCAATTAAGTCAAAGCTTGATTACTACTAATGAAACTCAAGTCAAATATATTGCAAACGACATTTCTAAAAATCAAAATTTAATTAAAAGTCTAACTAAAGAGTTAGAAGTATTAAAGGCAGATTATGCTGGTATGATTGTAAAAGCATACAAAAGTCGTTCACAAAGTAGTAGGGTTATGTTTATTTTGTCTTCTCAGAATTTTTATCAAGCCTATAAGCGAATTCAGTATATGAAACAATATGCTGGTTTTAGAAAATCACAAGCAGAAGAAATTAAGATTAAGCAACAAAAATTAAATCAAGCAATTGTAACTCTAAAGTCAAAGAAAGAACAAAGAGAAAAAGTAATAGCCCAAACAGCTAAAGAAAAAGAAGAGTTAGAAAAACAAAAACAAGAAAAAGAAAAGCTTGTTAAAGTAATTCAGAAGGATAAAAAGAAGTACACAGCTGAAATTGACAAAAGAGAGAAAGAAAAAAGAGATATAGACAGACAAATAAAAAAGACTATTGCTGATGCGATTGCTGCAGCCAATAAAAAAGCAGCAGAAAAAGCTAAAGCAGAAGCGAAAAAGAACAATTCAAAAACATCGACAACTACGACAAGTACAGTAAAAACAGCACCAGTTTCAAGCAGTACAAGTAGTTCTAAATTTATTTTAACAGCAGAAGGCAAAGTAGATTCAGATAATTTTAAAGCCAATAGAGGTAAATTACCACTACCAGTAGAAAAAGGATATATTTCATCGCCTTATGGTGATCATCCTCATCCAGTTCATAAAAACTTAACTATACACAATAGTGGTATTGAGATTACTGCAGAATCGGGTTCATACGCAAGAGCTGTTTTTGGAGGAGAAGTAACACAAATACAAGTAATTCCAGGTACTAACAAGAAAATTGTATATATACTTCACGGTGATTTTTTCACCATCTATCAAGATCTTGATACTGTTTCTGTTTCAACAGGTGATAAAATTTCAATTAAACAAAAGATAGGTAAAATTGTAACAAATTCAAGTGGAACTGCAACTATGAAGTTTTTCATTACTCAGAACACTACAACTTTAAACCCATCCAGTTGGTTGAGCTTGTAAGGGAACATTAAACAAGTAGATTTCTATAACAGAAAACCCTTTCAGAGCTTTATACTCGAAAGGGTTTTTATATTCAATTTAATTTGTGCTAATTAGTGAAATTTGTGTATTAAAAATTACTCAGTAAACAAAGCTTTCAACTCAGTAGCATCATTTGGTTTCATTTTTCCAGCTAAGACTAAACTTAATTGTTTTCTTCTCAAAGCACCTTCAAAACGTTGTTTTTCTAATTCAGTTTCTGGAATTACAGCTGGAACTTCAACAGGTCTTCCTGTGTCATCTACAGCTACAAAAGTATAAATAGCTTCATTGGCTTTTGAACGATTTCCACTTTCTCTATCTTCAACCCAAACATCTAAATAAATTTCCATAGAAGAATTAAAAGCTCTTGAAATTTTTGCTTCAACAGTTACAACACTTCCTAAAGGAATAGATTTATTAAAAGCTACGTGATTGACACTTGCAGTAACCGTAATTCGTCTGCAATGACGTCTAGCAGCAATACTAGCCGCTCTGTCCATTCGAGCTAACAATTCACCACCAAATAAGTTGTTTAAAGGATTTGTTTCGCTTGGTAATACTAAATCAGTTAAAATAGTTAAGGATTGTGCCGCTTTTCTTGGTTCCATTCTTTTTTTTGGCAAAGATAAAGGAAATAAGATATTTTGAGCTTAAAATGTTGTTAAGAAAAAATTAATCAATTAATAACCATGCTTGATTATTAGATGAGTTTCTAACACTATCTAAAAAGGATTTTGCTTCACCATATTCAACAAAACTTTGAAAATAAACAGGATTCATTCCGTTATTGCTTTTTGGACCTAATTCAGCTTTAAAACCTTTTTGAATTAAATCAGCGTAAGCATTTTTAGCGTTTTGTTCGCTACTAAAAACTCCAGCCACTATGTGATATGGATAATTTTTAGTGTCTTCTTCAATGGCAATATTTACTTCAGGTAATGGTGCGCTAATAAAAAAAGTAGCTTCTTGAATTTTATCTTGTACTTTATTTTGAACAGATTTTTCAACTAATAAAATATCTTGTTCAATTTTAGTATCATAATATTGTTTGTAACCAAAAGTTCCAGCTAAACCAAAAAACAAAACAGCTGCAGCAGCATATTTTAGATAAGAATAATTTTTCTTCTTTTCTGGAGTAAAAATTATTGGTGCAACTTCTTCTAATTCTTCCACAATTTTTTTCAATTCCTCTCTTTTAATAGAAGGAGAAATAAAGTTAGATAAACCAAAAGAACTTGTTAGATAATTAGTGTTATTGATTGGCTCAAAAAACCAAGTCATTTCACTATAAAGTTTAATGTTTCCAATGTTTTCAATAGAAAGTGTTTCTCTTGATTGTAATTTTTCCATCCAAGAATTAACAACAGCTGAAATAGAAGTAACAGCTTCTTCGTAACTAATTTTTTCTGTTAATGAAATATGACTAGCCAATAACCCATCATTGTTTTTAATATTAGCATTAAAAGAAACAACTTTTGCGGGTGGATTGAAGGTAACAGCACTACCATTAAGCTGAGCAGACTGAATTTCGGTTAAAAAAGCACCAAAACCAGGAACTGTAACGCATTGGTAACGATACAACAAAGAAGATATGTGACTGTTAATATTCATAGTAGCAAAGAAAAAATTTTAAGTCATTAAAGCAAAACTTATCAGACTATATTTATTAACATTTGCTAAAGTTTTTTACAAAATGTTTATTAACAATGTTTTATAACTTCAAAAAAATATTTATTTTTGAAGCCAATTTATTTATATGAGCCAAACAGAATTATTTTACGCCTTATCCTTACTTCAAGTAGAAGGAGTTGGAGATGTTATTGCAAAGAAACTCATTAATCAATGTGGTTCTGCCGAAAAGATTTTCAAAGAGAAAACAACAACACTTCAAAAAATAGATGGTGTTGGAACTATTTTAACTAAAAAACTCAAAGACAAGTCTATCTTTGATAAAGCTTCAGCTGAATTAAAATTTATCGAAGATGAAAATATCCAAACATTATATTTTCAAGATAAATTATATCCTGAACGCTTGAAACATTGTATTGATAGTCCTTTAGTTTTATTTCAATCCGGAAACATTGATTTACAAAATCGAAAAATTATCAGTATTGTTGGAACAAGACAAATTACAAGTTACGGAACAGAATTTTGTAGAAAACTACTCGAAGATTTAGCACCTTTAAATCCAATAATTGTTAGTGGTTTTGCTTACGGTGTTGATATTGTTGCTCATCAAACAGCTATGGATTTAGGACTGCAAACCGTTGGTGTTTTAGCACATGGTTTAAACCAGATTTATCCAAAAGTTCATAAAAAGTATGTGACAAAAATGGAACAAAACGGTGGTTTTATTACTGAATTTTGGAGCACATCAAATCCTGAAAAGGAAAATTTTGTAAAAAGAAATAGAATTGTAGCCGGAATGTCGGAAGCAACTATTGTAATTGAAAGCGCAGAAAGAGGTGGATCATTAATTACAGCTATGCTAGCCAATGATTATAATAGAGATGTCTTTGCTGTTCCAGGAAGAGCTTCAGATAAATTGAGTCAAGGATGTAATAATTTAATTAAAACTCAAAGGGCTAATTTATTAACAAGTGCAGCTGATATAGTTTATATTCTAAATTGGGAATTGGAAAATGATAAAAAAACTAAATCGGTACAAAAACAACTCTTCGTTACTTTTGAGCCTGAAGAACAAAAAGTCTACGATTTCTTATTAAATAAAGGAAAACAAGAAATGGATATAATTGCCTTAGAATGTGATTTTCCAATTTTTAGAATTTCATCCATTTTATTAAACATGGAACTAAAAGGAGTCGTAAGACCTTTGCCAGGAAAATTGTTTGAAGCGATTTAATTAAAATTTGTGAATAATATAGTACCTTAGAGCAAAAGATTCTATTACTATGTACACCTTACCAAAAATTGAACGTTTTAACCAAAATGTAGCTTCAAAATATAATATTTACAACAGTGTTTTCATCACTTTACCTTTTGATGAAATAAACAATACAGGTGTTTTATTGCCTTTATTTGCAGAAGTATGCGAAAAAGGGTTTAAAAACAATCAAAGCCCAGAAGAGATTTTTGACGCTTTTGTTGCTAAATATTTAGACAATCCCACACAACAAGAAAAAGAAGCTTTAATGTTTCGTTTCATTCAGTATATTGAACGTCAAGTAGTGCTTTTTGATGCTATTGAAGATGCAGGTTTTGCTATGGTCAACAATTTGGAAGGAAAAGGTTCATTGCGAGATATGAAAGAAAATGCAGAACAAAAAAATAAGCAAGAAGAACTAAAAACTTTTTTAGAAAATTTTAAAATCAGAACAGTTTTAACGGCTCATCCAACTCAATTTTATCCAGGTTCTGTACTTGGAATTATTACAGACTTAACAAATGCAATAAGGCAAAACGACTTACATTCTATAAAAGAATTATTAGCTCAATTAGGAAAAACACCATTTATAAAACAAGAAAAACCAACCCCTTATGATGAGGCAGTTAGTTTAATTTGGTATTTGGAGAACGTTTTTTATGAAACAGCTGGTGCGATGATGCAATATATTCAGAAAAATATTTTAGATGGTGAATTACCCAAAAACGACATTTTAAATTTAGGATTTTGGCCAGGAGGTGATAGAGACGGAAACCCATTTGTTACTACAGAAATCACTTTAAAAGTTGCAGATAGATTAAGATCTTCTATTTTAAAAAATTATTATACTGATATCAGAAAATTAAAAAGAAAATTAACTTTCATAGGTGTTGATACTATAATTGCGGATATAGAAAATAAATTATACCGATCTGTTTTTTATTCTCAAGGTGAAATTTTCATCACTTTAGAAGAGTTGAAAGATAAATTATTGCAAGTTAAAATGTTGGTTTCAACCAAACATCAATCGCTTTATATTGACGAAATTGACTTATTATTGAATAAAGTAAACTTATTTGGATTTCATTTTGCGACTTTAGATATTCGTCAGAATAGTAGAATTCATGCACTAGTTTTTGAAGCGATTGTTTCAAACAAGAAAACTATTTTTCCAGAAAATTATCAAAGCCTTTCGGAAGACCAAAAGCTACAATTTTTATCAAACGTAACTTCAGATTTAGAAGAAAATGACTTTGAAGATGAAATTACAAAATCAACAATTGGTTCTATTCTAGCCATGAAAACCATTCAAGAAAATAATGGTGAAAAAGCATGTAATCGTTATATAATTAGTAATAATGAAAGTGCTTTACATGTTTTTGAAACCTTAAGTATGTTTTATTTATGTGGTTGGCAAAATCCTACGGTTGATATTGTGCCGCTTTTCGAATCTGTTGAAGATTTAGAAAAAGCAGATAAAGTCATGGAACAATTATATTCTAATCCAACTTATGCCAATCATTTGAAACAAAGAGGAAACGAACAAACCATAATGCTAGGATTTTCTGACGGAACAAAAGATGGTGGTTATTTGATGGCCAATTGGGGAATTTATAAAGCCAAAGAAGCACTGACAGCAATTTCAAGAAAATATGATGTAAAAGTCATGTTTTTTGACGGTCGTGGTGGACCACCTGCTCGTGGTGGTGGAAAAACAAATAAGTTTTATGCTTCACTTGGACCTACCATCGAAAATCAACAAATTCAATTAACCGTTCAAGGACAAACCATAAGTTCTAATTTTGGAACGGTTGATTCTTGTCGTTATAATTTAGAAAATTTATTGAGTGCTGGAGCTAGTAATAAGGTTTTTACTGAAAATGAAAATGAATTATCTGCTGACGAAAAAGTAATACTACAAAACCTTTCAGCAATTAGTTATCAAAAATATGTTGATTTTAAAAATCACGATATGTTTGTGCCTTATTTAGAAAGAATGAGTACGCTAAATTACTATGCCAAAACAAATATTGGAAGCCGTCCATCAAAAAGAAATCAATCGGATAAATTAGATTTTGCTGATTTGAGAGCGATTCCTTTTGTTGGTTCTTGGAGTCAATTGAAACAAAATGTTCCTGGTTTTTATGGTGTTGGAAGAGCTTTAAAAACTTACGAAGACAATAACGAATGGCAAAAAGTTTCCGATTTATACAACAATTCATTATTCTTTAAAACGTTGATTGAAAATAGTATGATGGCTTTAAGCAAATCGTTCTTCCCATTAACAGCTTACATGAAAAATGACAAAGAGTTTGGGGATTTTTGGCAGCTGATTTACACCGAATTTTTAGAAACAAAACGCTTGTTATTAAAACTTTCTGGCTACAAAGAACTAATGGAAAATTATCCTGACGGAAAAGCATCTGTAGAACTTCGTGAGAAAATTGTTTTACCTCTTTTAACGATTCAGCAATATGCTTTATTGAAAATAAAAGAGTTAAAAGAAAGCCCAAATCCAGATGAAAAACAAATTGCTATTTATGAGAAAATAGTAACGCGTTCGTTATTTGGAAATATTAATGCTAGTAGGAATTCGGCCTAAATTTATAATTACAAATATAAAAGAGATTCTGCATCAAGTTCAGAATGACAAAAGACTACGTAAATAATAAATTACAACGTCTATAAAAAAGTACAATATCAATAATTACTAAAAACATCAACCTCTGTCAAGCTGAACTTGATTCAGCTTCTAATAATTCTAAACATTTTATGAAAAAAGTTTTCTTATTACTTCTGTTTTTCACTTTGTTTAGTTGCAAAGAAAAAACCTATGAAGAATTAGAAGCAGAAGTTTTGTGTGATGTTTTGCCTGAAGTTGCTAAATATGAATTTATTCATTTTTCACATCTTATAAATATTCCACCACCACATGAACTTGATTCCTTGAAATATAATCGTAATCAAATTGATAGTTTAATTAGTATTGACCTTAATAATTGGAAAAAGTTTGAAATTTTAAGAAAGAAAAAGTCGGATAGTTTAGTCAATTTAATGAAAGATTATAAAAAAGTTGAAATAGGAATAATTGATACACTTAGATATATTCAAAAGTTGGGTATAGACAGTAAACTTTATAAGTTTGATTCACTAGATATTAGAAAATTGAATGTAAAAGAATTTACAAAATGTAACCTTAAAGTTAATTTAATAAACTATAAAGATACTTTTGAAGGTGAAGATAAAAATTCAGATAATCCATTATTATTTCTTACTAGAGTGTTAATTGATGAGAAAAAACAAAACGCCTATTTTTCTGTTTTAAAAATATATGGGACATATTATGTTTTTTGTGAATATTCCAAAGAAAAGCAAAAATGGATTGTAAAAGAAATAATTAATCAAGATGATTATTATTGAGATTTTGTTTCAAGTTCAGAATAACAAAAGAATAAGTTAATAATTATCATTAACATAAACCTTTGTCATGCTCAACTTGATTCAGCTTCTAACTAATATCCCAATTTTTCTCTTACTCTTTGAATAACTCCATTAGCAACAACACTTGCTTTTGCAGCACCATCCAATAATAACTTATCAACTTCTTCAGTGTTGTTGATGTAGTAATTGTATTTTTCTCTTACGGATGCAAATTTCTCTACAATTAATTCAAAAAGAGCTTGTTTTGCGTGTCCGTAACCATAATTTCCACCTAAATAATTGGCTCTCATGGCTTCAGTTTGTTCTGGTGAAGCTAATAATTTATATAATGTAAAACAGTTACATGTATCAGGGTTTTTTGGTTCTTCAAGTGGTGTGCTATCCGTTTCAATTCCCATGATTTGTTTGCGTAAAGCTTTATCATCTAAAAAGATATTGATGTAATTGTTAGCCGATTTACTCATTTTTCCACCATTTGTTCCAGGAACAATCATTGTGTTTTCATCGATTTTAGCTTCAGGCAACACAAAAGTTTCTCCCATTTGATGGTTAAAACGAGAAGCTACATCACGAGTAATTTCTAAATGTTGCAATTGGTCTTTTCCAACAGGAACAATATTGGCATCGTACAAAAGAATGTCAGCAGCCATAAGCATTGGATAAGAAAATAATCCAGCGTTTACATCTTCTAATCTATCTGATTTATCTTTAAACGAATGTGCTAATGTCAAACGTTGAAAAGGAAAGAAACAACTTAAATACCAAGACAATTCGGTTGTTTGTGGCACATCAGATTGACGGTAAAACGTAACTTTATTCACATCTAATCCACAAGCTAACCAAGCTGCAGCAGTGCTATATGTATTTTGACGAAGTGTTTTTCCATCTTTAATTTGCGTAATGGAATGTAAATCTGCAATAAATAAAAAGGATTGATCATCACTTTTTTCAGTCATTTCGATTGCAGGAATAATTGCGCCTAGTAAATTTCCTAGATGAGGTGTTCCAGTGCTTTGTACACCTGTTAATATTTTTGCCATTTCATTGTTCTTTTGCACAAAAGTAATGTTTTGTATTAAGATTATAAATGTTGGTTTAAGATTTTTTATTTTCAGTACATTTGAAAATATTTAATTTGAAAAAGAGAAATTTCGGAATGAAAATTTTTAAAATACTATTTTGGGTACTTTGGCGTATTTGGTTTTATGTTTTAATGTTTATTCCAATTTTGGTGATGCTACCTTTTTTGGTATTATCAATCATTAGTGAGAAAACGTATCCATATTTTTTTAAGATGGCTCGAATTTGGGCAAAATTTATTTTGTTTGGAATGGGTTTCTATTACAAAATAGAGTTTGATGAGGAATTTGAAAAAGGAAAAAGTTATATGTTGGTTTCCAATCATACTTCTATGACAGATATTATGTTGATGTTAGTAGTTGTAAAAAACAATCCTTTTGTTTTTGTTGGTAAAGCAGAATTAGCAAAAATTCCGTTATTTGGTTTTTTCTATAAACGAACATGCATTTTAGTAGATAGAAGTAATAGTAAAAGTCGTTTTAAGGTTTTTGAAATGGCTCAGCATAAAATTAATCAAGGACTTAGTGTTTGTATTTTTCCTGAAGGAGGTGTGCCTGATGATGAATCTATAGTGTTAGATGAATTTAAAGATGGTGCTTTTAGATTGGCTATAGAACATCAAATTCCGATTGTACCGATGACATTTTTAGATAATAAAAAACGCTTTTCATTTACTTTTCTAAGCGGAAGTACTGGAAAAATGCGAGTAAAAATTCATTCTTTTGTGGAGACCAAAGGATTAAAATTAACAGACAAAGCAGTTGTTAAAAAACAAGTTAGAGAAGCTATTTTAAAAGATCTTTAGATTTAAAAAAATAAAAAAAGCACTCGTGGCTAGAGTGCTTTTTCAGTTTCACCTTTATAGAAAGCATGAAACAACTTAACTAAATTTTTAACCAAAAATTAAAATTTATATGATAATCCAGAATATAGACCTATGAAATAGGGTTTAAAGTTTCCAGAATTATCAGTATATGTATTGTGTTGGTATTTAAACATTGGATTGAAATTGATATCAAAAGAATTAAAAAACGAATACTTAAAGCTAAAACCAACATTGCTACTAAAATGTACTTTATTTAAATTATTAGCTTCTCCAATTTCAATATCCATTCCATTTGAGATAAGCGAAACATTATTTTTATTTAGGAATAATGTACTCATACCTCCAACAAAATCAACGCCAAATTTTTTATCTAAAATTTTATAGCTTAATTCAACTGGTAATTCAATATATCCCATTTGTTGATTTAATTCGCCATCATATTTTTTAACATCATTTCCAAATTGATTTATTTCTAATGAAGAATTAGTTTCTGTGTTTTTGTTTTCGATATTTATCAAAGAACCTCTTTGGTTTTTACTTACGTTTTGAATTTCTCTTGCATTAGCATCTTGGTAAAAAACAACACCTTTGGTATCGTAATTTAGATTTACAGTGTTAAGGCCAGTTCTAAGGCTTATTTTATTGTTAATAGCATAACTAATACCTACACCGACGCTTAATTTATTGTTGTAACTTTTTTCATTTGATTCAAACTTAGTATCTAATGGTGAACCGTTAGACGACGAATTAAAATAAACGGGCGAAGCATTGCTGCTCACTGCCCATCTATTTCGCATCTCTTTTTCTTTTTCCTCAACATTTTTTCCCACCTCTTTTTCTTTAAGCAATTGCTCTAATGCATTAACCTCTGCAGAAATTTTTGCAACTAGAGAACTATCTTGAGTTATGTTATTAACTGACTCTTCAGTAATAGCAGAACTTTTTTTATCTTTTAAAACACCATTTATTTTATCAAAATCAATTTTGTTTTCAGATAAATTTGAATCTTTATTTTGAGTATTATTGTTATCAAATACTACAACATTAGGTTTTTTATCTTCTAAGTCAACACCATTGCCTTTGGTTATTTGATTAGAGTTTTCTTTATTTTTAATGTTATTTTTTGAAACAGAAACTAAATTATTAGATGTTTCTACTAATATATTTTTCTGTTTTTTATTGAATGTATTTTTACTTCGAGTTTCTTCTTTATTAATTGAATTATTTGGATTCGTACTGTTTTCATTTCCAGATAACATTACGTTTTCACCTTTATTTGATAAGTCATCAGTCTTAATAATTGATTTACTATTATTTTCCTGATTATTTTTATCAATAGAATTACTGTTTTTTTCTACTGTTGAGTTTTTAGTATTAATAGAAATAGAATCAGTATTAAAATAAGTATACATGTAGAAACCTAATAATAAAGATGCTGCAATGCCTGAAGTTTTAAACCAAAACGGAATAATTCTTCTTTTCTTTTTCTTTTCATTTAACCTTGCTTCAATGTTATTCCAAGCCATTTCTGGTGGAGCAACTTCAAAGTCTTTAAACTTTTCTTGAAATAAACGTTCTATGTTTTTTTGTTCTTTCATTTAATTTTTGGAATTGACATTTGATTGTTCAATTCTATTTTTTCTTTCAATATGGCTTTTGCTCTTGCTAAATTAGATTTAGATGTTCCTATATTTATATTTAGCATTTCAGCAATTTCTTTGTGTGAATAATCATCCATAACATAGAGATTAAAAACAAGTCTGTAACGATCAGGTAACTCTTGAATAATACGAGTTAAAAAATCTAATGTAATATTTTCTTCTTCAGATTCTACTTCTACTTCATCTGGATAATTTTCAGAAACAATTTCAAAAATACTTTGCGTTCTGTATTGTTGTAAAATATAATTTATTACAACTCTCTTTGCCCATCCTTCAAAAGAACCCTTGTGTTTAAACTGATGAATTTTGTCAAAAAGCAATAAAAACCCTTCTTGTAAATTATCTTGAGCCTCTTCATAATTTCTCGAATACTTTAAACAAACAGCAAATATTTTAGAAGACAATAGTCTATATAGTTGCTCTTTTGCTTTAGTATTGTTCTTAGTACATTCATGTATGAGTTGCTCTATTGACAAATTATATTTAAATTATTGTACGTCTATATCATATTCTAAAAAAGTATTACTTCCGTTTTCATCTACTCCAGACCAAAATTTGAAATGATAAATACCAAATTCAGTAGGTTTAAATTGTAAATCTACTTCATAGGATTCAGCACTCGCATCAATACAATTATCATCATTGAGTTTTATAGCTTCAATATTAACTGTTCTTGTAAACTCATCTGTATATTGGTAATTAAAACCATTAAACAAATGACAAGTAGTCGGTCTTCTATATGTAACCTTAATAGCACCCAATTGATTTAAAGGCCAATCTGAAGGAATTATTACAGATTCAATCGGCAAAGCAACAGATTCAGATTTTGGTTCATCATCCAAGCTACACGAAAGCACCATGGAAATCATTATCAGAAAAAAAACAAATCTCTTCATTTTGTTATTATGTTATAATTTATAGATTCAATTTATTGAAAAAGGTTGCGTTAAATATATAAAAAAACCCGAAAAAATTTCGGGCTTCTTTATTATGATTTATTTTCTGCTAAATATTCTTTAATTTTAACTTCCAATTCATCCATTAATTCTGGATTATCTTTTATCAATCCTTTAACAGCATCTCTTCCTTGACCAAGTTTTGTTTCCCCATAACTAAACCAAGAACCGCTTTTCTTTACGATTTCATATTCTACAGCTAAATCTAAAATTTCTCCTACTTTAGAAATTCCTTCACCATACATAATGTCAAATTCGGCAGTTCTAAAAGGGGGTGCAACTTTATTTTTAACGATTTTTACTTTTGTTCTATTTCCTATAACATTATCACCATCTTTAATTTGAGTAGAACGTCTAATGTCAATTCTCACAGATGCATAGAATTTCAAGGCATTTCCTCCTGTTGTAGTTTCTGGACTTCCAAACATTACTCCAATTTTATCTCTTAATTGGTTAATGAAGAAAACAGTACAATTTGTTTTATGAATCGTTCCTGTTAATTTTCTTAAGGCTTGTGACATTAAACGAGCATGTAATCCCATTTTTGAATCACCCATGTCGCCTTCAATCTCACTTTTTGGCGTTAAGGCAGCAACAGAGTCAATTACAACAATATCAATTGCTCCTGAACGAATTAAGTTTTCTGCAATTTCTAAGGCTTGCTCACCATTATCTGGTTGAGACATTATTAAATTATCAATATCAACACCTAATTTTTGAGCGTAAAAACGATCAAAAGCATGTTCGGCATCAATAAAAGCAGCAATTCCACCAGCTTTTTGAGCTTCAGCAATAGCATGTAGCGTTAAAGTCGTTTTACCAGAAGATTCTGGGCCATATACCTCAATAACTCTACCTCTTGGATATCCATTTACTCCTAAAGCAATGTCAATTCCAAGCGAGCCAGAAGAAATCGTTTCTATTTCTTCAACAGCAGAATCTCCCAATTTCATTACGGTTCCTTTTCCGTAAGTTTTGTCTAATTTATCTAATGTTAGCTGTAACGCTTTTAATTTGGCTTCTTTATCTGAACTCATAATTGCATATATTTTTCGTAAAAATACTGCTTTTTTTTGTTGTGCCAAAAATTGTTAATATGTTTTATTTTAGAATTTAAAATTTGATTTTTTATCAATTTTTTTACCTTTGCATAAATTCTTCCATTTAGAATTTTAAAAAAATATTTCTGTAACATCGCACTAAAGTGCGACGCAAATTAGTTTATAGCATGCAACTGTATAACACCTTAAGCGCAGAAGAAAGAGCTCAACTTATTGATGAAGCCGGTGAGCAAAGACTTACACTTTCTTTTTATGCTTACGCCAAAATTGATGACCCCAAAAAATTTAGAGATGATTTATTCGTAGCTTGGAATGCACTTAATGCACTTGGCCGAATTTACGTTGCCAACGAAGGAATAAATGCTCAAATGAGTATTCCTGCTGATAATCTTGAAGCTTTTCGCGATACGCTAGAAGTTTATGATTTTATGAAAGGCATTCGTTTGAATGTTGCCGTTGATCAAGATGATCATTCATTTTTAAAATTAACCATAAAAGTTCGTCACAAAATTGTAGCTGATGGCTTAAATGATGCAACTTTTGATGTAACCAATAAAGGAGTTCATTTAAGAGCAAAAGAATTCAATAAAATTTTAGAAGATCCAAACACTATTGTAGTAGATTTTAGAAATCACTATGAAAGTGAAGTTGGACATTTTAAAGGAGCAATTACTCCAGATGTTGAAACTTTTAGAGAAAGTTTGCCAATCATAAATGAACAATTAAAAGATTTTAAAGAAACAAAGAACCTTGTAATGTATTGCACAGGTGGAATTCGATGCGAAAAAGCAAGTGCTTACTACAAACATCAAGGGTTCAAAAATGTATTTCAATTAGAAGGTGGAATTATCCAATATGCCAAGCAAATTAAAGAAGAAAATTTGGAAAGCAAATTCATTGGAAAAAATTTCGTTTTTGATAATCGTTTAGGAGAAAGAATCACAGAAGATATAGTTTCGCAATGTCATCAATGTGGAAAACCTTGTGATAATCATACCAATTGTTATAATGATGGTTGTCACTTATTATTCATTCAATGTGATGAATGCAAAGCTGCAATGGAAAACTGTTGTTCATCAGAATGTTTAGAAACAACACACTTGCCTTTAGCAGAACAAGTTAAAATAAGACAAGGAAAACAAGTAGGAAATAAGGTCTTTAGAAAAGGAAAATCGGAAAATCTTAAATTCAAGCATTCAGGTGAATTAGGTGATGTTTCATTAGCAGTTGTTAGTAAAACGAAAGATATTCAAGAAAAAATAAAGGTAAAAAAAGTTTTAGTTGGTAAAGTTGAACACTATTATGTAAAAGCACAAGTTGGACTTTTTATTATCGAAAACAAAGATGTTAAACTTGGAGATAAAATAATAATTTCTGGACCAACAACAGGAAATCAAGAATTAGTTTTAGAAAAAATGCTAGTAAACGGACAAGAGATTTCAGAGGCTAAAAAAGGGGACAAAATTACTTTTGAAGTTCCTTTTAGAGTTCGACTTTCAGATAAATTATTTAAAATTCAAAACTAAAAAAGCGAGATTTAAGTTAAGAAGATTACAGAATAGTATACTTTATAAAACCTATTTACGTTTAAATGTAAGTAGGTTTTGTTTTTGTATAAATATTTGACTTTATTATTTAAGTAAAATTATAGTATCTTTACATTCAAAATACACTTTTGACAAGTAGTTCTTTAATCGGAACAATCAATATATATTCAAAATTATGGCATGTACAAACTGTTCTACGGGTGCAAAAGATGGCACACCAAAAGGATGTAAAAATAATGGGACTTGCGGTACCGATAGCTGCAACAAATTAACGGTTTTTGATTGGTTGTCTAACATGGCTTTGCCTGGTGGACAAGAACCTTTTAATGCTGTTGAGGTACGATTTAAAAACGGTAGAAAAGAGTTTTTTAGAAATACTGAAAAACTAACGCTTTCTATTGGAGATGTTGTGGCAACGGAAGCTTCACCAGGACACGATATAGGAATAATTTCACTTACAGGAGAATTAGTAAAAATTCAAATGAAGAAGAAAAGCGAAAACCCTGATGGTGAATTAGCTAAAGTCTATAGAAAAGCTACTCAAAAAGACATTGATATTTGGAGTGTTTGTCGTGAAAAAGAAGAAAAGATAAAAGTTAAAGCTAGAGAATTAGCCATTAGTTTAAAATTAGAAATGAAAATTTCTGATATTGAATTTCAAGGTGATGGATCAAAAGCAACGTTTTATTACACAGCAAATGACAGAGTAGATTTCAGGCAATTAATTAAAGAATTTGCTCGCGAATTTAGCATCAGAATCGAAATGAAACAAGTTGGTTTTCGTCAAGAAGCTTCAAGACTTGGGGGAATTGGCTCATGTGGAAGAGAGTTATGTTGTTCAACTTGGTTAACCGACTTTAGAAGTGTAAATACATCTGCAGCGCGTTATCAACAACTTTCATTAAATCCACAAAAATTAGCTGGACAATGTGGAAAATTAAAATGTTGTTTAAATTATGAGCTAGATACTTATTTAGATGCATTGAAGCATATTCCAGACATGGAAACTAAATTATATACCGAAAAAGGAGATGCTTTTTGTCAAAAAATTGATATTTTCAAAGAGTTAATGTGGTTTTCTTACGCAAATAATCCAGCACATTGGCATGTTTTACCTGTTGCTCAAGTAAAAGAAATTTTAGAAGTAAACAAAAAGAAAGAGCGTGTATCTTCACTTGAAGATTTTGTTGTAGAAGCAGCACCTCAAGTTGAAAAAACATATCAAAATGTTGTAGGTCAAGATAGTTTAACACGATTTGATCAACCAGTAAATAAGAACAAAAGCAACAATAAAAGAAAGAAAAATTTTAAAAAGAAACCAAATGAACCTAAAGGGAAATAGCGTTTTACTTTTATTATTTGTCGTGCTTTTTAGTTCTTGTGACGATAAAAGGTTTTATGACGAATATGTAAATCTTGATGGCAAATGGACCAATAAGAAAGAAATAGAATTTTCGTTTGAACAAAAAGACACTATCAATCTGTATAATATGTTTGTTACTGTTAGAAACAACAATGATTATGCCTTTAATAATTTGTTTTTAATTGTTAAAATGAATCAACCAAATAATATAGTTAAGGTGGATACTTTAGAATATTTGATGGCAAACCCAGACGGAACTTTGCTTGGCGAAGGAATCACAGACACAAAACACAATAAACTTTGGTTTAAAGAGAATTTTAAATTCCCAAAATCAGGTAAATATTCAGTTTCAATAACACAAGCCAATCGAGAAACAGGTAAGGTTAAAGGAGTTGAAGAATTAGAAGGTATTACAGAAGTTGGTTTTAGAATTGAAAAAAAATAATATAGAATATGGCAACTGCAAAAAAGAACAATAAAGAGAATTTTTCTGATTATATAAAAAAGTTTTGGATTCTTTTTACTTATGGTATAATTGCCGTAGTGGCTTTTTTCTTTCTAGCTTCATGGGGTTTTTTTGGCGAAATGCCATCCTTTGATGAATTAGAAAATCCAAATTCAAATATTGCTTCTGAAATCATTTCTTCAGATGGAAAAACCATTGGTAAATTTGCTATACAAAATAGAATTCCTGTTAAATTTAAAGACCTTCCTACAGATTTAGTTAACGCTTTAGTTTCTTCTGAAGATGAACGTTTTTATGAACATTCGGGTATTGATGCTAAAGGTTTTTTACGTGCGGTTTCAAGATTTGGTAAAGATGGTGGAGCAAGTACAATAACGCAACAATTAGCAAAAAACCTATTTCATGGTGCCGATGGGTCTAAAAATATTGTAGTTCGTATTGTTCAAAAAGTTAAAGAATGGATTATTGCTATTCGTTTAGAAAGACAATATACAAAACAAGAAATTATTGCAATGTATCTTAATCAAGTTGATTTTGTGAATAACGCAATCGGAATTTCATCAGCTTCAAAGATTTACTTCAATAAAAAACCAAAAGAATTAACAATTAATGAAAGCGCAGTTTTAGTCGGAATGCTTACAAATCCTTCTCGTTTTAATCCAAATAGATTTAAAGAAAGATCAACAGAAAGAAGAAACATTGTTTTAGGGCAAATGGTTAGAAATAAACATCTTTCAGAAGCTAAATTCGCAGAACTAAAAGCAATACCATTAAAATTAGATTTTAAATTAGAAAATCATAATGACGGAATTGCAACTTATTTTAGAGAATACTTACGTGATTATCTAAAAAAATGGACCAAAGAAAACCCAAAATCTGATGGAACCACATATGATATTCATAAAGATGGTTTGAAAATATTTACTACGATTGATTCGAAAATGCAAAAATATGCAGAAGAAGCAGTTGCGCAACATTTAAAAAATCTTCAAGCAAAATTCTTTGAAGAAGCAAAAGGAAAGAAAAATGCTCCTTTTGTTAATTTGACAGATGACGAAACGAATAGCATCATCAAAAGAGCCATGAAAAACTCTGAACGTTGGAGAATCATGAAAGGTGATGATAAAACAGATGATGAAATCTTAAAATCGTTTGACGTCAAAACAAAAATGAAAATTTTTACTTGGAATGGAGAAAGAGACACGATAATGACTCCAAAAGACTCAATAATTTATTACAAACATTTTCTTCAAACCGGATTTATGGCAATGGAACCACAAACAGGCTACGTTAAAGCTTGGGTTGGAGGAATTGACCAAAAATATTTTCAATACGATCACGTAGGTCAAGGAGCTAGGCAAGTAGGTTCTACATTCAAGCCTTTTGTTTATGCAACAGCTATAGATCAATTAGGAATGTCACCTTGTGATTCAATTATAGATTCACCTTTTACAATGCCAAAAGGAAAATGGGGAATTTCGCAATCTTGGTCCCCAAGAAATTCAGATGGAAAATATAGAGGATTAATCAATTTGAAAACAGCTTTAGAAAAATCAGTAAATACAATTTCTGCAAAATTAATGGATAGAGTTGGGCCAGAAGCTGTTGTAAATATGGTACATAGACTAGGAGTTACATCAGAAATTCCAGCAAGACCAGCAATTGCATTAGGAGCTGTTGAAATTACTGTGGAAGAAATGGTTGCAGCATTAAGCACATTTGCCAATGAAGGACAATATGTAAAACCTCAAATAATTACCCGAATAGAAGATAAAAATGGAGTTGTTATATTTGAAAGTATGCCAGAAACTAAAGATGTGGTTAATAAAGATGTAGCTTATGCAGTTATAAAATTAATGGCTGGTGTTACAGAAGGAGGAGGAACAGGAGCAAGATTAAGAAGAGGAAGTGCAGGGTTTATGAGTTATGATTATAATCTTCAAAACGAAATTTCTGGTAAAACAGGAACGTCTCAAAATAATTCTGATGGTTGGTTTATGGGAATGGTTCCAAATTTAGCAGCAGGAGTTTGGGTTGGAAATGAAGACAGATCAGCTCACTTTAGAAGAACATATTATGGACAAGGAGCAACGATGGCCTTACCTATTTGGGGTATCTTTATGGATAAATGTTATAAAGATAAATCGTTAAATGTCTCTCAAGAAAGATTTCCAAAACCTGCAGACATGTCCATAAAAGTAGATTGTTGGACTGCAAGAAAAGTAATTGATACAACAGAAACAGTTGTGCCAGATATCGAAGAATTACAATTTTAAAAATATTGAAACACCTTTGAAAAAAGGTGTTTTTTTTATACTTTTAAACAAAATTAAGAACAACTATGATTAATAGAAAAGTAAATAATGTACAAGAAGCCTTGCAAGGTATTAAAGACAACATGACTATTATGTTAGGTGGTTTTGGACTTTGTGGAATTCCAGAAAATAGCATTGCAGAACTTGTGAAAATGAATACTTCAGGATTAACTTGTATTTCAAATAATGCAGGAGTTGATGATTTTGGATTAGGACTACTTTTACAAAAGAGACAAATCAAAAAAATGATATCTTCTTATGTTGGAGAAAATGCCGAATTTGAACGTCAAATGCTTTCAGGAGAATTAGATGTTGAATTAACACCTCAAGGAACTTTAGCAGAAAAATGCAGAGCTGCACAAGCAGGAATTCCCGCTTTTTTTACACCTGCAGGTTACGGAACAGAAGTGGCCGAAGGTAAAGAAACTAGAGAATTCAACGGAAAAATGCATGTGATGGAATTAGCTTATAAAGCTGACTTTGCCATTGTAAAAGCTTGGAAAGGTGACGAAGCAGGGAATTTAATTTTTAAAGGAACTGCTAGAAATTTCAATGCTGTTATGGCTGGAGCTGCAAAAATCACAATTGCTGAGGTGGAAGAATTAGTTCCTGCAGGAACTTTAGATCCAAATCAAATTCATATTCCAGGAATTATGGTAAATCGTATTTTCCAAGGAACAACATTTGAAAAAAGAATTGAACAACGTACTGTAAGACAAAGAGATTAATTATGGCATTAGATAAAAATCAAATTGCAATGCGAATTGCAAAAGAAGTAAAAGATGGTTACTACGTAAACCTTGGAATTGGTATTCCAACTTTAGTAGCTAATTTTGTAAGAAATGATATTGCAGTTGAATTTCAATCTGAAAATGGAGTTCTAGGAATGGGACCTTTTCCATTTGAAGGTGAAGAAGATGCAGATATTATCAATGCAGGAAAACAAACAATCACAACTTTACCTGGAGCAAGTTTCTTTGATTCTGCTTTTAGTTTTGGAATGATTCGCAGTCAAAAAGTTGATTTAACTATTTTAGGAGCTATGGAAGTTTCTGAAAATGGAGACATTGCCAATTGGAAAATTCCAGGAAAAATGGTAAAAGGAATGGGTGGAGCAATGGATTTAGTAGCTTCTGCTGAAAACATTATTGTAGCTATGATGCATGTTAACAGAGCAGGAGAATCTAAATTATTAAAACAATGTTCGCTTCCATTAACAGGTGTTGGTTGTGTAAAGAAAATCGTAACCGAATTAGCAGTAATTGAAATTACACCAAAAGGATTTAAATTATTAGAAAGAGCTCCCGGAGTTTCAATTGAAGATATAAAAAATGCCACAGAAGGCACATTAATTATAGAAGGAGACATTCCTGAAATGATATTAAATTAAAAAAACAAAAAATGTTTAAAAATCCAGCAATAGCTGGATTTTTTTTGCTTAATCCATAAATTAAAAGTTAAAAAAATATGTAATAAATAATAATATGTGGTTTTACCGTAATAAATATTAAAATATTGTTAATATATTTAAAATCTCAAAATTAAATGCCTATTAACTAATTTAACAACAGATTTATTATGAAAAAAAAATTACCTAAAAGTTGGATGGCAATAGCTGCCCTCAGTTTAATCTCACTAACCGTTTCCGCTCAAGAGGGAGATAGAAATGTGAAACAAAAAATTACTGATGAAAATGGACAAATAAGTTTAGTCGTTTTTAATGAAACGTCTTCTTATTCAACAAAAGATTCGAGGACCATTTTTAAAGATCAGTTTAATTTGTCAGATGATTCTGAGTTTGTTTCAATTTATTCAGAACAAGATAGTAAAGGTTTCTTCCATGAAAAATTTCAATTGTTTCACAAAGGAATTAAAGTTGAATTTGTAACGTACACATTACATTCAAAAAACGGAAAAGTTGTTTCAATTAGTGGAGAAATGTATCCAATTAATGATTTCAAAATAATTCCATCTTTAAATGCACAAACTGCTTTTAATAATGCAACTAGACATATTGGAGCAACTTCATATTTATGGGATAATCCAGAAGAAGCTGTTTTAGCAGGTAATTATCAAAAACCACAAGGCGAATTAATGATTATGCCTTTTTTTAATGACATTACCATTAATAGTAAAGAAAAAGTAAAACTTAAATTAGTTTATAAATTTGATATTTATGCTTCTCAACCCTTAAGTAGAGGAGATGTTTATGTAGATGCACATTCAGGAGAAGTAATTTTCTATAATGCTACAATTAAGCATGCTAATAATTTTGGTCATTCATCTTTTAACCCTTTAACAAAAAAGGCCAAATATATTCCAGAAGTTTCAACTGAAAAAACAAAACAACTTACAAATACTTTAGAAACATTAGTTGCAGGAACAGCTTCAACAAGATATAGTGGTTCTCAATCTATTGAAACTACTTTAAGCGGAGGAAGTTATATTTTAAAAGATGCAACTCGTGGAAGCGGAGTAAATACTTATGATTTAAACACAAGTACAAATTATAGCTCAGCTGTAAATTTTACAGATAATGATAATAACTGGACAACAGCAGAACATTCTGGTAACAAAGATAATGGAGCATTAGATGCACATTGGGGAGCAGAAAAAACATTTGATTATTGGGGTGTAAAACACAATAGAAATAGTTTCAATAATTCTGGTGCAGCAATTAATAGTTACGTTCATTATAGTGCTAATTATGACAATGCTTTCTGGGATGGTTCTAGAATGACTTATGGTGATGGTAGTGGAACATATTTCGATATCTTAACTTCATTAGACGTTGCAGCACATGAAATTGGTCATGCAGTTTGTACGTATACAGCTAATTTAGCATATCAAAGAGAATCTGGAGCATTAAACGAAGCTTTTTCAGATATTTGGGGAGCAGCTGTTGAGTTTTATGCAGCACCTACAAAAAGTACTTGGTTAATTGGTGAAGATATTGAAAGACGTTCTGGACATTTAGCTTTACGTTCAATGAGTAATCCAAAAAGTGAAGGGCAACCAGACACTTATGGCGGAACTTATTGGCAAAATCCTAACTGTGGAACTCCAACTCAAGCAAATGATTATTGTGGAGTACATACAAATAGTGGTGTTTTAAATCACTGGTTTTATATTTTAGTTCAAGGAAAATCAGGAACAAATGATATAGGAAGTACTTACAATGTATCAGGAATTGGAATGGATAAAGCATCAAACATTGCTTATCGTTTAGAGAGTCAATATTTATCAGCTAATTCTACTTACGCTAATGCTAGAACTTACGGAATTCAATCTGCTGTAGATTTATATGGAGCAGGTTCACCTGAAGTTATTGCTACTACAAATGCATTTTATGCTGTTGGAGTTGGAGCAGCTTATGTTATTGCAGATTCACAAGCACCTTCTACACCTACAAACTTAGTAGCTTCTGGAACAACTGCTTCTTCAACAAATTTAAGTTGGAATGCATCTACAGATAATATTGGTGTTACAGGATATGAAGTTTATAGAAATGGAACTTTAGTAACAACTGCAACAGGAACTACTTATGTTGCTTCAGGTTTAGCAGGTTCAACTACTTATGCATTTACAGTAAAAGCAAAAGATGCAGCAGGAAATTTATCAACAACAAGTAATACAGCTTCAGTAACAACTTTAGCAGGTTCAACTACTTATTGTGCTTCTCAAGGAAACAATACAAATGATGAAAGAATTTCAAAAGTTGTATTTGCTACAATTAACAATTCATCAACAGGAACTGCAGGTTATGAAGATTTTACTTCAATTTCAACAACTGTAGCTCAAGGTTCATCAAACACAATAACGATTACACCTCTTTGGACAGGAACTGTTTATAGTGAAGGTTATGCTGTATTTGTAGATTATAATAAAGATGGAGATTTTGATGACGCAGGTGAAACTGTTTGGACAAAAGCAACTTCAACTTCAACTCCAGCAAGTGGTTCATTTACAATTCCAGCAACTGCTTCTACAGGAGTTACAAGAATGAGAGTTTCTATGAAATATAATGGTGTACCAACATCATGTGAAGCATTTTCTTATGGACAAGTAGAAGATTATACTGTAAACATTACAGGAACAACTGCTGATACACAAGCACCAACTGCACCAACAAGTTTAGCTGCTTCAAATGTAACTGAAACTACTGCATCACTTTCATGGAATGCATCAACAGATAATGTTGGAGTTACAGGTTATGATGTTTATAGTGGTTCAACTTTATTAGGAAATGTAGCTGGAACTTCAGCTAATATTACAGGATTAACAGCAAATACTTCTTATACTTATAGTGTAAGAGCTTTAGATGCAGCTGGAAATGTCTCATCTTCAAGTAATGCAGTTACATTTACAACTTTAGGTGGTGCTACAGGAAATTCTACTACTACATTACATGAAGGATTCTTTGAATCTGGATGGGATGGATGGCAAGATGGTGGAAGTGATTGTGCTCGTTATTCAGGTTCAAGATCTTTTGAAGGAAGTTATTCAATTTATGTAAGAGATAATTCAGGTTCAGCTTCAACAATGACATCACCTACATTTAATTTAGGCTCATATGACGCAGTTGAATTCAAATTCTATTTCTATACAAATTCTATGGAATCAGGAGAAGATTTCTTTGTACAATTCTATAATGGTTCTTCTTGGACAACTGTTGCAACATATGTAAGTGGATCTAGTTTTAACAACAACACTTTTTATTCTGGAACACTTAATTTAACTAAAGCACAATACAATTTTGCATCAAATTCACAATTTAGAATTCAATGTGATGCTTCTGCAAATGATGATTTAGTATATATTGACCAAGTAACTGTAAAAGGAATTATTGGAACTGGTTTTGCACCAAATAGCATTAACCAATTATCAACACCAAATTCATTATCAATAAATAATGTTGATGAGATTGACGGTGACTTTATGATTTATCCAAATCCAGTAACTGATGGAATGTTGAATGTAAGAGTGCCTTCTGAAAAAGCTTCATATAGCATTATCAACTTATTAGGACAAACAGTTTTAAAAGGAGATGTTTCGCAAGAAGCGATAAACGTTTCGTCTTTAAATGCTGGAGTTTATATAATTGAAATAAATGATGGTGAAGAAGTTAACAATCTAAAATTCATCAAGAAATAATAAATCTTAACTAAATAAAAATCCCGATTACATTAATTTGTAATCGGGATTTTTTTTATTCTTTGATGTTGTAAAATTTATAGAAAAGTATCTTATAATTTAATAGTTTTTCCACTATTCAAATATTCCAACAAAACGTCATTGGCATTTCCAAACGTTGGATGTTGATCCGATACGTTTACAACCCTTTTCTTATTTAATTTATACATTAAATCAAATTCAGTCGTAAATAAAATCACAGACAAAAAAGGATTGTTTAAAAAAGGGAGTAATCTATCAAAAGCTGTATCGACAGTGTGAATTTCAAACAATTCTTCTTGTTGAAAACGAAACTTTAATTCCATTTTCAATTCGTCGCCATCAATAACTGGACGAATGTAAATGTTTTTTAGTTCAGTATTTCCAATAGTTTTTGCAAAAGTCAATTTTGCAAAAGTTCCATCAGTTAAACTAGTTTTAAATCTCGTATAAAAATCTTTAAAAGAATCAGTAAAAGGCATATTTCTTATTTTATATTAAAAAAACCAACTTGCGACAAAGATAGCAGTTATTACACAGATTAAATCAACTAAAAGCATTGTTCCTAAAGTGTATCTTGTGTTTTTCATGTTAATACTACCAAAATAAACTGCAATTACGTAAAACGTTGTTTCTGCACTACATTGAAAAATACTACTTAATCGTCCTGTTAATGAATCTGGACCATACGTTTTCATAGCATCAATCATAAATCCACGAGAACCACCAGAACTAAATGGTCGCAACATTGCTACCGGTAATGAATCCGTAATTTCTTTACTCATTCCAGCATGACTAGCAATAAACGAAATTCCGTTTGAAATTAAATCAAACAAACCACTATTTCTAAACATTGAAATAGCAACAAGCATAGCCAAAACATAAGGAAAAATTGTAACTCCGGTTTTTAAACCATTATTCGCACCAACTACAAATGAATCAAAAATAGTAGTTTTTAGAGCAGTAAATTTCTTTTCATTTATCCAAGAAAATATCAGTGTAAAAGCAATTATCAAAACTAACATCAAACCTGAAAGATTAGCAGTAAAGAAGTTTTTTTCAACTAAATTTAAAGCATTTATGTAAAACAATAATCCTACAATTGCACCAATTAAGGTGAATAACGCAATGACTAATGAAGCACTTTTAAAGTTTATTTTTTGACGAATACCAACAATAATAAATGCAGCAATTGTTCCAATAAATGAAGTAATGATACAAGGCAACATTACATCAGCAGGATTGGCAGCATTTTCTGCAGCACGATATCCAATTATTGAAGTTGGAATTAGAGTTAAACCTGCAGCATGTAAGCACATAAACATGATTTGAGCATCACTAGCTTTGTCTTTATCCGGATTTATTTCTTGTAAACTTTGCATGGCTTTTAGCCCAAAAGGTGTTGCCGCTGAATCTAATCCAAGAAAGTTAGCTGCAAAATTTAAAGTCATGTACGATATAGACTCATGATTTTTAGGAACAGATGGAAATATTTTTGTAAAAACTGGACTCAATTTTTTAGCTAATTTATCAGAAGCACCAGAATCAATAAGCAATTGCATTAGACCACAAAAGAAGGCTAAATAAGCAATTAACGGAATGATTAAATCGACTAAACTACTTTTTGCAGTAGCTAATAAACCATCCGATTTTTGAACACCACTGTATATTTTTACCGTTTGATTTTTATAAACGTAAGTTGTATCAGGATTTGTTGTTACGTTGTTAAGAATATATGTTTTTTCTTTAGATTTTTCAATACTATCTTTAATAAAAACCGGAATTTCATTCAAAAATTTTTCTGAAACTAAAACCGGATCATCTTTTTGACCATTCAATAGAAAATCAATAGTATAAGTGTTTCCAGAAAACAAACTAACCACAACAAAAAGAATTGACGAAACAAAAATTGCCAACCAAAACCTGCTCAATACCATAATTTGAATTTTTGTAAAAGTAGTAAATCAATGTCAATTTCAATAACAATGTCAAAAATCAATGACAATTTTGGAATTTAGAATTTTACTTTTAGAATTTTATATTATACATGTAAAATTTCATCATCAACTAACAAATCTTCTCTTCTCATTTTTAAGAAAACTTGAGCAACGGCAATTACGTCTTTTTCACAATACGTTACAATTCTGTCAATATCATTTTCAATATAATAAACTCTAGCAACTTCGCTTCCATCAATATCATCTTTTGGAGATTTAATTCCGAAAATTTTAGTCAATAATTTTAAAGAAGTAAAATGTTTATAATCACCAAATTTCCATAATTCTAAAGTGTCTAAATGAGGAACTTCCCAAGGTTTTTTACCAAATAAGTTTATTTTTTGTGGTAAAACCAAGTCATTAATGATCATTCTACGTGCAATAAACGGAATATCAAATTCCTTGATGTTATGACCACATAAAAGATGAGCTGTTAAATGAAAATTTTCATTCAATAAATTAGAAAAATCTTGTAATATTTTCTTTTCTTCTCCAAAAAAAGATGTCACTCTAAAATTTCTAACATCACTTTTGTTGTTAAAATACCCAACAGAAATACAAATTATTTTTCCGAATTCTGCCCAAATTCCAGCTCGTTCGTAAAAATCTTCTGCACTAACTTCGTCTCTTCTTTGGTACTGTGTTTTTTGTTCCCAAAGTTTTTTAGTTTCTTCATCCATTCCTAAATAACTCGTTTCTTGAGGAACAGTTTCTATATCTAAAAATAGAATATTGTTGAGGTTTATTTTTTCAATCATGGTGTATTATTAATAAGTGAGTATCTTTTTTCTTTTCTCTTTCTTCTATTTTCTCTTTTCCAACATTTCGTAAGCTTCTTCCACATAAGTATATAAATCATTACTATGAGGATCAGTTGCCGTTTGAAGTCCTTTTAAATGTCCTAAACGAACAATAATTAAATCATCTTCAGGAATTACAATTACAAATTGCCCTAAATGACCTCTCATGTAAAATAACTCTTTTCCATTAATTGTGTGCATCCACCAACCATAACCATATTGTGGACTGTCTTTAAATCGTGGTGTAATGCACTTTTTCACAAAAGTTGAATCAAGAATTTGTTCTCCATTCCATTTTCCGTTTTGCTTGTATAGTTTTCCAAAACGCGCAAAATCTCTAGCATTACTTGCAATGCAACAATATGCTTTTTCAATTCCGTCTGGTTCATGGTCTAATTGCCAAAGAGCGTCATTTTCTGCACCCATTGGTTGCCAAAAGTTTTTAGATACATAATCAGAAACATATTCACCAGTTGCTTTTTCAATACACATGGCTAACAATTGTGTTGCACCACTCAAATATTTAAAAGATTGACCAGGTTTTTCATTGATTTCTAATCCTAAAATTACATCCTTTAAATCATTATCAAAATAAGCACGAGTTACAATAGAAAGCGGACTATAATATTTTTCATCCCAACTTAATCCAGAAGCCATTGATGATAAATCACCAACTGTAACATCTTTTGCAAATTTGCCTTTTAGTTCAGGAAAAAAATCAGATACTTTTTGGTCTAAATTTTTAATTTTTCCTTGCATTATAGCTTTTCCTAAAGCAGCAGTAATTACACTTTTTGCCATAGAAAACGAATTGGTTTTTGAGTTTTTATCAAATCCATTAAAATAACTTTCATGCCAAATACTATCATTCTTAATAATTAAAAATGCAACTGTTTGAAGTTCTTTATGAGTTTTTGCAAGAGTTGGAGTAGCTTCAACAGAATTATAGTCCTTAGCAATATTCCATGGTTGAACTGTTCCTTTTTTGATTTCCCTATTTGGAAAATGTGTATAGTCTTCTAAAAAAGCTGTTGTATAACCTCTGAAATAAATGGTTCTAACTGCTCTAAGTAAATAATCTACATCAAAAATGTACATTAATATAATGATACTTACTAAGACAATAGCAAACCACTTGAAGAATTTTTTGAGAAATCTCATTTGTAAATTGTTTAGCACGAATTTAATGAAATTTCTATATAAAAAAGAGAAATCGATTTAGATTTTAAAACAAAGATTGTTGCTTTACTGGATTTTCATGATCTAACAACCATTTTTTTCGCCATAAACCACCAGCGTAACCTGTTAATGAACCATCAGAACCTATTACTCTATGACAAGGAACCACAATCCAAAGTGGATTTTTTCCGTTAGCGTTTGCAACTGCTCTAATTGCTTTTACATCACCTAGTTTTATAGAAAGTTCTTGATAAGAAATTGTCTTTCCGTAAGGAATGTTAAGTAATTCTTGCCAAACCTTTTGTTGAAAATCGGTTCCTTTTGGATTTAATTTAAAATTGAAATCATTTCTATTTCCTTCAAAATAATCTTGAATTTGGTTTACTGCTTCTTGTAGTTCAAGAGGAATTTTTTTGGAGACTTTTTGTTCCTCATCAAAAACATGAATTTTTGAAATTCCGTTTTCATCACCTATTATTTCTGTGAATCCTAAAATAGTTTTTATAATTGCAGTTTCCATAAAATAAATGTAATGATTATTTAGAAAAGGTCTTCTCTTTTGAATTTGTAATTCAAAAATTCTAACACTTTTTTACTATTGATTAGTTTTCCAAGAGATTTTTTTGATTCATCAAATTCAGGCAAAGTCAAATTATTTTCAATTGCTTTTTGAGTGTAATATTCTTTTCTAGTTGGGTGATGAGGAGAAACAGCATTCAAAACTAAGCTGTCATACTGAACTTGATTCAGAATTTCACAAATTATTCCAATACAATCTTCTTGATGAATTAAGTTTATAGGAGCATCTGGGTTTTCTATATCTTTTTTTCCTGCTAAAAACTTTATAGGATGTCTGTCTTCACCGATTAAACCTCCAAAACGAAGAATTGTAATTTGAAAATTATTATTTGAAAGCAACAAATCTTCAGTTTGAACTAACTGTTTGCCGCTTTCAGAATCTGAATTTGGAATGGTATTTTCGTCAATTTCGACTATAGGAAATGCATCTGCATAAACACTTGTTGAACTTATAAAAAGAACTTTTTTTACAGTTGATTTTTCAACTTCAGCAATCAACAGTTTTATTTTTTCAACAAAATTTTCAGTTGGATTACTTCGTAATTTTGGAGGAATGTCAATAATTAAAACTTCCGAATTTTCTAAAAAACCAACAATATTTCCTTTAATTTCATTTTCAGAAAGCTCAATTTGAAAAGGTTGAATGTTATTACTTTCCAAAAGTTCTAATTTACTTTCAGAAGTTGTTGAGCCTTTTACATCATAACCAGTTTCTATTAACTTTTTCGCTAATGGAAATCCTAACCAACCGATTCCTAATATTGAAATCTTTCTTCTTTCTTCTTTCATCCAGCTTTTAAAATCTAAATTTCTTTTCTAACCAACATAATAAACTCATCTTCTAACAATCTATATCCTTGATCATATAAAAAGTAATACGTATTTCCAGTTTTTGTATTTAAGATACTAGTAAAAAACTCCATGTCAAAACCTTTGCTTAACAACTTAGTTTTTGTAGTTTTTCCTTTTCCTTCAGGATTTAAGTCGCAAAGAATTCTGTAGTTTTTACGCAACTTGTTGTTTACGTTTCGCATCAAATTATTTTGATCTTTGTTCATTTTGTTGTTATAAGCATTACGACAACCGTCAGAACAAAACTTTTTGTCTTCTCTACCTATAATTTTATCACCACATTCTAAACAATTTTTACTCATAATTTACTTCTTAAAATTAAAAACCATTTCCTCATTTGAATCTTCAAAATAGGCATAAATCTTTACTTCATTTGCTGATATATATTCAAAAGTAAAATTGTCGAAATACATTCTGTTGCCTTCTTTTTTAATGAATTTAAAATCTTCTGATTGGTCTTTTTCTTCCCAACCTTTTAAATTGGCATCAAAATGTTTGATTTGATATTCTAAGGTTCCGTCTTTTTCAACAATGTGCCCTAGTTCATAAAAGACAATTTTTTCTTTAACCACTAGCTTAAAGTTAAACATCATAGATCCACCAAAAGGATTGCTCCAATTTTCTTCATAAGTTCCGCCAAAAGCTTCGCCTTTCCAATTTCCAGCTAACCATTTTATGTCTTGTAAAGTTGCCTTTTCAGAACCTTTTTCATCATTGTAATGCAAGGTATTTTGAGCGAAACAAAATGATGTAAATAATAAAAATAGAATTAATTTTTTCATGATTAGTAGTTATAAAATCAGATTCTGAATCAAGTTCAGAATGACAAAAATTGGATTATTTAAGTTTTTTAAGTTGGTATAAATCATGTCTTCTGTCTTTCATAGTTCTAACACTTCCATGTTGGTGTAATTCTTTTAATAAATTTATATCGACATCGACGATTAGAGTCATTTCAGTATTTGGAGTTGCTTCTGCTTTAATTCCATTACTAGGAAAAGCAAAATCAGAAGGTGTAAATACAGCAGCTTGTGCATATTGAATATCCATGTTGTTTACTTTTGGTAAGTTTCCAACACAACCAGCAATTGCTACATAACATTCGTTTTCAATAGCTCTTGCTTGTGCACAATGTTTTACACGAGTATAACCATTTTGAGTATCGGTTAAGAAAGGAACAAATAAGATATTCATACCTTCATCAGCCATAAGTCTAGATAACTCTGGAAATTCAACATCATAACAAATTACGATTCCTACTTTTCCACAATCCGTGTCAAAAGTTTGAATGGCATCACCACCTGTAATTCCCCAATGGAAAACTTCGTTTGGTGTAATGTGAATTTTGCGATACATTTCGTTTGTTCCATCTCTTTTACATAAGAAACCAACATTATAAACATGACCATCTTCTAAGTAAGGCATGCTTCCGGTGATGATATTTATGTTGTATGAAATGGCAAATTCTTGGAATTTTAATTTTACCGCTTCAGTATGACGTGCTAATTCTTTTATGGCTTCAGCTTCAGATAAGTGATTGTAATCTGCCATTAAAGGTGCAGTGAATAATTCTGGAAATAATGCAAAATCACTTCCATAACCAGAAACAGCATCAATGAAGAATTCGGCTTGTTCAAATAATGCATCTAAATTGCTCAATGAACGCATTTGCCATTGAATTAATCCTAAACGTACAATACTTTTTTCTGTGTTAATTAATTTTGGATTGTCTTCATAATAAACGTTGTTCCATTCTAATAAAACAGCATATTCTAAAGATTCTTTATCACCTTCTAAGTAATTTTTAAGGACACGAACTTCGTGAAAATCATTACTTAATTGAAAAGAAAGAACAGGATCATAAATTTCCTTTTTCTTTACTTTATCGATATAAACTTTTGGAGTTATCTCGTCTTTATATTTTCCATATGTTGGAATTCTACCTGCAAAAATTATAGATTTTAAATTTAATTGATCACATAATTCTTTTCTTGCATCATATAAACGTCTACCTAATCTAAGTCCGCGATATTTAGGATTAATAAAAACATCTATTCCATAAATAACTTCTCCGTCTTCATTATGTGTAGAAAATGTATAATTACCTGTAATTCCTTTATAAGTTCTTGTTTTAAAAGCAAATTCTTCAGTAACTAAAATAGATAAAGCAGAACCTACAACAATGCCATCAACTACAATTACTAATTGACCTTCTGGGAATTTTTTTAATAATACTTCTAATTGTGCTTCTTTCCAAAACGAATCTTCCATTTCTGGATAAGACTCAATCATTGATTTTTTTAATTCTTTGTAATCTTCTATTTGTAGATTTCTTAATTCAACAGACTGTATTGTTTTAGGCATATTTAACTATTTTTCTTGCAAAGATAATAAAATTATTATCCGTTTACAAACGTTTACAAATATTTACAACCGAAAGTAAACAGATAACTACCGAATAAGTTTTGAAAGCTGTCTAATCTTTGCACTGTCGAAATGAAACACTGACAATTGCAATTACAAAAATCAAGTTCAATAGAAATGATAATTTTAATAGTTAAGTTTTATTAGACACGAAAATAATTTTATATAAACAATTTAAATTTTTACACGCCATGAATGCATTAAGAAACAAAGTACAATTAATCGGTCACGTAGGACAAGAACCAGAAATCAAAACTTTTGAAGGAGGAAAAAAATTAGCGAACATTACGCTAGCAACAAACGAAAGCTACACCAACGCAAAAGGTGAAAAAGTAGAACAAACGGAATGGCATCGTTTAACAGCTTGGGGAAAAACGGCTGATTTAATAGAAAACTACGTTATCAAAGGAAAAGAAATTGCTATTGAAGGAAAACTTTCACACAGAAGTTATGATGACAAAGACGGTGTAAAACGCTACATCACAGAAGTTGTAATTAGTGAGTTGCTTTTACTAGGAAAGTAATTTTTTTAAAGATTGCACGGATTTCAAATTATGAAGTTCGTGCAATTCTTTTTTATAACCTTAAAATTTTAAACCATGAACATAAGAGTTTTCAACATAAGATTAAGTAAAGAGTTTTGTATCGTTGATCAAAACCGAATGAATGAATTTTTAGATAGTGTAGAAGTAAAGTTGACTTCAACCAATTTTGTTACAACAGGATCAGCTGATTATTGGTCAGCTGTAGTTTTTTACGACTTAAAAAATAAAATTGATAAATCTTCAAAAGAAGTCAAATCAACTTTTGAAGATTTATCAGAACACGAAAAGGAAATTTTTTCATCATTGAAGCAATGGAGAAATGATTTAGCAAGAGATTTGAGTTGGTCAGCTTTTAGAATTTGTCACAATGCACATTTATTAGCAATTGTCGAAGCAAAACCAGAAACTTTAGAAGAATTAGCCAAAGTAAAAGGATTTGGAGAAGTTAGAACTGAAAAATATGGAGAAGATATTTTAGCTGTTTTAAATGCTTTTTAAAATATTTAAAATCTCTTTAACATTTGAAAGTGCTATGAAGTTCTCATGTTCAATCTCGAAATCTATTTTTTCGTATTCCCAAGTGGTGTGATACGGAATATGAATTCCAAAACCACCTAAATTTAGAATAGGTAAAACATCTGATTTTAAAGAATTCCCAATCATTAAAATGTCTTCAGGTTTGCATTCTAAACGTCCAAACATTTTTGTGTAATCTAATTCAGATTTATCACTCAATACTTCAATATGATGAAAATAATGACCAATTCCGGAATCGTGAAGTTTTCTGTGTTGGTCTTTTAAATCACCTTTTGTAGCAACAACCAATTTGTATTTTCCGTGAAGTTCTTTTAAAACATCTTCAACATTAGGTAATAACTCAACAGGCTTTTGCAATAAATCTTTTCCAATAGTAATAATTTGTTCAATACCTTTTCCTGTAATATTATTATCTGTAATTTTCAAAGCAGTTTCTATCATAGAGAGCGTAAAAGCTTTAATTCCAAAACCATATAAAGGTAAATTCTTAACTTGATGATTCAATATCATACCCAAAATCTCTTGACTAGAAGCAAAATCTTGAAATAATTGACAAAATCGTTCTTGTGCTTCATCGAAATAAGGTTCGTTGTGCCAAAGCGTGTCGTCTGCGTCGAAAGCTATTATTTTTGGGTTCATTAGTTAGTTGGAAAATTTATAAAATTTATATTTTAAACTTTTTTTATCATATCCACCAAGATATAAATCTTCATTGATTTTAAATACAATTTGTTTTTCAATTTGTTCATTTTCATGAATAAATTTTCTCATACTATCAAATGGATTTACAACTTTTTCTTTTGGAATATGATTAAAATTTTCATCAAAAAGACAATTAACATACATTACTTTCCTGTTGTTATAAGAGTTAACATTAGAAACAGAATAACTTGTTAGTAATGATCCAATTAAAGATCCTGAAAAGCCACCGATAATTCCACCATATGAAGGTGCATAATTGTCTTTAATAGGTGATACTCCACCTATAGTCATTAAAATTGTGTTGTTTTTTTTGTAAAAAGAAATTGCTGGATACTCACTATTTATTTTTCGTAAAAACTTGTTTGTATTATCTAAAACTCTTCTTTTTTCTATATTTCCATTCTCTTGAATAATTTCAGAATTTTTAAATTTAATTTCTTCATCATCATTTATTTCTAATGCTTTTATCTCAACATTATCAAATGACTTAATCAAAATAATCATTTTATCATTATTCATTTTTAATTGAATAATTTTATCGTCAAAAATAAACGAATTAGAATCAACTAGACCAAATTCTGTTTCTTTTACAAAGGGTTTGCTATAAACATTTTGACTTGATGTAAAATCATCTAAGTTTAGAGTCACTGTTTGAGTTGAAGTAAGTGAGTTGTCAAAAACAAGCACTATTTTATTTTTAAAAACAAAACATTTTCTTTTTTCAGAACTTTTAACTAAAGTAGGTGGGGTTTCAGTTAAAATCATTTCCATATTATAACTTTTATCCATTCCTCTTTTTTCAGAAATTAAATTCCAAAGTGTAGATGTTCTTCCTTCAGAGTTGAAAAAGCGTTTGTCTTCAAAAGAAAAAGATTTTTTTATAACTGTATCTTCAAGGCTATATATATTTAATGTGCTAGAGTTTTTAACTATTGTAACTATGTAAAACTTTGAACCCAAAGTAATTTCATTGATAACTGCTTCATCTTTTAATTTAAATTCAACAATTTTTGATGAAACTTTTTGAGTGTTAAAATCTATATTTTGTTCTAAAATATCGTTTTTGCTACTCCAATAAATAGTATACAAATTACCCTTGTTTTTGTAGCCAAGAATTGAATAATATTTTTTATCAGGCCGTGCAACATTAAATTGTGTAGTAA
Organism: uncultured Flavobacterium sp.; assembly: GCF_963975515.1. Taxonomy (GTDB): domain Bacteria; phylum Bacteroidota; class Bacteroidia; order Flavobacteriales; family Flavobacteriaceae; genus Flavobacterium. Next base: position 59,843 of record NZ_CAXBGY010000002.1, read on the forward strand.
CTTCTAGTGTCTCATTTAACTTAATACATTTCATGTTTTCTTTATCAAAGAAAAACAATCCATTTTCATTATTTTCAGAATTAAAAATAGTTAAATATTCAGTTTTTTTCTCTAATTCAAGTGAAAATTCTTGAACAAGATTTTGACCATTAGATAAATAAAAACATATTGAAATTAAAAGGCAAAATATTTTTTTCATATTTTATATAATTAGCTAATCAAAGCACCATTCATAACACCATCTGCGTCAGGATTTACGAAAACTAATTTTCCTTCTGCGTTGTTTGTCATTAAGATCATTCCAGCACTTTCAACACCACGTAAAGCTCTAGGAGCCAAATTTACTAAAACAGTCACTCGTTTTCCAACAACTTCTTCTGGAGAAAAATGTTCTGCAATTCCAGAAACTATTGTTCTTACGTCAATTCCAGTATCAACTTTTAAAACTAAAAGTTTGTTGGCTTTTGGCATTTTTTCAGCTTCTAAAATTGTTCCTACACGAATGTCTAATTTAGAGAAATCATCAAAAGTTGAAACTTCTTTTTGTGGTTCTGCTTTAGCATTTTCCATTTCGTTAGATTTTTTTGTAGCTTCTAATTTATCTATTTGTTTTTGAACTTCTTCGTCTTCAATTTTTGAGAAAAGCAATTCGGCTTGACCAATTTTATTTCCAGCAGGCAATAAATCTGAATTTGTTGAAACATCATTCCAAGCTAATTTACAGTTCAACATGTTTTCTAATTTAGTTGATGTAAAAGGCAAGAAAGGTTCAGCTAAAACACTCAAAGCAGCAGCAATTTGCAAAGCAACATACATTTGTGTTTTTACTCTTTCAGGATTTTCTTTAACCATTTTCCATGGCTCTTCATCCGCTAAATATTTATTTCCTAAACGAGCAACATTCATCATTTCAACTAAAGCTTCTCTAAAACGGTAACGTTCAATTGAACTTGAAATCACATTTGGATAGGCTTTTAGTTCAGCAAAAGTTGCTTCATCTACTTCAGTAAATTCATTTGGATTGGGAACAATTCCATCATAATATTTGTTGGTTAAAACCACAACACGATTGATGAAGTTTCCAAAAACAGCTACTAATTCGTTATTATTTCTTGCTTGAAAATCTTTCCAAGTAAAGTCATTGTCTTTAGTTTCTGGAGCATTTGCTGTTAAAGCATAACGCAAAACATCTTGTTGGTTTGGAAAATCTTGTAAATATTCGTGCAACCAAACTGCCCAGTTTTTAGAAGTCGAAAGCTTATTTCCTTCTAAATTTAAAAATTCATTAGCTGGAACATTATCAGGTAAAATATAACTTCCTTCTGCTTTTAACATTGCTGGGAAAATAATACAATGAAATACAATATTATCTTTTCCTATAAAGTGAACTAATTTTGTATCAGCATCTTTCCAATACGGTTCCCAATCTTTTCCTTCTTTAGCAGCCCATTCTTTCGTTGAAGAAATGTAACCAATAGGAGCATCAAACCAAACGTATAATTTTTTTCCTTCTGCACCTTCAACAGGAACATCGATTCCCCAATCTAAATCACGTGTTACAGCTCTTGGTTTTAAACCATCATCTAACCACGATTTTACTTGACCTAAAACATTTGTTTTCCAGTCTTTAGCATGACCCACAGAAATCCATTCGGTTAAAAAATCTTGATATCTATCTAAAGGTAAAAACCAGTGTTTTGTTTCTCTTAAAGTTGGAACTTCTCCTGTAATGGTTGATTTTGGATTAATTAAATCCGTAGCATTTAAAGTTGAACCACATCTTTCACATTGATCACCATAAGCTTCAGGATTATCACATTTTGGACAAGTTCCTGTCACAAATCTATCCGCTAAAAACTGATCTGCTTTAGCATCGTATAATTGTTCGGTAACTTCTTCAATAAAATCACCTTGCTCATATAATTTTTTAAAGAATTCTTGAGCAGTATCATGATGAATTTTAGAAGATGTTCTTGAATAATTATCAAATGAAATTCCAAAATCTATAAAAGATTGACGAATAATTCCGTCATATTTATCAATTACTTCTTGAGGTGTAATGCCTTCTTTTTTAGCTTTCATAGAAATGGCAACACCGTGTTCGTCACTTCCACAAATAAAAGCAACATCTTTTCCTTGTAATCTTAAATATCTTGAATAAATATCACTTGGTACATAAACTCCAGCTAAATGTCCAATGTGAATAGGACCATTAGTGTAGGGTAAGGCTGCTGTAATTGTATATCTTTTCGGATTTTGTATCATTATGATTTTAATTTGAGTACAAAAATAATTGTTTAACTATGAATTATCGAATTTAATTTAGATTTTGTTTACTTTTGAGATAAAATCGTTATAAATGAGAATAATTGTTTTTGTAATGTTCATTTCTTTTCAGGTATTTGGACAAGAAATTGTTGTTTCCGATTCGTTACAAAAAACAAATCCAATTGTTTTTTATGAATTTTATGGTGGTATTGGAGGAGGAACAAACGGTTCAATGTTTTTTGCAGGAGCTAATTTAAATTATGAATTTGAAAAATCTAACTTAATAACTTTACGTTATACTGGATTTACTTCTTTTGAGAGAGAATACTTATATATTGGATATGTTCCATTTCCTATTTTTACTAGAGAAGAAAGTGTTCTTGAATATGCTTTTTTATATGGAAAACGATACACGTTTGACAACAAATCATTAAGTATTTCAGCAGGAATTTCAATCAATGATAGAACATTTTATAAATATTCAGAAGAATTAAATTACTATAATAAATTTGATGATATAAACATTGGTTTACCCGTTGAATTTAACATTAAATGGTTCAAAGCAGAAAAAAAGAGGTTTCGAGCTTATTATGGTTTAATTCCTATTGGTAAAAAAAGAGTTAGTTTTGGAAGAAGTATTGGTTTTAAAATAATAGGAAACTTTTCAAAAACTACTTATTTAGGTATTGGTTTAACCTATGGTTTTGGTTGGCATAAAAAATATTAAATTCGTGAAGCAGCTAATTATAATAATATTATTTTTAATTTCGTTTCAAAATTATTCCCAAAAGAAGATGAAAATTCCACCTTATTTAAAAAAAGGCGACACAGTTGCTATTGTTTGTACCGCTCGAAAATTTTTTCCAGAAGATGCAATTCCTGCTAAAGAATTATTAGAATCTTGGGGTTTAAAAATAAAATTGGGTGCAACTATTGGTTTAGATACTTGTCAATTAGGAGGAACCGATTTAGAAAGAGCTTCCGATTTTCAAAACATGATGGATGACGACAATATCAAAGCAATTTGGTGTTCTCGTGGTGGATATGGAACAGTTAGAATGGTTGATTTGTTAGATTTTACTAATTTCAATAAGAATCCAAAATGGATAATGGGTTTTAGTGATGTCACGGTTTTGCACTCACAAGCTAATGTTGAACGAGTTGCTTCTTTGCATTGCATTATGCCATTTACTGTCCCAAAAGCTTCTGATGAGGTAAAAGAAACCTTGCGAAAAGCTTTATTTGGAGAAAAAATTGAATATACAGTTCCTTCAAAACCTTATGATATTAAAGGAAAAACTTCAGGAGAATTAGTTGGTGGAAATTTATCAATTTTATATAGTTTATTAGGTTCAAAATCGTCTTTAGATACTAATAAAAAGGTACTTTATATTGAAGATTTAGATGAATATTTATATCATATCGATAGAATGATGCAAAATTTAAAGCGTAACGGATATTTTGAAAATTTAAATGGTTTACTTGTTGGTGGAATGACTGATATGCACGATAACGAAATTCCGTTTGGTCAAAATGCGGTGCAAATAATTACTGCGATTGCAAAAGAGTATAATATTCCAGTTTGTTTTGATTTTCCTGCTGGACATTTAAAAGATAATAGAACGCTTATTTTAGGAAAACAAGTTGATTTTGAAGTGAATGATAAAGCTGTTGTTTTAAAATTTAAGGATTAATTTTTGGAACACAGATTTGAGAAATTAAAATTTTTTTTAAAATAAAAAACTAACTGAACACTAAATACTGATTACTGAACACTGAAAAATGGCAGAACATAATGATTTAGGACAATTAGGAGAAGACTTAGCTGTTGATTTCTTACAAAAAAAAGGCTATGAAATCCTGGATAGAAATTGGCGTTTTCAGAAAGCTGAAGTAGATATTATTGCTCAAAAGAATAATATATTAGCGGTTGTGGAAGTCAAAACACGTTCTTGTTTAGAATTTGGATTACCACAAGATTTTGTAAAGCCAAAGAAAATCCAATTATTGGTAAAAGCCGTAAATGAATATGTGGTTAGTAAAGATTTAGATGTAACGGTTCGGTTTGATATTATTGCGATTCATTATACTAAAGCCACTATTGATATTGAGCATATTGAAGAAGCATTTTATTATTTTTAAAATCTTTTGTTATAATTGTAACATTTTGTATTTATTTTGTATCATTGCAAAAAAATTTATTAATGAAGACCGTATCATCCTTTGTAGAACATTATTTAAAAACTAAACCGTTTTTATTAAATTCATTATCTGAAGGCATAATTAATCTTACTTCTTTAGCTAGAAATATGATGCCAGAAGTGGAAAAACAATTGGGTAAAGACATTAAGCAAGGTGCTGTTGTAATGTCTTTAAAGAGGTTAACAGAAGAATTAGATTTTAAAATAAATCATAAGGTTATTAAAGTAATTAAGAATATTGGTGAAATAACAGTTCGTTCTTCTTTGAATGATTATACATATGCTATTTCGGATTCAATTTTAAACAAACATGCTGAATTAATTTCGAAAATTAATCTTCAAAAAGATATTTTTTATACTTCTTCCCGTGGTGTTAATGAAATTAATATTGTGTTGAGTAATTCAATGGATACAACTATTGAAGAACTTTTTACTGGAGAAAAAAAAATACAAAAGTTAAAAGATTTGTCATCTATTACTATAAAACTACCCAATGAAAATGTTAATGTTCCTGGTGTTTATTATTACATTTTTCAACGTTTAGCATGGGAAGGCATTGTACTTTATGAGGTGATTTCTACTTCAAATGAATTCACTTTTTTAGTTAGTGAACAACAGGTTGATATTGCTTTTAGAGTTATTAAGGACTTGAAGAATGTTTAACTAAAATCGTTGCATCAATTCTAAAGCCTTATTAATACTTTTTACATTATCAAAAGTAAGTAGTAATCTTAATCCGTTTTTAGTATCTTTTTCCTTTAGTTTGCAAATATTTCCATTGTGCTGAACAAACTGCATCACTTTTATAAATCGGTTTGATTGATAAAAATTAGATTGTTGGTCACTAATAAAATATCCAATCATTTTGCCTTGTTTCATGATTAGTTTTTCAAGACCAATTCTTGTGGCAATCCATTTTATTCTGACACTGTTTAATAAAGCAATAGCTTGTTTCGGTAAAGCTCCAAATCTATCAATTAATTTTTGCTCGAAAGCTAGTAATTGTTCTTCGGTTTTTATAGTTCCTAATTCGTTATACAAAGCCAATCGTTCTGAAACACTATTGATATAATCATCTGGAAACAACAATTCAAAATCAGCATCAATCAATATGTCTTTTACAAATTCTTTAGTTTCAATATCGTTTTCAGTTACATATAAATCCTTGAATTCGTTTTCTTTCAATTCATCAATAGCTTCATTCATGATTTTTTGATACGTATCAAAACCAATATCATTCATAAAACCACTTTGTTCACCACCTAATAAATCTCCAGCGCCACGAATTTCTAAATCCTTCATGGCAATATTAAATCCACTTCCTAATTCGCTAAATTGCTCTAAAGCATTAATACGTTTTTGAGCTTCACTTGTCATCATTGAATAAGGAGGTGTAATGAAATAACAAAATGCTTTTTTATTACTTCTACCAACACGACCACGCATTTGATGCAAATCAGATAATCCAAAATTATTCGCGTTATTTATGAAAATGGTGTTTGCATTTGGAACATCCAAACCACTTTCAATAATGGTTGTTGCTACCAAAACATCAAATTCTCCTTCCATAAAAGCCAGCATTAATTCTTCTAACTTTTTGCCGTCCATTTGACCGTGACCAATTCCAACTCGAGCATCTGGAACTAATCTCTGAATCATTCCAGCGACTTCTTTGATGTTTTCTATTCGATTATTAATAAAGAAAACTTGACCATTTCGCTGAATTTCATAAGTAATGGCATCACGAATTAATTCTTCGCTATGACGAATAACATTTGTTTCAATTGGATAACGATTTGGAGGTGGCGTTGTAATTACAGACAAATCACGAGCAGCCATCAATGAAAATTGTAATGTCCTTGGAATTGGAGTTGCCGTTAATGTCAATGTATCAACATTTGCAGCAATCGTTTTTAATTTATCTTTTACGTTGACGCCAAATTTTTGTTCTTCATCAACAATCAGCAATCCTAAATCTTTAAAAACTACATTTTTGTTGACTAATTGATGGGTTCCTATAATTATATCAACTTTTCCTTCGGCTAATTCTTTTATGGTTTCCGCTTTTTGTTTTGCCGTTCTAAATCGGTTTAAATAACTCACCGTAACTGGCATTTCTTTCAAACGTTCTGTAAACGTTCTATAATGTTGATAAGCCAAAATTGTAGTTGGAACTAAAATAGCAACTTGTTTTCCATTATCAACAGCTTTGAATGCTGCACGAATTGCGACTTCTGTTTTTCCAAAACCAACATCACCACAAACCAATCGATCCATTGGTCGTTCGTTTTCCATATCAGCTTTTACATCAGCTGTAGCGGTAATTTGATCGGGTGTATCTTCATAAATAAAAGAACTTTCTAATTCTTTTTGTAAATAGCTATCAGGTGCAAATTGAAATCCTTTTTCCAATCTTCGTTTCGCATACAATTGAATCAAATTAAATACAACATGTTTTACACGAGCTTTAGTTTTTTGTTTTAAAGTTTTCCAAGCACTACTTCCTAATTTGTAGATTTTTGGAGCAATTCCGTCTTTTCCATTAAACTTTGAAATTTTATGTAAGGAATGAATACTTACATAAACGATATCATTATCAGCGTAAGCGATTTTAATAGCTTCTTGGGTTTTTCCTTCAACCTGAATTTTTTGTAAACCACCAAATTTTCCAATTCCGTGATCTATATGTGTAACGTAATCTCCAACTTGTAAAGACGTTAATTCCTTAAGCGTAATCGTTTGCTTTTTGGAGTAATTACTCTTGATGTTGAACTTATGATAACGTTCAAAAATTTGATGATCAGTATAACAAGCTATTTGTAATTCTTCATCAATGAAGCCTTGATAAATCGATAAAACTTCTGTTTTATATTGCTTTCTTACACTTTCGTGATTTTCCTCATCCAAATCTTCAAAAATATCATGAAAACGATTAGCTTGATTTTGATTGGAACAGAATAAATAATTCTTAATTCCGTTAAAATGATTTTCACTTAAATTGTTCAGTAATAAATCAAATTGCTTGTTAAAAGAAGGTTGAGGTTGAATGTGAAATTCAAATTCTTTGGTTGTTTTGAATAAAGCGGTATTGCTTAATTCAACAATATTAAAATGAACAGCTTGCTTTAAAAATTGTTCTTGATTGACAAACAATTCTTTTGGTTGAGCATGTTTAATGTCTTTCGAAAGTTTATCAAAAGCTTCAATGGCTTTAGCAAATAATTTGTCTAATTGATTGCAAACCAATTCTGTATTCTGAGTAAAAATGACTGTTTTGTCGTTGATGTAATTCAGAAATGTTTCACGATTTTCATCTAAAAACTTATTTTCAACATTAGGAATAATTGAAATTTTCTTTAATTTTTCAACTGAAAGTTGGGTTTCTACATCAAAACTTCTAATGCTATCAACTTCGTTTCCAAAAAATTCAATTCTATAGGGATGATCGTTTGAAAATGAAAACACATCGATGATTCCACCACGAACAGAGAATTCTCCGGGTTCAGTTACGAAATCTACTCTTTTGAAATTGTATTCAAAAAGGGTTTCATTTATAAAATCGATTGATAGTTTATCGTTTACGGAAACCTTTAAAGTATTTTTTTCTAATTCTTTTCTTGTTACAACTTTTTCAAATAATGCTTCTGGATACGAAACAATAATTGCTGGTTTTTTTCTGGAATTTATACGGTTTAAAACTTCTGCACGAAGCAAAATATTGGCATTATCTGTTTCTTCAATTTGATAAGGCCTTCTGTATGAACCTGGATAAAACAATACATCATTAGAGTTGATAAGCAATTCCAAATCATTCAAATAATAGGCTGCTTCTTCTTTATCATTAAACAATAAAAGAAAAGGTAATTCAGTTTTTTCAAAAAGTGCTTGAATCACAAAGGAAATCGAAGAGCCTAATAAACCTTTGGCATGAATTTTTTGATTTTGTTGCACTAACGATTCAGCAAAAGCAGAAATTTTTGCAGATTTTTGATAGGAATTGGTTATTTCAGGTTTCAAAAAACTATTTTTTATTTAGTAAAGGAGATTTCCTTTTGTTTTGTGAATTATTTATAGAATCTTGCTGTTTCATTTTTTCCATCATCAATTCAGGTTTTGCATTTCTAGCAGTATCTAAAGCCTTAATCATGTATTCTTCACCAATTTCTTTTGGGATTCTTTTTTTAATAATAATTTCTTCCCATTGACTAACAAGAGCAATAATTTCTGCATTGATTTCAGGAATTAACTCTTTAATTTTACTTTGTGGTACATCTGTTAAGTGAATAAATGTATCAAGCATTTTAATTTTCGTATTTAAAGCGGCAATTCTACTTTTTACTTGAGGTTTGTCAAATTGTGGTGGGATATTTAACTGAAGAGAATCAATTTTTGAAGAAATATTCTTAGTTTTTAATTGAAAAGCCGTTAAATTACTTTTTGGTTTTTGGTTGATTTCAATAACAAATTGTTGCCATTCATTCCAATTTGCAACTTCATTTTGTGCAGTTGGAGAAAGCGTTGGGGTTTTTAAATTCCACACAGAATTAACCAAATTAAAGGTTTGGGTGTTTTTTGCAATAATTTTTTCGTTTTCAGCTTTTGTAGTATCTTCTTCACAAGAAAACAAGAAAATTGATATAAATAAAAAGGCAATAGATTTATACATACATTTCAATTGGATTACAAATGTACAAATGTTTAAAAAACAAAAGTAAAGTAATTAGCATAAGTTAACACATTTTTGTAAAAAAATTAATGTCAAGCAAATCAAGAACATAACTTTGTTTTTTTGAGACTTCTTAAATCGTAAGTGTTGATAATGAGAATTTTTTAAACATTTAGCAAAAAATTAGGGTGTTATTCTATAATTCAATACTTGAAAATACTATATTTGTGTAGCAAAAATTTAAGGAATTTATGAAAACAAAAGTTTTAATTATCGGTGCTTGTGGGCAAATAGGAACAGAACTTACCAAAAAATTGCGTGAGATTTATGGTATTGAAAATGTAGTAGCTTCTGACATTAGAAAATTAAATATAGATGTTGTTAACAATGGAATTTTTGAAGTAGTAAATGCTTTAGATTATAATCAAATTGATCATTTAGTGGAGCAATATGAAATTACAGATGTGTATTTGATGGCAGCGTTGTTATCAGCTACAGCTGAAAAAAACCCTGCATTTGCTTGGGATTTGAATATGAATTCGCTTTTCCATGTATTAAATATTGCTAAAGCAGGAAAAATTAAGAAAATATTTTGGCCTTCGAGTATTGCTGTTTTTGGTCCTACAACTCCAAGTCAGAACACACCTCAATATACTATCATGGAACCTTCAACGGTTTATGGAATTAGTAAACAATCTGGTGAACGTTGGTGTGAATATTATAGTAAACAATATGGTGTTGATGTAAGAAGTATCCGTTATCCAGGATTAATTAGTTGGGTTTCAGAGCCAGGTGGTGGAACAACAGATTATGCTGTTGAAATATATCATCAAGCTATTTTGACTGGAAATTATACTAGTTTCTTATCTAAAGATACAGCTTTACCAATGATGTATATGGATGACGCTATTAAAGCTACTGTACAAATTATGCAAGCACCTGAAGAGCAAATAAAAATCCGTTCATCTTATAATTTAAGTGGAATGAGTTTTACACCAGAACAAATTGCTTCAGAAATTAAAAAACATTACCCTGATTTTGCAATGAGCTATGAGCCCGATTTTAGACAAAAAATAGCAGATAGTTGGCCAGCAAGTATTGATGATTCATGTGCAAGAGAAGATTGGCATTGGCAGAATGATTTCAATATAGAAAACATGACAGATGAGATGTTTAAAAACTTAAAAGAGCACAAATACAATAAGTAGTTCTATTTCTTTTTTTCTTTTATAATTTTATCTTCAATCGTAGATTTTATTGAAATAACTTCAGTAGAATTATCATTTGGAATAGTCATAGAAAGTACATAATGTTTGATTTTCCAATCATTATTTATTCTAACTAAAACTCCTGAGCCTCTACAGATTTTCATTTGCGTATTTAATAATTCATCAAACCAAGCTGTTTTTCCATCAGTAGAAAAATAAATATTTCTTTCAAGTGATGTAAAATCCCAAGCTTTTCCTTTGTCAAAAAAAGGTTTTGAAAAAGTCATGAAATCTTTTTTGTTCCAGTTTTCTGTTGCATCTGTTCCAATGAAAATTCCGTCATCAGCAATAGCGTCAAAATAAGCTTGAAAATTTGTTTCGGCTGCGTCTTTGTGCCATTTGTCTACTATTGAATTAATTTTTGATTTACTGGTTTCTTCGGTTAAATTTTTATTTGAAACACAAGAACTAATTATGAAAAGTAGTGCTATTTGAAAGAATATTTTTTTCATGGTCATAAATTTTGTTAAATATACAAAACGAAGTTTTAGGTCGGTTTTAATAATTCAATTAATTTTTAGTTTACATTCGCACGTTATTTGTCCTTTCAGGTAACCTACACCATGGAAGAAAGTTTTGAAGAATTGATTTCGAGTTATATTGACAGTAAAACAGGTATTTCTAAAGACTTTTTAAGCGAAGCTTTAGCGAATAATCTAAAAAACAATTTGATTAAATTATACAAAGACGAAGAGTTAAAATCTGCTGGAATAGGACATTTTGGAACTTTTGCAAAAAATAAAGAGATTCGAAGTGATGTCATCTATTGGTTAGATAAAGAAAACAATAACCCTCATGAAATGGAGTTTTTTACTCTAATTGAAGATTTTATAGCTTATCTAAATAAAGAATGTTTTACTGGAATAAAAAGCTATGAATTTCACTATGCTTTGTATAAACCTGGAACTTTTTATAAACGACATTTAGATCAATTTCAAGACACAAGCAATCGTCAATTTTCCATGATAACTTATTTGAATGTGGGTTGGAAAGAAGGTGATGGAGGTGAGTTGAAAGTTTATGATGGTGAAAAATCACAAACAGTTAGTCCAACCAATCGTAAAACTGTTTTTTTTAAAAGTAATGAATTAGAACACGAAGTTTTAGAAACCAACCAATTAAGATTAAGTATAACTGGTTGGCTTCGAAAAGATCTTATTGATGTTATCGTTTCATAGCAAAGTGAGATTTAAATTCTCTTGCTTCTCCATTTTCATTAAAATAATTAACTACAAACCAATAATCTGTAGCGGGTAAATCATAACCATCTAGTTTTCCATCCCAACCAAAACCTGATGTTTTAAATTGTTTGATGAATTTTCCATATCTATCAAACACGGAAATAACTGCATTTGTACTATTTCTTAAATCCCAGATATTCCATGTGTCATTATATCCATCTCCATTTGGGGTAAAGTATTTTGGATATTTTAAAACAGTAGCAGTTACAAATATATCATTACAATTTCCTAAAATATCTCTTACATATATTATGTGCTCGCCAGATGACACATTATAAAAAACATTGTTAGACTGAAAACCACCTATATTATCTAATTGATATTCATATTCGCCATAACCATTTAAAATATTTATAGTTATTGAGGCACTATCATCAAAATCAGTTGAAACTATTGCTTCAGCAACGGCATAACTAGATTGTGAAACTAAAACAGTTGTAGTGTTATAATTACAATTTGAGCCAGAATCTGGAGTTAATTTAATAGTTTCAATTGTATATGTTCCTATTTGGGTAGCATTATACGATGGACCAGTATGAATTAGGTTGTTGTTAAAATACCAATTAACTGTAAAAAGTGAAGGGTTTAGGTTAGTGTCAATGAACGCTGGCTGGATAACATCGTTGGTTAGTGGATTAACACACATAAAAGCTTCTTGTAGATCCAAATCTAATAAAGGATAAATTGTTAAAGTAAAAGAGGTTTCATCATTACAATTCACGTTATTAAAAGCCGTACCATAAACATAAATAGTGTAAGTTCCAGGTGTGTTTATGCTATAGTCGGCCAAATTAATGATATCAGTTCCATTCTGACTCAAATAATAATTTACGTTATAACTTGAATTATCTAAAGGAGGTAAAGTATAAGTTCCACACTTTATGACATCTGAAAAACTTGGTAATACAGGAGTTTCTGAAATTGTAATTGTAAAAGAATCTTCGTCACTACAAAAAAAGCGTCCTCCATTTTGTGCATAAACATAAATCGTATAAGTACCCGGTGTGTTAAAAGTAAAGTCTAAAGTAGAAATAGGATCAATACCACCAGTTTGCCAGAAATAGTTTCCAATTGTTAAAGCAGGTAAAGTAAAAGTGTCACATTCTGTAATATCATTAAAAGTACCTACCTCTACGCCCAAGTAGTTTACCTGAAAAAGAGTTTCAGCATAACAACCATTAGCGTCTAGTGCCTCATTGAATATATATATAACTTGAGTTGTTGTAATTGCAGTGCCATTAGGTATTATATTTCCATTTCCTGCGGGTTCAGTGTAATATGTTCCATGTATTAAATTTGGCAACACAAATGGGTTACAGCTAAATATATCTGTAAAATTTTCTACCTGAGGTAAGGGAACAATTTCAACATTGAATGAAGTTTGATCAGAACAACCATTTAATATATCGTAAATGTATATGGTTTGTGTAGTAGAAATAATATCTCCAGCATTTAGCATTGTTCCACCACCATTAGTGGCTGTATAATAATTTCCACCAGACAATACAGGTAATTCAAAAGGATTGTTTGCACAACGAATTTCATCATTTAAATCATCAACAACTGGTTTTGGTTTAATAGTTATAGGTAATGTAAAAGTAGAAGTACAATTAGGTGTAGAAGTTGTATTTGCAAAAATATAAATGGTTTGTGAACTTGTAATAACAGTTCCGGCAGGAATGATTGTACCTTGACCTCCAATTTGTGTATAATAATTACCTACGATTAATGCTGGTAAAGTATAGCTTCCACAGACTACTTTAGGGGTTGGTTGGTTTAAAATAGCTACATAAAAAGAAGTCTCATTAGTACAAGTGCCATTATCAGCAAAAATATAAATAGTATCGGTTGTTGTTAAAGTATTTCCAGCAAATAAAGGAGTTCCTCCGCCATTTGTTTCTGTGAAATAATTTCCGTTTGAAATTGGTTGTAACGTATAGCTTCCACAAGTTATAACATCATTTAATGAGTCAACAGGTGGTAATATGTGAATTATTAAAGGATATGCTTCTTCTCTACAAAAAACACCATTAAATGCTACATAAAAATAAATAGTTTGATTAGTGGTTATTACTGTTCCTTCTGGGATAAGAACACCTGTCCCAGATGGGCCACCTGTATCTGAATAAAAATCACCAGCTTTAGGTTTAGGAACTACAAATTGACCACAATGTTCTAGATCAATTTCATATTCATCCATGAATGTTGCTAAAAAAGAAGTTTGATTTGTACAACCATTGGCATCTGGACCGTTGTAAATATAATAAGTTCCTGTTTCGTCAATTATGTCATTTGCATTTAATTGATTGCCAGAACCATTTGGACCAGTGTAATATGCTCCATTTGTTAGCGCAGGAAGTGTAAAGTTTTCACAAGCAATAACCTCTGGAATTGAATCCACTTGCGGTAAAGGGTTTACTATAATTTGAAAACTAGTTACAGCAAAACAACTTGAATTTGAAGTACTTTCAACCCTTACCCAAATTGTTCTAGGAGAAGTTGCTGATGTTATAGTTGCTGATGAACTTGTAGCATTTGTATTGTTTGTAGCATTTACTTCTGAATTAAAATATGTAATGGTCAAATTATTTGAACTTTGTCCATTTAATATTTGACTATTTTGAGTTGTTAAATCTATAGTTAAAGAAGCCGCATTATTGCATAAATTTATATTATTTGGTTGATTTGCTATAACAGGACTGTTTACCAATAAATCAAATGAATATTGAGCACTACAAAATGTATTATTGCTAATGTTAAAAAGCTTAATATATATTGTTTCATTACCACTACTAGCATAAGTATTTAAACTTGAAGAAGGTATCGAATTATTGGCATTTACATTAGCTATTGAATTATAATAAAAAATTTGATATTGGCTTGAATTAATTCCTAAAGCAGTAGCATTATTTTGGGTTAAATCAAATGTGTAATTGTTGGTTCCATTATTACATAGATATAAGTCTTGAGGAGGATTTACTTGTAAGTCGGTAAAGACAATTGTATCTGTTAATTGACATGTTGTACCAGCTTTAACAACAGTTACTTTATAAGTTCCAGCTTGAGTAATATTCAAAGTATTATTTGTTTCACTAGAAATTACAACTCCATTTAAGCTCCATGTATGAGAGTATTCAGTGGCATCTAGGCCAGACGTAATAGAAGTGTTGTTTCCTAAGCATAAACTTGAATCTGGACCTAAATTAATAGTACTGTTAAAACTTCCTGCAGAGACAAAAACAGCTGAATCATAATCAGCATCATTGTAATCACCAATTACAAGTTTTATTCTATATGGATTGTTTGGAATAGTAGTGGCAGAGGCATTTAATACTTGAGTAAATCCGCGCATATTTAAACTTGAAACAGCAGGATTATTTACATTATAAATATTAAACAAACTTGGATTGACAGAGCTACAAGAAGAATTATAAGCATTATTTCTAATGTCTTTTACAGAAATCGGAGTGCTTGTTCCAGGAACAACTGCAATATTTGTAGTAACACCAGTTGTTAAATCTGTAAGTAAAAAGGCAAATACATCACTAAAGCCACATTGAAATTCACCATATTCATTAGAGGCAAATAAAAATCTAAAATTGAAATTATTAGATATTGGAATAAAATCAAATTCTAGATAAGCGGCATCGGTTATTGTTGAGGTTTGTCCAGAGCTATTGCTTAAATTTTGAAGATCAACATCGCTATTAGAATTTACTTGACTACTTAAGTTATTTCCAGTGTAAGTTCCTTCAGAATGTTGTGCTATTCCATTTCGGATAACAACACCTTGAGTTATTGGAAAGGCAGAACCATTCTTATTAAAATAAGCCACAGACTGACCTGAGGAGTATGAAATGTTGGTTGGTGTAATACAAGAGTTAGTAACCAATAGATTAGCTAAATCTGAAGCTGAATAGCTATTACTATCAACAGTAATAGTTTGACCATAGCTTATGAATGAACATAAACATATAAAAGAGATTAATTTTTTCATCGATTGGGGCTTAATGAAATGATTAATAATTAAGTAGCAAATATATACAATAAAATTTAAACGAAATTTTAGAGAAAAAAGTATATAAAAAAAGCCTAACATTGCTGTTAGGCTTTTAAAGCTCCCTCTCTTGGGCTCGAACCAAGGACCCTCTGATTAACAGTCAGATGCTCTAACCAACTGAGCTAAGAAGGAAACTATATATTTTAATCTCAATAATTCTCTTTATGTGCCAAGGTTTAACCCTTTTTGCGAGTGCAAATATAGCACTCATTTTTCTTTTTACAAACTTTTTTTAATAAATTTTAAAATAATTTATCTACTACTAATTGATAAATATCTTTACCAAAGGTTAAAGCCATCAAAGTCAATAAGATAATCATTCCAAAGGTCTGCACTCTTTCTGCTGCTTTTACACTTAAAGTTTTTCCAGTTATCATTTCTACTATAGTAAAAAGAGCATGTCCACCATCTAAACCTGGAATAGGTAATAAATTAATAAAAGCTAAACCAATTGAAAATAAAGCTGTAAAATTCCAAATAAACTCCCAATTCCACTCATCAGGTAAAATTCTTGCAATTCCAACTGGACTTTTTACTTGTTTATAGGCTTCGGTTTTTGGACTTAAAATTAATTTAAATTGTTTTACATTATAAACTAATAACTGCCAAGCTTCTTTTGCAGCTGCAGGAGCTGCGTCGCCAATGCTTAATTTGTTTATTATTTGATAGTCTTTTATTTCTTTAAAAGTTGGTCTAAAGCCAATTTTACCGTCTTTATCAACTAATGTTTTTATTGATAATGGATTTCCATTTCTCAATATATCAATTGTTATAGAATCATTTTTATTTTTTTCTAATTCTAAAGTAAGTTTGTCATAAAATGGAATTTTTACTCCATTTACTCCAACTATTAAATCTTCTTTTTTAAAACCTGAATTTATTGTATTTGCACTTGTTAAAGAATCTACAATTGCATTTATCAATCTTGGACCAGCAAAACTTTTTCCTTCTTTACTAATGATTTCACCTTTTTGTTCTTCAGTTAAATCTAGCTCCATTTTTTTACCATCACGTTCTATTTCGATTTTATCGCTTAATAAAACATCAATAATCATCCAATTGAATTTTGGTTGTAATTTTCCATCAACGGATAAAATTCTATCTCCATCTTTAAATCCAACGCTTTTTCCAACTTCTCCAAAAGACAAACCATTTTTTTGAATAACTTCTGTCGAAACATATTTTTGTCCAACTGTCGAAAACATGATTAAATAAATAAACCAAGCCAAAAGAATATTTACAATAATTCCACCAAGCATGATTATTAAACGTTGCCATGCTGGTTTTGCTCTAAATTCCCATTCTTCTGGTTCGCTGTTCATTTGTTCAACATCCATACTTTCATCAATCATTCCTGAAAGCTTAACATAACCACCAATTGGTAACCAACCAATTCCCCATTCAGTTTCTCCAATTTTTTTCTTAACTAAAGAAAATCCTGCGTCCATAAAAAGATAGAATTTTTCTACTCTTACTTTGAATATTTTGGCCGCTAAATAATGACCAAACTCATGAAGAATAACTAATACGGATAATATAAATAGAATTTGTGCTACTTGAATCATTGTTGTATTTAATTTTATAAGCGACAAAAGTAAGGTTTTCGCCTTACTTCTGACAATTATTTTTTAAAAGGATTTATTTTTTTAATAGATTTTTAATTACGACTCCTTCATTTGTATAAATTCTAGCAATGAATAGACCAGTTGACAAATCTTCTATATTAAATTGAGAAGTGGTTTTTGTTGAAATTAATTGACCTAAAGTATTATATATTTCTACTTTTTCAAGAAATATAGTATCAGGAACTATTAATTCTACAAATGAATTTGCAGGATTAGGAGATAATATGATAGATTCTTGCAATTCAAAAATTGAATTAGCTAAAGCAGTTGTGTTGTTTTTAGAAATAAGGTGTTTATTTGGATCAAAAGTTACACCAGTTACAGCAAAAGGAACATTTACAATAAATTGTTGCCCGTTTGAACTATTTTCTAATCTAGCATCAAAAACTTGACTTCCAGCACCCGTTAAGCGAACTTCAATTGGCATTTCAAAATAAGAAACACTAGAATGCGATTGTGTTTGGTTAACCGTAATTTGAACTTGACCAGAATTTATTGGAGTAGTATTTATTGTATAGGTTGGATATCCTTGATTATATATCCAGTCGTTAAAAAATTCAGTTAATGAACTTCCATAAACAGCTTCTAAATGTGCTTGTAAATTTGGTGTTAAAGCATAAGCATAAGCAAGATTAGAATCATTCAAATAATTACGTAACGCTTGAAAAAACATAACATCACCCATTTTCCATCGCAACATTTCTAAAACCATTGCCCCTTTATTGTATGATAATCTACTGCTAAAAATTCGATTAACATTTTCAGCTTCAGTTTCTGTTAGATAAACAGCTCCACCTAGTTGAGAAGTGATATTGTTAATCATGTTATTTTTATCACTAACAAAAGCTGCAGCTCCATCTAAATTTTCTATTACTAAGGAAGCCAAATAGGTTGCAAAACCTTCATTTAACCAAATATCTCTCCACGAGCCACAAGTAATTTTATCTCCAAACCATTGATGACCTAATTCATGTGCAATTAAACTTCTACTGTAAGCACCAAGCCCATTCGCAGTCATAAATGAGACAGTAGTATGTTCCATTCCACCACCCCAACCAAATTGAGCATGACCATATTTTTCGTTTCTAAAAGGATAAGGTGTGAATGTAGCTTCAAAGAAGTTCATTATAGTTGGTGTAATTGCAACGCTGGCAATATTATTTGTAGCAGTTTCGGGATACATGTAGTTTACAATTGGAAAAAACGGACTTGCAACAGTTCCTAAACCAGCTTGTTGATTGTGAATTTGATAATTTGTTACTGCAATAGCAATTAAATAAGCCGGAATAGGATATCCATGATGAAAATGTGTAGTTTTATTTGAACCGTTTGTGGTTTGAGAAACTTCTAATCCATTTGTAACACTTGTGTATTGAGAAGGTGCTGTAATATAAACATCTATACTATTTACTTTATCATTTAAATCTTGCTTACAAGGCCACCAGTCTCTTGCTCCAAATGGCTCAGATAATGTCCATAAAACAGGTGTTCCATTATGGGTAGTTGTATTAAACGAACCAAAACCATTACTTTCAGGTGGTCCAGCGTAAGTAATTACAACTGTAGCATTTGTTCCTGTAGGAATTGCAGTTGGAAAATCTATAACCAATTCTTTATTGGTGTTTTGTGTAAAAATTAAAGATTGACCGTTTCTAGTAACAGAATTAACAGTCATAGAATCACTCATGTCAAAAGTTACAGTATTCATATTTGCTAATGCTGTAAAAGTAGTTGTTACAATTCCACCAATATAATAAGTTGCAGGATCAACAGTAAAACGCAATTCGTGATAAGTAATGTCGTAATTTTGAGTATTTGGATTTACCGTTAAATTTTGTGTTTTTGCAGCTGATTTCATTTCAGCTTCAACCATTTTTTCAAATTCAGAAGAATCTGTCTGAGCAAATGTTATTGAGCTTAAAATCAGTACAAATAGGAGTATGATTTTTTTCATTTTTTTAGAATTTTACCCAAATGTAAAGTTTTTTTCTGAAGATAGTTTTTATATTATCTAAATTTTAAGGAAATTAAAAGAAATTTAGCAACTGTTTTGCGCTATTTTTAGCATCTAAACTTTCTATTTTATACATTTGCAATCTTAAATAATTTACTATGTTACAAATACAATTTATTAGAGAAAACAAGGAAGAAGTTATTACTCGATTAGCCAAGAAAAACATGGATGCTAAATCGATTGTTGAAGATATAATTAACTTTGATGAAAAAAGAAGATCAACACAAGTTGCTCTTGATACAATTCTTGCGGAATCCAATAAAGTATCCAAAGACATTGGTGATTTAATGCGTAATGGCGAAAAAGCTAAAGCGGAAATACTAAAAAGTAAAACAACTGATTTTAAAGAGCAAACAGAAGTATTAAAAGAAACTCTAAACACTGTTACAGCTCAGTTAGAAGAAGAATTATATAAATTACCAAATTTACCAGCAGAAATAGTTCCAAACGGAAAAACTCCTGAAGAAAATGAAAATATTTTTGAAGAAGGAACTATTCCAACTCTTCATGAAGGAGCATTACCTCATTGGGAATTAATAAAAAAATACGACATCGTAGATTTTGAATTAGGTACAAAAATAACGGCACCAGGTTTTCCAGTTTATAAAGGAAAAGGAGCTAAATTACAACGTGCTTTAATTTCTTATTTCTTAGATAAAAATATTGATGCAGGATATCAAGAGTATCAAGTGCCTCTTTTGGTAAATGAAGCATCAGCTTATGGAACAGGACAGTTACCTGATAAAGAAGGTCAAATGTATCATGATGCAAAAGACAACTTGTATTTAATTCCAACAGCAGAAGTTCCGGTAACCAACATTTTTAGAGATGTAATTCTTCAAGAAAATGAATTACCAGTTTTAGCAACAGGCTATACACCTTGTTTTAGAAGAGAAGCTGGTTCTTGGGGAGCACACGTTAGAGGTTTAAATCGTTTACATCAATTTGATAAAGTTGAAATTGTACGAATTGAACATCCTGACAACTCATACAAAGCTTTAGATATGATGGTGGAACATGTAAAAGAGATTTTAAACGAATTAAAATTACCATATAGAATTTTACGTTTATGTGGTGGTGATATGAGTTTTGCTTCAGCATTAACCTATGACTTTGAAGTATATTCAACAGCTCAAGAACGTTGGTTAGAAATAAGTTCTGTTTCTAATTTTGAAACTTTCCAAGCCAATAGATTAAAATTAAGATTCAAAGATAAAGACGGAAAAAACCAATTAGCACATACGTTGAATGGAAGTTCATTAGCCTTACCAAGAGTTTTAGCCGGAATTTTAGAAAACTATCAAACACCAGAAGGAATTGTAATTCCAGAAGTATTAAGAAGGTACACAGGATTTGATATCATTGACTAATAAACGTTAATCTTTATAAAAACAATGTACTAAATTGGCATAAAAAATGTTACTTTAGTACATTATTTTTTTCTAAGTAATTGTATGAGAAAACTTTTTATCACATTTTTATTATTTGTTTCACTGTTTGTTTCTGCTCAATCTGAGCAGTTAGCCTACAATTATTTTGATAGAGGTGAATTTGATAAAGCGATTACTTTACTTGAAGAAATTGTTGTGAAACAGCCAGGAAATCCTGCGTTTTTTCAAAAAATGATTGAATGTTATCAACAATTAAAACAATACGATAAAGCAGAAACGGCTATTTTATATAAAATGAAAATTTCTAAAACACCTACCTTATATGTAGAATTAGGCTATAATTTTCAATTACAAAAGAACGAAGCTAAAGCAACTGAAAATTATAATTTAGCTATAGAACAAGTCGTTTTGCAATCCAATTATGCTTATTCTGTAGCATCGGTATTTGAACAAAAAACATTGTTAGATTGGGCAATCAAAGCATATGAAGTTGGGAAATTAGGAAATCCAAATTTAAACTTTGATTATCAAGTGGCTTTGTTAAACGGCCAAATGGGAAATTTAGATTTAATGGTCGAAAAACTATTAGATTATTCTTTTAGTAATCAAAATAATACTCCACTTGTTCAAAATCAATTGACTAGATTTATCAGCGAAGATACTGAAGGAAATTTTACAGAATATATTAAAAAATCACTTTTATTAAGAGTTCAAAAAAATCAGGATATTTATTGGAATCAATTTTTGAGTTGGTATTTTATGCAACAAAAAGAATATGGAAAAGCCTTTACACAAGAAAAAGCAATCTATAAACGAAATCCCGAAGGTTTTTATAATATTGTAAATTTAGCCAAGTTTGCAATGGAAGAAAAAGAAAATGAAACAGCAAAAACCATTTTTCAATTCATTTTAGAAAATACACAAGATTACGGTTTACAAATTATGGCTCACGATTTTTTAATTTCAATGCAAATTGAAGAATCTTCAGAAAAAGAATATTCAACAATACAGCAGACAATTGAAGGTTTAGTAAAACAATACGGAATTTCTCCTTATACTTTAGATTTGCAGCTATTGTCAGCACATTTTGATGCTTTTTATATGAAGCAATTTGATAAAGCAAAAGCTACTTTAGATAATGCATTATCTCTTAGATTAACACCAAGACAAGAAGCTGAAGTTAAGATGGAATTGGCTGATATTTTAGTTTTAGATGAAAAATTCAATCAAGCTATTTTGTACTATGCTCAAATTTCAGAAACCTTAAAAAATGATGAAAAATCACATGAGGCAAGTATGAAAATGGCTGAAACAAGTTATTACAAACAAGATTTCGATTGGGCATTACAACAAGTAAAAGTCTTAAAACAATCTTCAAGTTTATTGATTGCAAATAATGCCATCGAATTGTTTTTGCTAATTAGTGATAATTCAGCAGAAGATAGTACAAGAGTTGCTTTAAAAGCATTTTCAAAAGCAGATTTGCTAACTTATCAAAATAAGAATGAGCTAGCTTTGGCTCAGTTTTTAGAAATTCTTGAAAAACATAAAGGAGACACAATTGAAGATAATGCTCTTTTTAAAATCGCACAGATTTATGAAAAGAAGAAAGATTACACAAATGCTTTAGCTTACTACAAAAATATTTTAGACAATCATTCCGACGGAATTTATGCAGATGAAGCTTTATTTTATTCTGCCGAAATTTATCGAAAATACCTAAATGAAAATGACAAAGCCAAGCCATTATACGAAAAAATGATTTTTGAACACGCAGATAGTATTCATTTCACGGAAGCTCGAAAGCAATTCCGTTTGCTTCGTGGAGATGCTATTTAAGAAAACACAATTAAATGATTATATACAATGTTACCGTAAATATAGACCATTCAATTCATAACAAATGGTTGCAATGGATGCAAAACAAACACATTTCAGATGTTTTAGCAACTGGATTATTTAACAATGCAAGGTTTGTAAAAGTTATAGTAAATGAAGACGAAGGAGCAACCTATTCGGTTCAGTTCTTTTCAGATTCTAAAGAAAAACTAAACGACTATTACCAGAATCACGCACCAAGATTAAGACAAGAAAGCTTAGAGCTTTTTGGTGATAAAATGTTAGCATTCAGAACTGAATTAGAGGTGCTAAGTGAACATTTTCATTCTGAAAACTAGCCTAAAACCATTTACCCAAAACCCATTACCACACATAAAATGTCAGTAAAAGCAAAAAAACATTTAGGTCAACATTTCCTAACAGATGAATCCATCGCTCAAAGAATAGCAGATGCATTGACTTATTCGGGCTATTCAAAAACTATAGAAGTTGGTCCAGGAATGGGTGTTTTGACAAAATATATTCTAGAAAAACCTACAGAAACATTTGTAGTAGAAATTGATACAGAATCGGTTGAATATTTAAAAACGCATTATTTAAACTTAGCGAGTAATATTATTTCTAAGGATTTTTTAAAGTATGATTTAAATGAAGTCTTTAAAGGAGAACAATTTGCCATTATTGGAAACTTTCCTTATAATATTTCTTCTCAAATTCTTTTTAAAGCTATTGAAATGAGAAACCAAGTGCCAGAATTTGCTGGAATGTTTCAAAAAGAAGTAGCGCTGCGTATTTGCGAAAAAAAGGGAAGTAAAGTGTACGGAATTTTATCAGTTTTAACACAAGCATTTTTCGATGCTGAATATTTATTTACTGTTCCACCAGAAGTTTTTAATCCACCACCAAAAGTAGATTCAGGTGTTTTGCGTTTAACGCGAAAAGAAAATTTTACTTTGCCTTGCGACGAAAAATTATTCTTTAGAGTTGTAAAAACTTCATTTCAACAAAGAAGAAAAACATTAAGAAATAGTCTAAAAACCTTCGCATTTTCTGATAGTTTAAAAGAAGATGTTATCTTTGACCTTCGACCAGAACAACTTTCGGTTGAACAATTTATAGAAATTACCCAAAAAATAGCAGCCGATGGAGTTTAAAATCAGCAAAGAATTCATTGCTCAAATAGAGCAACTTATTAGTGAAAATAAAGAAAAAGAGTTAAATGACTTGCTTCTTGATCTTCACTTTGCTGATATTGCAGAAATTATGGACGAGCTTGATAGTCATGAAGCTAGTTATATTTTCAACACTTTAGATTCAGAAATAACAGCAGAAATTCTTTTAGAATTAGATGATGATGTTCGAGAAAAAATCCTTAGAAACCTATCGCCTAAAGAAATTGCAGAAGAGTTAGATGAGTTAAGTACAAATGATGCTGCTGATATTATTGGAGAACTTTCTAAAGAAAGAAAAGAACAAGTAATTTCTGAATTAGAAGACGTTGAGCATGCGAAAGATATTGTTGATTTACTTCGATATGATGAAGATTCTGCGGGTGGTTTGATGGCAAAAGAGTTGGTAAAAGTCAATGAAAATTGGAATGTACTTACTTGTGTTAAAGAAATGCGTGCTCAAGCTGAAAATGTGACACGAGTTCATTCTATTTATGTAGTTGATGATGAAAACCGATTAAAAGGAAGACTTTCATTAAAAGATTTATTAACAACTTCAACAAAAACACCAATTGGTGATATTTATATTGCAAAAGTAGATTACGTAAGAGTGGATACTGAGAATGTTGAGGTAGCTCGAATTATGCAAAAATATGACTTGGAAGCCATTCCGGTTGTAGATGAATTAGGAAGACTGGTTGGTCGTATTACTATTGATGACATTGTTGATGTAATTAAAGAAGAAGCTGATAAAGATTACCAATTAGCAGCAGGTATCTCGCAAGATGTTGAAGCAGATGATAGCATTTTTGAATTAACAAAAGCAAGATTGCCTTGGTTAGTTTTAGCTCTTTTCGGAGGATTTATTTCGGTTAAAGTATTAGGTTTATATGGACCAGCTATGGATGTTCATCCAGAATTGTTCTTTTTTACACCATTAATTGCGGCTATGGCAGGAAATGTTGGCGTACAATCTTCAGCAATTATTGTTCAAGGTTTGGCAAATAACGCATTGTCTGGTTCGTTATTTAAACGATTATTAAAAGAATTATCATTAGGCCTGTTAAACGGATTTATATTAGCCGTTCTATTAATTATAGGCAGCTATTTCTTGCTAAATATTGATGTAATAACAGGAATTACGGTTTCATTGGCCTTACTTTCAGTTATTATTATGGCATCTTTAATTGGAACTTTTATACCTATTGTTTTAGATAAATATGGAATTGATCCAGCACTTGCTACAGGACCATTTATAACAACTAGTAATGATATAATGGGAATTATAATTTTCTTTACAATTGCAAAAGTTATTTTAGGGTTTTAATCACAATCTTCAGGAATAATTAGTTCTTTTTTAATTGGAGTTATTTTTTCCAAAACCCACTTATCTGTAATTTTATTTTCCCAATTTGTATTATATTTTATTTTTAAAATTCCATTAGGAACAATCTTTTTATCCGTTTTCCATTCTTCATATACAATCGGACGATTAAAAAAGGGTAAAAACAAGGGGCTATTTTTATCTACTATAAAGTGAGACTGTGCTATGTTTTTTCTTTTTTGGTATTTTAAAGGTTTATTAGATTTTATTACATAATGAAAATAGGGAACTTTATCAATAATTGTGTCTTTTAAGTTTTCAAAATAATATTCCTTTACCTTATATTTATAATAATATTCTCCAGAGTACGAAAGAGCTTCACAAGTAACAGAAATAGACTTTGTGTTATTAAACGCATTCTCATTTACATTAGAATTAACTCTAGGTTGTTTAGTTCCATTCATATCTCCAAAATAAAGACCAATGTTTAAACTGTCTCTTTTAAAAACAAGGATGGAATAATTATTAGCTTCAGAATTAACATAATAAGTTGGATTTGAAATCAACTTAGTTGAATCAATTTCATTTTTATATTCCAATACATAATCAAAATCATAAACCTTTTGAGCATAAAAAGCTTGACTTATTAAAAGGAGTAAGAGTAGTTTTTTCATTTTATAAAAATATGATTTTAATTTAATTAGAAAAAGTTTTCTAAAAAAATTACCTTTAGCTTTTAAAATAAAACTATGTCGCCAAATACTATAAAAATCCTTCATATTGATTCTAATAATCCTTTATTATGGAATCAGTTAAAAGAGTTAGGATTCCAAAACGAAGAAGATTTTACATCAACTAAAGAAGAAATCGAAACCAAAATTCAGAAGTATCACGGAATTGTAATTCGCAGTCGTTTTAAAATTGATAAAACTTTTTTAGATAAAGCTACCAATCTGCAATTTATTGCTAGAGTTGGAGCTGGTTTAGAAAGTATAGATTGCGATTATGCAACTTCTAAAAACATTCAACTAATTGCTGCTCCAGAAGGAAATAGAAATGCTGTTGGTGAACAAGCATTGGGAATGATATTATCCCTTTTTAATAACCTTAACAAAGCTAACGCAGAAGTTAAAAACGGACAATGGAATCGTGAAGCCAATCGTGGTCATGAATTAGACGGAAAAACGGTTGGAATCATAGGTTATGGAAACATGGGAAAAGCTTTTGCAAAAAAATTAAGAGGTTTTGACCTAAAAGTTTTATGCTGTGATATTCAAGAAAATGTAGCTGATGCCAATGCAAAACAAGTCACTTTAAAAGAGCTTCAAGAAAAATCAGATGTGCTGAGTTTACACATTCCATGGACACAAGAAACAGATAAAATGGTGAATGCCGATTTTATAAATGCTTTTCAAAAGCCATTTTGGCTAATCAACACAGCTCGTGGAAAAAGTGTAGTGACTTCAGATTTAGTGGAAGCTTTAAAATCAGGAAAAGTTTTAGGTGCTGGTTTAGATGTTTTAGAATACGAAAAATTATCTTTCGAAAATCTATTTGACGCAGAAAGTAAAAACGAAAGTTTCGAATATTTGCGTCAAGCAGAAAACGTATTGTTAACACCACATATTGCTGGTTGGACTTTTGAAAGTCACGAAAAGCTCGCGCAAACAATTGTCGATAAAATCAAAACAATTTACAGTAAAGAAGAAATTCCAGAAGTTGAAGAAAAACGAGTTACAGGAATTGGTGGCTTTTTCTTCAAAACAGATAATCCTAAAGAAATTAAGGAATGGTACAAAAAGCATTTGGGTTTTAACACCGATGATTATGGCTGTACTTTTTGGTGGAAAGACGAAAAAGGAGACGATTGTTCTACACAATGGAGTACTTTTAAAAATGATACAAATTACTTTGAACCTTCAGAAAAACAGTTCATGCAAAACTTTAGAGTACATGACTTAGAAACATTATTAAAAAAATTAGTACAAGAAGGTGTAACAATTATAGATGAAATGCAGACTTATGAGTATGGAAAGTTTGCTTGGATTCTTGACCCAGAAAACAACAAAATTGAACTTTGGGAACCAATTGACTCAGCATTTCAATAAAAATAACTTTCTAAAAATAACTAACCAAAAACTAAAACAAAATGGAAACAACAAAAACACCAGAACAATGGAACCAACCTAACGGAAATATTCCTGTATTTAAAGTAGATCCAATTGTTGTATTGCTTTTAAGCTTTATAACTTGTGGATTATACTTAATTTATTGGAACATTAAAGTTGCCGAAGTAATTAACGCTGTTTCAAATAGAGAAGTAATTTCTACGCCAATAGCTGTGTTTTCTGGATGTTGTTTGCCAGTAAACTTATATTTTTACTACGTAATGGGAAAAGAAGGTTTGCCAAATGTTTATAAATTAACTAAAGAGTTGGAAAAAGATCAGTCAACTTTATTAATTATATTAGGATTATTTTTTCCTTTTGCAGCAGCTATGATTGTGCAAGGAGATATCAATAGATTATACTCATAAAACCTTTTGTTTTAAATAGAATTTTAGGTATTACAGGTGCTTTCGCAACACTTGTAATACCTTTTGTTTTATGGTTTCAGAACAGCAATAATTCTTTAGATACAGAACAGTCTTTATGTCCTTTAAAAATGGTTACTGGCTTTCCTTGTCCTTCATGTGGAATTACTAAATCAATAGTTTATTTTTATGATGGAAATTTACTTAAAAGTTTAAGCTATCATTTATTTGGACCATTGGTAGTTGGTTTTTGTCTTTTTATTATTGTTCTTTTTTTAGTGGAATTAAAAACAAAGAAAACTTACTTTAGAGCATGGTTTTTCAATAGAAAATTAGCGTATTATTTAGCTGCCTTTTTAATTGGCTATCACGTTATAAGACTTGTGCTTTTTATAAAAGAAAACAATTGGAATTCTATTATTGAACAATCAATTTGGGGGTAATTTAAAATATAATATTGTAAAAAAATTAAAAAAAATTATTATGTTAAATTGGTATAAGAAAGTTGTTGTTGAAAATTATGCAAATTTTAGTGGTAGAGCAAGAAGATCAGAATATTGGTATTTTGTCCTTTTTAATTTTCTATTTGCAATAGCTGCCTATTTAATAGATGTTAATTTGGGCCTAAATTTTGAAAAAGGTTCTGGAGGACCATTTTATTTAATATATATAATTGCAACTTTTATTCCAGGTTTAGCTGTTGCAATTAGAAGATTACATGATGTTGATAAAAGTGGTTGGTTTCTTTTAATTGTATTTATTCCTTTTATTGGAGGTATCTGGTTGTTAGTGTTGCTTTTTAGTGAAGGAACAATTGGTAAAAACAATTATGGACTAGATTCGAAAAGATACATAGACGAAATAAATGAAATAGGTAAAGAATAGAAATAAGTAATGAAAAAACACTACTTAAAATTCTTTTCCTTTTTTTCTAATTCAGCCTGAAATTCTTCCATAACAGGTTTTACAGTGCTTTCAGGTAAATCTGCAATTCTTATATACATTAAACCATCAACTGCATTGTTGAATAATGGATCAACATTAAAGGCAACCACGCGAGCGTTTTGCTTAATGTATTTCTTTATTAAAACAGGTAAACGAAGGCTTCCAGGTTCGATTTCATCAATAATTTTATCAAATTTATTCAAATCAGCTTCTGTTTCATTGAATACAAAATCCTTATCAGCATCCTTAAGTTTTACTTTGTATTCTTTTTTAGGATGAATATATTGAGCTATATAAGGATCGTAATAATGTGATTTCATAAACTCAATCATCAATGACTTTGAGAAATCAGTAAATTGATTGCTAATACTTACACCACCAATTAAATATTTATGTTCAGGAAAACGAAGTGTTGTGTGAACAATCCCTTTCCATAATAAGAAAAGAGGCATTGGTTTTAGTTGGTATTCTTTAGTAATAAAAGCTCTTCCCATTTCAATCGAACTATTCATCATATCGAATAACTCAGGTTCAAATCTAAAAAGTTCATGTAAATAAAACCCATCAATACCATGTTTTGGATATATGTGAGAACCAAGTCCCATTCTATATGCACCAGCTATTAATTGCGTTTCACTATCCCACAAAAACATGTGATGATAATATTTGTCGTATTGGTCAAGATCAATAGATTCGTTTGTTCCTTCACCAACCTCTCTAAAAGTAATTTCTCTTAAACGACCAATTTCATGTAAAATATTTGGAATTTTATCGGCAGTTATAAAGTAAACTTCATAGTTTTTACTTTGCAATAAACGACAATCATTTTCTTGACAATAAGCAACTTCTTCTAAAATTTGTTGATGATTTGCAGGTAAAACTATTTGTTTTGGTGGTTTTGGAGTAGATAAATTTAAATTAGGTGCTTTTAAAAAAGAACTTTCTTCTTCAAACGAATTAGAAAGCATGTAGGTTTTTCTTCTAAGAAATTCACCATAAGCTTCTATGTTTTCGATTTCGTTTTGTTCGTTTATTGAAATAGGCTTTCCTATTCTAACTTTAATAACTCGTTTTCTTTGTGTTAAAACTTCGCTTGGTAATTTAGCGGTTCTAAAAGTGTCATTTAATTTGCTTAAAAAATAAAACAACCTACTGTTTTTGGCATGAAAATATATAGGAACAACAGGTACATTTGCTTTTTTAATAAACTTCATAGCACCTTCTTCCCAAGGTTTGTCTACAACCAATTTTCCGTCTTTATAAGTAGAAACTTCTCCAGCAGGAAAAACACCAAGAGGCTTTCCATCGCTCAAATGACGTAATGCATCTTTTAGCCCGGCAACACTAGATTTGGCGTCTTTATGGTTTTCAAATGGATTAACAGGCATAATATAAGGCTTCATTGGCTCTATTCTATGCAATAAAAAATTGGCAATTATTTTAAAATTAGGCTCTTTTTCAAGCATTAATTTTAATAATAATATACCATCAATTCCACCCAATGGATGATTAGAGATGGTTATGTAAGCACCCTCTTTTGGCAAACGTTTTAAATCTTCTTCCGGAATTTCGAATTTAATTTCTAAGTCGTCAAGAAGCCCATCAAGAAAATCAACGCCTTCTAAATGTTTATTCCGATTGTATAATTTATTTATCGTAGATATTTTGGTCAACTTCATCAGTAACCATCCTGAAAAAGTTCCCATAAAACCATATTTGTCTAAATTAATAGCCTTGGCTACTTCTTTGGCAGAAACTAATCCCATTTTTATTGTTTTTTTGACCAGAAACAAAGATAAACAAAACAAATTAAATCAAAACTTTTAAAAAAACTATATTTTAACAAATGATTGTCAAACATAAAAATGCTAATAACGATGTTAATAAATATTTAAAGGAGTTTACTATTCTAGTAGCTTTTTAGTACTTTTGAAGTAAATAAAATATACATGAAGATTATCTCATATAACGTAAATGGTATAAGAGCAGCCATCAAAAAAGGGTTTATAGAATGGTTGCAACAAGCTAATCCAGACGTGATTTGTTTGCAAGAAATAAAAGCCAACGAAGATCAAATTCCGACAGAAGAAATTACAAAAGCAGGTTATCCTTTCCAATATTATTTTTCAGCACAAAAAAAAGGATATAGTGGAGTTGCTATTTTATGCAAAACAAAGCCCAATCATGTAGAATTTGGTGCTGGCATAGAACATATGGATTTTGAAGGAAGAATACTTCGTGCCGATTTCGATACAGTTTCAGTTATGAGTTTGTATTTGCCATCAGGAACAAATATTGAAAGACTTGACCATAAATTTATGTTTATGGATGATTTTCAAAACTATATTGACGAATTGAAAATAAATAAATCAAATTTAGTGATTTGTGGTGATTATAACATTTGTCATGAAGCTATTGATATTCATAATCCAGTACAAAATAAAAACACATCAGGATTTCTGCCAGAAGAAAGAGCCTGGTTAGATAAATTTATGAAATCTGGATTTATTGATACGTTTAGAAATTTTAACAAAGAACCTCATAATTATAGTTGGTGGAGTTATAGAGCTGGAGCAAGAGGAAATAATAAAGGTTGGAGAATTGATTATTGCTTAGTAAATGAAAGTTTAAAAGACAGATTAACTAGAGCCTTAATTTTACCAGAAGCCAATCATTCAGACCATTGCCCGGTTTTAGTAGAAATTGATTAATTTTTAAATACAGTAACAATTTCAAAACTCAATAATAAAGATACTTACATTAACGTTTTGCCTAATATAAAAGAATAATAAATAACAAAAATGATAAAAAAACTTGCCCTAAGTTTAGTAGTTGTTGGCTTAACAACTTCTTGTGTTTCAAAAAAAATCTATAATGATTTAGAAAACAAATTTGCAGATGTAAAAAAAGAACGCAACAATTTATTTGATGAAAATGCTGCTCTTTTAAAAGATAAAAACGCTTTAGATATTAAGGCTAATGACTTACAATCACAATTAGATAAAACTAAAACCGAAAGAGATAAATTAGCGAATGATTATGCAGCTACAAAGAAAAGTTATGACAACTTAAAAGCTTCTTATGATGCTTTAGAAAAAGATAGTAATCAAGCTTTAGCTGCTAATATTAATAAAAATAGAGAGTTAATTGCCGAATTAGATGCAAAACAAAAAACACTAAACGCAGAACAAGATCGATTAAATAAATTGAAAGCTGATTTAGAAGCAAGTTCAAAACGTTTAAACGAATTAGAAGAAATGATTGCAGCCAAAGATGCTGGAATGAAAAAATTAAAAGACAATTTATCAAAAGCCTTAAATGCCTTTGAAGGAAAAGGATTAACAGTAGAACAAAGAAACGGAAAAGTATATGTTTCTATGGAAAACAAATTGTTATTCGAATCTGGAAGCTATACGGTTGGAACTGAAGGTAAAAAAGCAGTTGTAGCTTTAGGAAAAGTTTTAGGTGAAAATCCTGAAATTTCTGTTTTAATTGAGGGTCATACGGATAATGATAAATTTTTGGGAAGCGTAGGTTCAATTGAAAATAATTGGGATTTATCTACAAAAAGAGCAACAGCAATCGTAAACATCTTAGCCGAAAACAAGACTATTGACAAAAAGAACTTAACAGCAGCTGGTCGTGGAGAATTTGCTCCAATGGCTTCAAACGATAACGCAATTGGAAAAGCAAAAAACAGAAGAATTGAGATTATCTTAACGCCAAAATTAGATGAGATCTCTAAGATGTTAGAGGATTTAAATGACTAAAATTATAGCCTTAAAGTATATTAATTCAAATATTTACAAAAAACTAAATTTTAAAATTTCTAAACTAATAATTGACAAAGAAAGTCAAGAATATGATGGCTGTGAATTTGTAGTAGATGAAAAAAGAATAATTTTCAGAAGTGCTAAAATCACACCAAAAAAAGTGGGTCAATTTGTACCTTTTTGGAAAAGAAACAAAGAAGGAATAACAGAACCTTTTTCTGAAAATGATACCATTGATCTTTATGTCATAAATGTTCAATCAGAAAATAAAGTTGGACAGTTTGTGTTTCCAAAATCAGTTTTAATTGAAAAAGGAATTATTTCAACTTCAAAAAAAGACGGAAAAAGAGGTTTTAGAGTTTATCCAATTTGGGACAAAACCATAAACAAACAAGCAATTGTAACTCAAAAATGGCAACTAAACTATTTTTTTGAAGTCAAAGAAGATTTAGATTTCAATTTTGTAAAAAAATTATATTCAAATTAAATAGAAAACCTGTAAGTAGAAATACTAGCAGGTTTTTATTTTTATTAAACTTAGACGCTTTGTATCTTTGTATCTATAATAATAAGATACTGAACTAAATTCAGCATAAAATGAAATACACAACACTACCAAATACCAACATAAAAATCAGCAAAATTTGTTTAGGAACAATGACTTTTGGCAATCAAAATACCGAAGCTGAAGCTCACTCACAATTAGATTATGCTATTGAACGAGGCATCAACTTTTTGGACACGGCCGAAATGTATCCAATTGGTGGAAATGCTCAAATTTTTGGTAGTACAGAAAAACATATTGGAACTTGGATAAATAAAATTGGTCAAACAGAAAGAGAAAAACTAGTTGTAGCTACAAAAATTGCTGGACCAAATCGCGGTATGGAATACATTCGTCAACCTTTAGATTTTTCAAAAAAAAATATTAAAGAAGCGGTTGAATTGAGTTTAAAAAACCTGCAAACAGATTATATTGATTTATACCAAATGCATTGGCCAGAGCGTGTGATGAATATGTTTGGACAAAGAGGTGTGCAACAAATTGATGAAAATTGGCAGTATTCTATTTTAGAAATTCTTCAAATTTTTGAGGATTTGATTAAAGAAGGAAAGATAAAACATATAGGAGTTTCAAATGAAAACCCTTATGGTGTAATGCGTTATTTGATGGAAAGTGAAAAGCATAATTTACCTAAAATTGCAACGATTCAAAACCCATATTCTTTATTAAATCGTTTGTATGAAGTTGGTTTATCTGAAATTTGTATTAGAGAAAACGTTGGTTTATTGGCCTATTCACCTTTGGCTTTTGGATTTCTAACAGGAAAATATTTAGATGGTTTTCCAGAAAAATCACGCATGAAAACATTTCCTAATTTTACTAGATATACCAACGAAAATTGTTTCAAAGCCACAAAATTATACAAAGATTTAGCCGAAGCAAATGAAATGACTTCTAGTGAAATGGCTTTAGCATACGTTAATCAACAACGTTTAGTTACTTCTACGATCATTGGAGCAACTTCGTTAGAACAATTAAAAGCTAATATTGATGCTTTTGACATCGTTTTATCGCAAGATATTTTAGCTGAAATAGAAAACATTCATGAATTAATTCCTAATCCTGCACCTTAAAATAGTTTTCAGCGCTCAATTTTTAGTCTTCAGTTAAACTGCTTACTAAAAACTGAGCACTGAACACTTTTATTATTCTTTTACCAATTTAGAACTATAATTATTTCCATCAATAGTAGTTACATTTACAATATAAACTCCATTGGAAAGAGAAGTCACATCAATTGTATTTGTTTTATTTTGTAAAACTTCTTTAGAAAGAAGTAGTTTTCCAGAAACATCAAAAACCTGAATTTGTTTTGCAAAACTTGCTTCTGAACTAGAAATTGTAATGCTATTTTTTGCAGGATTTGGATATAAACTAAAACCACTATTTTCAAAACTAGTTGTCGAAGCTGTTGAAGTGTCAACTATTTTATAAATCACACTTGAGTTTGATACATATAATTCACCATTCATGTCTTCACCAAAAGAAGTGAAATTATTACTTCCTGAAAAATTAGGAGTATAAGTCACAGCGTTTGAAGTTGTATCAACATATCCAATTCTATTCACACAATAATCTGCAAAGAAATATTTGTTTAATAAATTAGGATACATTGTTCCTGTGTAGACATAGCCACCAGTTATAGAACAATTTCCACCTGAATGAGTGTATTGTGCTACTGGCATTGTCATTGTTCCTATTGGAGCACAACCAGAAGTGTTGTAAGCAACATTTCCTTCATAACATTTCCAACCAAAATTTAAACCAGCAGTTAAAGGATTTGTGACTTTATTAATTTCCTCAATATTATTTTGTCCAACATCTGCAATCCATAAATCACCATTTAATCTGTTAAAGGAAAATTTCCAAGGATTTCTTACTCCAATTGCCCAAATTTCATCATTACCAGCAATTCCAACATAAGGATTTCCAGCAGGAGAAGTGTAATAAGGAGCAATGGTTGTATTTACATCAATACGAAGCATTTTTCCCAAATTTTCATTTATGTTTTGAGCTCTATTTCCTGGATCACCAGCACTTCCTCCGTCACCCATTCCAATATATAAATAGCCATCTGGACCGAATTTTATACTTCCACCATTATGATTAGAATAAGGTTGAGAAATAGTCATTAAAATAGTTCCAGAATTTACAGCAACATCAGGATTTGTGCTGTTAACAGAATACCTTGCTATAACAGTATCACCAGAAGTATTGGTGTAGTTTACAAAGAAATAACCGTTAGAAGCATAATTTGGATGAAAAACCAAACCTAATAAACCTCTTTCTCCACCAGAAGCAATTATACTAGATAAATTTAGAAAAGGTGTTGCATTAACCGTTCCGTTTGAATTTAAAACACGAATTAATCCACCTTGTTGAACCACAAATAAACGGCTATCACCAGCATGAGTGATTTCAACGGCTCCAGAAAAACCTGTGGCAAAAGGTTGAATAGCTATGGTTTGAGAAAAAACAAGTGAAGAAGTAAAGGCTACAAGTAATAGTAATAATTTTTTCATAGTTTCTCTTTTCTTGTAAAGATAAATAAAAAACAATAAAAAAACGACTGAACATATTAATATTCAGTCGTTTAAAAATCAATGTAAGTAAAATTATAGATTGTCTATTACTTTGTCTTTTGGATATTTTACTAAATAACTAATTCTAATTTTCTTGGTTTCGTTTGGCGCGAGTTTTAAATCCCAAGTCATAACACCAGTTTCTTCGTTTACTTTAGCTCTATCTTTTTCTAGAACTTCAATCGTAATTTCTTTATCAGTACTTATTGGATATTGATCCTTTAAAAGGATTTCAACGGTTTCTTTTTTGTTGTTTCTAACCGTAATATCATAAGTAAAGGTTTGTTCTTTGTAAGATGATAAGAATTTTGTTCCCGATTTATCCGTTACTTTTTCACGTTTAATAGAAATCTTTTTATCTCTTCCCATTGATAAACTCAAAGTATCGGCTGTTTGATTTGGATTGATAAACGTTTTTCCAACATACATTCCTTCAAAAATGATATTTGCTTCACCAGGTAATAAATTAAATTTAGAATAATCATTAATTTGAGCTAATAAAAACGCTTCTTTTTCCATTCTCGGAACAGCATAATATCTGTAAGAAGCGGGTAATTTTATTTCTTTTAAAGCAACACTATGTGCTTTTCCATTGGATAAAATATCATAAGGAATTTCAATGTCGAAGGATACGTTAAGTTGGTTTTCATTAACAGTTGTATAATTTGAAATGGAGGATTCTTCCATTTTGTCAGCGTTAACTTCTAAACCTGAAACTTTTCCTTGAATTGTATTTATAGGAGCATTTTGATTTCTATAACCATAAGCAACAGGATAACCATATCTCAAAAACCAAGCTTGTAAAATAGGTGCTTCATTGTTTTGATTAGGATTTCCGCTTGATAAAGTCAGTTTTACTTTTCTCCAGTCAATTCCTGTATTTTGAACCACTTTTGCTTTGTACATCATATTGATTGGTTCTTTGATGTTTTCGGCACGTAAATCATAAAAAGGTTGCCAAGAAGCATTGTTAGTCATGTAATTTATATCCAAATCTACATTTCCAGCTATTTCATTCATTACTTGAAGAATTAGTTTTCCTCTAGATGTTTTTTCTTCGTTTTTAGTATTGATTTCAAGTTTTGAATTTAGTCTTTTTAATTTTTCATTCAGCTTATTTTCTTTTTCTTGAAAAGAGGTAATTGCGTTACTTAATTCGGTTCGTTTAGATTTATAGTAATCCACTAATTTCATCAATTCTATTACACTTAAACCTGAATTTTGTCCAGCAACTTGTTGGTTTTTGTCCAATAATTCAATTGTTTTTGAATGCGAAGTTTTATCAATCTGAACTTTAGTAATTTCTTTTTGAACCCAAGAAATACTATCTCTCACTTTCTTGATAGCAGGATTACTTTCATCGATTTCATATTCAGAAATATAATTTTGGGTAAACTGAACCGAAAGCACTGTCAACGAACTTGGAGCACCAATTTGAACGGTATTTTCATTTAAATAATCAGCTACATTTTTGATGACAATTTCACTTGTCCCTTTTGGAAGAGTTAATGAAGTTGATTGTGATAATTCAGCACCATTAGTATAAACGGTTGCTGCATTTACTTTTGCTGAAGTAAAGATTGGTTTTTGAGCCAAAGCAATTACTGATGCAAAAAGCGTTAGAATTAAAAGTATTTTTTTCATGATTTTATATTTTCTATTTATAGTAAGAGTGACTTTTTAATGAAAAGGTTGGAAAGCAAGTGAAAAAAGTGCTCAGTGTTCAGTTTTTAGTAAAAAAGTAATTGTTACTCAAACAAAACGTTAACCACATCTTCAATTTTAGCCACTAATACAATTTTTATAAAAGTATTTTTTAGAGAAATTTTGTTGTGTTTTGAAACCAAAATAGTAGTAAACCCTAATTTTTCAGCTTCTTGAATACGTTGGTCAATTCTATTTACTGGACGAATTTCTCCTGATAAGCCAACTTCACCAGCAAAACAAAAACCGTCTTCAATCGCAATGTCTTCGTTTGATGATAAAATGGCAGCTACAACGGCTAAATCAATAGCTGTGTCATCCACATTTATTCCACCAGTTATATTTAAAAAAACATCTTTTGTTCCTAATCGGAAACCTGCACGTTTTTCTAAAACAGCCAAAATCATGTTTAGTCTTTTGGCATTATAACCTGTTGTACTTCGTTGAGGTGTTCCATAAACTGCAGAACTTACAAGAGATTGAATTTCTATCATCAAAGGTCGCATTCCTTCTAAAGTACAAGCAATTGCAGTTCCAGAAAGTTGTTCGTCTTTGTGCGAAATTAATATTTCAGAAGGATTTTCAACTTCACGCAAACCACTTCCTAGCATTTCATAAATTCCTAATTCGGCAGTAGAACCAAAACGATTTTTTAACGAGCGAAGAATTCTATAAACATGATTTCTGTCACCTTCAAATTGAAGAACCGTATCAACCATGTGTTCTAATATTTTTGGACCAGCAATTGTTCCATCTTTTGTAATGTGACCAATTAAAATTACGGGAACGTTTGATTCTTTGGCATATTTTATCAACTCAGCTGTACATTCTCGAATTTGAGAAATACTTCCTGCCGAAGATTCAATATAATCTGTATGTAAGGTTTGAATTGAATCAATAATGACAATTTCAGGTTGGATTTCCTGAATTTGTTTGAAGATGTTTTGTGTTTTAGTTTCCGTAAGAATGTAGCAATTATCACTGTTTGGAGTAATTCTTTCGGCACGCATTTTTATTTGTTTTTGGCTTTCTTCTCCAGAAACATAAAGCGTTTTATAAGGTAATTTTAAAGATATTTGAAGTAAAAGTGTACTTTTTCCAATTCCAGGTTCACCACCTAAAAGTATCAAAGAACCAGGAACAATTCCACCACCTAGAACCCTGTTTAGTTCGTTGTCATTTGTGTTTAAACGAATTTCTTTAGCAGAATCTATTTCCTTAATTAATAAAGGTTTTGATGCTTTTGAAGTTGATCCAGAATCACTTTTCCAAGTTTTTTTTTCTTCTTTTTGGATAATTTCTTCGGCAATAGTGTTCCATTCTTTGCAATTATGACATTGTCCCTGCCATTTAGAAAATGGAGTTCCGCAATTTTGACAAAAAAAAGATGTTTTTACTTTACTCATTATTGGCCTGCTCTTTTTCTTTTAAGGTCTTCTAGTTTTTCAAGCATAAAAGCTTTAGTGAACATTCCAATATCTTTTAGAGAATATCCTTTTTCAACAGCTTTAATAGCCTTGTCATAATTTCTGTCTTTTTCATAATAGGAAGCTTCAATAAATGAAGGTAACATCGTTTTTGGATATTCTTTACTAGCTATTTTTTCTAAATTTTTTAATTCTTCACTTGAGCCATTCTTAGTAATTAGATTTTGAATCGCTAAAAAGTCAATTAATCTAATTTTCATATCAACACCATAAAGAGTATTAATGTTTTTGTATTTTTCAGTAAGATAATCAACAAACCCAGAAGTTTGGTTTTGAAGTTGCTTATATTCTTCTTTGTTTATGGGTTGATATCCTTTAAACACATGATATAGCGCTTGTGGAATAGCTACGGGAACCATTGAGTAATGAGAATAACCATCTAGTTGTAAATATTTATAAGAAACATTTTTATTTAGAACTGTTTTTAGATTTTCATCTAATAATTTTACTCTTTCATAAATAGATGTTTCATCCGTAGGAGAAGAAACTTGAAAATAGCTAATAGGTTTTGGCATCATTTTCATTCTATCTTCAATTCGATTTTCCATGTCATAGGCTAAGTCTGGGCACATTGATATATAACCATCAAAAATTGGATTGTCTTTGTATAGGAAAAAGTTTAAAAAACCAGCAGTTGCATCATGACCTGCAATAATTTTATAAGGAACAGTTCTATAACTATCATTTACAAACGGAATTACTTCAGCTGCAATAAATTCATAAAAATTACCGCTTTTTTCAGTGGGTAATCCATCTTCATTTCCTTTTGAGTCAATAATCCTATCGTTGTTTTTTGCTTGATGAATTCCCACAATAATAACTTCGGGCAAATCATCAAAATAGTATCCATATTGTAAAGAACCGTTAAAAGGATCCATTAAATATTCACCATCTAAAAGATAAATAACGGGGTATTTTTTATCTTTTTCAAACTCATATGATGGAGGTAAAATAACAGAAATTTGCCTAGATTTTCCTAATCTATTTGAGTCAATTGTTTCTGTTTTCTTTTGAGCCATTGAAATAAAAGAAAGTAGTAATAATAATGCTATATATATGTTTTTCATGATGAGTTTCTGGTAAAGAAATGGCAATTTAGTTAATTATTTATGTTTATTAAAAAAATGTAATAACAAATACGACAAAAGACCTACTAATACGGTAAGTAATGTTTGTGATGTCCAAATAATCCAACCTAATGCAGCACCGGCTCCTTTATTAATTCCATAAAGTAATAATACAGTTTGAATTGAAATTGGAAAAGCACCGATTCCTCCATTTGTAAAACCTATTGCTACACTTCCAAAAATAAATCCCATTATTACTATACTGAAAGCTATGTCAGAAGTTTCAGGAATAGCAAAAACGCAAACATAAAACATCAATAAATATAAAGTCCAGATTAAAAAAGAAAAGAATAAGTATTTCCATCGATCTTTCATGACCAAAATGCTTGTCATTCCTTCAATTAATCCAGCAAATTTTTCTTTTATTTTTCCAACAATCTTCCAATTAGAACGAAACCAAATTAGTAAAAAAACAATTCCTAGAACAAATAAAACAATTCCTATAATAATTAATTTTGAAGGAGAAATATTGGAAAAGATAAATTCACTTATAATATTAAATTGCAAAATGAATGCAATAAAAACAAACAATAAGAAAATTAATAAATCAACAACTCTCTCGGCTACAATTGTACCAAATCCTTTATCAAAGGGCACATTTTCATATTTTTTTAATAAAACAGCTCTGGTAACTTCTCCAGACCGAGGAATTGTTAAATTAACAAAATAAGCTACTCCAACAGCAAAAAAATTGTTGTGTAGTTTTGTGGTATATCCCAGATGATTTAAGCTATATTTCCATCTATAAGCTCTAGCCCAATAAGCAACTAGTGAAATACAAAGCGATAAGAAAACATATGTATAATCTGCATTTTTAAAATACAGTTTAATGTTTTCTAATTGTTCTGGAGTTAAGCTTGAGTATTGATAATAAATTAATCCAATTCCAATTAATAATGGAATTGTTAAACTGGCAATTTTTCTAAATGGGGAAGCCAAAGTTAGATTAATAAATTGTTTTCCTCATTAGGAAAAACAAGTGCTGGTTTAAAAACTTTAGCTTCTTCGATGCCTAAAATTCCGTAAGCGATAATGATAATAACATCACCTTTTTGCACCCTTCTTGCTGCTGGTCCATTTAATGTTATTTCTCCAGATTTACGATTACCCTTAATAGTATATGTTTCGAAACGTTCTCCGTTATTAATATTAACAATTTGAACTTTTTCACCTTCAATTAAGTTGGCAGCTTCCATTAAATCTTCGTCAATGGTTATACTTCCAATATAATTTAAATCGGCTCCAGTTACAGTTACTCTGTGAATTTTAGATTTTACTACGTGAATTTGCATGGTGCAAAAATAATTAATTAAGTGAAATATTATCTATTAATCTGATATTATCTATAAAAACAGCTATAAAAGCCCTGTATTTTTTGTTTTTAGACTTTCTAATACATGTTTTTAAAGTAGTTTCATCAGCAATTTCAAAGTATTCCAAGGTTATGTTTTTATTTTTTTCTAATGAGTTTTTTACCCATTCGCTTACTTCTTTAGCACTTTTTGTGCCAAATTTTTCTTTGGCAGTCAGTAATGTTTTAAAAATTATTGAAGCTTCTTCTCTGTCTTTTTTGGAAAGCCTTTCGTTTCTAGAGCTCATTGCTAATCCATTAGCTTCTCTAAATATAGAACAACCTATGATGTTGACTCTTAAACTGTTTTTAGAAACTAGTTTTTTAACAATTTGTAATTGCTGAAAATCTTTTTCTCCAAAATAAGCATTTGTCGGTTTTACAATTTCGAATAATTTTTTTACAATGGTGCCAACACCATCAAAATGGCCTGGGCGATGTTTGCCTTCCATTTCATTTTCTATTCCATCATAATTAAATGATTTAGAATTTGTCTTTCCTTCATAAATATCATCTACAGTTGGAGCAAAAACAATACAATTTGGACAAATTATTTTGATTTTTTCTATATCAGTTTCTAAAGTTCTAGGATATTTTTCTAAATCTTGAATATTATTAAACTGGGTTGGATTAACAAAAATACTAACCACATTATATTCATTCTCCTCTAAAGAATTTTTAATTAATGATAGATGCCCTTCATGTAGAGCACCCATTGTTGGGATAAAACCTATGGTACAATTTTTGCCCCAAATTGTTTTTAAATAAGCTGTTAAAAGGGCTTTTTCTTTAAAAATTTGCATCAATAATAATAATAAATTGACTGCAAACTTACTATTTTAGTAGATAAATACATAAAATTTTGTAATTTTGCATGTTTTATAATTTGAAAATAAACAATTTTATGGAGGATAAAAGGATTTTGTATGTGTCATCTGAAGTGGTTCCTTACTTAGCTGAAAACGAGGTGTCAATACAATCTTATGAATTACCAAAAATGATTAATGATGTAGGAGGGCAAATTAGAATTTTTATGCCTAGATATGGTAATATTAATGAAAGAAGGCATCAATTGCACGAAGTTATAAGACTTTCAGGTATGAACTTGGTTGTAAATGATGTAGATATGCCTCTGATAATTAAAGTCGCTTCAATTCCTAAAGAAAGAATTCAAGTTTACTTTATTGACAACGATGAATATTTTAAAAGAAAAGCTACATTTTCTGATGAAGAAGGAGTTTTATATCCAGATAATGATGAAAGAGCTATCTTTTTTGCAAAAGGAGTTGTTGAAACGGTTAAAAAATTAAATTGGGTTCCAGATGTTATCCATGTACATGGGTGGATGGCTGCTCTTTTGCCGATATATTTAAAGCATTATTATAAAAATGAGGGTATTTTTAATGAAACAAAAATTATAACTTCAGTTTATAATCAGTCATTTGATGGTGAATTAGATAAAAAATTGATCAATAAGATGGTTTTTGATGAGATTCCTGAAGCAAGTATTTCTGAGTTAAAAGCACCTAATTATGAGAACTTGTTAATGGCTTCTATTCAGCATTCAGACGGAGTTATTATTGCGTCAGATGATTTGTCATCAAGTTTAACAAAATATATAGAAAGTTCAAAAAAACCTTTTTTACCTTTCACACCGAAAGAAAGTTTCAATGAAGTTTATACAGACTTCTTAAAAAATACGGTTTTAAAATAATAATAAATATGAATACATTCACTAAAGCAGTTTTACTTTTATTTGCTTTTACTTTTATTTCGTGTGATAAAGACTTTAACACACTTGGTTCGGATATAGTTGGAGATGAGCATTTTACTTTTGAAAAATATAATGCAGAAAATTTAAATTCATATATTAAAAGTACTGGTCCAGTTCAAACCAATAATCTACCAATAAATTCTTTAGGGATTTATAATAATCCTGTTTTTGGAAAAACAAAAGCTCATTTCGTTTCACAAATTGAAATGGTTAATCCTGATCCTAGTCTTGGTTACAATCATTATATTGACCCAGTAAAAGATTCAGTTTATGTATATATTCCGTTTTATAGCACTTTAGAAAGCACATCTACTGATGGTGTAAGATCGTATGAAATTGATTCAATCTATGGAGATAGTGACGCGAAATTTAACCTTAAAGTGTATGAAAACGGCTACTATTTAAGAGATTTTGATCCTTCGACTAACAATCAATCTACACAAAAATACTATTCTGACCTTAAGCCAACAATTGACACTTATAAAAGTTCTCAACTTTTAAACACTGGAACAACAAGTGAAAACACTGAATTCTTTTTTAATAATAAAGAAATTATTATTTATAAAACAAATGGTAATGGGCAATATTATGATAGTGAAAATGCTATAACTACTGACCCAGATAAGTATGTAATTAAAGAAAGAAAGTTGCCAGGTGTTTGGTTGAATTTAAACCAAGCAGCTCTTAAAACTAGAATATTAGATGCGGTTGCGCAAGGAAAGCTTTATAACAACAACATTTTTAAACAATACTTTAAAGGTTTATATTTTGAAGTTGAAGAAAATGTTGCGGACCAAGGATCACTTGTTAAACTAGATTTTTCTAAAGCAGAACTATTAGTACAATATCATTATTTCTTTGAAGATGGTGTAACAGATCAGGCATTAGCTTTAAAGAGTGCATTGAAATTTCAAATGGGTTATTCCGAAACAGGAACAAAAAAGAGTAATTCAGTTAATTTATTTGAGTTTTCTAATATAGATGCTAATTATTCAGAAGCTTTATTAGGAAATAATACAGATGGAAAATTATATTTAAAAGGAGGAGTTAATGGATCTGTAGCTTATATCGATCTTTTTGGAACAGAAGATTTGACTGGAGCTGTAAATGGAGGTCCAAATGGAATACCTGATGAATTAGATAAATTGCGTGCCAATAAATGGTTAATCAATGAAGCTAATTTAGTGTTCTATATTGATCAAACAGCCATGGCTAACGCTGATTATGAACCTCAAAGAGTTTATTTATTTGATGCAACAAAAAACAAACCATTGTTAGATTATTATGCAGATATTTCATTAGGGGCTAATGCTAAATTAAATAAGTATATTCACGGTGGAATTATCCAAAAAGATAGTGATGGAAAAGGGACAAAGTATAAAATCAGAATTACTGATTACATCAATAATGTTTTAAATGGGACTAATCCTAATAATAATGGAAATTCAAGATTAGGACTAATTGTAACTGAAAATATAAATTTAGTAACAAACGCATTTTTAAAAACTCCATATACAATAGGTACTGATGAATTAAAATACTTGCCAGTAGCATCAGTAATGCATCCGTTAGGAACTGTTTTGTATGGAGCACAAAGTACAGATCCTGATAAAAAATTGA
Source organism: uncultured Flavobacterium sp. (assembly GCF_963975515.1). Classification (GTDB taxonomy): domain Bacteria; phylum Bacteroidota; class Bacteroidia; order Flavobacteriales; family Flavobacteriaceae; genus Flavobacterium. The sequence continues at coordinate 104,370 of NZ_CAXBGY010000002.1, forward strand.
AACTAGAAATTTATTACACCGAACCTAAATAAAATAATTTATGTGTGGAATTGTAGGTTATATTGGATATAGAGAAGCTTATCCTGTTATTATAAAAGGATTAAAGAGATTAGAATATAGAGGTTATGACAGTGCAGGTTTAGTTCTTTTTGATGGAACGAATCTAAAAATGTCAAAAACTAAAGGAAAAGTTTCAGATTTAGAACTAAAAGCTGAACAAGAAGGAACTACTAAAGGATTTGTAGGAATGGGTCATACACGTTGGGCAACTCATGGAGTTCCAAATGATGTAAACTCTCATCCACATTTTTCTAACTCAGGAAAATTAGTAATTATCCACAATGGAATCATCGAAAATTATGAGCCATTAAAAATAGAATTAATTAAAAGAGGATATACATTTCAGTCTGACACCGATACAGAAGTTTTAATTAATCTAATAGAAGAAGTTAAGAAAAACGAAAAATGCAAACTAGGAAAAGCTGTTCAAATAGCTTTAAACCAAGTGGTAGGAGCTTATGCAATTGCAGTTATTGATGTAGATAAGCCAGATGAAATTGTAGTTGCAAGATTAGGAAGTCCTCTAGCATTAGGTATTGGTGAAAACGAATACTTTATAGCTTCAGATGCATCTCCATTTATTGAGTATACTTCAAATGCAATTTATTTAGAAGATGAAGAAATGGCAATTGTGCGTCTACATAAACCTATAAAAGTTCGTAAAATTAAAGATGATTCTTTAGTTGACCCATATATTCAAGAACTTCAAATGAATTTGGAGCAAATTGAAAAAGGAGGGTATGATCATTTTATGTTAAAAGAAATCTACGAACAACCAAGCGTAATAAAAGATACATATAGAGGAAGACTTTTAGCAAATAAAGGTATAATTCGTATGGCTGGTGTAGAAGACAATCTTGAAAGATTTATCAATGCTAAAAGAATAGTAATCATTGCTTGTGGAACATCATGGCATGCAGGATTAGTAGCAGAATATATTATTGAAGAATTTGCAAGAATTCCTGTTGAGGTAGAATATGCTTCAGAATTTAGATACAGAAATCCAATCATAAATAAAGACGACGTAATCATAGCAATTTCTCAATCAGGAGAAACAGCGGATACTTTAGCAGCAATCAAATTAGCAAAAGAAAAAGGAGCATTTGTTTTTGGAGTTTGTAATGTTGTGGGTTCATCAATTTCACGTGAAACTCATGCAGGAGCTTATACGCATGCTGGACCAGAAATTGGAGTAGCTTCAACAAAAGCATTTACGACTCAAATTACAGTGCTTACAATGTTAGCTTTGCGTTTAGCTAAAGCAAAAGGAACAATGAATAATTCTGATTATCAAAGATATTTATTAGAATTAGAATTAATTCCAGAAAAAGTAGAAGAAGCACTTCAAACTACAAATGAAGCGGCAAAAGCTATTGCTGAAATTTATAAAGACTCACCAAATTGTTTGTATTTAGGAAGAGGTTATAATTTCCCAGTAGCCTTAGAAGGAGCATTAAAATTAAAAGAAATTTCATATATTCATGCGGAAGGTTATCCAGCTGCAGAAATGAAGCACGGACCAATTGCATTAATTGACGAATCAATGCCGGTTATTGTAATTGCACCAAATAAAGGGCATTATGATAAAGTAGTTAGTAATATTCAAGAAATTAAATCACGTAGTGGTAAAATTATTGCAATTGTTACGAAAGGAGACACGCAAGTAAAAGCATTAGCGGATCACGTAATTGAGATTCCAGAAGCTACGGAAGCATTAACTCCATTATTAACAACAATTCCTTTACAATTATTATCCTATCACATCGCGGTTATGAGAGAGTGTAATGTTGATCAACCTAGGAATTTAGCAAAATCGGTGACGGTAGAATAACATATTTAAAGCGAAATTGAAAGATTTCGCTTTTTTATTGCAAAAAATTCAAAAAATAAATTGCAAAATTGTTTTGAAAAAAACTATCTTTGCAAACGGAAAAAAGTATCTTTTTTTCAACAGTAAATAGCTATTAAATAAATACATAAGTAATGTCTAAAGTTACAGGAAAAGTTTCAAAAATTATCGGACCAGTTGTTGACGTTGTTTTCAGCACAGAAGGAGTCGAACTTCCAAAAATTTATGATTCATTAGAAATCACTAAAAAAGATGGAACATTATTAGTACTTGAAGTACAATCTCACATTGGAGAAAATACGGTTCGTACTATCTCAATGGATTCAACAGATGGTTTAGCAAGAGGAGTTGATGTAGTTGCTACTGGTGCTCCAATTCAAATGCCAATTGGTGAAGATGTTTTTGGACGTTTATTTAACGTAATTGGTGATGCAATTGACGGATTAGGAGATTTGCCAAAAGCAGGTACAAATGGTTTATCAATTCACAGAAGTGCACCTAAATTTGAGGATTTATCTACTGCTACTGAGGTATTATTTACAGGTATCAAAGTAATCGACCTTATTGAGCCTTATGCAAAAGGAGGAAAAATTGGATTATTTGGTGGAGCAGGTGTTGGTAAAACAGTACTTATCCAAGAATTAATTAATAACATCGCAAAAGGACACGGTGGACTTTCAGTATTCGCAGGAGTAGGAGAAAGAACTCGTGAAGGAAATGACCTTTTACGTGAAATGTTAGAATCAGGAATTATCAAATACGGTGATGAATTCATGCACTCTATGGAAGAAGGTGGATGGGATTTATCTAAAGTAGATAAAAATATAATGAAAGAATCGAAAGCTACTTTCGTATTCGGACAAATGAATGAACCACCTGGAGCTCGTGCTCGTGTGGCATTATCAGGATTAACTATTGCTGAATATTTCCGTGATGGAGCAGGAGACGGACAAGGAAAAGATGTACTTTTCTTCGTTGATAACATCTTCCGTTTTACACAAGCAGGTTCTGAGGTTTCGGCTCTTTTAGGTCGTATGCCTTCTGCAGTAGGTTACCAACCAACTTTAGCAACAGAAATGGGTGTGATGCAAGAGCGTATTACATCAACAAAAAGAGGTTCTATTACATCTGTACAAGCGGTTTACGTACCTGCGGATGATTTAACGGATCCAGCACCAGCAACAACGTTTGCTCACTTAGATGCTACAACTGTATTGTCTCGTAAGATTGCTGAGTTAGGAATTTATCCTGCGGTTGACCCGTTAGATTCTACTTCTAGAATTTTAACTGCAGACATCTTAGGAAAAGAACATTATACTTGTGCTCAAAAGGTAAAAGAAATATTACAACGTTACAAAGAATTACAAGATATTATTGCAATTTTAGGTATGGAAGAATTATCTGAAGAAGATAAATTAGTTGTAGGTAGAGCAAGACGTGTACAACGTTTCTTATCGCAACCATTCCACGTAGCAGAGCAATTTACAGGTTTAAAAGGAGTTTTAGTAGACATTAAAGATACTATCAAAGGATTTAATATGATTATGGATGGTGAATTAGATCACTTACCAGAATCAGCTTTCAACCTTAAAGGTACTATCGAAGAAGCTATCGAAGCTGGAGAAAAAATGTTAGCAGAAGCATAAATTAGTTAGCAGTTAGGAGGTAGCAACATTTAGTTATTGCTATTTACTAATCACTAATTACTAATCACTAAAAATATGATTTTAGAAATAGTATCACCAGAAGCTACATTATTTAAAGGAGAAGTTACTTCAGTAGCTTTGCCAGGTGTGAATGGTGAGTTTCAAATGTTGAATAATCACGCACCAATTGTTTCATTATTGACAAAAGGTAACATTAAAATAAATGCTCAAAAAATTAATATTGATAAAGAATTTATTTCTCAATTCAAAAAAGTAAACGAGCAAACATTTTGGTTACCAATTAACTCAGGAACAATCGAAATGAATGAAAATAAAGTTATTGTTTTAGCAGACTAAGACAATTTCGATTTTATAAATAAAAAACCTAACATTAATTTGTTAGGTTTTTTTTGTTTTTAAGCTATTTCCGGCTATTCACTATATCTTTTATTGCGAGGAACGAAGCAATCTTTTGAGGAGATTACTTCGTTCCTCGCAATAAAAGGATGCCATTACTATCTGGGCTAGGGTTTTACGTTAATAAATATAAATCATTTTCATATTCACTTATATCAAACCTAACAGGTTTTAAAAATCTGTTAGGTTTACTTTTATACTTAAGTTTAAAACAAAATTCTTTGCGAAACTTTGTGTAAACCTCTGTGAATCTCTGTGAAATAACTACTCTCTAACAAACTCCAAAATATCAGCAGGTTGACATTCCAATTCTTCACAAATAGCTTCTAAAGTAGAGAACCTAATGGCTTTTGCTTTTCCAGTTTTTAAAATCGATAAATTAGCAACAGTTATGCCTACTTTCTCTGCCAATTCATTGCTCTTCATTTTGCGTTTGGCTAACATTACATCTAAGTTTACAATTATTGGCATAGTTATATCGTTAATTCGTTTTCTTCCTTTTGTGTTTTAGCAATCATAAACACTTCGCTTAAAACCATAAAAAATAACCCTAAACAAAATAGCATAACAAAAGGATTTAACCCCATCTCAATACTAACTTCTCTTTTCAATAATTTTATAATAAAAGCAGGAACTCCTGACAAAAGAGATGAAATAAGTAGCAAAATTCCAATCATATTAAAGTTTTTAATAACTTCTAAATCAAATATTTTATTCCTTTGAAAAGATCTTAATATTTTTCTAAATAGAAATAGACAAAAAACAATTAGTAGGGCAGCAAGTGTAATACAAATTAATAAGATTTTAGACTGTAAATCTACAACAGCTACTTCAATACCATTTATATTTATTGGTATTCCAAAAGGTTCATCATTTATTAAAACATAACCTAAAAATAGAATTAATAATGGAATTGCAATAAACGACATAATCCAAACAAAATCTACGATAGCTTTTAAAATATTTAGTTTTCTCATAATTATATAGTTAGTTCGTTTTCGGTTTGTATATCTATTCCTTTTTTTACAATATGTGAAATAATAAAAAGAATCACAGCCATAAACAACCAAACATCTGCTCCTTCTAAGTTTAACAATTGTAAGTTAACTGCTTGAAGCCCTTGTTTTGAAAGTAATTCAGAATATTTATCCCCAGAAATAGAAAACAGTCCAATTCCTAATGCAAGATAAGATAGTCTAGAAATGAACAGTCTTAATTCCAAACTAAAGGGTTTGTAAAAATCCAATTTTTTATTAACGAACATTTTTATAATAAGATAAAACATAATGGCTTTCAAAACAGCAACAATACACATAATAATTGCCACTACCATAAAATAACCATAATCGTGTTGGTAAATGCTAGATAAATACTCTTTTCCTTTCCAAAAATTTTCCACACCATCAGGATTAATAAAAAGCGAGATAAATGTGTTTACAACAATTGCACCTGCTTCCACACATAATCCAATAAAAATGATCCACGAAAGTATTTCCAATACCTTCAAGATTTGATTGTTTGTGATTTTAATTTCCATGTTTAATTAATTAAAATTATTTCACAAATATATAAAAATTATCGAATAACAATAAAAAAACATCAAAAAAGAATAAAAAATTATTTTTTACCAACTAAATCATAGGCATTTTTCAACTTCTTTACCACAATTTCAAGCTCATCTTCATCTAAATGACCAAAACCAAAACGAATAGCACAAGTGTTTTTATTCTGAAAAAGTATGGTTTTAGGAAGAAATAAATCATTCTTTTGTGCTTCTTTAGCTAATTGAACTAATGATATTTTAGGTTCAAATTGCAACCAAATAGCCAATCCACCGGAAGGTTTTCCCCAGCAAACACTTTCTTTAAAATGTAGATTTAGCATTTGACATAAATAATCACGTCTTTGTTTATAGTTGATGATATTTTTTTTAATCAATCGGTGAATTTCACCTTCATAAATCAATTCAGAAAGCATTTGTTCCTGAATTACATCTCCTTGTTTATCCAACATTTGCAAATAATTCTTTGCTTCAACAATTAAATTAGTTGGAGCAACGACAAAACCCGTTTGAAAACTAGGAAACAAAGATTGTCCCAGTTTTCCTAAATAAATCACATTTCCATTAGCATCAGAACTTGCCATTGGTAACATAGCCGAGCCTTCAAATTGAAAGTCGTAATCAAAATCGTCTTCAATTATGGCAAACCCATATTCTTTGGCCAATTCTAGTAATGCCAATCTTCGTTCAGCACTAAGTGTATTTGTTGTTGGGTAATGACGATGAGCACAAACATAAACGCAACGAATCGATTTTTTTATGTAATGTTTTCGAATGTATTCAACATCCAAACCATTTTCATCAATTGGAATAGTATGAATCGTTGCTCCAACTTGTTGAAAAATCATATTGGCAGCATAATTACTCAGATCACCAACCAAAACAACATCGTTGGGCTGCAGTAAAAGCTGTGATACGATGTACAAACTCATTTCTGTACTTCGTGTACTTATTAAGTTTTTAGGTTTAATGTGAAAGCCACGAGTAGCATTTAAATAATTACACAGTTGATTTTTATAAACCGAATGAGTTGTATTTGAAGCCTGATTCCATTTAGAAAGCAAAGTTTTCCGTTTCATAGAAGCACTATACCATTTTGAAAACTGATGTGTTGGGTGTAACCGTAAATCGGGCTGTCCATCATTTATTGTATACTTTGTTTCTTTAGTTTCAGTGGTAGAAGCTAGGTGAAAAGAAGGTTTAAAATCAAATCCAGTCCTTTCTGTATTTTCGTTTTCTTGATTTGTGGGGTAAGAAATAGCTTTAATAGAAACTGTTTTTTGATCAGGTACAATTACAAATGTTCCTTTATTAGGAATAATTTCAACCCAACCTTGTGAAGCCAATTCATCATAAACAGCCACAACAGTATTTCTATGAATATTCAATACTTGACTCAACGTTCGACTTCCTGGCAAAGCAGTTCCTCGGGTTAAATAACCACGTTGAATGGCATCAATAATTTGATGAGAAATTTGAATAAATACAGCTGTGGAAATATTTTTTTCAAACTGAATTAATTGCTTTAAAAGTGTTTCAACCGGACTATTCATAATTTAAAAACTGGACTACATTACTCGTCCGGAAAGTTACGAATTTTGCATCGTTTTAAAATAAACAATAGTCAGTATTATGAAAAATACCTTTTTAATAGCTTCTTTAGCGGTTTTTACTTTAACAGGAAAAGCGCAAGACACACAACAAAAAACAGATTCGTTAAGAGAAGTTGTCGTGACTTCTTCTAGAATTGATTTACCTTTTGATGAAAACTCGAGAACCATTCAAATTGTCACAGCTTCTGATATTCAGAAATTAGGCGTTACAAATGTGGCTGATGCTTTACAACAAGTTGCAGGAATTGATGTAAGAAGACAAGGTGTAAATGGTATGCAAGCCGATTTATACATAAGAGGTGGAAGTTTTGATCAAACCTTATTATTAATTGACGGCATAAAAGTAGACGATCCACAAACAGGACATCATACTTTAAATTTAGCTTTACCAATTGAAGTTATCGAACGAATCGAAATTATAAAAGGTCCAGCTGCTCGTATTTTTGGGCAAAATGCTTTTTCTGGAGCTGTAAATATCGTTACCAAAAACGCTCCTAGTAATGCTTTAGTAACAAAATTTCAAGCGGGTTCTTATGATCAGTTTTTGGCTGAAGCTACTGGTTCAGTTAATTTAGAGAATAGCAGTCATATTGTTCATTTTAGTAAGAATTTTTCAAACGGTTATAGAGAAAACACCGATTTTGACAACCAAAATTTATTTGTAAAAAGTCAGTTCAATAAAAATAAACTTCCTATTAATTTGATTGCAAGTCATTCCGAACGAAAATTTGGAGCACAAAATTTTTATGGGGTTACCTTTTCATCTGCAATTCCATATGAAGAAACTCAAACCAGTTTAGTTGGACTTTCTACTGTAATCAAAAAAGGAAATTTTAATTGGAAACCAAAAGTATATTGGAGAAGAAACCAAGATGAATTTCTATTAAAAAAAAATGACCCAAGTTTTTATAGAAATCTACACATAACTAATAAATTTGCTGGTGAATTAAACGGTTCGTATGATTCCAATTTAGGAACAACAGGTTTTGGTATAGAATTTTCTAAATATGTAATTCAAAGTAATAATTTAGGAGATGCGGAAAGAGAAATTGCCACATTATTTTTAGAACATCGTTTTCAGTTTTTAGATAATAAATTAGATGTTACACCAGGAATTGCAGCATCGTATTTCTCAGATTTTGACAATAAATTATTTCCCGGAATTGATTTAGGATATAAAATAAACAACGAAGTTAAAGTATACGGAAACATAGGTTATACATACAGAGTTCCAACTTATACAGATTTATATTATAGAGACAGTTCAACGGCTGGAAATCCAAATTTACAAGCTGAAAGTGCTTTTGCACAAGAATTAGGATTAAAATATAATTTAAAATCATTTCAGTTTAATGCAGCTCTTTTTAATAGGAAAACGGATGATTTTATTGATTACAGAAGAGCAACACCAAGTGATTTATGGAAACCTTTAAATATTGATGTAAGAACTCAAGGAATTGAATCTTCATTAAAATTCATGTTTGACACTAATTCCATTACACATCAAATTCATTTAAATTACACCTATATTGATGACAATATTGATACAAGTTTAATTTCTAAGAACGGAATAAATTCAATGAAACATCAAGCGATAATTAATTATAATTTGCAAATTTTCAAAAGATTTAAACAAAACATAGCCTATAAATATGTGGAACGAACTTCAGGGGTGTCTTATAATGTGTTTGATTTAAATACCAGTTATAAAATAAATGATTTAGAGCTTACAGCTTTATTTCAAAACATTTTCAACACAGAATATTTTGAACATACTTATGTACCCATGCCAAAAGGAAACATGATGTTAGGTTTAAAATATACTTTTAGATAAGAGCTTTTCAAGAATCAATTGCACTTCTAACTTCCCCTCCATTGGAGGGGTGTCCGAAGGACGGGGTGGTTTTTATGATACTATTAAAGACAACATCAAATTAATCTGTAAAAAAAACTCAATTTCAAAGATTTCTTAAATTTTTTAAATCTGTGTTCCAAAAGAAAAATCAATTATCAAAATCTTTAATTTTCTCCCTTTCTCCCCATCACAATTTCTCCAGCTCTCTCACCTTTTCATATATCAAATCATTTTCCCAACCTTTTCTCATGAAATAATCACAGAATTTTTTTCTTTTTTTCATAAAGTTTGATTCTGAAATAGACTCCCAATGTTTGTTGGCTAATTCTTCAAAAGTTTCTAGATAAAGGGAATCATTAATTTCTTTTAAAGCAATTTTTATGAGGTTTGATGAAATGTTTCTTGCTTTTAATTCATTTACGATTCTAACTTTTCCCCATTTTTTATAATTGTGTTTTCCTCTGCTAAAGCTTTGGGCAAAACGTTCTTCGTTTAAAAAGTTATTTTCAATTAAATAGACCATAAGCTCCTCTTTTTCGTAAGTATTTAGTGAGAAAGAAAACATTTTTTGATACACTTCTTGGTGGCATCTGTCTTGATAAGCACAGTAGTATTCCAGCTTTTTACGTATTTCGGCGATAGAAAATGTATTTAGTCGATTATTTTGCACTTGCTGAATGATTGTTTAATAAATTCTCTATTATATAGTACTTTTGGTACTAGACACAGAGAATTTTTCCCAAAAGTATTTAATAAACCAATACAAACAAAAAATGAAGAAATTTTTACTCATTATTACTTTTCTGTGCTCAATTTTTAGTTGGGGGCAAGCTAGTCTTCCGGTAAATCGTACAACTTGGACAGGTGCTACACCAACTGGTTGGATTGATTCAGGAACAGGAAATTACACGTCATCATTTGCATGTTCAGGGAATAATGGTGGTCAGTTTGATGACACAAATGATTACTATCAAGTATTTTTTACTGGAACCCCAAACCAATTAACTTATGATATAAAAATATCAGGGTCTGCAACTAGTAGTTTGTTAGTACAAGAGTCTGCAAATGGATCAACTTGGACCACAGTAGTTAACCATACTACTTTACCTACATCATGTACAAATTATAGTTATACATTAAACTCTTTAACAAGATATGTTAGATGGACTTATAATAAAGTTGCTCAAAATGTTACAATAGATGATGTAATAATTACAACACCTCCAAATCCAAACACAATTACTACAAATACCGCTATAGCAGGTAGTCCTTTTTGTGTAACAGGTTCAACGAGCGCTTCAGTTTCAGTTCCTTTTACAAGTACAGATACTTTTACTGCGGGTAATGTATATACAGCTCAATTATCTAATACTTCGGGTAGTTTTGTTACACCAATAAACATTGGTACTTTGTCTAGTACAGCAAATTCAGGTACAATTTCAGCAACAATTCCAGCAGGAACTGCTGCAGGAACAGGATATAGAATTAGAGTAGTTTCTAGCGCACCAACTGTAATAGGTACAGATAATACAGTTAATTTAACTGTAAACTTAGCAAATGTAACCGTTGGGCCAACTGCAACACAAAATATATTTGTGTCTACAAATGGTACTTTATTAACTGCTACAGAAAACGCTGGGGCTATCAGCAGACAGTGGTATTATGGAACAGTTTCTGGAGGGCCTTATGGTACAGCAATTTCTGGAGCTACAGCTACAACTTATACACCAAACTTTGTTTCGGCAGGTACTTATTATGTGGTTTGTGTTTCAACCTATTCATGTGGAACAGTAACTTCTGGTCAAGTACGAATAAATGTATCATTACCTCCAAATGTTGTACTTAGTTCTTCAAATCCAGCTGTTGCAGCTAGTACAATTTCACAAGCAACTACAAATAACGTAATTTATAAATTTGATTTAGCTGTCACTAATTTCAATGCAGTTTTAACAGCTATTACATTTGTTACTACAGGATCAGCTGCAACTTCAAGTATTACGAATTTTAAAGCTTGGTATTCTACTGATGCAATATTTAGTAGCGCAACTGATACTTTTTTAAATAATTTAACTACAGGTTTAGGAGCTGGTTCTCATACTTTTAATGGTTTTAGTCAAACAATACCAACAGGAACTACGGGTACAATTTTTATAACTACAGATATTCCATGTGCTGCTACAGTTGGGAATACTATTATAGTAAATGCAATAACTACTGCTGATTTAACTTTTACAGCAGGTACTAAATCAGGAACTGCTTTTGCAAGTGGAACACATACCATTCAAACAGCAACGCCAAATAATGTAACAGGAGTAACAACTTCTGTTTGCGCAAATGGAACAGCAACTATAAATTGGACATCACCTGTTGGATGTAGTGACAATATATTTGTTTATGTAACCGACGGTATTTTTACTTCAGCAGTTCCAACAGGAAACGGAGGAACATATAATGCAATTACAACTTTTGGTGGTGGTACACCATTTGATGGTGGTTTTACCATTTATAAGGGAACCGGAAATTCAGTAACAGTAACCGGATTAACTAATGGAGATACCTATGTCTTTAAAGTTTTTACAAGAAATGGTTTAGTTTGGAGCAGTGGTATAACAGTTAATTGTACTCCAAATATAACGTATTGCGTTTCTGGAGCAACAAGTAATTTAGATTCTGAAATTGAAAATGTTACTTTAGTAGGGGTTAATAATTCAATTACAAATAATACGACCAATGTATGTACTAGTGGAGTTAATAATTACACAGCCATGTCAGCCGATTTACAAGTTGGTACTTCAAATACATTAACAGTAGAATTTGGAGATTGTAATGATGGGATTCAATACAATGGAGCAGGTGGTGTTTGGATAGATTGGAATAAAGACGGTGATTTTGATGATCCAGGTGAAACTATTGGAACTACTTTGTTAGCAGTTTCTGGTGGTAATATAATCCAAAATTTCACAATTAGTGTTCCTGTGTCACAACCACTAGGCTTTTTTAGAATGAGAATTGTTCAAAGAGAAGGAGGAACTTTATTAAATACGCTGCCTTGTGCAACTTTTAATTATGGTTCAATAGAAGATTATACTATTCAAGTTATAAATACATGTATTCCAACACATTCAGTTACATCATTTACACCAATCTCTGGTCCAGTTGGAACAGAAGTTGCCATAAATGGAACTGGTTTAGCAGGAGCAACTGTAAATTTCTCAGGAATTAGTGCAACTATTATATCAACAACTTCAACACAAGTAATTGCGATAATACCTTCTGGAGCAACAACCGGAAATATAACGGTTTTTGATTCTCAGCCTTGTGCAATTGTAAATACTTTTACGATAAATAAAAATGATAAATCTTCTTGTGAAGGTACATCTGTATATAATGACCTAATTTTATATGAAATTCACGATGAAGAGTCTGGAAGCGGAGGAACAATTACACTCTATAATGGAACTGCCACAACTAAAGTTTTGAGTAACTATAGAATTTATAGAGCAGGTACAGCAGTTAGTGGAACGTATAGTAATTATGCAACTTTAACAGGTTCAATAGCTCCAGGTGCAATTGGAATTATAAAGGTTACACCTTCAGACTGTGGGCCTGCCTCAACAAATGGGTCTATAAATAGTGGATTTAATGCGAATGATGGTATACAGTTAAGAAATGCTACTGGATCAATAGTAATTGACGACGTTAATGTTCCTTCCTCATCTGCTGGATATTTTATGAAAAGAGTATCAGGTGCTTACACTGCAAATAGTATTTATGTTACATCAGATTGGACATCGATATCGCTTGCTACAGGGCAATGTGCAACTGGTCTTGCAGTTTTGCCTGCAGCTTCTGGAGGCAATAGTCCATTAATAACAGCTCAACCAGCATATTCTCCAAATTGTGGGTCTGTAGTTTTAGCAACAGCTGCTACAGAAGGTTTTGCTGGGGGTTTTAGTTTAGTTTACCAATGGTATGTCAACGTACCTGGTTCTGCAACTTGGACTTTATTAACAAATTCTGGAGTTTATACAGGAGCAACAAGTGCTACGTTATCAATTTCTTCAACATCGGGTTTAAATAATTATCAATATTATTGTCAAGTTAGAGAAAATTCAGCAACATGTTTTACTGCAACAAATGCTGTAAAAATAAAAGATGATATTACTACTTGGAATGGTACAACTTGGACTTATGGAGCACCAACTTTAGCTAGAAAAGCAATTCTAAATGGAAACTATACTACAGGTACGAATGGTAATTTTGAATGTTGTACTTTAGAAGTAAATGCTACCAGAACATTAACCGTTTCAGGATCAGGTTATGTTGTTATTGATTTTAATATTATTAATAATGGTAATATTGTTGTTGAAAATAATGGAAGTATCGTTCAAATTAAAGAAACAGATACTAATATAGGAACATATACTGGAACAAAATTCCAAGTTAATAGAATAGCTCAAGCTAAAAATTTAGATTATGTGTATTGGTCTTCTCCAATAAATGGTTTTGCGGTAAGTAATTTGCCGAATAGCCATAGATTGGAATGGGATCCAACAGCTACAAATGCAAATAGTACACAAGGAAATTGGTTAGCTGCTTCAGGAAACATGATTACTAGTAAAGGATATATCGCAAGAGCTTCTAATGGGTCTGCAACAGCTGTAGCTTTACCGGTCGTTTTTCAAGGAGGAAAACCAAACAATGGTTCAGTAAGTATTGGAATTGCTAGAGGCTCTACAACAGGAATTGATGACACTTGGAACTTAATTGGAAATCCATACCCTTCAGCAATGTCTGCAAGTTCATTCGTTACAGAAAACACAAATATTGAAGGTAGTGTTAGATTATGGACACATGGTTCTGTTCCTATTAACACAAATCCAAGTCCGTTTTATCAAAATTTTGGTTATAATTATTCAGATAGTGACTATATTGTTTCAAACGGAACTGGTTCTACAACACCGGGAGCATTTGATGGAAATATTGCTTCTGGTCAAGGATTTTTTATTAGAATGTTAGAGGATGGAGAAACAGATGTTAATCCACCAACAAATACTATAACTGCTGCAAGTTCGAGTGTTATTTTTAAAAATTCGTACCGAAGAACTGCAGCTGGAGTTGTGTATGATAATTCTGCATTTTTTAGAAATAGTGAGGTAACAAATTCTACAGAAAAAAGCAGAATCTGGTTAGATTTAATTTCGCCAAACAACGAACTTTCTAGAACGTTAATTGGATATGTACCTGACGCAACTTTGGCAAAAGACAGAATGTTTGATGCTTTAATTGAGGCAGATGCATTTAAACTTTACACCTTAATTAATACTCAAAAACAAACAATTCAAGGTAGACCTGTGCCATTTGATACTAATGATCAAGTTCCAGTGGGAATGTTTGTTGAAACAGCTGGAAATTATACTGTTGCAATTGCATCAGTTGATGGGTTGTTCTCAGACGTATCACAGCATATTTATTTAGAAGATAAAGTATTAAATGTAATTCACGATTTAAGACAAGCTCCTTATATATTTGCTACAGTTGTTGGTGAGTTTAATGACAGATTTGTGTTAAGATATACAAATACAACGTTGAGTAACCAGGAATTTGAAAGTACAAATGATTTAGTAATTGTTTCTAATGAAAAGGTTTCTCTTTTAGCTTCTCAGAATATTAAATCAGTTTTGGTTTTTGATATGTTAGGAAGAAAAATTTACGAGAAAAATAATATCAATTCAACAGAAGTTGTTCTTGATAAATTGATGGCAACAAAAGAAGCGTTAATAATAAAAACTACTTTTGAAGACGGAAAAACAATTACAAAGAAAATAATATATTAATCTGAAAATATTTTAAACAAAAAAGGGATTGCAATTTTGCAATCCCTTTTTTGTTTAAAATATTTTTTAACCTTTTGGTTTTGATTCAATTCCTTTCCAATATTGCATTAATACAAAAGAACCAATTAAACTAGAAGCAATTCCTTCGAAAAACAATATACTACAATATTTAATAATGTTGTTGTCTTTACCAAAGAAGAACGTGTCAGAAAGTTTGTCTAAATATGCCTCGCCACCTTTAATGTAAATAAATATAATTAAACTAATTATACCCAAAACAATACCAATAATACCCGTCTTAAAACCTGAAAACAAATTTTCTAAGTAATCAGAATTGCCATTCTTAATTTTTGTTTTTATTGTCTGATTAATTCCAAAAAGAACAATAAAAGCATTTAAAATTCTAAGATAATTTTTATCGGCAAATCCTAATACGTCCAACACAAGAAAAAATATCCCAATGCCAAGAAAGATTAAAATTCCATTTTTAAATTCAATATTGTTTGTCATAATTTGTTGTTTTGTGTTAAATTTAAGTAAAAAAAACAAAAACACTGATAATCAATATTTAAAATTTAGTTAAATTATCTTAAAACAACCCATTCATTATGAAAAAAATAATCCCATTTAGCAACTGCGAAATCTTGTTTAGGGTCAATTAAGGTTCTGTACGGTTTTTGATTGATAGCATTTTTACATTCAATAAAAATAGAAATATTTTTACCTTTATATTCGCTTTTAATGCGTTGACAATATTGCCAAATAAAATCGGGTTTTGTACTTAAAGCATTTACTTGTTTGTAAGTTAAATTTTTATTGTAATAATAAGTAGTCGCTTGTTTAGTGTCATTTTCAATTATTTTAAATCGAATATAACCGCTTTTTTGCCTAAGCATCATTCTCCAGCTCAAACGGTGACCTTCTTCTGTAACTAATACATCACCTTTTATAAAATGATGTCTCATAGGCAATATGAATTGAATTATTAAAACTGGTATTAATAGGAATTGTAGAATATTTTTGTGCTTTAAAGAAGTTGTTTCAAGTACTACAGCTTTCTTTTTTCTAAAAAATATTTTCCTAATAATTTCTGGTTCATAGAAGAAAAGTATAAAGCCTAGTGCAAAAAAAGGAAAAATTCCGATTTGTAAGGTTATGGAGTTGAAGATATGAAATAGTAGAGAAGCTATAAATGCAATGGTTCTGGTTTTTTTAAACAATAAGAAAGGAACGATTAATAAATCAAATAAGATTCCAGCATAAGCAATAAACAAATAGAACCATTCTTTAGAAAATATATTTTTAATAAAAGGATTTTCTATTGAACCAATCAGTAAATTTTTGGTAAAAGTACCATCCAACCAATCCGGATAAAATTTAGCAATTGCAGCAAAAAAATAAACAATACTTATTTGAATGATAAACAGAAGCGAAACCCAATAAGGCATTACATCGGATTTGATTTTTGGATTCCATTTTACATCAAAAGATTTGTATTGATTGGCAGGTAAAAAACACATATAAAAGCTAATAATCAATAGTAAATAATAGTGATTATTATAAGATGTTTTTTGAGCTAGGTAAACACCAGCCCATAAAATTGTATATGAAATAATTGCAAATCTATATTTGGCACCAAGCATTATTAGAATGCCTAATATTCCCATGACTATAAAGTATAAGTACATTACATCTCCGTGTAATACTTCTAGCCATTCAAAACCTATAAAAGTAAATGTAAAATGGGTTTCAATAAAAACTCTTTTAACCCAACCTGACACTATAGCGCCAAAGCTTTCGGCAGCTACTAAAAAACCAAATAAGATTCGAAAAAGAATTAATGGAGAGTTGTCTATATTTTTATAAATATTTGGCATTATACATTTTCTAAAATGTAATTTTCCGAATATTTTTTGTCTAAATCTAATTGTTTTTTTAATTCATTTAATGAATCAAATTTTTGTTCGTCTCTAATTCGAGATAATAAATTCACGCAAATTTTCTTGGTATAAATGTCTTCATTAAAATTAAAAAAATGTATTTCAATACTTTCAGAATCACCATGAACAGTTGGGTTGTTTCCAATATTCATCATTCCAAAAATAGTTTTGTTGTCAATATTGCTAGAGACAACATAAACACCATTCTTCGGAATTAGTTTGTAGTCTTCAGAAATTTGAAGATTAGCGGTTGGGTAATTTATGGTTCTTCCAATTTTTTTTCCTTCTACAATTGTACCGAAGAAAGAATAATTATGACCCAAATAACTGGTTACTAATTCAATGTTTCCATTCAATAATGCTTTTCTGATTTTTGTAGAACTAATGGAGATATCATCAATTTCTTTTGCTGAAATTTGCTCTACTTCAAAATTATATTTTTTTCCTAAAATAATTAAATCATTTATGTCAGCGGATCTGTTTTTTCCAAATTTATGATCATAACCAATTATTATTTTGGCTAAGTTTAATTTGTCGATGAGAATTTTTTTCACAAATTCTTCTGCAGAAAGTTCAGAAAAGGTTGAGTCAAAAGGATGGATGATTAAATTATCAACACCTGTTTCTTCAATTAATTTTGATTTTTCTTCAATTGTGTTTAACAGCTGAATTTTTTCATCTTGTTTCAAAACCATCCTAGGATGAGGGAAAAAAGTAAGCAAAATACTTTCTAAGCCATTAGCATTTGCTTGTTTTACAAGTTTTTGTAGTATTTTTTGATGACCTATGTGAACACCATCAAAGGTGCCTAAAGTCAAAATACTTTTCTTGTTCTTATTGTAATCAAATATGGATTGGTATGTATTCAATTTTTGAAATTATCTTTTGCAAAAATAATGATAATAAAATAGAAAAAATAAAAAAAGGGCTGAAAACTCAGCCCTTTTAGTTTAATTAATCAAAGTATTAATTTTTGATAAATCGTAATGTTCTTTTTTCAGATTCTTTTTGAATAGTTATGAAATAAACACCACTATTTAAGCTAGAAACATCAAAAGCTAAATCACTTTCGGTAGAGATAGATTTTTTAGTTAATGTTTGTCCTAAGCTATTGTGTATTTCAATTGCGCTTGGTAATTCAGATCCAGTAGGCATACTAATGTTTAATATGTTATTTGTTGGATTTGGATATAAAGTAATTTGTTTTAAATTATTAAAATCTACTGAACTTAAAGTTCCGATGTTAAAACTTTTAGTTTGAGTAGCGGTGAAAGTCCCACCAGAAGCTACAGGTGCAGAAGCACCTCCATTTTCTGTAATTGTCCAACTTCCAGAGCCATACAAACAACATATACCATCACCATAAGAGTCATTAATAGTAAAAGTATAGCAATCGTTATTTGCTAGTGTCCATGGTTGGTTTGTTACTAATACTTGAGATACGTTCGTACCTAAATCTGTATAAGGTCCACCACTGTATAAAGTTGTTCCCGCAGAATTTTTTAAATTCCAAGTAGTTTCAGATCCATATCTATCACCAACTAAATTAAATTTTAAATTCGTAAAAGCAAAACTTTGAAGACCAGTAGGCGCTGTGAATGCAGCAGATTTTGTATTGTTACTAGCTCTTTGATCTGCCGCTCCATTTGCATTTACTATAGAAACATTAAAAGTTCCGTTAGTAGGGTTTGTTAATGGTAAATCAACAATTGCATATTTATTTGGAGCTAAACTTCCAGTCCAATTAAAACTTTGTGCTGTTCCTCCATTAAGATTATAAGTAAGAGAAGCCGATGTTAAAGTAGCAGTTCCTCTATTGTATAATGATATTTTTTGAGAAGGACCAGAACCAGTGGCACATGTTGCACTAGCGCTCGAACAATTTTTCTCAATATTTACTTCTGCATCATTTGCAAATAAAGTTATTGCAATATCTTTAGTGGATGTTTTTAAACTAGCTCTACGTGCAGAGTTGTTCATAATCACAACCATTCTGTCTTTTTGATTTTGTGTAAAAATGTTCATACAAGTATCATCTGTATAATCCATATAGTTTTCAATCATATCAACTCCGGCTGCAGGGCAACTATCTGTTCCAACAGGACAACCAAAATTTGATGAAGCCGCTGCTGGTGTGTCTGCGCAAAAATCATCCACATTACAACCACCATCTCCCCAAATATGTCTTAATCCAATCCAGTGACCTACTTCATGAGTCATAGTTCTTCCTCTGTCATAAGGAGCTTGAAAGGCACCACTTGCAAGTGCAGAACTTCCAAAAAACTTGTATCCAGCAACTACACCATCTGTATTAGCAGCTCCTCCAGATGCATTTAAGCCTCCTAAACCAGAAGCATCAGGAAATTGAGCATATCCTAATAAAGACGCGTCTGTAAAATTTACTGACCACATATTCATGTATAAAGTAGGATCCCAAAATGTTGTTGGCTTTACAGTAGAGTTAATTTCTCCAGTTGAGAATGATTCTTGACAAAGATTTTGACGATCTATTCCGTTTGTTGGATTTCCGCTTGGATCTACTTTAGCTAAGGCAAATTGAATTTGAGTATCAACACCAACAGTGTTAGTATTGTATCCAGGTGTTCCAACAATTCTTCTAAAATCTTGATTCATCACAGTAATTTGCGACTGTACTTGCTCATCTGAAATGTTTTCACTAACGCCATAAGCGTCTCCATTGTGTATAACGTGAACAACTACAGGAATTGTTATTATTCCGCCAGACTCAGAGCTTAGTGTTTGATTAGCCTTATATTCTTGAATTAAAGGAGCTAACCAAGCCTCAAATTGAGCGTCTGTTAATCTTTTTGGGTTGGTTTCTTGAAGGTATTTTTCATATTCTTCGGTAAAACACCTTACATGTCCAGTACTAGGATTGATTGACGATGCCTTGATTACTTTTCCAAATGCTGTTTTCATTTTTTCTTGACCTTGAACCAATGAAACGTTCAATAAACAAAAGAGAAATGAAAATAAATAAATTAAAGTAATTTTTTTCATAATGTATTTATAGTTTTAATTAGTAGTAAATATAAAAAAATTAATTTTATTAAACTATTTTTGCAAACTTTTAACAAATAAAGAAAGATAAATAGATTATTTTAAATTAAATTTGTGTTAACTATTAAAAAATTAATCATGAAAAAACTATTACTATTTACATTTAGTATACTTATTTCATCTAGTTTTTATGCTCAAACCAATACTAGTTGGAAATCAGCATCAAAAAAAGAGGTAACTAAAGTGAACAAAAACGTGGAAAGACAATCTTTTCCACAAGAATTTAAATTGTTTCAAACAAATGTGCAAACATTGAAGCAATTATTGCAATCTTCACCTGATAGATTTGCTGCAAAAAAATCAAATACTATAATTTCATTACCTAATATTGACGGTAATATGGAAAGATATGAGTTTTTTGAAGCTTCAAATTTTGATTCAGATTTACAAGTTCAATATCCAGACATTCGTTCTTATGTTGGAATTGGAATAGATGATAAATACGCTCAAGTTAGACTAAGTGTTGATCCAAACGGAATCCAAGCAATGGTTTTTAGAGCAGGAAAACGCAATGAATTTATAGAACAATATTCAGCTGATGGTATGGTTTATGCAGTGTATAATTCATCAAGAATAAAAGGAAATCTACCTTTTACCTGCTCTACTGTTGATCAAGAAATAATTTCTGACTTACAAGTTAATCCAAATGTTTTAAGAGCCAGTAATGGAACTTTAAAAACTTTTAGATTAGCAATGTCATGTACAGCAGAATATTCTAACTATTTTGGAGCTACAAGTGCTGCTCAATCAGGTTTAGTATTAGCTGCTTTTAATGCAACTATGACAAGGGTAAACGGAGTTTTTGAGAAAGATTTAGCAATACATATGAATATTACTGCTAACAGTACAAGTGTAATATATTACAATGCATCTACGGATCCATATTCAGCGGCTGCAGCAGGTTCTGGAGGAGCTTGGAATGGTGAATTGCAAACAACTTTAACAAATGTATTAGGTGTAACAACATATGACATTGGACATTTATTTGGTGCATCTGGAGGTGGTGGAAATGCTGGATGTATAGGTTGTGTTTGTAGTACTGATGGAAGTAAAGGAAGTGGATTTACTTCTCCAGGAGATGGAGTTCCATTAGGAGACAATTTTGACATTGATTATGTAGCTCACGAAATTGGGCACCAATTAGGAGGTAATCATACCTTCTCACATGGAACGGAAAATAATGCTGTAAATGTAGAGCCAGGTTCTGGTTCAACTATTATGGGTTATGCAGGTATTACTGGGGCAACTGATGTACAAGCACATTCTGACGATTATTTTACATATAGAAGTATTTTACAAATTCAAACAAATTTATTATCAAAGACATGTACTGTAAATACAACGATTACTCATGGAACTCCAGTTGTAAATGCAGGTAGTGATTGGACAATTCCTGTAAGTACACCATTTATATTAACAGGTTCTGCAACAGATTCTGGTGGTAATCCTTTAACTTATTGTTGGGAGCAAAATAATGATGCAACTTCTCCGGGACTTGGAGCAACAGGGTCGTTGGTTTCCCCTACAAAAACGAATGGTCCAAACTGGAGATCTAGAGATCCAGAAACAGTTCCATTTAGATATATGCCTAAAATAGGTAGTGTCTTAAACAACACATTAACTGCCGATTGGGAATCGGTAAACTCTGTTGCTAGAGTTATGATTTTTAGTTTAACAGCTAGAGACAATGTTGCCGGTGGTGGTCAAACTGGTACTGATGAAATGTTATTAACGGTTTCTGCTTCTGCAGGTCCATTTGATGTAACTTCTCAGAATACTGATCAACTTGTGTGGGCTCAAGGTTCTTCACAAATAATTACTTGGACGGTAAATAACACAACTTCTTTAGTGGGTTCTACAAATGTTGATATTTTATTATCTACAGACGGAGGTCAAACTTATACAACTACTTTAGCTTCAGGTGTGCCAAATAATGGAACATACACTATTACTGTACCAAACATCACTCAACCAAGCTGTAGAGTTATGGTAAAGCCAACGGGTAATATTTATTATGATATTAATACTAAAAATATCGCTATTGGAAACTATACTTATCAAACTCAAAATAGTTGTACAGACTATACTTTTCAAGTAGGAACACCTATCGCTGAAAATGCAGCTTCATACGCTGGTTTAGGATTTACAATTACAGATTCATTTACATTAACAGATATTAATATTAGACCAAATTTAACGCACCCAAATGCAGGAAATCTTTATTTTGGTTATAGACATCCTTCTCAAACTACTGGTGTTACTAGATTAAGTTCTGGTTCTTGTACAGGAAGTGCTAATATTAATTTACTATATGACTCTCAAGGTACTGCAGTAAACTGTGCTAATACAACTAGTATGGCTCCAACATTGCCTTTAGATCCATTTGCTCCATTTATAGGATTAAATTCTGCAGGTCAATGGGTGTTTTTCTTAACCGATGTTGTGGTTGGAGATGGGAATGTAGGTACGTTTAATGATGTTACATTTAATTTATGTAAATCAGAATTGGTACCAGTTTTAAAATCTGAAACATTTGGATTAACTGACTTTTCATTATACCCAAATCCAAACAATGGTAACTTTACAATTCAATTCTCTTCTGAGACGAGTAATGATGTAAATGTTACAGTTCATGATTTAAGAGGAAGACAAGTGTATACTAAATCTTTCCAAAATAATGGATTGTTTAATCAAGAATTAAAATTAAACAACGCTTCTTCTGGAATTTATCTTGTAACTGTTCAAGACGGAAATAGAAAAGAAGTTAAGAAAATAGTTGTTGAATAATAATAATTTTCAACACTTTAAATATAAAAAAGGATGCTTTAAGCATCCTTTTTTATTTTCCATTAAATAAATTCATGGTTTCATTTAAACCAGCTAAAACAAAAGAATTTATTATTTCATAAGATAATTCAAATCTTTCAGTTAGTTTAGATTTTTCTTCATCACTCCATTCTCCAAGGACATAGTTAACTTGCTGTCCTTTTTTAAATTCATCACTTATGCCAAATCTAAATCTAGGATATTCAGATGAATTTAATAGTAGTTGAGTATTTTTTAATCCATTATGACCTCCATCTGTTCCTTTTCCTTTTATTCTAATTGTGCCGAAAGAAAGGTTTAAATCATCTGTAATTACCAATAAATTTTCTTTAGGAATGTTTTCTTTTTCCATCCAATATTTAATGGCTTTCCCACTTAAATTCATGTAAGTGTTTGGTTTTAGTAGGTAAAGAGTTCTTCCTTTAATTTTATGCTGAGCAAGTTCTCCAAGTTTAGCGGTTTGAAACTCTACATTTTCTTTTTTTGCATAATGATTTAATATTTTGAAACCTATATTGTGCCTCGTATTTACATATTCTGAACCTATGTTTCCCAAGCCAACAATTAAAAATTTTTTCATTGGATCAATTGTTTCTGTTTGTTTTAGTTTGAAGAGATTAAAAAGCCATTTCATTTTGTAAAAATACTATTTTTTTAAAAAATTATAAGGATTCAAATGCTGAAAATAGTTTTATGGAGAAAATAGCCAAAAAAAAAGCACCAGTTTTGAAACTGATGCTTTTGATATAGTTTGAAAATTTTTATTTTTTCTTAGTTGCAGTTTTTTCTGCTTTTGCAGCTTCTTGAGCAGCTTTCATAGCAGCACGAGAAATTCTCACTTGACAAACAACTGTGTTGTCTGGGTGCATAAATTTGAAATTATCAGATGCTAATTTAGTGATATATAATTTGTTCCCCATTTCAAGTGGAGTAATATCAGCAGTGATAAAATCTGGTAAATTTTTAGGTAATGCTTTAACTTTTAAACGTCTTTGCGCTAAACGTAAAACTCCACCACCCATAACACCTGGAGATTTTCCTATAACTTTTACAGGAACTTCCATAATAACTTCTCTATCATCCTGTAATTGGAAGAAATCGATGTGTAAAATTTTGTCTGAAACTGGGTGAAACTGAATGTCTTGTAAAATTGCATTTACTTTTTTTCCAGCTAAATCAATTGCAACGGTATGTGCATTTGGAGTGTAAACCAAACCTTTAAATGCTCTTTCGTCTGCTGCAAAATGCACTGGTTGGTCTCCTCCGTATATAACACACGGAACCATTCCAGCATCACGTACGGCTTTAGTTGCCTTTTTACCTACGCTTTCTCTTTCTTGTCCTTCAATTGTAATTGACTTCATTTTAAATATATATAATTAATTAATATTTTACATTAAAAATTTTCCACTAATGGAATTGTTGTGTTGTACCATGCGCATAACTTCTGCAAATAATGGAGCACAACTTACTACTCTTATTTTTTTTGATTCTCTCTTTAATGGAATAGAATCGGTAACAATTAATTCTAATAGTTTAGAATTTTCTATTTTTTCGTACGCATCACCTGATAAAATTGCGTGAGTACATATAGCTCTTACGCTAATGGCTCCTTTTTCTATCATTAGATCAGCAGCTTTTGCTAAAGTTCCACCGGTGTCAATCATATCATCGACTAATACTACGTTTTTCCCTTGTACGTCGCCAATTAGTTCCATGGTGCCTATAACGTTTGCAGCTTTTCTTTGCTTGTAACAAATAACTACATCTGACTCTAAAAATTTAGAATACGCATAAGCCCTTTTAGATCCACCCATATCTGGTGAAGCAATGGTTAAGTTGTCTAAATTTAGACCTTTTAAATAAGGTAAAAATATAGTTGAAGCAAACAAGTGATCAACTGGTTTTTCAAAAAACCCTTGAATTTGATCTGCGTGTAAGTCCATTGTCATAATACGAGTTGCACCAGCAGTTTCTAATAGTTTTGCAACTAATTTTGCTCCTATTGGTACTCTTGGTTTATCTTTTCTGTCTTGACGAGCATATCCAAAATAAGGAATAACTGGAGTTATATGTCTGGCAGAAGCTCTTTTAGCAGCATCTATCATTAATAATAATTCCATTAAATTATCTGCTGTTGGAAATGTAGAGCAAACAATAAATACGCGTAATCCTCTTATAGATTCTTCGTAAGACGGTTGAAATTCACCATCACTAAATTTTGAGAACGTTACTTTACCTAGCGGAATGCCATACTTTTCAGCAATTTGTTCGGCTAAGTGTACACTTTGGGAACAAGCAAATATTTTTGCTTCAGGTTCTTGATGTGACATTTAATGGGTTGTTTAGTAGTTAGTTAGTTGTGTGTCGCATTAGCGAGGTGCAAATTTAGAAATTAATTTTGACTCTGAAAGTATATTTTGAAGTATTTTTATATTTTTAGTGAAATAATTATTACATTTGCAATCTTATTTAAAAGCAGCCTTGGTGGCGGAATTGGTAGACGCGCACGACTCAAACTCGTGTTCTTCGGAGTGTGGGTTCGATTCCCACCCAGGGTACTAAAAGACCTCAAGTTAATTCTTGAGGTTTTTTTTATACTTTTTTTATCACATACGTAACAATTCCCCAAATGATTAAATCATTTTCTGCGGCAATTTGTATGGGTTTGTAGTTTGAATTTTCGGGCATTAAGAAAACATTATCACCTTCTATTTTTATTCTTTTTACGGTAAATTCACCATCAATAAAACAAATAGCGACTTTGTTGTTTTGCGGTTCTAAACTTCTGTCAATTACTAAAATATCGCCATCGTCGATTCCTGCACCAGTCATTGAATTGCCACTTGCTTTGGCGTAAAAAGTAGCTTCTTTGTTTTTGACCAATACATTATCTAAACTAATTTTACTTTCATCAAAGTCGGCTGCAGGTGAAGGGAATCCTGCTTTTATTCCGCTAGAAATATAAGGAAGTTCAATTTGGTTTTCTAAATCTGGAAGAAAGAATTGTATTTTATTTTTCATTTATTCTTTTTTTTTTGGAACTAAGATTTAAGAAATTAAAGAATTTTTTATACTTTTTTTAAACTGTTTTCTAAAAATCCAATGCCCGAAAATCTATTTTCTTAACACTTCACTTCTAAAATATCTTTAAAATCTGTTGTGTATTTTTTGGATAAATGCTTTTGTTTCATTTTCCAAGTATGTTGTAAATCTTGATTGCCTAATCTAATTTTTCGTTCACCTATTTTTTTATGAAAATCATCCATAACCTTCATTAAGATTTGATGTTTTGGATTTTCTTCCTCAAATAAATGAAATTGTTTTTGGTTTTCGGGAATGATGTCAGAAACAATAATCCCTGCTTTTTTATAAATTTCACCTTCTTGAAAAAGTTCTTTTAATAATTTTACAGCCACATTACTTATTGTGATGTTTGAATTACTAGCAAAAGGAATCGTTTCTAATTTGTAAAAATTATAGCGACTTCGTTCTACTTTATGTTTGTCAATTCGTAAATAAAGAATAACACTATGACAACACGAATTCTGTTTGCGTAATTTTTCGGCACAAACAGTTGCAAAAGTAGAAACACGTTCTTTCATTTCATCAAAAGTTGAAATTGTTCCTTCAAAACTTCTGGTGATTGCTATTTGCTTTTTTTGTGTTGGTGCATCTTCTAATAGTAAAACAGATTTTCCTTCCAATTCATATTTTAAACGTAAGCCTACAACTCCCATTTCTTTTTTTATGAAGGTTTCGTTATGAGGCAAGGTGAAATCATAAGCTGTTAAAATGTTTTTAGCTTTCATTTTTTTGGTTAATTGATAACCAATTCCCCAAACATCTTCGATTTTTGTCCATTTTAAGGCTTTGATGCGTTTTTCTTCGGTATCAATTACATAAATTCCTTGTGTGCGTTCTTGGTATTTTTTAGCAATTTTATTGGCAACTTTAGAAAGGGCTTTAGTAGGAGCAAAGCCAATACATACAGGAATACTCAACCATTTGTTAATTCTTGTTTTTATTTGAAGGCCGTAAGTATGATAATCTTTAATGTTCATTCCATCGAAATTCAGGAAGGATTCATCGATACTATAAACTTCTATGTTTGGAGTAAAAGCTTCAAGAATTTTCATGACACGATTACTCAAATCGCCATACAGAGCGTAATTAGAAGAAAACACTTTTACATTCTTTTCTCTTAATTCTTTTCTAATTTTGAATTCGGGTGCGCCCATTGGAATTCCTAATTCTTTAGCTTCGTAACTTCTGGAAATAACACAACCGTCGTTATTTGATAAAATAACAACAGGTTTGCCAACATATTGTGGTTGAAAAACACGTTCGCAAGAAGCATAAAAATTATTACAATCGACTAAAGCATACATTTTACAAATTTAAAGCATATCATCTCCAAATTTATAAAACGTACGTTAAAATTATGCACAAAAAAAACGCTCTGCATTGCAGAGCGTTTGTACTTGGGTAATCAAAAAATAATATATATTAGTCTTCGATAACTACAACTTGTGCAGCTACTTTACCTTTTCTTCCTTCTTCTTCTTCGTAACTAACGCTTTCGCCTTCAGTTAATGATTCAACTCTCATTCCACTTGCGTGTACGAAAATGTCTTTTCCTGTTTCATCGTCTGTAATAAAACCGTAACCTTTTGATTCATTGAAGAACTTAACTTTTCCTGTTCTCATGTTGTATTGTAAAAATTATTAATAATGCCCAAAGATAATTTTTTAATTGAAATAAAAAAGAGTTTTTTCAATAAATTTATTGATTTTCAGTATCTTCCTCATCTTTGAAGTTGAAATTCAGCTCAAAATCTTTTAATTTTTTGTTTTTGTATCTATGATAAATGAATACTGGCATCAAAATAAAAGCAAGAATTAAAACTCCAATTCCAACCCATTTGTCACCTTCTGCGCTGCCATTATTTTTATGATAATAACCAAAAGAGATGAATCCAATAACAATTACTAGTAATATTCTAACAATGTATTTCATTTATTTTAAATCTAATTTGATAGATAATTCTTTTAATTGAGTGTCATCAATTTTTGCTGGAGCATCAATCATTACATCTCTTCCTGAATTATTTTTTGGGAAAGCAATAAAATCACGAATCGTTTCTTGCCCACCTAAAATAGAAACTAATCTATCTAATCCGAAAGCTAAACCTCCATGAGGTGGTGCACCGTATTCAAAAGCACTCATTAAAAATCCGAATTGTGCTTCTGCTTCTTCTTTAGTGAAACCTAATAAATCAAACATTCTTGACTGTAATTCTCTGTCGTGAATACGAATAGAACCACCACCAATCTCGTTACCGTTTAAAACCATATCGTAAGCGTTTGCTCTCACTTTTCCGGGTTCAGTGTCAATTAATTTAATGTCTTCTGGTTTCGGAGAAGTAAATGGGTGATGCATTGCATGATAACGACCACTTTCTTCATCCCATTCTAATAAAGGAAAATCTACAACCCAAAGAGGAGCAAATTCATCTGATTTACGTAAGCCTAAACGAGTAGCAACTTCCATACGAAGAGCTGATAATTGTGAACGCGTTTTATCTGCAGGTCCAGAAAGGACTAATATTAAATCACCAGCTTTTGCATTAGTAGCTTCTGCCCATTTTTTTAAATCTTCTTGATTGTAGAATTTATCTACAGATGATTTGAAAGTTCCGTCAGCTTCACATTTTACATAAACCATTCCTGATGCACCTACTTGAGGGCGTTTAACCCATTCAATTAAGGCATCAATTTCTTTTCTTGTATAACTTGCACAACCTGGTACAGCAATTCCGACAACTAATTCGGCAGCATTGAAAACAGGAAAATCTTTATGTTGAGCTACTTCATTTAATTCCCCAAATTTCATTTCAAAACGAATATCTGGTTTATCATTTCCGTAGGTTTTCATAGCGTAATCATAGGTAATTCTTGGAAATTTCTCTACGTCAACACCTTTTATTTCTTTTAGTAAATGACGTGTTAAACCTTCAAACATATTTAAAATGTCTTCTTGTTCAACAAAAGCCATTTCGCAGTCAATTTGCGTAAATTCGGGTTGTCTGTCTGCACGTAAATCTTCATCACGGAAACATTTTACAATTTGAAAATACTTATCCATTCCACCAATCATCAATAATTGCTTGAAGGTTTGAGGAGATTGTGGTAAAGCATAAAATTGTCCTTGATTCATTCTACTTGGCACGACGAAATCTCTTGCACCTTCTGGAGTAGATTTGATTAAGTAAGGAGTTTCAATATCACAAAAACCTTGGTCGGAAAGATATTTTCTAACTTCCATGGATACTTTGTGACGGAATAATAAATTATTCTTTACAGGATTTCTTCTTATATCTAGATAACGATATTTCATACGAATATCTTCTCCACCATCAGTTTCGTCTTCTATAGTAAAAGGAGGAACTTGTGCTTCGTTTAAAATTGTTAGTTCAGTTACTAAAATTTCAACATCACCTGTTGCCATGTTTGGATTTTTGGAAACACGTTCAATAACGGTTCCTTTTATTTGAATTACAAACTCTCTTCCTAAAGATTTTGCTTTTTCAATAACTGCTTTGTCTGTCCTTTGTTCGTCAAAAATTAATTGAGTAATTCCATAGCGATCTCTTAAATCTACCCATATCATAAACCCTTTATCTCTAGATTTTTGAACCCAACCAGCAAGGGTTACTTCTTTATTGACGTGTGAAGCATTTAACTCTCCACAATTGTGACTTCTATACATTGTTGAACTATTTTTGCAAAAGTAATATAAAATTCAATTTTTGTCTTATTAAAATGTTTTTAAAAGCTGTGTTTTAACTTTTTTTTAATTTTTTTTCAAATAAAAAATATAACTTTACGTAAATTATTAAATCAATATGAAAAAATTAACTTACTTATTATTGCTTTCGACTTTTGTGTCATTTGCACAAACGGAAAAGAAAAGTACTGTAAAATTTACAGCAAAAATTGAAAACAGAAATAGTGATACTTTAACTATTTATGGTCCAAATCGTTTTAAACAAGCTATTCCGATTAATAAAAAAGGAATGTTTGAAGCTTCTATAGAGACAGCTGATGGAATACATCAGTTTTCTGACGGAAATGAGTCGTCTTTAATGTATTTAAAGAACGGTGATGATTTGTCAATGACAATGAATGCTAAAGAGTTTGACGAAACCATTGTTTATAAAGGAAAAGGGGCAGCGGAAAATAATTTTATGGTTCAAAAAGCCTTGAAAGATGAACAATTTGAATTAACTGCTTTTGATAAAGAAAGTGACGAATTTAACATAATGTTTGAAGCTAAAAAGAAAGCAGATTTTGAATCTTTAGAAAAAGGAAAGCTTGATGATACTTTTAAAACAACTATTAAGAAAATGATGACGCAACAATTTGCAGGAATGCAAAGTATGTATAAAGAAAATGAAGCAATGAAAAAACTTAATGGAAACCCTTCACCAACTTTTACTTATGAAAATCATAAAGGTGGTGAAACTTCATTAGGAGATTTTAAAGGAAAATATGTGTATATTGATGTTTGGGCAACTTGGTGTGCTCCATGTAGAGCAGAAATTCCTTTTCTACAGAAAATAGAAGAAAAATATCATGGTAAAAATATTGTGTTTGTTAGTGTTTCTATTGATGCTAAAAAAGATTATGAAAAATGGAGAAATTTTGTAAAAGATAAACAATTAGGTGGAGTGCAATTGATTGCTGATAATGACTGGAATTCTAAATTTGTTAAAGATTTTGGAATTAACGGTATTCCAAGATTTATATTAATTGGACCTGATGGAAATGTTGTTAATGCAAATGCTGATAGACCTTCTTCTGAAAATTTAGACAAAGTATTAAGTGAATTAGTGAAATAATAGTTTTAAAATTCTAAAAAAACCCAATAGCATATCTATTGGGTTTTTTTATGACTAATTTATCAATGTTACCAAATTGTTAAGAAAATGTTTCTTTATTGTAAATTTATTTCATATATTTGATAGAGTAATATTAAACTATTAATTAGAAAGAAGATGAAAAAAGTAATAATTATAGCAGTATTGTTGGTTTCTGGTGTTTTTTATGCACAAGAAATCCAGCCAAAATATGAGATAATAGGCAATGAAGTTAAAGCAACATATTTTCACGATAACGGTCAAGTTAAACAGCAAGGAAACTATTTAAATGGAAAATTGCAGGGTAAATGGGTTTCTTATAATGAGAATGGAAATAAAGAAGCTATTGGAGAATATAGAAATGGAGTTAAAGTTGGAAAATGGTTTTTTTGGACCGAAGAGACTTTAAGTGAAGTTGATTATTCTGACAATAGAGTTGCTGAAGTTCGAAAATGGTCTAGAGAAGTTTTAGTTAAAAATTAAAACTTAATTGGTTCATTTAAAAAAAAGCTCCTTGCATTGCAAGGAGCTTTTTGATTTTATTACCAAATCTTGACTCTATTTTCTGGATTGATATACATTCCATCACCAACTTTTATATCAAAAGCTTTATAGAAAGCATCTACATTTTGTAAAGGAACGTAAGCTCTGTATTGTCCTGGTGAATGTGGATCCGTTTTCACTTGATTTTTAATTGCTTCATCACGCATTTTACTTCTCCAAATGGTTGACCAAGAAATAAAGAAACGTTGTTCTGGAGTAAATCCATCAATTAAACCTGGATTACCGTTTTGTTTCAAATAAATTTGTAAACCATCATAAGCGGCATTTACACCTCCTAAATCTCCAATATTTTCTCCTAAAGTAAATTTACCATCTACAAAAATTCCCGGTAAAGGTTGTAAGTTTGAATATTGATCAGCTAAAGCTGTTCCCAATCCTGTAAACTGAGCTAAATCTTCATCACTCCACCAGTTTACTAAGTTTCCATCAGAATCATATCTTGAACCAGAATCGTCAAAACCATGAGAAATTTCATGACCAATAACTGCACCAATTCCACCATAATTTACCGCTTCATCAGCTCTATAGTCATAGAAAGGTGGTTGTAATATTGCTGCTGGAAATACAATTTCATTATTTGATGGATTGAAATAAGCATTCACTGTTTGTGGACTCATTCCCCATTCTGTTTTATCAACTGGTTCGTTTAGTTTTTCAATATTTTTTTTGTGAGACCATTTTGCATATAGTCTAGAATTTTCAAAATAAGTGCCTCTTTTTTCTGGACTAACTACTTCCAAAGCTGAATAATCTTTCCATTTATCAGGATAACCAATTTTAACGGTTAACTTGTTTAATTTTTCTTTACCTTTTTCTTTTGTTCCTTTTGTCATCCATGGTAAACCATCAATTCTATTTTCATAAGCTTTCATTACGTTAGCAATCATTGCTTCTGCTTTAGCTTTAGCTTCTGGTGGAAATTTTTTGGCAACATATAATTTTCCTAAAGCTTCTCCAAGTCTTCCGTTAACAGTAGCCAAAGCTCTTTCATCTGCTGGTCTTTGTTTAACTGCTCCTGTTAAAGTTTTTCCATAAAACTCCCAATTAGCATTATCAATTTCTGTTGAAAGTGAGCCTGCTGAACCTCTTAATAAAGTCCATCTCATGTAAGCTTTCCAGTCAGCTAATTTATTTTCGTTAAAAATAGTTTCTAAAGTCTCTAAATATTTTGGTTGCGAAACTACAATAGAATCTAATTTACCGATTCCGATTGTTTCAAGATAATTATTCCAATTTACTGTTGGAACCATTTTTTGAAGCTCTACAACTGTCATTGGGTTATAAGTTTTTCTTCTATCTCTTCTTTCAACTCTGTCTAAAGTTGCTGTTGACATTTTAGTTTCTAATGCTAATATTTTTACAGCATCAGCTTGGGCTGAACTTTCTGACTGTCCTAAAAACTGTAACATTCTAGCAGTATGTTCTTGGTATTTTTGACGTTTTTCGATATTGTCAGGTGCATCTGAAACGTAATAATCTCTGTCTGGTAAACCTAAACTTCCTGTGCCAACATAGACTACGTTTTTTTTACTATTTTTTGCATCTGTACTTACATAGACACCAAAGAATCCTAAGTTAATTTCATCATCAAATTCTGCAATTAAATTTACAACTTCGTTTGCATTTTTAACAGCATCTATTTTAGCTAAATAGGGCTTTAAAGGCTCAATTCCTTGTTTGTCTCTTGCTAGTGTATCTAAGACTGATTTGTATAAATTAATAGCTTTGGCTTGATCAGAATTTGGGTCAATACTTTTGTCGTTAATAGCTTCTTTAAGAATAGCCATAACGTCTTCGTCTGTATTTTTACGAAGTTCGTCAAAACTTCCCCAACGTGTTCTGTCAGCCGGAATTTCAGTGTTATCCATCCAACTTCCGTTAACATATCTAAAAAAATCATCTGAAGGTTTCACGGATTTATCCATGAAAGACGTGTTGATTCCAACTGGATTTTCTTTTTTTGTCACATCTTGACTTGTTTTACAAGAGTAAAATGCTGCTGTTAAAAAAAGGAAGCTGATACTTCCTTTTAAAATTTTATTATTCATATTTTATTGTTTAATAATTCTCTTGACTATTTGCTGATTATCTGCAACAATTTTTACAAAATAAACACCTTGTGAAGCTGATGATAAATCAATGGTTGTTGTTAAATCTGAAAGTATTATGTCTTTTTTCGATAAAATTATTTTACCTGTTAAATCATATACTTCAATTAACGATGGATTAGTTTCTCCTAAGTTAATATTGAAAATTCCATTTGAAGGATTAGGATAAATTGAAATTGAGTTTAATTCAAAACTTTCATTTGCTAAAACTCCGCTGATTACAAAATCATCAATGTTAACTCCTTTTTGATTAACGGCTTCATCGGAATGAAATACAATTCTAAAAATTACATTTGATTGTCCGACTAATGATGTTAAAGGATAAGAATATGTTTTTAATGTTGTGTCTGTTCCTGTCCATTGTGCGCCAACACAATTGTTACAGTCACTTCCTGTAGTTTGAGGTGTTCTGTTGCTATTATACCAATTCGTTCCCATTTGACCTAATACAGACCAGTTTTGTCCCATATCTGTTGTGTATTGAACGTAAACAATATCCCAATCTTGTTCTAAGTCAAATTTCATCGCAAAACTTATTTGAGGACTAGAGACATTTGTAAGATTATAACATTGAGAAATGATATATGCTTTTTTCTGATCAACATAATTACCAGTTAGATTTGTAGTATAAACCGTATTTCCTGAAGAGGTCATTGGTCCAAAGCCTTTAATGCCTCTTACCCAAATTGAAGAAGATTCGTTTTCGTTATATGTAATTAAAGCGTCTGATGCATTTGTAAAAGGATTCGTAACTCCGACAACTCCAGCATCATTAACTAATAATAGTACAGATTTTGTGTTGTTTTCGGGTCTACCGTCATTAGTTATTGTTGAAGTAACGTTCATTACATGAGTTCCTCTTGTCAATCCCGAAACAGATAATGGAAAAGTTGTTTCGCTACAAGGGGCTAAGTTGCCGTTCCATGTTTGGTTTATCGCTGTTCCACCATCAATTGTGTATGAAATTGAAATAGTAGTTATAGCATTTAAACCTTGATTTTTAAGTTTTAAAATTGGTGACAAACTTGCTCCACACGAAACCATACTTACCCCAGTAATTGTCTGTAAGGCTATATCGTTAGAAATAGTTACATATTGATCTCCAACATTTACAGCATACCAAGCATTTGTTACAGCAATTACTTCAGGACTGTTAGCACAATAAATTGTACTTGCTGCCTCAATTGTTGCAATTCTTGCATCAGCATATGTTGAGTTTGGAGTTAAATAATCTCTTTCTGCAATGTAGGCTATTTCCGCTGCTTTAGTCATTCCAATTCCTGTAACACTATATGTGTCAGGTGTAGGGGCATTATTTGTTCCTGATTTACCTGCTGTTAAAATATAAAACCAATGATTTAAAACTCCAGAATTTGTATGTACTCCACCGCTATCTGCAGTTCCACTATACCAATAAGTTCCCAAATAAGTATCTGGGTCACCTTTAGAATTTGGGTTACTCATAGATCTAAAAGCATTTCCTAAATCTTCACCAATTAACCAAATTGAACTTGGAATTGTAGCTGTTAAACCTCCAGTTCTTCCGTATTGTTCAATGCAAGCACCCCAAATATCAGAAAAACCTTCATTCATAGCACCTGATTGATTTTGATATACTAAATCTGCAGTATAAGTACAAATTGCGTGTCCGATTTCGTGACCACATACATCAATTGAAGTTAAAATACTTGTTGAACCGCTTCCGTCACCATAAGTCATTGCTGCTCCATTCCAAAAGGCGTTGTTATAATTATTATCGAAATGCACATAACTTTTAATTACAGCTCCATTATTATCATAACTATTTCTATTGAATATATTATTCCAAAAATCGTATGTTTTTTCTGCACCCCAATGTGCATCTAATGCTCCATTGTCTTTATTTGCATTATTGTATTCGGCTGCAGTCCAATT
Organism: uncultured Flavobacterium sp.; assembly: GCF_963975515.1. Classification (GTDB taxonomy): domain Bacteria; phylum Bacteroidota; class Bacteroidia; order Flavobacteriales; family Flavobacteriaceae; genus Flavobacterium. The sequence goes on from NZ_CAXBGY010000002.1 coordinate 139,563, forward strand.
GTTATCATTATCTGTAAAATCTACATCTTGATAGACCGTTCCTTTTAGACAATTAAATGTTTTTATTCCGTTTCCTCTGGTTGCATCTTGTAAAATGTAATTTGAACCAGACAATGTAGTTTCAATTTGTCTGCTACCACTATATCTAGTTGCAGCTGTTCCTTGAACTAGTACTTCAGGAGCATTTAACTTTGAAAAAGGTTTTTTCACTTCACTATTTGCATTTATTTTATCAGCATGTTTAATGATAGGATTTGAAAAAAGAATTTCTCCAGAATGTGCATCAACATACACTTCTTGTCTAGCAACAGGGTTAATAGAGTAAATATCGTATTTATAAGCTAAATGGCTTTTTTCTGACAAGACATTTGGAAAGATAACTAATGATCCTTCTGGTTTTTTATAATTCATTAAACGTGATTGCTCAGTATCTTCCCACATGTATTTTAAAGCATTTACACTTTGTAACGCTTTGTTAAATGCTTGTTGTTTAGACACAGTTGGAGTTATGTTCAAGTCGTTTGTGTTATAAAGTTCTCCATTAACAAAATATACACTGTTATCGTTAGAATGTGTAATTACTGTTCCGAATTCTACTTTTATATTGTTGTAAAATTGTTGAAACTTATCGTGTTTAAATCCTCTTTCATCAATTGTTGAATACAATTTAGTGTATGAATAATTTTCATTTAAACCATATTCTTTTGAAAACAATTTAATTGCTCCATCTAAATTTGTATTTACAGTGTTTATTTTTAATGTTTTTTGATGTGCTTTTGCTTCTTGCAGATTGTCTTTTTGACCAAAAAACACACCTGAACTCAACAACATTATCAAACTTAGTATTTTTGTTTTCATTTTTTTATTGTTTAATAATTCTTTTAACGATATTTTGATTGTTGGCATTTATCTTAACAAAATAAATTCCTTGAGAAGCATCTGATAAATTTATTGAAGTTTCAAAATTACTAATTAAAAGATCTTTTTTAGATAAAATAATTTTGCCTGTTAAATCATACACTTCAATAGATGTTGGTTCTATATCACCTAAAGATATGTTAAAAATTCCTTCAGATGGATTTGGATAAACTGAAATATTTTTTAATTCAAAATTTGCTTTAGATAAAACACCTGAAATTACAAAATCATCAACATTTACACCTAATTGATTTTCAGCAGCATCTGAATGAAATACTATTCTAAAAATTACATTTTGCTCATTGTTTAAAGCGTTTAATGGGTAACTGTAGGTTGTTAATGTTGTGTTTGTTCCTGTCCATTGACCACCAGGACAATTTTGACAATCATCTGCAGAACCAGATGATGCATTAGTTCTATTGCTATTATACCAATTTGGTCCTTGTTGTCCTAATAAAGACCATGTTTGCCCAAAATTTGTTGAGTATTCTACATAAACAATATCCCAATTTTCTTCTAAATGATATTTCATTGTGAATTGAATTTGAGGATTTGTTATGTTCGTTAAATTATAACATTGAGAAACTATGTATGATTTTACGGCATCTGGATAATTACCAGTTAAGTTTGTTGTATAAACAGTGTTTCCACCTGAAGACATTGGTCCAAAACCTCTTGTTCCTGTAACCCATTGTGAACCAGCACTTCCTTCATTGTAGGTGATTAATTCATCTGAAGTATTTGTAAAGGCATTTGTTTGACCAACTACTCCTGAATCATTTACATAAAATGTTATTAAACCTGAATTATTATCGGAGTAAGCGTCATTTGGAGTTGTTGAAGTTATACTCATGTTGTGAACACCTCTTGATAATGTCTGTGAAGGTAATGAAACTAATGCAGTTTGACCAGAAGTTATATTTCCATTCCAAGTAAATGTATTAGCACTTCCATCAATAGAATAATTAATGTTTATTACTGTAATTGCATTTGTTCCATTGTTTTCAACCTGAATTTGTGGTACAATTGAATTTCCACAATTAATGTCGATATTATTTGGGTTTTGAATAGCAACCAGTTTAATGTCAGTTGCTGGCACTTGAATAGGGATGTTTGTTTGCCAAATACCTCTTCCATAAGTTGCTGCGGTTAACATATTATCTTCTAGATTAATCTCTAAATCAGTAACAGAAACGTTTGGTAGATTTGTATCAAATGCTTCCCAAGCCGTCATGGTGTCATCAATATAATAAACACCTAAACTTGTTCCTAAATATAAAGGATTATCTGTATTTCGACCTTGATGAACAATAGTATTTTTTCCAATATTTGGCAATCCAGTAGAAAAATTAGTAAATGAAGTTCCCCCGTTTGTTGATTTTAATGCTTGACCGAAATTACCAGATGTTGTAAGATATATTATACTACTATTAGTTGAATGTATATCAATAGCCCTAATAGTACCAGGTGCAACATAAGTTGTTGTAAAAGTAATTCCTTTATCAGTACTTTTATATAATGAAGAACCATTAGTAACATACATGATATTATCATTTGAAGGATCGATAGCTATTAATTCTAGATTTCCAGAACCTACACTATTAGTGTTTTGAAGAGTCCAAGTTGATCCATTTAATTTGTATAAACCATTAAACCCAGAGAAAACTTCTCCGATAGAATTAATCATTAATGGAGTAACCCAATTTCCACTTACACCAGTAGGAGAACTTACACTTGATCCAAGAGAGTTACCTGCATTACTACTAATGTACATATTTCCTCCATTTTGAATAAAACCATAATATAAATTTTGGTTAATTGGACTTATTGCTGCATCCATTCCATCTGCCCCATAATAATTTTTCCAAGCACCATCACTAAAAGCGTGACCTCCATTGTCTTGTAATCCTCCTACAATATTTGCAGAGGTTTGTTTAGAAACGGCAACTTTATAGAATTGACTAATTTGTGCTCCAGCTGTTTTATCAGTAAAAACAATTCCACCATTGTTTGAAACATAAACTCCTCCATCACTACCACAGTATAATTTTCCACCTTGAAAGCCTAGATAATGAATATCAGCATGTGTATAAGACGCTCCAAATGGAGAACTCCAATTGTTAAGCTTTGAAAATGTACTTCCTCCATTTGATGATTTCCATACATTTAAACAACCTGTATAAATTTCATTTTCATTTACATCAGAAACAGCAAGTGCTAAATCATAATATGATTGACCAGAACCATCAAAAACATCTGTAGTTCCTGAGGTTTTTGTCCAAGATGACCCTCCGTCCATTGATCGATATATTCCTTGAAAATCTCCTCCAGTTAAAGTACTTAAAATATAAATGTAATTTGAATTTGCTGCAGTTACATCTAATAACATTCTTCCTGAATTGAAAGGTAAACTTGTAGTAATGACACTAAAAGTACTTCCAGTATTTGTTGATTTAAAAAATCTATTGTTAGAAACGGCATAAACTGTTGTAGGGTCATTAGGTTTTAATCTTAACGAACCTTGTGAAAAATTTCCTGTTTGAACAACAGTCCAATTTAGTCCGGCATTAGTTGTTCTATAAAGACCAACACTAGTACCACACCATAAAATTTGATTATTTGTTGGGTGTATTAAAATATCACCTGCTAAAGTAGAAGTGTTTGTAAAAGTTAAACCGGTAGTGTTCCAAGTTAAACCTCCATCAATCGATTTCAAAACTCCAATAGAGTAGGTGTCCGAAGAGTCTTTATCACCTGTTGCGATATAAATGGTGTTAGAATTAGAATAATCAATTGCAATACCAGAAACTCCAATCTGAGGTAGATTATCTGACAATGCTGTCCAAGTTGTACCAGAATCAATAGACTTCCATATTCCACCAGCTGGTGTACCTATATATATAGTGTTAGAGTTTGATGGGTCAACATGTACAATATTTACTCTACCTTGGCCTGAAGACCATGAACCTGTATTTAAATGAGAAAAAGGGCCAACAGGTTGCCAGTTGCTAACGGGTAAGGATTGTGTATTTTTATTAATTGTAGCTGTTTTTTTTTGATTAAATGCAGCCCACATTTCTTCTGGAGTTATTATATTTCCATTAACATCAACTTTATTTTGCCAATGGTACTCCCATCTCATAAAAGGTTTATAACCTGAACCTTTTTTGTTTTTGTCATGAGTTAACCAATATGCATCAAAAGAGCTCTTTAACTGCTCTATTGTTAAATTTCCTTGTTTTGCTTCTTCTTTATTAACAAGCCAAGGTGCAGAAGAATTATATTGTGAATATCCTAATAAGGAAATTAACATTGTAAATAAAGTAATTGTTTTTTTCATTGTAAAATTTTGAATATTTAACAAATATATATAAAGAAATTAATATAAATTAATTTTTAACAACTGTTCGTTAGATATCTTACATAATTTTCTCAGGGTTTTGTATTTTTGCAAAAAAAAATGATTACAACATTAAAAAAGTATAAAGTGTTTATATTTATATTCTTAAGTATATCGACTATTGTTTTTTTTGGAATTTATACTTTATTAAAACCTCAAAAAACTTTACCAATTTTTACACCAAGAGATGTAAATCCTCAGTTAGTTGATACAACTATTCAGCATGTAGGATATAATCATAGAATTGCTGATTTTAAATTTATTAATCAGAATGGTAAAATAATTACGCAAGAAGATTATAAAGATAAAATATATGTAGCTGAATTCTTTTTTACTACTTGTCCAACAATATGCCCCATAATGACTGAAAATATGGTTTGGCTTCAAGATAAAATTAAAGATATGCCAGATGTTTTGTTGCTTTCTCATAGTGTGACTCCAGATATTGATAGTGTTCCTGTTTTAAAAAAATATGCGCTTGAAAAAGGAGTTATTGATAGTAAGTGGAATTTAGTCACAGGAAACAAAAAAGACATTTATTATATAGCTAGAAAATCTTATTTAGCTGTAGAAACTGGAAAACCTGAAGAATTATACGATATGGTTCACACGGAAAATTTTGTGCTTATTGATAAAAAGGGTAGAATTAGAGGTTTTTATGACGGAACAAATCTTGACAAACCAACGGATGACGGAACAAAAAACGTAACCCAACTTCTTGAAGACATCAAATGGCTTTCTGAAAAAGAGAAATAAAACTTCGGACTAAAGTTAAAATATGATAATTATCAGTATTAATCAGTATTAAATTTTTACTTTTGTATTTTAATTCAATCTAAATAAGCGTGGAAATTAATTTATCACAACTTAAAAAAGGTGAAAGAGCAACTATTTTAGACTTTAACATTGAAGAAATTCCGTTAAAGCTACTAGAAATGGGATGCTTGCCTGGTAATAGTATTGAGTTAATTCAAATTGCACCTCTTGGAGATCCATTATACTATTGTATTAATGACGCTCATGTAGCAATTCGATTAGAAACAGCTATAGAAATCAGCATTATAAAAGAGCAAATTTAATATGGCTCAAAAAAATATCAAAGTTGCTTTAATAGGAAATCCTAATGTCGGAAAAACATCTGTTTTTAACCAACTAACGGGTTTAAATCAACAAGTAGGAAATTATCCTGGAATTACGGTCGAAAAAAAACAAGGTTTTGCTAAACTATCAAATGATGTTCGAGCAAAAATCATCGATTTACCTGGAACTTATAGTTTAAACGCAAGTTCGATTGACGAAAACGTAGTCATTGAATTATTATTAAACAAAAAAGATGCAGATTTTCCTGATGTTGCAGTAGTTGTAACTGAAGTGGAAAACTTAAAACGTAATTTACTGCTTTTTACTCAAATTAAAGATTTAGAAATTCCAACCATTTTGGTCATCAATATGAGTGACCGAATGAAGTTAAAAGGAATTGAATTGGATATTCCTTTTTTGGAACAACAATTAAATACTAAAATTGCTTTAGTAAGTTCAAGAAAAAAAACCGGAATTGATTCTTTAAAAAATTTAATTCTAAATTATGAAGATTTATCTATTGAACCTTGTTTAAATTCATCTTCAATTGATCCAGAATATTTTGATAAGTTGAGAAAAACATTTCCAAATCAGCTGTTATACAAACTTTGGTTAGTGATTACTCAAGATGTAAATTTCTTGAATTTAGAACGTAATGAAATTAAAAGTGCTTTTACAAAATCACATTCCGATTTAAAACGATTACAACAAAAAGAAACTATAAAAAGATATCAATTTATAAATGACACCTTAAAAACTGGTCAAAAAATTGATAAATCTAAAGCATCAGGAATTCAAGCAAAATTAGACAGAGTACTTACACATAAAGTATTTGGCTACGTAATTTTCTTCTTTATATTATTTGCGATATTTCAATCTATTTTTGAATGGTCAACGATTCCAATGGATTTTATTGATGAATCTTTTGCCCATTTTTCAAACTACGCTAAGACACATTTACCAGTTGGAAAATTCACTGATTTAATTAGTGAAGGAATTATTCCAGGAATTGGTGGAATCGTTATTTTTATTCCGCAAATTGCCTTTTTATTTCTGTTTATTTCTGTTTTAGAAGAAAGCGGTTATATGAGTCGTGTTGTGTTTTTGATGGATAAAATCATGCGAAGATTTGGTTTGTCAGGAAAAAGCATTGTGCCTTTAATTTCTGGAACTGCTTGTGCGATTCCTGCCATTATGAGTGCTAGAAACATTGAAAATTGGAAAGAACGTCTAATCACAATTTTAGTAACACCATTTACTACTTGTTCCGCTAGATTACCTGTTTATGCCATTATAATATCCTTAATAATTCCTGAAGAAAAAGTTTTAGGTTTCCTAAGTTTACAAGGTTTAGCCTTAATGTTACTTTATTTGATTGGTTTTTTCATGGCCATTTTTTCTTCTTGGTTGTTAGATAAATTCTTGAAATTAAGTTGTAAAACGTATTTTGTAGTCGAAATGCCAAGTTATAAAATTCCAATGTTTAAAAATGTTGCAATCAATGTGTTGGAAAAAACAAAAGCGTTCGTTTTTGGTGCTGGAAAAATTATTTTAGCCTTATCGGTTATTCTTTGGTTTTTAGGTTCTCATGGGCCAACTAAAGATTTTGATAATGCAAAGCAAATAGTTGAAAAAGATATTTTAGCCAATAATCTTGATTTAGACCCAAGTTTAATTGAAACTAAAGTCAATACATATAGGTTAGAACATTCTTATGTTGGAATTATGGGTAAAGCCATTGAGCCAGCGATAAAACCTTTAGGTTACGATTGGAAAATTGGAATTGCTGTGGTTACATCATTTGCTGCAAGAGAAGTTTTTGTAGGAACATTGGCTACAATTTATAGTGTTGGTGCAAACGATGATGAAGATGATATGCAAAACACCATTAAAAAAAGAATGCAAGCAGAAATAAATCCTGTGACAGGTGAAAAAGTGTTTAATTTTGCTACCGGAATTTCGTTATTGTTGTTTTATGCTTTTGCGATGCAATGTATTAGTACTTTAGCAATTGTGAAAAAAGAGACTAACTCTTGGAAATGGCCTGTAATCCAACTTGTGGTTATGAGTGGATTTGCTTATCTTGTAGCTTTAATTGCTTATCAATTATTAAAATAATATGCAAGAAATATTAGTTTACATAGCGCTTTTTATAGCTGTTGGATTTTTAGTAAAAAAATTCTTCTGGAAAAAATCTAATAAGAAATCAAAATCTTGTGGTGATGACTGTGCTTGTCATTAAGTGAAATTAGTTAATTAGCAAAGTAATATTCATATTCTTTATTATTGATGTATATTTTATCACTATTAATTTCTTTTTTGATTTTATCTCCAATATTAATTTTGTTGTAAATTGACTCATTAACATTATAATTTAAACCACCAACATTTATAATAGTTGCATTTCTAGCTCCATAAGTTGTGTCTGTAAATTTACTAATAACAAAACCCTCTGGAATTGTTTCTTTTAATATGTTTTCATAAGCTAACTCTTTCAAATCATGATGCCTTTTATCATCATCATAAAAATACCTAAACAACAAAAAAGTAAAACAAGTAAATAAAACAATAAAATGTTTATTCTTAAAAATAAATTTCTTTACCATGATATGTTTTTAATAATTCTACACATATAATCTACTCCAACTCAACTTTCAAAACATACTCTTTTAATTCAATATTTTGACCTTCCTTTTTTATCGGTTGAACCAAAATATTTTTTATTTTTTTAACTGTCGAAATGTATTCAGCAAAAAACTGTTTGTTTTGTTCCAATGTTTTATAGCTGATAGAAAGTCTTTCTGTATTTTCAAGTTTTTGATTTTTATAAATCTCAATCTCCAACTGAACTTCACCAACCCAAATACATTCTACTCCTTCAGGACAACGCGAATCTGAAATGATTTTAGAGATTTTCATTTCATAATCATTCCCAACATTAGTTAATGAGGTTGAGTTGATAAGAATCTCGTTTTCGTTTGCAACTTGTTTTGAAGCACAACTTATGAAAATAAAAAGAATTATAATTGGTGTAAAGTATTTCATTAGACTAAAAGTTTATTTCTCAAAGTTACATAAAGTATTCACACAGAGTTTCTCAAAGATATAAAACTTTGTGAATCTTCCATTTCTCTGTGAATCTCTGTGAAATAAATTTACCCTAAAGCAACATCCAAAGTCATCATTACAATAAATCCACCAATAAATCCTAAAGTTGCAATATCAGTATTATTAGCTTGTTGCGTTTCCGGAATTACTTCTTCAACCACAACAAATATCATCGCACCAGCTGCAAATGCTAAAGCGTAAGGTAAAATTGGTGTAAAAAATATTACAGCTGCAGCTCCTAAAACTCCAGCAATTGGTTCTACTAAAGCAGATGCTTGTCCGTACATAAAACTTTTTCTGCGGCTCATTCCCATTCTACGTAATGGCATAGAAACTGCAATTCCTTCAGGGAAATTTTGAATTCCAATTCCGATAGCTAAAGTTACTGCTCCTGCAATAGATGCTTCTGGAATTCCAGCGGCAACTCCACCAAATAAAACTCCAACAGCTAAACCTTCAGGAATGTTATGCATTGTTATGGCTAACGTTAATAAAGTGGTTCTTTGCCAAGGTGATTTTATTCCTTCTGTTTCTTTAAAATTAATGTGTAAATGAGGTAAAGTTTTGTCTAAAGCAAAAATGAAAAGTGCTCCAAGTGCAAAACCAATTGCAGCCGGAATTACTTTAATAAATCCTTCTCCTTCACTCATTTCTATTGATGGCGCTAACAAACTCCAAAAACTTGCAGCAACCATAACTCCACCTGTAAAACCTAGCATTCCATCAAAAAATGTTCGATTCATTCCTTTAAAAAAGAACACAAAAGAAGCTCCTAAAGCGGTAACAAACCAAGTGAACATTGTAGCATAAAAAGCAGCCAATATGGGATCAATGCTTTCTAAATAAGTTAATAAATCTTGAAACATAATTATTGTACGTATAGGTTAGTAGCTATTTTATTTGAAATCGTAATTTTTTCACCATTAATTTCGACTTGTAGAATATCATCAAAAGTATCTTTTTCTAAAATTTTGAAAGTTGAACCTAAAGCAATTTTTTGTTTGTCTAAATATTGTAAAAACTCTGCTGAGGAATCTTTTACTCCAACACATTTATAGGAAACATTAATTTTTGCATCAGACAATAATTGTTTTTGGACTTTTTTAATTTCACCATCTGCATTTGGAATAGGATCACCATGTGGATCAAATTCAGGAAAATTTAAAAAAGCATCAAGTTTATTTATCAATTTTTCTGATTGAATGTGTTCTAATTCTTCTGCAACTTCATGGACTTCATCCCAACTAAAATTTAATTTTTCTACCAAAAAAACTTCCCACAAACGATGTTTTCTCACTATCATTTTAGCCGTTAATGTTCCTTTTTCGGTTAAAGATGCTCCTTGGTATTTTTTATAAATTATTAAATCTTTTTCAGATAATTTCTTCAGCATATCGGTTACAGATGACGCTTTTGTTTCAAGCATTCCTGCAATTGCATTGGTATTTACTCCTTTTGGAGAAACAACGGATAAGTGATAAATTACCTTCAAATAATTTTCTTCTGAAGTAGTCATTATTATAAATTTTATACAAATATATAAAAATTTATTTTGATGGCGCGAATATTATTTTTAGTTTTGCCTAAAAATTAATTTAAAGTTACATGAAAATATATTTTATACTACTCTTATTTTCCATTTGTACTTTTTCTCAAACATCAATTACAGGGAAAGTTACTTCAGAAAACGAAAGTTTACCTTTTGCTACAGTTTACCTAATTGAACTAAGCAAAGGAATCACAACTAATGACAATGGTCAATATTTACTAGAAAATATTCCTAACGGAAAATATACTTTGCAGTTTTCTTATACAGGATTTAGAACTATCAAAAAGACAATCACTGTTTTTAATCAAAAAAAACTAATTTTAAATTGCAAGTTAGATGAGATTGACACTTTAGATGAAGTTGTATTAACCGGGACTTTAAAAGCTGTTTCGAGATTAGAATCTCCTGTGCCTGTAGAAGTTTATACGGCTGTGTTCCTAAAGAAAAATCCAACTTCAAATATTTTTGAAGCTTTGCAAAATGTAAATGGTGTTCGTCCTCAATTAAATTGTAACATTTGCAACACTGGAGACATTCATATTAATGGTTTAGAAGGCCCGTACACTATGGTTACTATAGACGGAATGCCAATTGTTAGTGGTCTTTCAACGGTTTATGGTTTATCTGGAATTCCAAATTCATTAATAGACAGAATTGAAATTGTAAAAGGACCAGCTTCTTCTTTATATGGAAGTGAAGCTGTTGGTGGCTTGATAAATATTATTACTAAAAGTCCAGAAACTGCTCCATTATTTTATGCTGATGTGTTTAGTACTTCTTGGCTAGAAAACAATATCGATATTGGAGCTAAATATAAAATTGGTAAAAATGTAAATTCTCTTTTAGGGATTAACTATTTTAATTACAATAACCCTATTGATAATAATAATGACAACTTTACTGATGTTACGCTTCAGGATAGAGTTTCTGTCTTTAATAAGTTTACCATTAAAAGAAAAAATGATAAAGAATTAACTTTTGCAGGTCGTTTTTTTTATGAAGATAGATGGGGTGGAGAATTACAATGGAATAAAAGTTTTAGAGGAGGTGATCAAGTATATGGCGAAAGTATTTATACTAAAAGATTTGAAGTGCTAGGTAAATATCAATTGCCCGTTTCAGAAAACATGTTTGCTTCTTTTTCTTATACAAACCATGATCAAAATTCAGTTTATGGAGATATTCTTTTTTTAGCTCAACAAGAAATTGCTTACGGTCAGTTGACTTGGGATAAAAAAATTAGTAATCACGATTTACTTCTTGGTGCTGCATTTCGTTATCAATACTATAATGACAATACAACTGCTACGATAAATTCTGAAAAAAGTAAAATTAGCAGTTTATTTATTCAAGATGAGATAAAATTAGCCGAAAAACACAGTGTTTTGTTAGGTTCTCGATTTGATTATAATTCAGTTCATGCTTCAATATTTACTCCACGAATTGCCTATAAATGGAAACCTTCTAAAGATGATGTTTTTAGAATAAATGCAGGAACAGGTTTTAGAGTTGTAAATTTATTTACCGAAGAGCATGCTGCATTAACAGGTTCTAGAGATGTTATTATTACAGAAAATTTAAATCCTGAGACTTCGTATAATATTAATTTTAATTATTTAAAGAAGTATAAATTTGAGAGCGGAATTCATTCTGTTATAGAGTTTTCTAGTTGGTATACACATTTTAAAAATCAAATTTTACCTGATTATGATACAAATCCAAATCAAATAATTTATTCAAATTTAAATGGGTATTCTAAAACTTATGGAGTAACAGGAAATTTAGAATTAATTTTTCCTTTTGGTTTAAAAACTATGATGGGTTTTACGGTTTTAGAATCTAAAAATAAAAGAAACGGAATAACTTCAACGCCAATATTAACAGAAAAAATTAGCGCTACTTGGGGAATTACTTATGATATTGCTAAATGGTATTTATCTATTGATTATACAGGAAATTTATATGGTCCAATGCGTTTGCCTCTATTAGGAAGTTTAGATCCAAGAAGTGAATATTCACCTGTTTGGAGCATTCAAAATATTCAATTTACCTATAAAAAGATTAACCGAATTGAATTATATGGTGGCGTTAAAAACCTATTAGATTGGACACCAAATAAAAATAATCCTTTTTTGATTGCAAGAGCTAATGATCCTTTTGACAAAAATGTTGTTTTTGATAGTAATGGAAACGCAACTTCTACAGGAAATAATCCGTATGCATTAACATTTGATCCAAGTTATGTTTATGGACCAAATCAAGGAATTAGAATGTTTTTAGGTTTAAGGTATCGAATTGATTAAATTAAAAAAAAACCAAATTTTTTAAGCAGCAGTTTCAAATGCGATATAATTTACAAAATTGCCATTGTTGTCGAATTTAGGATAAGCTTCTATTTGACAAATATAAGTTTCACCGTTTTTTTTGTAGTTGATTATATTTTCTTTGAAAGGTAATTTCTTTTCTACAGCTATTTTAATATTTTTTCTACTTTCAACAGAAGTCAATTCACCTTGAAACATTCTTGGCGATTTGCCTTTAATTTCTTTATAGTCATAACCATTCATTAGCGTAATATTACTAGAAGCAAAAACAATTTTTAAATTTGCATCAGTAACTAAAATAGCTAAATTTTGATTCTTTTTTGTTTTGGCAAAAATCACTTTTTCAGACCACAAAGTTTGAATATCATTAAACTCTTTTTCTTCTGCTCGAGGAAGGTTATAAAATTCCCAACAAGTCATTGGTAAAGGTAAAATATTTAAACCCTCTTGGTATTTAGCCCAAGCTTTGTCGTATTCGTGTAACATAAAATTCTATTTAAAGTTCAAAACTAATTATTTTTTATATTGAAAGTTTAGTTTTTATAAGGTTTAACGTTTGTTTGATACTTAAAATACAAGTTGGTTTCAATATCTTTGACAAATGAAACATTACGATTACATTTTTACAGGAACTGGATTAGCTGCTTTACTGACAGTTTATGAAATGATTTTGTCTAATAAAATAGAAGACAAAACCATTCTTCTAATTGATAGTGATGCTAAAAAAACGAATGATAGAACTTGGTGTTTTTGGGAAGCCACCCCGTCCTTCGGACACCCCTCCAAAGAAGGGGAAGTTCTAAAAGAAATAATTTCTAAAAAATGGGATACAACTCTTTTTGCCAATGAAAATTTTAGAAAGAAATTAGATATTGAGCCATATCACTATAAAATGATTCAAGGTTTAGATTTGTATAATTTCATTTTTGCTGAAATTTCTAAGCATGAAAACATTCATTTTTTACAAGAAAAAGTTACTGATTTTTCTGAATTGGGAAATCATTGTTTGGTTAAAACGGAACAAAATAGTTTTACTTGTAATAAGGTTTTTAATTCTATTTTTAATTCAACTTTAATTACTTCGCAAGAAAAATATCCTTTATTACAACAACATTTTATTGGTTGGTTTATTAAAAGCAAGGAACCCGTTTTTGATGAAAATGCAGCGACTTTTATGGATTTTTCTATAAAACAAAAAGGAAATACTCGTTTTATGTACGTTTTACCAACATCCAAAAATGAAGCTTTGTTAGAATATACTTTGTTTTCAAAAGATTTACTTGCAAAAGAAGAGTATGAAAATGAAATTGAATTGTACATTAAAAATTTAGGAATTACTGAATACGAAATAATCGAAAAAGAACAGGGAAATATTCCAATGACGAGTTACCCTTTTTGGAAACATAATTCAAAAAATGTAATAAACATTGGTTCTGCTGGTGGTTGGACAAAAGCAAGTACAGGTTTTACGTTTAAAAATGTGACTAAAAAATCTAAACAATTAGTCAAGTTTTTAGAAACAGAATCAGACTTTACTAATTTTCATAAAAAAGACAAATTCTGGTTTTATGATTTGCTTTTTATTGATGTTTTATTTAAAAACAATGCAATAGGTTCAAAGTTGTTTTCTGGTTTATTTGAAAGCGGAAAATCAGGTTTAATCTTAAAGTTTTTAGATGAAGAATCTTCATTATTAGAAGATTTAAAAGTCATTTTAAAATGTCCAAAAATTCCATTTATGAAAGCTTTGTTTGGAAGAATTTTTTAATATACTATTATCTATTGCACAATAATTAAATTTTATAGTTTCTTTAAAATAAATCTTTAAAAATCATTGTATCTTTGTAAAGAATAAATAATCGGAAAATCTTTAATGGGAATATCCGAACATCTAAATCAAAAATTATGTATCCAGAAGAAATGGTTAAACCAATGCGTACTGAATTAAATGACGCTGGTTTTCAAGATTTATATAGTGCTGACGAAGTAAAGAATGCAATTCAATCAGAAGGAACTACTTTAGTTGTAGTAAATTCGGTTTGTGGTTGTGCTGCTAGAAATGCTCGTCCAGGTGCTAAAATGAGTTTAGAAGGTGCTAAAAAACCTTCAAAATTAGTAACTGTATTTGCAGGTGTAGATAAAGAAGCGGTTGATGCGGCAAGAGAACAAATGTTCCCTTTTCCTCCATCATCACCAAGTATTGCCTTGTTTAAAAACGGTGAAATTGTTCATATGTTAGAACGTCATCATATTGAAGGTCGTCCAGCTGAATTAATTGCAGAAAACTTACAAGACGCATTCAACGAACATTGTTAATCAATTTTCATTGAAAAAATTTAATCCCTTTCTATATTTTAGTTAGGGATTTTTTATTTTACGCAACCAATGTTTAAAAACTGCATCTTATAATTAAACAATTTAAGTTATGAAGACTACTATTTTATTGCTAATTTCATTTTTTATTTTTAGTTGTTCTAATGACAATGATGATGTAATTGTTTATCCTCAAACTATAATTCCTACTGAAATAATTAAAGGGCATTTGAATTATAATAATATTTATGGTAATGAGAATATTGTGATTTCAAATACTTCTGATTGGCAGACATTGATGACTAATTTTTCAACTATTGGAGTTATAAACAGCACTGCTTTTTCTGAAACAAATATTGATTTTCAAAATTTCATAATTATTTTTGTTACTGAAGTATTTAATAGTACAACAACTATTGATATTACAAATATTCAGGAAAGTGCTAACAACATTATTGTTACTGTTGAAAACCTACAAGTTGGTGTAACTGCTGATGTGGCACATCCTTTTCATATTGTAAAAATTCCAAAAACAACTAAACCAATAATTTTTCAATAAGCAAAACACTATGCTAGCATACTAAAACCATGCTTTAAGTGATGGTTTTTTTATTTTATAATAGTACATTTGTAGAAATTATTTTTTTTTGATGGAAAAGTTAATTTCATATCCTCTTTCTATACTTTATGCAACACTTTTCTTTATTTGGTTAGTGATTTTTCATCCTATTCAATGGATTTGTTTTAACGTATTTGGTTATAATGCACACAGAGTAAGTGTGGCTTACATGAATTTATTTTTACTTAGAACCGCACATATTTTAGGAACAACATATACCCTTTTAGGTAAAGAGAATATTCCTAAAAATGTTCCAATTATTTTTGTGGCAAATCATCAAAGTTTACATGATATAACAACTATGCTTTGGTTTTTTAGAGAATTTCATCCTAAATTTATTAGTAAAAAAGAATTAGGAAAAGGTATTCCAAGTGTTTCTTACAATTTAAGGAAAGGAGGTTCTGCTCTTATTGATAGAAAAGATCCCAAACAAGCCTTAACCGAGATTAAAAAATGTGGTGAATTCATCAATAAAAATAATTATTCTGTGGTGATTTTTCCAGAAGGAACTAGAAGTAAAACTGGAATTCCTAAACCTTTTTCTATCAATGGTTTAAAAATGTTATACAAATTTGCACCAGATGCTTACTTTGTACCAATTACAATAAATAATTCGTGGAAAATGACTAAATTTGGACAATTTCCTTTAGGTTTGGGTAATAGAATAAATTTTCAGATACATCAAGCTTTAAAAATTTCGGATTATTCTTTTGAAGAAATTTCAGAAAAAACAGAAAAAACAATAGTTCAATCTATTAAAATATAAGATATGTCAATACAAAATGTAAGATTAGAAGTTATGCAATTTTTAGAAAAAAGGATTGATAGCTTTGTGGATGAATATTTAATCCCAGTTGAAAAAATATGGCAACCAACAGATTTATTGCCTGATTCTCAAAATGAAAACTTCTATGAAGAAGTTAGAGAATTAAGAGAAATTGCTAAAGACTTACCATATGATTTTTGGGTAACGCTTGTAGGTGATACAATTACTGAAGAAGCTTTGCCTACTTACGAATCTTGGTTAATGGATGTTGAAGGGATTGATAATGTAGAACGAAACGGATGGAGTAAATGGATTCGACAATGGACAGGAGAAGAAAACCGTCATGGAGACGTTTTAAACAAATATTTGTATTTATCTGGAAGGGTAAATATGAGAGAAGTTGAAATGACAACTCAACATTTAATCAACGACGGATTTGATATTGGAACCGGAAGAGATCCATATAAAAACTTTGTTTACACTAGTTTTCAAGAATTAGCTACTTATGTTTCACATAATAGAGTAGCTCAAATGGCTAAAAAATATGGTGATAACAAACTTTCTAAAATGTGTCGTTTAATTGCTGGAGACGAAATGCGTCACCATCATGCTTATAGCGAATTTGTAACACAGATTTTTAAAGTAGATCCAAGTGAAATGATGTTGGCTTTTCAATACATGATGAAACACAAAATTATCATGCCTGCAGGTTTTTTGAGAGAAAGTGGACAAAAAATAAGTTCTGCTTTTGAACAGTTTTCAGATTCTGCACAAAGAATAGGAGTTTACACTGCAGCTGATTATGTTGATATTATGCAAAAGTTAATTGACAAATGGGAAATTGACAAAATTACAGGTCTTACAGATGAAGCTGAAAAAGCAAGAGACTTCTTAATGAAACTTCCAGCTCGTATGGCAAGAGTTTCTGAAAGAATAGTTATTCCAGAAGAAGGTCATGTTTTTAAATGGGTTAAACCAGCTTTAATTACATAAAAAAATTAATATTAAAAATAAGAAATTCCAACTTCTTAAGTGATTTTGGAATTTTTTAAATGTATATAAATGTCAATAATAGATAAAACAATTCTTTTTGTAAAAGAAAAACTTCAAAATGCTGAAGGAGGTCATGATTGGTTTCATATTGAAAGAGTTTATAAAAATGCTCTGCTAATTGCCGAAAATGAAGATTGTAATTTAGAAATTGTAAAGCTTGGAGCTTTATTACATGATATTGCAGATAGTAAATTTCATAATGGTGACGAAACGCTTGGCCCAAAACTAGCAAGAGATTTTCTTGAAAAAGAGAAGGTTAAAGACGAAATAATTATTCATGTACTTAACATAATCGACAACATCTCTTTTAAAGGTGGAAATTTTGACAAAAAATTTAGTTCAAAGGAATTAGATATTGTTCAAGATGCTGATAGATTAGACGCACTTGGTGCTATTGGAATTGCTCGTACATTTAATTATGGAGGCTTTAAAAATCGTCCTATTTTTAATCCAAATATTGCTCCAAAACTCAACATGAGTAAAGAAGAATATAAAAATAGTGAAGCACCAACTTTAAATCATTTTTACGAAAAATTATTGCTTCTAAAGGATAAAATGAATACAGATTCAGGTAAAACAATTGCTAAAGAACGACATCAATTTATGGAGAAATTCTTATCGCAATTTTATGCGGAATGGGATGGAGAGAAATAAAAAAAGGAGCAATTAAGCTCCTTTTTTATTTTTTAATTATTTACCCGGAAAAACTGCTTTTCTTTTGTCTAAAAAGGCTGTTGTTCCTTCTTTAAAGTCTTCTGTTCCAAAACAAGCACCAAAATTCTTGATTTCAGCTTCAAAACCATCAACACCATCTTTATAGTTTGCATTAATAGACTCAATAGCCTTTGCAATTGCTACTGATGAATTTCTAGCAATTTTGGATGCGATTCCTTTTGTAAATTCTATCAACTCAGCTTGTGGTACAACATGATTTACTAATCCGTAATTTTTAGCTGTTTCTGCATCAATCATAGCTGCTGACATAATCATTTCCATAGCTCTTCCTTTACCAACTAATTGCGGTAAACGTTGTGTTCCTCCATAACCTGGAATTACACCTAAAGTTACTTCTGGCAAACCCATTTTTGCATTATCCGATGCTACTCTAAAATGACAAGCCATTGCTAATTCTAATCCACCACCAAGTGCAAAACCATTAACGGCAGCAATTACTGGAGTTGAAAGGTTTTGAACATAATCAAACAATATTTCTTGTCCTTTTGCGGCTAATAAACCACCATTTTCTACTGAAAAGTTCGCAAATTCTGAAATATCTGCTCCAGCAACAAAAGCTTTTTCGCCACTTCCGGTAACAATAATTACTTTAATAGATTTATCTTCATTTAAGGATTTAAAACCATCATGTAAATCTTGTATAGTTGCTTTGTTTAAAGCATTTAATTTTTCGGGTCTATTAATAGTTACTATTGCAATATTGTCTTGTTTTTCTATTAAAATATTTTCCATTTTATATGATTTAATTTATTTTTATTTATGTTGTAATAGGGAACGAAACAAAAAATTCTGTTCCGATATTTTCCTTACTTTCAAAAGTTATTGTTCCGTTGTAATTTTCAATTATGTTTTTAATTATGGCTAAACCTAAACCCATTCCGCTAGATTTGGTGGTAAATTTTGGTTCAAAAATTCGAGCTTTATTTTCTTCTGAAATTCCTTTTCCGTTGTCTTTTACTGTTATAATTACGTTTCCTTCTTCTCGAAATACATCTACTTCAATATGTTTGTTTTCTTGTTCGTCAGGAATAGATTGAATAGCGTTTTTAACCAAATTGGTTATCACTCTAATTAATTGTGTTCTGTCTAAACGTGTAATAATTTCATCTTCCAAACTCGAAAAACGAATAAAATCCTCATTAAAAATATCTAAAGATAATTCTACAATTTTAACCACATTTAAAGTTTCATTTTGTTGTGCTGGCATAGTAGCAAAATTAGAAAATGCATTCGCAACAGAACTCATTGTGTCAATTTGTTGAATCAATGTGTTTGAATAGTCATCTAATTTTTGTTTTATTTCAGGATCATTCTCATTAAAACGCAATTGAAAACTTTGAACTGTTAATCGCATTGGTGTTAATGGGTTTTTGATTTCGTGTGCTACTTGTTTTGCCATTTCGCGCCAAGCTTGTTCACGTTCACTTTGAGCCAATTTTGTAGCACTTTCTTCTAATTTGTCAACCATATTGTTATAAGCTTGAACTAGTAAGTTGATTTCTTGACTACCATCTTCTAAAACGATACGTTCATTTAGTTGATTTAATTCTGTCTCTTGAATTTTGTCGCTAATGATTTTTAATGATTTTGTGATATAACTTGATAAAAAATAAGACAAAGCAATTGCGATTAAAAACATAAAAGCATATACCTGGCCAAAACGAATTAAAAAATTCTTTAATTCATTATCATAAAAATCTGTATCTTCTTCATAAGGTAAGTTTAAAATAGCTAAAGGTTTAAACTTGTTGTCTTTAATATATGTGAATGATTTTCTTAAATTTATAGTATCTATTTTTTGAAATTCTACATATCTTTTGTCAATTGCAGATTCAAATATTTTAAGTGTAGAAGGATTTATTTTTGAGGTTTCTTTGTCTTGTTTAAATCCAGCTTTAGAAGAGATTAATAAATTTCCTCTTAAATCAAAAAGATTTAACTCCATACTATGAACGTCTGATATTTCACCTATTTTTTCTTTAAAAATTAACGGAATATTCTTTGTTGTTAATGGATAAGTTGTGTTTTGAAGGACATAATTAATATGTTCGACTATTGCATTTTCTTTTCTTTCTAGACGATCTTGATGGTATAGTCTAGCTTCCTTTTTAAATTGATAGATAGAAACAGCCGCGATTAAAATAGACGCAATAAGAGTTAAGAATATCATGGAAAGAAATATTCTAACTCTTAAAGAAAGGTGTTTTATATTGAAAATTCTATCCATAATTATTTCATGTCACTAGCTTTTATTCTTTTCTCGAATGCGTTTATATAATTTAAATCCTAACATAATTAAAATCGAAAACACAAAAATTCCAATTACACCAAAAATCCAATTAATAGCACTTTTTAAAATGACTAAAAATACAATTGCAAAAAGAATTATTGTAGCTCCTTCATTCCAAATTCTGAAAAAGTTGGAGGTGTGCTTTACTTCATTTTTCTGTAATTGCTTGAATATTTGATGACACTTTGCATGATAAATATAAAGTAGCAAAACGAATGCCAACTTTACATGCATCCAAGGTTGCGATAACCAACTTGGATTTAAATACAATAAATAAAAAGCAAATAAACTAGCTAAGACAGCACTTGGCCAAGTAATAATATACCAAAGCCTATATTGCATTATTTGATATTGTTTTATTAAAATATCTTGTTCTGGTTGTGGTTTTTGTTTGGCTTCCGCGTGATAAACAAATAAGCGAACTATATAAAAAAGTCCAGCAAACCATGTGATTACGAAGATTAAATGTAATGCTTTTATATAATCATATTCCATCTTGTACGTGTGTTAATTTGCGATTCATTTCTCGTTTTAAAAAGAAACCTGTCACTAAAGTTGATAAAACATCAGCAATTGGAAATGAAATCCATACTCCAAAAATACCATAATAATTTGGTAATATTAAGATTAAAGGAATTAAGAAAAACCCTTGTTTGGTTAATGTCAACAAAAGTGCAGGAAAAGCTTTTCCTGCTGCTTGAAAATAAGCTGCTCCAATTAACTGAATAGCAATAATTGGTGATGCTGCAAAAACCAATCGCAATGCATTTGGTGTTTCTTTTATGATACTTTCATCTGTAGAAAAAACAGCAACTATAGGTTCTGCAAACGTTAAAATTACAATAAAAATTAAGGTTGCTAAAATTCCCGCCCATTTTATGGATGTCGAAATAGTTTCACTTACTCTAACATAGTTTTTTGCTCCATAATTATAGCCTGCAATTGGTAAAAATCCTTGCGTAACTCCTAATATTGGAAATAATGCAAACATTAACATTCGACTTATAATTCCATATACGGCTACAGAATGTTCTCCACCATAAATAAATAAAGTGTGATTTAAAATTATGGATAAAATAGCAACAACTCCTTGTCTTGCAAAAGTTACAAAACCAAGAGAAGTAATTTCTGAAACAATTTTAAAGTTTAAGGCATAGTGTTTTAAATGTAAGCGCAATTCACTTTTAAAAATAAAGAACCACAGAATAAAAGCAAAACACATGAAGTAGGAAATAGATGTTGCTAGTGCAGCTCCAAACATTCCTAAATCCATAAATTTTATAAAAATTATATCTAAAATTATATTACTAAAAGCTGGAATTATCATTGCAATCATAGCAAACTTAGGTTTTCCTTCGGCTCTGATTACTGTGTTTCCCATCATACAAAGAGCTAAAAAAGGTACTCCATACAATACAGGTATAAAAAACTCTTTGGCGGGTTTCATAATTTCACCATTGGCACCAAAAAGTAATAAGACTTCTTCTGAATAAAAAGAACCAATTATAACAGCAATGACGGCCAAATTAAGTGTCATCATAACCTGATTTCCAAAAGTTTTTAAGGCTTTTTCATGATTATCAGCACCTAATGCTCTTGAAATTATAGAACTTCCTCCAATTCCTAATGCCATTCCTAATGAAGAAATTAGAAATGTTATAGGTAAAACGACTGAAACAGCAGCAATTGCTAATGAGCCAATCCATTGTCCAACAAAAATGGTGTCAATAAGAATATTAACAGACATAAATAAAATGCCTATCGAAGCAGGAACTGATTGTTTAATCAGTAATTGTTTTATACTTAATGTACCTAATTCTGTTGAAGAAAGTGCCATTATACTATTTGCTCTTGGTTTTGAAAGGCCCATTGATCCACCCAACGGCTCAAAGTTTTTGACCAATCATCGTCATCATTTAAACATGGAATAGCTAAGAATTCTTCACCACCATTTTCTTTAAATTGATGATTAGCTTCCATCGCAATTTCTTCCAGTGTCTCTAAACAATCTGAAACAAAAGCTGGAGTTACAACGGCTAATTTTTTAATCCCTTTTTCTGGCATTTTATTAATTTCAACATCAGTGTAAGGAGTCAACCACTTATCACCTGCTAGACGCGATTGAAAAGTTTGGCTGTATTTTCCTTCTTCAAGACCTAAAAATTCAACTACCAATTTTGTTGTTTCATAACATTGATGACGGTAACAAAATTCGTGTGCTGGTGAAGGTGTATTACAGCAACTTCCATCAATTTTACAATGACTTTTTGTTACATCTGTTTTACGAATATGACGTTCTGGAATTCCGTGATATGAGAATAATAAATGATCATATTCAAAACCTTCTAAATGTCTTTTTATTGAATTTGATAAATCTCTGATATAGTCTTTCTGATTATAAAAAGCAGGAATTATTGTAAAACTCATATGAGGAAATTTCTCTTTACGTAGTTTCTCTGCTAAAACCAAAATAGTTTGAGTAGAAGCCATTGCATATTGAGGATACAATGGAAACAATAAAACTTCCGTAATTCCTTGATCACTTAATTTTTGCAAACCACTTTCAATACTAGGATTCCCATACCTCATTGCTAATTCAACAGGAATACTAACTTGCTTTTGAATTTTAGCTTGCAATCTTTTTGATAAGACAATTA
The DNA here is from genome assembly GCF_963975515.1 of uncultured Flavobacterium sp. Classification (GTDB taxonomy): domain Bacteria; phylum Bacteroidota; class Bacteroidia; order Flavobacteriales; family Flavobacteriaceae; genus Flavobacterium. The sequence goes on from NZ_CAXBGY010000002.1 coordinate 162,375, forward strand.
AAGGTGAACCTTCATCCCACCAGATTTTTGCATAAGCCGCAGCTGATTTCTTAGGTCTTGTTTGTAAAATAATTCCTCTTACCAATAAAGCTCTTAATAAAAATGGAACGTCAATTACGTATTTGTCCATTAAAAATTCATCTAAATATGGCTTTACATCCTTTGGTGTTGGGCTTTCTGGTGAACCCAAGTTTACTAATAATACTCCTTTTTTCATTTTCTAAATTGTAATTTAAACAATCATTTTTATTCTTTATAAAAGTAAAAAGTCTTGTTCTTTATTCTTTACTATTATTCTATTTTTTCTCTATTGATATATTACTTAAATCAATGCTTTTATTAAACATTCAAGTTTAAGTTCATTAAATATTTTTTGGGTGTTGTTCCAAATTTCTTTTTAAAGGCTGCAATAAAATGACTTGATGTACTGTAGCCAATTTTTAATCCAACTTCATTTACATTATAAGAACCACTGTCTAATAAATGACGAGAATATTCCATTTTATAATCAAATAAAAAGCTATAAACACTATCGCCATAAATTTGCTTGAAACCTACTTTTAATTTTTTAATGTTCAACCCAACTTGATCTGCTAATTCTTGTAAACCAGGTGGTTCAGCCATGTTAGCAATTATGATTTCTTTAGCTTTTTTAATTTTTAATACATTTTCTTCATCAATTAAAAACGGACACTGTTCTGCGTTTGGATCTTCATTTCTATTAAAATATAAACTCAATAATTCGTAGCCTTTACCTTTTAAATATAAGTTTTTGATAGAAGAGTTTTGGTTATAGTGAAATATTTGATTTAACACAATTGCCATTGCTGGACTTATATCTTCTTCACCATAATATTTTTTTTCAATATTTTCGTCACTTAAAAAAGGAATATATTCAGCTTCATTTGAAAATAAAGTATGAAATTTTTTAATTGAAATTAAAGCAGATATAATCCAAGATTTTGGAGCTACTTCCATATGAAGAGGTAGTTCTTTTTGAGGATTATATAACAAAAGAGATTTTTCTTCCTTCAAATCCAAAGCATAACCTCCATTGTTGAAAATAAATTTTCCTTTACCTTTTACATTAAAATGAAATTGAATTAATCCCGTTTTAACCTGTTTTTCAAAACGTTGCGTTTCATCAGTATCATTTTGAAAACGCAATAAAATAAAATCAGGCTCAATTTTTATCTCTTCTGCAGTACTCATAGCGATATTTTTTTTAGATTTGTTTGTCAATTATTGATTGGGTTTATTTAGAACCGTTCTAAACTAATTGCTCTTCAAACATTGATTATACTGCAAATTTAAGTGTTTTTTATTTTTTAAATACTTTTTTAACGAAAAATTCTGCAATCGTTACAAAAAGTACTTTTAGCGTTACTTTTATAAAAATCATAAAACTACATTTGTACTACTTTTAGGTAAAGTAAATTATATGGATACTTTTACAATAGGAAAACATCTTTCTTTTTATGCCGTTGGACTAAGCTACAAAAAAGCTGATGCCGAAATGAGGGGTAAATTTAGTTTAGATGAAAACGCCAAAACGAATTTATTACATCAAGCCAAAAATGATGGAATAGAAAGTCTGCTAGTTACTTCAACTTGTAACAGAACAGAAATCTATGGTTTTGCAGAACACCCTTTTCAATTAATCAAACTACTTTGTGAGAATAGTAAAGGAACAGTTGAAGATTTTCAGCAAGTGGCTTACGTTTATAAAAACAAAGAGGCTTTAAATCATATGTTTCGAGTAGGAACAGGTTTAGATAGTCAGATTTTAGGTGATTTCGAAATTATCTCGCAAATCAAGCAAAGTTTTAATGAAAGTAAGAAATTAGGTTTAGCTAACTCATATGTTGAAAGATTAGTAAATGCTGTTATTCAGGCTAGTAAAAAAGTTAAGAATGAAACGGATTTAAGTTCAGGAGCAACATCTGTTTCTTTTGCTTCTGTTCAATATATTATGAATAATGTTTCTGATATTGGAAATAAAAACATTTTACTTTTTGGAACTGGTAAAATAGGTAGAAATACATGTGAAAATTTAGTAAAACACACTAAAAATGAGCATATAGTTCTTATCAATAGAACAAAAGCTACTGCAGAAAAAGTTGCGGGTAAATTCAATTTAATTGTTAAAGATTATGCAGATTTACAACTAGAAATTCAAAAAACAGATGTTTTAGTGGTTGCAACTGGTGCTCAAAATCCAACTGTTGATGCTGAAATATTAAAGTTGAAAAAACCATTGTTGATATTAGATTTATCGATTCCAAAAAATGTGGATGAAAATGTTAAAGCTAATCCAAACGTTACTTTAGTTCATTTAGATCATCTGTCTCAAGTTACTGATGAAACTATTGAAAAAAGAAAAGAACATATTCCAGCTGCAGAACTGATAATAGAAGATGTAATCGCTGAATTTTTAACATGGTCAAAAACCAGAAAGTTTGCTCCTACAATTCATTCTCTTAAAGAGAAATTAGGTTCAATAAAACAGATCGAATTAAATTACCAAAGAAAAAAACTAGAAAACTTCAACGAAGAACAAGCTGAAATTATCAGTAATAGAATCATTCAGAAAATTACAAATCACTTTGCCAATCACTTAAAAAGTGAAGACACTGTTGTTGATGAAAGTATTGAGTGGATTAATAAGATTTTTCAAATTGAAGCAGTCGAAAAATAACAAAATGTCTCAAAAAGTTATTAAAATAGGAACACGTGATAGCGAATTAGCTCTTTGGCAAGCGCACACAGTTCAAAACAAACTTCACGATTTAGGGTATAAAACTGAAATTATTGCCGTAAAATCTACAGGTGATTTAATTTTAGACAAACCTTTATATGAACTGGGAATCACAGGAATTTTTACAAAAACTCTAGATATTGCTATGCTTAAAGGTGAAGTGGACATTGCTGTTCATTCTATGAAAGATGTTCCAACTGCTTTGCCTATTGGAATTGTTCAAGCAGCAGTTTTAGAAAGAGCCAATACTTTAGATATACTAGTTCATAAAGGAAACCTTGATTTTTTAAATTTAGAAGGAACAATTGCTTCTGGAAGTTTAAGAAGAAAAGCACAATGGTTAAATAAATATCCTTCTCACAAAGTAGAAGATTTACGTGGAAATGTAAATACTCGAATGCAAAAACTAAAAGATAACAACTGGAACGGTGCAATTTTTGCCGCAGCTGGTTTAGAAAGAATCAACTTAAAACCAGATACTTTTTTAAATTTAGATTGGATGATTCCAGCTCCAGCTCAAGGAGCAATGGTTGTTGTTGCTATGGAAAAGGATGATTTCACTAAAGAAGCATTAGCTAAATTAAACCATAAAGAATCTGAAATTTGTACTTATATAGAAAGACAATTTCTTAGAACTTTAGAAGGTGGTTGTACGGCTCCAATTGGTGCATTGGCGGTGAAAAATGGCAATCTAATTGAATTTCAAGGTGTTTTGTTCTCTTTAGACGGAAAAGAAAAGTATTCCATTGAAAAAAGTTGTAATTTTGAGTCTTATTTAAACTTTGGTCAAGAATGTGCCAAAGATATTTTAGAAAACGGAGCAAAACCTTTAATGGAAAAACTTCGATCAGAATTAAAAGTGAAATAAAATGTAAACGTTTCAGTTTCGAAAGATTCTGAAACAAGTTCAGAATTAAATGGAAAAAGAATCATTACTCAATTACCTCTACCGATTTTTTGACATCATCGTTTTGTTGTTTATCGTGTTTGATTTTGGGTATGATTTTAAAGAAAATTATAATTCTCCTCACGTAATTGGATTGATTATTTTGTCTTTTTCTTTGTTAGGTTTCAATCTTTTCAAATTCATTAGGTACAAGTTTAAAAGTAATAAAAAGGTAGCATTAGCTAATGTTATATTATTATCTTCAATACTTTTTGCGTCCTTAATTGTTGCATTATCTAATTTAGATTTTAGTTTTTCATTTATATTACAAAAAGTTAAACCAATATTAGAAGGTGGATTAATTTTTTACTTTTTGATACGGCTTCTAGTTTTGGTTCGTCATATCTATGATATTTATTTTAACCCAGCAATTGTCTTTGTTGGAAGTTTCATTATATTAGGTTTAACAGGTGCTTTTTTATTAATGCTTCCTAGTGCAACGACTAATGGAATTTCATTTACAAATGCTATATTCACTGCAACTAGTGCTGTTTGCGTTACAGGTTTAGCCGTTGTTGATACAGCAAAAGATTTTACAATAATTGGGCAATCCATAATTTTAGTTTTAATTCAACTAGGTGGAATTGGAATTTTAACATTTACATCATTCTTTGCTTTCTTTTTTAGAGGAAGTTCATCGTTTAAAGAAGGTTTAAATACTAGGGATTTTATCGCTACTGAAGGACTTAAAGATGTTTTTAGAGCTGCTCTAAATGTCGTTATTTTTACACTTTCTGTTGAGCTTATTGGAGCCGTTTTTATCTACTTTTCAATTTTAGATAATGATAATATAACTAATAAATTTTTCTTTTCAATATTTCACTCTATTTCAGCTTTCTGTAATGCAGGGTTTTCAATTTTCTCAGCTGGATTATTTGATGAAAGTATAAGGTTTGATTACTTCTTACAATGGATAATTATGATTTTAATTATTTTTGGAGGACTAGGGCACAACATAGTTTTCAACTTCTATCAATATATAAAAACTTATGTCTTAGAATTATTTGATAAAAGTAGAATTCACAAGCAAGTTAGAATTATAACTTTAAATACAAGATTGGTAATTTATACTACTTTATTCTTACTATTGTCAGGTTTTATATTTTTATATATATCCGAATACAATAATACTCTTTTAATGCATGATACTGTGTTTGGAAAAATTACGAATGCAGCTTTTAACTCCGTCACACCAAGAACAGCCGGATTTAATACAGTAGATTTTACAAAATTTAATGTTCCTTCACTATTGTTTATGATCTTTTTAATGTGGATTGGAGCTTCGCCAGCATCAACAGGTGGTGGTATAAAAACGAGTACCTTTGCATTAGCAACTTTAAACATTTTTGCGGTTGCAATGGGTAAAGGTCGCATTCAGATTCTAGGAAGAAGAATTAGTAGTGATTCTACTTCTCGAGCTTTTGCTATTTTATGCATTTCATTAATAGTGATTGGAATTTCCATCATGGCATTATTGATATTTGAACCTAGTGACACACCTCTTTTAACGGTTGTTTTTGAATGCTTTTCTGCTTACAGTACAGTTGGTTTAAGTTTGAATTTTACATCAACTTTATCTGAACCAAGTAAATATGTAATAATTGCAACAATGTTTATTGGTAGAATTGGAATGCTCAACTTAATGGTTGGATTACTTCGTCAATTGAATCATCAATTTTATGAGTATCCAAAAGAAAATATTTTGATAAATTAATACTATACAAAATGAAAGTAATCGTTTTTGGACTAGGAAACTTCGGAATGTCATTATCGTTATCGCTTACGGAAACGGGCAATGAAGTTATTGGAATTGACAAAAACATGGAAAAAATAAATCTTTTAAAAGACAAAATTTCACATGTTATTTGTATGGACTCAACTAATGAATTAGCCTTTGATGCTGTTCCATTAAAAGATGCTGATAAAGTTGTTGTTGCCATTGGAGAAAATGAAGGTGCAGCTATTATTACAACAGCTATTATTAAAAAACTTTCTGATGTTAAGATTATTTCTCGTGCCTTGTCACCAATTCATGATACGGTTTTAGAAGCTATGGGAATTCACAGTATTGTTCATCCAGAACAAGATTCTGCGGATAGATTAACTAAACAAATTAACTTTAAAACTACTTTAGAAAATTACCAATTGGATAACAATTATACGATTTCTGAAGTTAAATCAAAATCAGAATTTCACGGTAAAACTTTAGCAGAATTGAATGATATTGATAAGTATCACCTAACATTAATTACAATAATTAGAAAGCGTGAAAAGCGTAATTTAATAGGTAAAAAAACCATAATTAAAGAAACTATTGGTCGTCCTACACCACAAACTGTTTTACAAGAGTGTGATATTTTAGTAGTCTATGGAAATAATAAAGACATTTCTTATTATTGTGAAGATCAGGAGGAAAGTGAAATAAAATTATAAGCTTTGAAGACAATTCTATCTACAAAAAAATTAAAAAAATCAGAAATTAAAAAACTTTCTGATGTTAACTTTAATGTAATAGAGAAGAAGTTTATTAAGACTACAACAATAGATTTTCACTTTAAAAAACTTAATGAGTATGTCATTTTTACAAGTAAGAATGCTATTAAAAGCGTTTTAAAAAGCAGAATAGAAAACCAAGTAAGGGATAAAAAAATATTTTGTGTTGGACAAAAAACAAAGCTTTTCCTTGAAAAACATCATTATTTAGTTGAAGAAAGTGCTGATTATGCAAATGATTTAGGACTTATTATAAAAGAGAAATATAAAAATCATTCGTTTACCTTTTTTTCAGGAAACATTAGAAGAAATACACTTCCTGATTTATTAAACGAAAACAATATAAAATGGAATGAAACAGTAGTTTATGAAACAGCTTTAAATCCAAAGAAAATAAAAAAAAACATTGATGGAATTTTATTTTTTAGTCCATCGGCTGTTGAAAGTTATTTGATAAAAAACAAAATAGAAAATCAAACTTGTTTTTGCATTGGAACGACAACCGCAAAAGCATTAGAAAGTAAAACAAAAAACATACAAATTGCAGCTCAACCAACTGTTGAAAATGTAATTGATGAAGTAATAAAACATTATAAATAAAACTTAGTAACTCTGCTACTAAGTTACTTTGAAACTTTAGAAAAAATGATTAAAAACGACTTATTCTTAAAAGCCTTAAACAACGAAACAGTTGATCGTCCACCAGTTTGGATGATGCGTCAAGCAGGAAGATATTTGCCAGAATTTATGGCAATTAAAGAAAAATATGATTTTTTTACAAGATGTAAAACACCAGAATTGGCTTCTGAAATAACGGTTCAACCCATTAGAATCATTAAACCGGATGTTGCTATTTTGTTTTCAGACATTTTAGTGATTCCTCAAGCCATGGGAATTGATGTGGAATTAGAAGACGGAATCGGACCAGTTTTACCCAATCCAATTCGTAAAGCTTCAGATGTTGATAAAGTATTTATTCCAGACATCAACGAAACTTTAGGTTATGTAATGGATGCTATCGACATGACAAAAGAAAAGCTGAATAACGAAGTTCCTTTAATTGGATTTGCTGGTTCACCTTGGACAATTTTTTGTTATGCAGTTGAAGGAAAAGGTTCTAAAAGTTTTGATAAAGCAAAAGGTTTTTGTTTTTCAAATCCTGTTGCAGCACATTTATTATTGCAAAAAATCACGGATACAACTATTTTATATTTGAAAGAAAAAGTAAAACATGGTGTAAATGCTGTTCAAATTTTTGACTCTTGGGGAGGAATGCTTTCTCCAACAGATTATCAAGAATTTTCATGGAATTACATGAATCAAATTGTAGAAGCTTTAGCACCAGAAACGAAGGTAATTGTATTTGGAAAAGGATGTTGGTTTGCATTAGACGAAATGGCAAAATCAAAAGCAGCAGCAATTGGTGTAGACTGGACAGTTTCTCCTAAAAACGCACGTTATTTAACAGGTGGAAAGAAAACATTACAAGGTAATTTTGATCCTTCTAGATTGTTATCTCCAATTCCGGTTATCAAAAAAATGGTTCACGAAATGATTGACGAATTCGGAAAAGATAATTACATTGTAAATCTTGGTCACGGAATTTTACCAAATATTCCTGTTGATCATGCAAAGGCTTTTGTGGATGCTGTTAAAGAGTATAAGAAGTAGTCAGTGTTCAGTAATTAGTTAGCAGTTAAATGAAGATAAAAATTCAAAATAAGATTAATATTATACCCACTGGACTTTATACTGTATGGTGTTTATACTTACTTTATTTACATTTTTATAGTTTCAACTATATTAATTGCTATTTGGGTTGATTATAAAATAATAAACTAACAATGAAAGATAAATTTTTCGCATACATACAAAACCTACAAGACCAAATTTGCAAGGGTTTGGAAACTATTGACGGGAAAGCCAAATTTCGTGAAGATTTATGGGATAGACCAGAAGGTGGTGGTGGAAGAACTCGCGTAATTGAAAACGGAAACGTTTTTGAAAAAGGTGGTGTAAATATCTCAGCTGTTCATGGAAAGTTGCCTGATTCTATGCAGAAATTATTCAATGTTGGTGAAGCCGATTTCTTTGCTTGTGGTTTGAGTTTAGTGATTCATCCTAAAAGCCCAATGGTGCCAACAGTTCATGCAAATTGGCGTTATTTTGAAATGTATGATGAAAACGGAAATGTAATCAACTGTTGGTTTGGTGGTGGACAAGATTTAACACCTTATTATTTGTTTGAAGAAGATGCAACTCATTTTCATCAAACGTGTAAAACAGCTTGTGATAAACATAATCCTGAATTTTATCCAAAATATAAAAAACAATGTGATGCTTATTTTTGGAATGCACACCGAAATGAAGCTCGTGGAATCGGTGGATTATTCTTTGATTATTGCAAAGAAACCGAAGGCATGAAAATGAAAGACTGGTTTAACTTTGTAACTGAAGTTGGGAATAGTTTCTTAGAAGCTTATGTTCCAATTGTTGAAAAACGTAAAGATTTACCTTTTACAGAAGCACAAAAAACTTGGCAAGAAATTCGTCGTGGTCGTTATGTAGAATTCAATTTAGTTCATGATAAAGGAACACTTTTTGGACTCAAAACTAACGGTCGAATTGAAAGTATCTTAATGAGTTTGCCACCACATGTGCAATGGGTTTATGACCATCATCCTGAAGAAGGAAGTGATGAAGAAAAGCTAATTAAAATATTAATGAATCCAAAAGAATGGGTATAAAAAAAGAGCAGTAATCCTTAAATTACTGCTCTTTTTTATTAGTTTAAATTAGTTTATTTCAAATAATCTATTAAATCTAATGTTTGTAAAATGATGTTTTTATTAGAAAAACTTGAATTCATATTCATTTCTATTGTCATTTTATTGCTATCTAATTTGTTTGATGACTTCATTTCAATATTTCTAAATTGATCTGCTACTCGCAATGCTTTTGCCGTATCTCTTCCAAAATCTTCTACTAACATATAGCTTTTAATGAAGTTTTGAATATTGAAATTTCCAGAGAAATAATAATCAGTTGATTCTTTTTCTATTTTTTTAGAAAAATCAGATTGAGAACCTTTTTCTAAGTATTGTAATCCATTAGAAAAAACAAGAACATCTCCTTCTTTCACAATATACATATCACCAAACTCATTGTTTCCTTTTACTTTGTAATTACCATTTTCCTGAACTATCACTTCTTTTCTTAAACCTAATTTTATTAGTTTTTCACTCATTTTAGGATGTGTTGAAGTTAAAATAAAAGAAAAGACAGGTTTAGTTTTAACAATGGTTTTTTCCACTTCAATTTCTTCATAATCATCATCATATTCAACTGATTTATATGTGTAATTGAACTTTTCCATACCATGAAAGAACATTGCAAAATCACCATCTAATAAAGTTGCAGTTGCTTCTTCATCTACTATAGTTGTCATAAGATCCATTACGATATCTATTCCATCTTTTTCAATTGGTAAACTAGAAAATGATTGCTCAATAATTGCTGGATAATTTTTCAGAATTTCTTCTGTACTCATGTGATAAGTAAAGTAACCTAAAGGCTCGTTCTTTGGAAAATAGTTGTAAATGTTCTGGTTAGGTTTTCTTGAAATCACTTTTTTCATAACATTCGCTAAAGGTTCTGTATATTCAAGTGTTTGTATAACTCTAGCTTTATCATTCTCAAAAAACATATCCATATTCATACCTTTGATGCTATAAGTTAACTCATGCGGAATTGCTTTTGGAGTCATTTTACCAAAAAAAGCATATAACGAAGTCATTTTCCCTGTCAAAGCTTGATAATCCATCCAAGCAGAAATATCAGCATCTTTATTTACTTTTGAAGAAGTTGGAATATCTAATCCTTTTTTAAACAATTTAGCAATTTCATTAGATTGTCTTTCATGTTTTATCTTTCTTTCTTCAGCTACTCTTTTTTCATTATCTTCTCTCATTTTTTTGTAATAAGCATCGTCATAATAATTGTCATAAGCTTCTTCTGCTTCCGTTTCTTCAACCTCAACAACTTCAACAGCATATTCTTCTTCTATAGCTTCTGTACTTTCAACCACTACTTCTTCAACCACCTCTACTGCTTCTTCTTCGTAATAATCATCATATACTGTTTCTTCAACATCATAAACTTTTCCATAAGGATTATTTCCGTAATAATTTCTTGGATTTGTTTCGTAACTTACATACACAACTAAAACTTTTTTATTCCAAGCCAATGAGTAATCTTCATTTGTTGGTGAATAAATTGAATAGTTTGATTTTTTTACAATTTTATCTTTTTTAGAAACATTACCTTTTTGCATCATTCGCTGAACTAGTTCTGTAATTTTCTTTTCATCCACAATTGGAAGTGTAATTTGTGTATATGAAATACTGTCTTTAAAAGTACCGTGAATTGTTACGTTTTTAGATTTATCCAATAGGGCAACAAAATCATTCAATTTAAAATCTGATTGTTCTTTATTGAAGCTTTTAAATAATTTATGACTAAACAAATTGTCAATATTGACTTTTTTAGCAAATTGAGTAGTATTGAATTGTACAAAATAATCATAATCTTCTTTGTTGTTTTGACTGAAAACAAAGAATGGTACTAACATTAATAGTGCGTAGAAATTTTTCATAAAAAATATTAAGGTGTAAAACTGATGGAATTATTCATTAGGCTATTGTCATTTAAAACATTCCATACATTATGCTTTAAAAAAACCGTTTTTTTAGATTTTGAAAATTTACTGTTTGTATTTTGAGCAGTCTTAATTTGTTTATCAAAAGTATAAACTGCTGTAATTTTTGCTTCTTCTAAATCTTCTTTTTTATCTTTCTTTTCTTTTAATTTTTCTGGAATTGGATATGAAGCTATACGTTCAAAGACACCGTCTACTTCTTTAAAATGGTCTGTTTTAGTCTCTTTGTCTATGGTGTTTAATACTGCGTTCAAAGTTTCAAGAGAATTATAACTAAAATTTAATTTAAACACATAATTACTAAAATCATAAGAAGTAGAGATTTTTGAAGCTCCTTTTATTTTTGAAGCATCATTTCTAAATTGAGCTAATTTTTGTTTCATTTCGGCTTCACTAGGGATTTTTTCTCCTTCAACTTCGCCTAACATTATGGCAGCTTTAGTTTTTACCCAAGAATCAGAAAAATCAATAACCAAGCTATAATCACCGCTTTGATTAGCTCTGTGTATTATTTTTTCGGTTACTTGAAAGCAACTTGTTAATAAAACACATAGAAGTAAAAAAATAAATTTTTTCATGTTTCAAAAATAAGATTTATTTTAACAAAAAGAGTTTAAAATAACATTTTTGTATTTTTCTCAAAGTCTAAGTATTAAAATATTAATTTTAGATTATTAATTAGTATAGAAAGAATTAGTATTTTTATCTTTGTATTAAATATAGAAAATTATGTTTCCATTACACAGAGGTAGAAGATTAAGAGTAAATGAATCTATAAGAAGTTTAGTTCGTGAGACAAGTTTAAGTCCAGCTGACTTTATGTTTCCCATGTTTATTGCGGAAGGAGAAAATATAAAAATTGAAATCCCTTCGATGCCAGGAATATTTCGTCGTTCTATCGACTTAACCGTTGAAGAAGTTAAAGAGCTATTCGATTTAGGAATAAGAGCTGTAAATATATATGTAAAAGTAGATGACTCTTTAAAAGACAATACCGGAAAAGAAGCTTGGAATGATAACGGTTTAATGCAAAGAGCTATAAAAGAGATTAAAAAAGCTTGTCCGGAAATGATTGTAATGCCAGATGTTGCTCTTGATCCATATTCTATTTATGGTCATGATGGAATTATAGAGAATGGAGATGTTGCTAATGATTCAACTAATAATGCATTAGTAAAAATGGCTGTTTCTCATGCAAAAGCTGGTGCTGATTTTGTAGCGCCAAGCGACATGATGGACGGAAGAGTTTTACGTTTACGTCAAGGTTTAGATGTTGCAGGATTTCATAATGTTGGAATTATGAGTTATTCGGCTAAATATGCTTCTGCTTTTTATGGTCCTTTTCGGGATGCTTTAGATTCTGCTCCAAAAGACACTTTGTCTAATGCTGAGCCTGTCGAAGTGCCAAAAGACAAAAAAACCTATCAAATGGATTATGCTAACCGCATTGAAGCTATCAAAGAAGCACTTTCAGATGTTGAAGAAGGAGCTGATATGGTTATGGTTAAACCAGGAATGGCTTATCTTGACATTGTTAGAGAAGTTAAAGATGCAGTGAATATTCCAGTAACTGTTTTTCAAGTTTCTGGTGAATATGCTATGGTTAAAGCTGCTGCTGAAAGAGGTTGGTTAGATCATGATAAAATTATGATGGAACAATTAATGTGTATTAAAAGAGCTGGTGCAAGTTTGATTTCAACTTATTTTGCCAAAGAAGCAGCAATTATATTAAATCAAAAATAATGAAAAAGGCAATACTTTTATTTATCTTACTATTTTCATCTGTTGGGTTTTCTCAAAATGAAACAATCGAGGTTTTTCTTGAAAAATGGAAAAATTCGAAAACTTATTTGGTTGAAATTGCTAAAGCCATGCCCGAAGAAAATTATAGTTATAAACCCACAGCAAGAGAAATGTCTTTTGGAGAGCAATTGCTTCACATTAAAGGAAACATGGATTGGTTAGGTACAACATATTTTACTTCTGAAAAATTTGATAAAAAGAAAGATGAAAAAACGTATTCAAAAGACGAAATTATTTCAATGTTGGAAATGTCATTTGATAAAGTTTATGAAGTTATTAAAAATACAAAATCAGAAAATTTAAAGGATAAAGTAGAATTTTTTGCAGGACCAAAGACAAAATTGCAAATTCTAAATTTATTGCAAGATCATGTAACACATCATCGTGGTCAATTGATTGTTTACCTTAATTTAAATGAAATAAAGCCTCCAAGTTATGTAGGTTGGTAATTTAGAATGTGATATTTGTCACATTCTAAATTAACTAGATGTTTTAAATTTGTTATAATTTTTAAATTTTTTAAAATGAAAATGTATGTTAAATCTATTTTTGCACTATCAATTGCTATAGCTTTTGCTAGTTGTGGTGACAAAAAGCCAAAAGAAGATTTTGGTAAATCAGCCGAAGAGGCAACAACCGAAGTTGCAGTTGAAGAAGTTACTGAAGACCCTTTATTAGCTGAAGGAAAAGCGCTTTTTGAAGGAAAAGGTGCTTGTCTTGCCTGTCACAAACCTAATGAAAAAGTAATTGGACCTAGTTTGGCAGAAATTTCAAAAATCTACAAAGAACAAAACGCAAGTATTGTATCGTTCTTAAAAGAAGAAGGGAAACCACTTGTTGATCCTTCACAATATGAAGTAATGAAAGCCAATTTTGTTATTACAAAAGCTATGAGTGATGATGAATTAAAAGCACTTGAAACTTATGTGATGAGTTTTTAATTTACTCTACAACTAATTTGAAACCAACTCTTGGAATATTTTCTATTCTAACGTTGGTTTCTTCTTTTATGATTTTTCGTAAACGTGAGATGAAAACATCTAAACTTCTTCCCATAAAATAATCGTCTGTTCCCCAAAGAGCTGTTAATATTTTTTCTCTTTTTAAAACATCATTTGGATTGTCTAAAAATAACTGCAATAAAGCAGCTTCTCTTTCAGTTAAAGTAATATTCTTTTCACTATTCTTAAGTTGATAGTTTGCGGGTTCAAATTCAAACGAACCAAATTGATACATTTTTATGATTTTATCAACTGATTTTTGACTTCTGTTTAAAAATATTTCTATCTTTAATATTAATTCTTCAATAGAGTAGGGCTTTATTAAATAGTCATCAGCACCTAATTTTAAACCTTTAATTCTATCTTCTTTTAAAGTTTTTGCGCTTAAAAAAATGATAGGTATTTCTTGGTTTCGTTTTCTAATTTCGGTAGCAATTTCAAAACCATCCATATCTGGAAGCATAATATCCAAAACACATAAATCAAAAGACTCTTTACAAAAAAGATCAAAAGCTTCTTTTCCATTGCCACAATGAACAACTTCAAAATGGTTTTCTAAATTATCAGCTGTTAAAAAAGCTAAAGTTTCATCATCTTCTACATATAAAATTCGCTTCTTATCCATTTACATCTTCTTTATTTATTAAAATCTTAACGGTTATTCCTTTATCTGGATTATTCTTCAAAGAAACTTTCCATTTATGCAAATCACAAATACGTTTTACATACGAAAGCCCTATTCCAAAGCCTTCTATATCTTTATTGTCTTCACGAGTTACTCTATAAAATTTATCGAAAATAAAAGGCAAGTCTGTTAAAGGAATTCCAGTTCCATTATCAATAATACTTAATTCTAGTTCGTTTTTTGTTTCCTTAGATTTTATAGTTACTTCGATATCTTTTCCAGAATATTTAACGGCATTATCTAAAATATTATATATAATATTATATAAATGAAATTCATCTGCGTTTATACTATAGTTTTTATCTAATTCTATTTTAAAGATGTTTTCTTTTTGATGTTTTAGTTCTATATTTTCTTTTACTAATTCAATAGTTTTGGTCAAATCGACATCTGTTTTTACTAAATCAATTTGCTTACTATCTGTTTTGGCAACATATAAAATCTTTTCAATATGTTGATTTAATTTATTGCTTTGATTAATAATAATTTGAATGTATTTAGATAGTTTAGGGTTATCTTTTATTTCATTTTGAGTATTAGCAAAATTAGACGCAATTAAAATGGAAGATAATGGTGTTTTAAATTCATGTGTCATATTATTAATGAAATCTTTTTGTAATTCTGTATATCTTTTTTGTTGTAACATGATAAAAACTGAATATACATATACAATTAAAACAAAGAACAACACGAAAGTAAAAATCCAATATTGTTGTAAATTGCCATAAAACGTTTTGTTTATATCAGGGAAACGAATGGCAAAATAATAGATTAAATCACTATTGGTCGAAAAACATTCTTCACATTTATCGGCTGTTTTACCTGTTGAAGAAACATAATTACCGTAAACCATTTTATCAGAACCACAATTATAAATAGCATATTCAAAATCTAAATCAATATTTACTTTTTGAAATTCTACCTTTAAATAATGTTCTAATATTTTATTTTCGAAAACATCATTTACATTTACTATATAGTAATCATCTGAAACTTTTTGAATTTGTTTATTAAACATTAAATTCGATTTGTTATCTGAATATATACGTTCAACAACATCTTGAAGTGCAAAAAATATTTTACTTTCTAATTCTTTCTTTTCAAACTTTAAAGCCTTGTTTAAAAGTAATAATTGCATAATAATTACTCCAACAATTGCCAGAAAGCCTATGAATATTACAATGTTAAATTTTGTTAGTCTCATAATTGATGCTATATTAGCACATAAATGATATAAAAATCACGCCATTAACAACTCATTAACAATTATTAAAAAGTGATTAACAAAAGCGTTGTAAAATATATTTAGTTTTGTAAAGGTAAAATAAAAACAAATTATTAAAACATATAATTATGAAAACAATTAAATTAACAATAGTAGCTTTATTCATCTCTGCTTTATCTTTTGCTCAAAGTCCAGAAATAAAATCTACAAATGTTGTTACAAAACAAGCTGCATCTGATCTTAAATGGGAAAATGACATACATGATTTTGGTACATTATCTCAAGGTAAACCAGCAACGTATGAGTTTACTTTCACAAATACTACAAAAGAAACAATCTTAATTACAAATGTAAGACCTTCTTGTGGTTGTACTGCTGCTAATTACACTAAAACTCCAATTAAACCAGGGGAAAAAGGAATGGTTGCTGCAACATATAATGCATCTGCTGCTGGAGCTTTCACAAAATCAATAACAGTTACTACTAGTGATTCTCAATTACCAAAATCATTAACTATTAAAGGTAAAGTTGACGCTGCACCTGCTGTAGAAGAAATTAAAGCAGTTTTAAACTAAAAATACAACACTTTTTATTATTCATCTTTTAAAAGGAAAAAACCATCAGTGAAAACTGGTGGTTTTTTGTTATATATAATTTCCAAACAGACATCTTAATAGAAAAACAAAATGAATGAGCAATATAAAGGAAACTAATTAAGGTTTTCAATACCTTTTAATTAGAAGCTGTTTAAGAATTGAAACCAAAATAAATTTCTGAAACAAGAACAACATTTACTAAGAATTGTTAATCTTTAATTGGAAAATAAAGAGTTTGAATAAAGTTACTTAAAGATAAATTAATACTGATTGTATCAAATTATAGTATAAATAAAGCAGAAGTTTTTAATTTAATAGAACTTTGCAACATGAAAGATGTTACTATAGAATTTATGTCGCTAAAACAACAAATTGATGTAATAAAAAAACTCCTTAGAAGTTAATCTAAGGAGTTTTTCATTATTAATTTATACTTAATTAACCGCCTATTTCTTCAATAGTTTTAGTGTGATTTTTTCTATTTTTGATTCTGTTTTTAACTCTATTAACTAAATAGAATAAAACAGGAACAACAATTAAAGTCAAGAACGTAGCGAAGATTAATCCGTAGATTACCGTCCATGCTAATGGTCCCCAGAAAATAACGTTATCACCACCTACATAGATATGTGGATTACCCGTTTCAAATAAACTAAAGAAATCAACATTAAATCCTGTAGCTAAAGGTATTAATCCTAAAACCGTTGTTATTGCTGTCAATAATACGGGTCTTAAACGAGCTTTACCACCTTTTACAATAGCTTCAAACACATGTTCATTACTTAAAAGTTCTTTCTTGTCAACCCCTAATTCTTCTCTTTTTCTAGCAATTAATAAATCGGTATAATCAAGTAGTACTACACCATTATTTACTACAATTCCGGCTAACGAAATAATTCCCATCATGGTCATCATAATTACGAATGGTTTCCCAGTAATCATTAGTCCTAAAAACACTCCAATGAAACTCAAAAATACGGCTACCATAATAATAGCAGGTCTTGAAACCGAGTTGAATTGGAAAATTAAGATTAAGAAAATCAAGAATAAACCTGTGAATAAAGCTCCCATTAAGAAAGTCATTTGTTTTCCTTGTTCTTCTAATTGTCCTGTGTAATCAAATTTAACTGTTTTTGAAGCTGCTTTTGAAACAGCAGATGGAATTCATCAATTCACAGATGGAGTTGAATCATCTTTAATGTATTTAAAAAATGGTGATAACTTATCGATGACTATGAACACTAAGGAGTTTGACGAAACAATTGTTTATAAAGGACAAGGAGCAGAAGAAAATAATTTTATGGTTCAAAAAGCATTAAAAGATGAACAATTTGAATTAATTGCTTTTGACAAAGAAACTGAAGAATTTAATAAAATGTTTGAAGCTAAAAAGACAGCTGATTTTGAATCTTTAGAAAAAGGAAAATTAGATGAGACTTTTAAAGCTACAGTTAAGAAAATGATGACGCAACAATTTTCTGGAATGCAAAGAATGTATACAGAGAATTTATTGATAAAGAAACTTAACGGCAATCCATCTCCTTCTTTTGCTTATGAAAATCATAAAGGAGGCGTTACTAAGTTAGAAGAATTTAAAGGAAAATACGTTTATATTGATGTTTGGGCAACTTGGTGTGCTCCTTGTAGAGCTGAAATACCATTCTTAAAAAAGATAGAAGAAAAATATCATGGTAAAAATATTGAGTTTGTAAGCATTTCTATTGACACTAAAAAAGATTATGATAAATGGAAAAAATTTGTAACCGATAAAAATTTAGGTGGTGTTCAATTATTTGCGGATAATGATTGGAATTCGCAATTTGTTAAGGATTTTGGCATAAGCGGAATACCAAGATTTATTTTAATTGATCCAAAAGGAAATGTTTTAAATGCAAACGCAGATAGACCTTCTTCTGAAGAATTAGATAAAGTATTAAGTGAATTAGTGAAATAGAATTATAAGGATTTTAATTAAGCCAACAGTTTGTTCTGTTGGTTTTTTATGGTCATTTTGTCTTGTTCTTAAAATAGCTATACAGATTATTAAACAAAAGCGCCTCTTTAAATTAGAGGCGCTTTTTATTATTTATGTATGTTTGGCAGTAAAACCGTCTTCGCTTAATTCTTTATGATCATAATCTTCAATCATCATTTCGGCATAGTCAGTTTCTATCTTTCCTTTACGCAATCTATTTTTAATACTGTCAAATATTGAGTATACAACAGGAACGATAACTAAGGTTAAGAATAAAGAAGAGACTAATCCTCCAATAATTACCCAAGCTAAACCGTTGTTCATTTCTGCTGCTCCACCCGATGCTAATGCAATAGGTAACATACCAAATACCATCGCAATGGTTGTCATTAAAATAGGACGAAGACGTGCGTGATTGGCTTGTATCAAAGCATTACGAGTGGTTTCTCCGGCTTCTTTTCGGTGGTTGGCAAAGTCGACCAATAAAATCGCATTCTTACACACCAGACCAATCAACATAATAATTCCCAAGATGGTAAATACGTTCAAAGAGTTGTTTGTTAAGGCTAAGGCCAATAAAGCTCCGATAAACGAAAGTGGAATAGAAAATAATACAACGAACGGTGTTGCAAAACTGTTATAAAGCGCTACCATTACCAAGTAAACCAAGATAATTGCCGCTAACAAAGCAAATCCTAATGTTCCAAAACCTTCTGATTGGTTTTCCATATCACCTCCCCAAATGTAGTTTACTCCAGCAGGACGTTCTAATTTAGAGAATTCGGCTTCCCATTCGCTGGCAATTGTACCAGACGGACGACCAACAGCTTGTGATTCTATGCTTACTGCTGGTGATTTATCACGTCTTTCTAATAAACTTGGACCAGAACTTTGCGTCACATTTGCAAATTGAGACAATTTTACTTGTTGTCCTGCATTATTAATGAAAATCAATTCACTTACATCGGTAAAGTTAGAACGGTTGAATTCGTCGTAACGGATGTTGATATCATATTCATATTCTCCAGAACGGAATTTACCATCGGTGTTTCCGTTGAAAGCCGTTTGCATTGTCATTCCAACTGTACTTAAATCCAGTCCTAAAGCAGACATTTTATCACGATCTACCTGAACGTTTATCTCAGGATTTCCATCTTCTGAGGTCAATTTCATTTCGGTTGCTCCAGGAATTTTACGAAGTAATACGATTGCTTTTTCAGCGAAAGCCATAGCGTCTTTTTGAGAAGCCCCTGTAACTGTAAGTAATATAGGTGCTTGATCAGCTCCAAACAGTCCTACTGGAACGGTTTTTATTTTTGCACCAACTATTTCTTTCTCTAATTCACGTTTTACTTTTGCAGCATAAATAAACGTATTGTCTTCTCGCTCCGATTTGTCATTTAAGGTAACTTTAATTTCTGATTTATAAAGTGTAGTTTGAGAACCTCCAAAACCATCACTGGTTTGTCCTACAGTAGTAATTAGACCTGTTACTTCTTTTTTGTTGGCTAAAAATTTCTCTACTTTTTGAACAGCAAAATTAGATTGTTCGATTGAGGCATCTTTTGGTAATTCTACTTGAATCATAAATTCGCCTTTGTCGATTTTAGCAAAGAATTCTCCACCAACAAAACCTCCGACAACTAATCCGATTGATCCGAAAAATAAAACCAATACAATAAATAATGTAGTTAGTTTATGAACAAGTGACCATTCTAAAATTCCAGTTACCCAATGGATGAATTTATCCAAACCTCTTTCGAAAGAAAGTATGATTCTTCCAAAAAATGTTTTGTTTGTAATGTGTTCTAGTTTTCCATAACGAGAAAATAACCAAGGTACAATTGTAAATGAAGCTAATAATGAGAGTAAAGTTGCAATAACAACCGTCATACAAAATTGGGTAATGATGTTAGAAACCAAACCAGTACTCATTGCAATTGGTAAGAATACCACAACAATTACTAAGGTAATGGCAGTTACGGTAAAACCAATTTCAGAAGCTCCATCATAAGCAGCACGGGCTTTATTTTTACCCATTTCCATGTGTCGGTGAATGTTTTCCAAAACCACAATCGCATCATCCACAAGAATACCTACCACAAGTGATAATCCCAGTAAACTCATTAAATTTAGCGTGTAACCTAATAAACTGATTCCGATAAAAGTAGCAATTAAAGATGCCGGAATCGAAACCATTACGATTAATGCATTTCTAAAACTATGTAAAAAGAACAACATTACGAAAGCCACCAAGAAAATCGCAATAAATAAATCTTTCATTACTGAGTTTGCGGCTACTAATGTAAATCCAGTTGTATCATCAGCAATGTTTAGTTTTACGTTGCTTGATTTATAATCTGTTTCAATTTGAGCTACTGCTTTTTGGATTTCCTCACTCACAGCAACTGCATTGGCATCGGATTGTTTAATGACTTGCAAAAGAATAGCATTTGTTTGATTAACACGAGCAATCTTTTCCACTTCTTTTTGTGAATCTTGAACGTCTGCAATATCTCCTAAACGCACTTGTATTCCGTTCTTAGTTGAAATAACCAAATCACGAAGCTCTTGAACGTTCTTGAATTTTCCTGACAAACGAATTAGAGTACTGTTTTCTCTTGTTTTGATTTTTCCTGTTGGGAAATCAAGATTCGAAGATAAAATCATTTGTTGTGCTTGAGGAACAGAAATCCCGTATCCTTGTAATTTTTTAGCATCTAAACTAATTTGAATTTCTCTTTCTTCTCCACCAACTAAATTAACTTGCGCTACACCACTTACACGAGAAAGCACAGGTTGTATTTTTTTGTCGAGTAAATCATAAAACGCTACTTGATCCATGCTTGAAGTAGCTCCAATGGTAATAATCGGTAAATCACTGATTGAGAATTTAACCAAAGATGGTGGATCTACATCTTCTGGTAAATCTTTCAAAATGGCATTGATTTTACGTTGAGCATCGTTCAACGAATAATCTGCATCTGCATCAGCGGTAAGCGTTACCATTACCAATGACAAACTTTCGTAGGATTTAGATTCTACTTTTTTTACGTTTTCTAATGATGCAATCGCATCTTCTATTTTTTTAGACACCGTATTTTCTACCTCCGATGGAGAAGCTCCTGGATAAACTGTAGATATTGTTACTACATTTACCTCAAATTTAGGAACCAATTCATAACCCAATTGGGTATAACTAAATATACCTCCTAAGGTTAGTATGATAAATAAGACTGCGATTATCGTAGGTCTTTTTATGGATATTTCTGCTAATTTCATTTATTTTTAAATTAAAGTTTAGGGTATAAAATGTAAATATTTTTGATTTACAATTCAAAAAAATTCACTATTTTGTGTCCACTTTTGCACCATCTATAAGATTGATTTGTCCACTGACAACTACAACATCACCATCGTTCAATCCTTCAAGAACTTCTACTTTTTCCCCGAAAATTTTTCCTGAAACAATTTTAGTAAGTTTAGCAGTCCCATCTTTTATAACAAATACTTGGTTGTTGCTTACACTTCCTACAAAAGCATTTCGTGGTACAATTCTAATAGGTGTTTTTTGTGTAGAATTGGTTTCAAAATTTGCCGTTCCGTACATCCCAGCTTTCAAATCGTTGTTGGCATTGTTTGTAATTTCAATTTCAATTGGAAAATTCAAAGATTCATCAGCCATTGGAGCAATAAA
The DNA here is from genome assembly GCF_963975515.1 of uncultured Flavobacterium sp. Classification (GTDB taxonomy): domain Bacteria; phylum Bacteroidota; class Bacteroidia; order Flavobacteriales; family Flavobacteriaceae; genus Flavobacterium. The sequence goes on from NZ_CAXBGY010000002.1 coordinate 184,271, forward strand.
TGTAATTTTTCCTGAAAACTCTTTATCTGGATAAACACTCGCTTTTACTTTTATAGTTGAACCAACTTTTAAAGAAGCCACTTGATTTTCATTAACAGCTACTTTTAGTTTTAATTTAGAAACATTAACTAAATCAAATAATTGTGTTCCAGGAGCTACTACAGAACCTGGTTCGATGTATTTTTTATTTACAATTCCATTGATTGTTGCTCTTATTGTAGCGTCTCCAAAGTTGATGTTAGCTTGATCTAAAGCAGCTTTTGCATTAGACAACGCTAGTTTTGCTTGATCCACTTGCTGTTTTGTTACACCACCTGTTTTGAAAGCGTTTTCAAAACGTTGGCTGTCTGCCAATGCATTTTGGTAATTTGCTTTTGCACTTTGTACATCAACAGAAATTTTATCGGCTTTGATAACAGCTAAAGTTTGTCCTATTTTTACAACACTTCCTTCTTTTACCAAAACTTTGGTTACTCTTCCAGAATTTTCAGCAGAAAAGCTAAGTTCTTGCAAAGGAGCGAAAATTCCGTTTGCAATAAAATCTGTCGATACAATTTCACTTTTAATAGTATCTGATTTTACCGAAATCGAGGTATTTTTCTCTGCTACAACTGCCGTTTCAGCTTCGTTTTTCTTTTTATTATTTGTCAATACATAACCAATTATTCCTAATGTGGCAGCGATTACTACGATTGTTATTATAATTTTTTTCATTTTAATATTAATTGTTGATTAATGTGTTTAGTTCTCCTTTTGATTTTATTAATTGAATTTCTGCTAATTTGTATTCTAAAATTGCATTTGTGTAATTATTTTGCGCATCAACTAGTGCGTTTTCAGCATCTAATAAATCGGTTAATGAAGCCAAACCTTGCGTATAATTATTGTTTGTATTGTTTAAAACTTCTTGTGCTAATTGTACATTTTCTTTTTGATTGTTTATAGTTATTAAACTATTTTCAATTTGTTTTTTAGCATTTTCAAAACCTAAATCTAACGATAGTTTTGTTTCCTCAATATCTACCTTTAGGTTTTCAATAGCGTTGTTTGCTTGTCTGACTTTTGCTCTTGTTCCAAAACCAGTAAATATGGGAACTTTTAGGTTTAAACCAATCGAAGCAAAATCCGACCAATAAACACCATCTGCTGGTTTTGCAAAAAGAGGCATTTCTGGACCTTGGCCAATGTAGTTATAATTTCCAGTAAAGGACAAAGTTGGATAGTATTGAGCTTGTATTGATTTTTTTTGAAATTCTAATAATTGTTCTTGTTTTTTTAATAGTAAATATTCATTTCTATCAGTTGAACTATTTTTAATTGTTAAGTCTTGTGGAATTACTTCAAATTCTGTTTTTGGAATACTAATTTTGTTTTCTATAGGCATTCCAATGTAGAATTTTAAGGCATTTTCCTGAAGAGTAATGGCGTTTAAAATCTGTTGACGTAGCGAATTTATGTTGTTTACACGAACAGTTATTCTATCTAAATCAATTTTTTTTGCCAAACCATTTTCAAATTGTCCTTGTATAATGTTTTTTACTTTGTTAGTGTTTACAAGATTGTTGTCAGTTACTGTTAATTTTTGTTGCTGTACATATACTTGATAATAAGCATTGGCAACTCGTTCAATAACTTGTTCTTCTGTTAGTTCTTCGTTTATTTGATAGAATTCTCTAGTAGATTTGGCAGCTTTCAAACCAGTAAAGACTGATTGGTCAAATAAAGATTGAGTAAGTGAAATACCTGCCGTAGATGTCCATTTTTGACCAAGAGGTGCTAAAATTGTTGTGCCAGGAGTTCCAAAAAAGTCTCCAGGCAAAGCATTTAGTTGTAATATTGGGTTATAAGTCACGTTACCATTAGCTGATATTTGAGGTAAAGCTCTTGAGCGAATTTCTTGAATTTGATATTCACTATTTTTGATGTTTAATTTAGCTTTTTTGGAATCTGCTTTATTATCTAATGCAAATTTTATAGCTTCCTTTAAAGTTAGTTCTTTAACTTCCTGAGCATTTGTGGCTATACTAAAAGTAAGCAGTGTTAATAAAATTATTTTTTTCATTATTTATTTAATTGGGTTTTTATTATTGTTTCTAAATATTCTATTCCTTTTTGGGTGCAAATTCCTCTTAAATGATATTCTAAGTAGCAAGATTGTACTGTTTTTGAACTATATTTATTTGGATTAAAAAGTTCTACATCTTTTAAGCTTGTCATTCCTGCAAAGTAAAATCTACTTATTAATTCTTTATGAATTTCTTTTCTAAATAATCCCAGTTGAATACCTTTTTCTAAATTATCGGTTACACAAGTCCCCATTTTGTCAAATTGCTTCATCATTAATGACTTATGAAGCTTTGGGTAATATTTTTGTAATTGATGAATTGGGGAAGTGTTTTCGTCTTTTAGGTTTTGCATTACAAAATCTTTAATCGCAAAAAGTTCTTCTATAGGATTTTTATTGGCTAAAATAATTTCGTCTATTCCACAAGATATTTTTTCGAATAAATTAATGGTAACAGTTTTAACTAAACTATCTTTATTAGAGAAGTGTTGATAAATTGTTTTTTTCGAAATACCCATTTCAGAAGCAATATCATCCATAGTTACACTCTTAAATCCAAGTGTAAGAAACATTTCGGTTGCTTTATTTAAAATTTGATCTTTCATCTTATGCCGAACTTGTTTCGGTATCTTTTGTGTTTAACTCAACTTCTAATACAAATTTAGGTTTCTAAATTCGGGTGCAAACTTACAAAGGAAACTTTAAATACCAAAAAAGTTTCCAAAGTTTTTAACAAAATTTAACATTTAGGAAACATTCCAATTATTGATTCCTTCATTAGGTGAATATTAGCTATAAATATTTTACTTTTGTGAAGTTTTATAATCCTAAATCAAAAAGATGCATTCCATTTCAGAATATCAAGAAGTTATTTCTTCACATTTTAATTCATTAGTAGTTTCAAAAGAGCCTAAAAATTTATATGAGCCTATTCAATATATTTTGAGTTTAGGTGGGAAACGAATGCGTCCCGTTTTAACATTAATGACTGCAGAAATTTTTGATTGTGATTATAAAAAAGCCTTACAAGCTGCAACAGCTGTTGAGGTTTTTCATAATTTTTCATTAATTCATGATGACATTATGGACGATGCACCTTTAAGAAGAGGGAAAGTAACCGTTCATGAAAAATGGAATATCAATACAGGAATTCTTTCTGGTGATGCAATGTTGATTTTGGCCTACCAATATTTTGAAGAATATGAACCAAACGTTTTTAGAGATTTAGCTAAATTATTTAGCAAAACAGCTTTGGAGGTTTGTGAAGGACAGCAATATGATGTGGATTTTGAAACTCGTGATGATGTTACAATTCCAGAATATCTAAAAATGATTGAATATAAAACTGCCGTTTTAGTCGGTGCAGCAATGAAAATGGGAGCAATTGTAGCTGAAACTTCTCAAGAAAATACTGATTTAATTTATGATTTTGGATTGAATTTAGGAATTGCTTTTCAGTTACAAGATGATTATCTGGATGCTTTTGGAAATCCGGAGACTTTTGGGAAACAAATTGGAGGTGATATTATTGAAAATAAAAAAACATTTTTATATCTAAAAGCTTTGGAATTTGGAGAGAAGGAAGATAATGAACAATTGATGCATTTGTTTTCTGTTCAGCCAAAAGATAATTCTGATAAAATTGAAACAGTAAAAACTGTTTTTAACGAATCTGGAGCAAGTAAAGCTACTCAAGAAGCAATAAAAGAATATACTTTAAAAGCGTTTGAAACTTTAGAAAAAATGAAAATTTCAGAAGAGAAAAAACAAATCCTATATGTTTTTGGAGAGAAATTAATGAATCGTAACGTTTAGATTTCTATGTTTGAATTTCCCAAAAATATTGATTCTCTAATTTCTCAAGCAGAAGAGGAACATTTATATTTTAAATTAATCGAACAAACCAATAAAGATTTTGCTTTGGCTAATGAATCTATAGATATTCCGCTGGATGTTTTTCCATTACATTTTAAAGAAAGAGTACACGAAAAAATACTGAAATTAATCCAATTCAAATTTGCAGAATATTTAAATCTACTATATATTATAGATGTTTCTGAATCTGAAATCAAAAAATTAGATGGTTCAGATTTAATACAATTAGCGGAACAAGTCACATTTCTAATCTTAAAAAGAGAGTGGCAAAAAGTATGGTTTAGGAATAAGTATTAGGGTAAAATTAAAGGTCCAATTTTATACATCCAAATATAGAATCCAAGAGAACCGCCAATTAATCCACTCAAAATAAATGTATATCTATGCTTTATTGGGGTTAACTTAAAAACAACAAAGAAACATATAAATAAGCCAATTAAACCAAGTATAACATCGATTGTACCAATTGGTAAATTAAGGTATTTAGCAATTTCAGTTTCATCACCTCTTCCAAAAAGTGTTCCATTTCCTCTAAAAAATCTTTTTAAAACTGAAAATACTGGATTGAAAATTTGTCTTAACCAAAAAAGGGATAAAAAAACTAGAAACCAGTCAATTTTCGTAAAGTGGCTAGTAGAAAGTCTATTTCTTTTATATAAAAGAAAAAAACCAATTAAACCAGTAATTATAGTTTGAAATGGCCCGCCAATTCTAATTAAAAAACTATCTTTTTGTTGTTTATTTACTAATGTATAAAACTCTAATTTTTCTGTAAAATCTTTTTTATTTTGAATAGCATATTTGTTTCTTTCAAATAGTTCAATAATTGTATCATTAATATTTGAGTTATATTTTTGATAACTCATACTACCATAATGGAGTTTAGTTTCATAACCCAAACTTTTTGCAACTAAAAGATGACCATATTCATGTAAAATTGTTCCAATTATTGTAAATAAAAAAAAAGCTACTGAAAAGATAATAAAGTTCTTTAATGAAAAAACAAGCTTCATGATTTAAAAATAAATCCTAATAAAAGGCATAAAAGCAGTCGTGTAAATGTTATTATTATCATTATGTAAAACGTTATAACGAACACCTATTGTGGCATTATTTGTTCTATAACCAGCGCCTAAAAACAAGGCAGTATTCCAATAATTATCATTAATAAAGCTAGGATTGTTAAAATCAGTATTTACTCTTAATTCTTCTAATTCAGCCGACAATTGAATTTCTTGTATAGGATTTACAAGTCCAATAATACTTCCACCATACAAATGACTTGTATAAAAATCTTTTTGATTGATATAGCTATATTGAAGTCCAGCACCTAAAGCTACTTTTTCATTAAAGTTATAAATTGCACTTGGTGAAACTGAAATATTAGTTGAATTGTTTCCAAAAGCCAATCCAAGTCCACCACCAAATTGCACTCTACTCCAAAATTCACTTTTTTGATTAGAATCTTGAGAAAATCCCAATGTAAAAATAATTAAAGTGATTAAAGTAAAAATAGTTTTTTGATTGTAATTTTTCATTTTTTTCATTTTTTATAGTTTATAACATTAAATACATTGTTATATTAAATTGTTACCCTATATTTCTAAATATTTCATAAAAGTATTCAAAAATAAGTAAAATATATTTGCAATTATTGTACTTTTGTCTAATTATTTAACCAAAAATGTCTTTTAAGACCACAATATGGATAGGTTTTCCTTTTTAAACGCTGCACATACGGCTTTCTTTGCCGATTTATACGAACAATATTTAGAAAATCCTGACGGTGTTGAACCAAGTTGGAGAAGTTTTTTCCAAGGATTTGACTTTGCGCAAGCAAACTATGGTACTGAAAATATAGCTCAACAAATCACTAATGGAGATTTTTCATGTGATCATGTTGCCGAAAAAACACAAAAAGAATTTAATGTCCTTCGCTTAATTGATGGGTACAGAACTCGTGGTCATTTGTTTACAAAAACAAATCCAGTTAGAGATAGAAGAACATACACACCAACTTTAGCGTTAGAAAATTTTGAATTATCAGATGCTGATTTAACTACGGTGTTTGATGCTGCTAAGATTATTAACATGCCAGCTAGTACCTTGGCTGATATTTTAAAACATTTAGAAAAAGTATACTGCCAATCAATTGGTGTTGAGTATATGTACATTCGTGAGCCTAAAAAACTGACTTGGGTAAAAAATAGATTAGATTTAAATGACAATCAACCTAATTTTACTCCAGATCAAAAGAAAAATATCTTAGGAAAATTAAATGAAGCAGTTTCTTTTGAAACGTTTTTACATGCTAAATATGTTGGTCAAAAACGTTTTTCATTAGAAGGATGTGAGTCTGCTATTCCAGCATTAGATGCGCTTGTTGAAGCTGCAGCTGAAAGAGGTGTTGAACAATTTGTAATGGGAATGGCTCATAGAGGTCGTTTAAATGTTTTAGCTAATATTTTCGGAAAAAATACACAAAATATATTCTCTGAATTTGACGGAAAAGACTACGATGAAGATAACACTTTTGATGGTGACGTTAAATATCACTTAGGCTTAACTTCAGAAAGAAGTACAAGTTCAGGAAAAAAAATAAACTTAAACTTAGCGCCAAATCCTTCACACCTTGAAACAGTAGGTGCAGTTATCGAAGGAATCACAAGAGCTAAACAAGATAGATTATATCCAAATGATGTTTCTAAAGTATTGCCAATTGCCGTTCATGGTGATGCTGCAATAGCTGGACAAGGAATTGTTTATGAAATCATTCAAATGGCTAATTTAGATGGTTTTAAAACAGGAGGAACTATTCACCTTGTAATAAACAATCAAGTTGGATTTACAACCAATTATTTAGACGCTCGTTCGTCTACATATTGTACAGATATTGCAAAAGTAACTTTGTCACCAGTTCTTCACGTTAATGCTGATGATCCTGAAGCTGTAGTTCATGCAATGTTATTTGCTTTAGATTATAGAATGGAATTTGGTTCTGATGTATTTATTGATTTATTAGGATACAGAAAGTACGGTCATAATGAGGGTGATGAACCTAAATTTACGCAACCAATTTTGTATAAAGCTATTGCAAAACATCAAAACTCAAGAGACATTTATGCTGAAAAATTAAGACAAGAAGGTATTATTGATGCTGGATATGTTAAAGAATTAGAAGTAAAATATAAAGCAAAATTAGACGAAAACTTAGAAGAATCTCGTAAGAAAGATTTAACTGTTATCACTCCTTTCATGCAAAATGAATGGACAGGATTTGAGCAAGTTTCGGATGATGGAATGCTTAAAAAATATGACACAACTTTTGATAAAACTAAATTAACTGCGATTGCAAAAACAATTTCAGAATTACCAGAAGACAAAAAATTCATTAGCAAAATCAAGAAAATTATCAACGATAGAAAGAATATGTATTTCGAGTCGGATAATTTAGACTGGGCAATGGGTGAATTATTAGCTTATGGTTCTTTAGTTACAGAAGGTTTTGATGTTAGAATTACTGGACAAGATGTTGAAAGAGGAACATTCTCTCATCGTCATGCTATAGTTAAAGTTGAAGAGTCAGAAGAAGAAGTAGTTTTAATTGATAAAATAAAAGATAAGAAAGGAAACTTTTACATCTACAATTCACACCTTTCAGAATATGGTGTAGTGGGTTATGAATATGGATATGCATTGGCTTCACCAAACACCTTAACGATTTGGGAAGCACAATTTGGAGATTTCTCTAACGGTGCACAAATTATGATTGACCAATATATTTCTGCTGGTGAAGACAAATGGAACAACCAAAACGGATTAGTATTCTTATTACCTCATGGTTATGAAAACCAAGGAGCAGAACACTCATCAGCTCGTATGGAACGTTTTTTACAAATGTGTGCAAAACATAATATGTATATTGCAGATTGTACGACTCCAGCGAATTTCTTCCACTTGTTGAGAAGACAAATGAAAACTAATTTCCGTAAACCATTAATTGTGTTTACACCAAAAAGTTTATTACGTCATCCATTAGCAGTTTCAAAAGCTGATGAAATGGCAAATGGACAATTCCAAGAAATACTAGATGATCCAAATGTTGCCGACAAAAAAGCAATTAAGACTTTAGTATTATGTACAGGAAAAGTATATTACGACATTATTGCACAAAGAGAAGAGTTAGGTAGAAATGATGTAGCTGTTGTTCGTTTAGAGCAGTTGTTCCCATTAGCAATGGATCAGATAAAAGAAATTATTGCAAGTTATCCTAATGTTGATGACTATGTTTGGGCTCAAGAAGAACCTAAAAATATGGGAGCTTACAGTTTTATGTTAATGAATTTTGACTTGGTTAAACTTCGTTTAGCATCACCAAAAGCTTACAGTGCACCAGCAGCAGGAAGTTACGAACGTTCTAAAAAGCGTCAAAAAAATGCTATTGCCATGATTTTTGATAAAACATTATTTCAATAAAATAACAACACAAATACAACCCTTAGTTATTTTAAGGGTAAACTTTTAAACTAAAAGAAAATGATTTTAGAAATGAAAGTCCCATCACCGGGAGAATCAATTACAGAAGTAGAAATTGCAACTTGGTTAGTACAAGATGGCGATTACGTAGAAAAAGATCAAGCTATTGCTGAGGTTGACTCAGATAAAGCCACCTTAGAATTACCTGCAGAAGAAAGTGGAATTATTACACTAAAAGCTGAAGAAGGTGATGCAGTAGCTGTTGGAGCAGTTGTATGTTTAATTGATACAAGTGCAGCAAAACCTGAAGGTGATGCACCAGCTAAAACTGAAGCTAAAACAGAAACAAAAGTTGAAGAGAAAAAACCAGAAGCGCCTAAAGCAGCTCCAGTTGCTGAAAAAACGTATGCTTCTCAAACTCCTTCTCCAGCAGCAAGAAAAATTTTAGACGAAAAAAACATTCAACCTTCTGATATCGTTGGAACAGGAAAAGATGGAAGAATCACTAAAGATGATGCAGTAAATGCAGTACCTTCAATGGGAACTCCAACTGGTGGATCTCGTGGTTCTGAAAGATCTAAATTATCAATGTTACGTAGAAAAGTGGCTGAACGTTTAGTTGCTGCTAAAAACGAAACAGCTATGTTAACGACTTTTAACGAAGTTAACATGACGCCAATTAATACTATTAGAAATCAATATAAAGACGAATTCAAAGCTAAGCACAATGGTGTTGGTTTAGGATATATGTCATTTTTTACAAAAGCAGTCACAAGAGCTTTACAATTATATCCAGATGTAAATTCAATGATGGATGGTGATTATAAAATTGCTTATGACTTTGTAGATATTTCAATTGCTGTTTCTGGACCAAAAGGACTTATGGTTCCTGTGGTTAGAAATGCGGAAAACTTAACCTTTAGAGGTGTTGAAGCTGAAATTAAAAGATTAGCGTTAAGAGCTCGTGATGGGCAAATTACTGTTGATGATATGACTGGTGGAACATTTACTATTACAAATGGTGGTGTTTTTGGAAGTATGTTATCTACACCAATTATCAATCCACCACAATCTGGAATTTTAGGAATGCACAATATTATTGAGCGTCCAATTGCAGTGGATGGTAAAGTTGAAATTCATCCAATGATGTATGTAGCTTTATCTTATGATCACAGAATTATTGATGGTCGTGAATCTGTTGGTTTCTTAGTTGCTGTTAAAGAAGCATTAGAAAACCCAATGGAGTTATTATTAGACAATAATCCTAAGAAAGCTTTAGAATTATAATATAAGTTTGTCATTCTGAAGTCGATTCAGAATCTAAAATATAAATCCCAAATTTCAATAAAGAATTTTGGGATTTTTTTGTTTCACATGAATTAAGTAATTACTCTTTAATAACCTTAACCGTTTTAATTTGATTGTTTGACAATATTTTTACAAAATAAATTCCGTTTGAAAGAGAAGATAAATCAATTTCACTTGAAAGAGCATTTATGTTTTTTGTCATTACTTTTTGACCTAAAACTGAAGTAATTTCAACCGAATCAATTATCGATTTATTAGCAATAGTTATGTTGTTTTTTGTTGGATTTGGATAAAACGTAAAATCTTCGAAAGCAAAAACCTCATTACTTAAAGTTGTAACGAATTCAGTATCCCAAGTATTTGTGACAATAGCTGGATTAAAATCAAAATAAATATTTGCTGTATTTGGTATGACATCACCAACAGCATAACCAGGTTTTGGTTTTACTTCAAAAACAATATAACTTTTTCCGGTTTCTGTATTAGGAATTGAAGGCTGTAATTGAATATCATCAAATGTCCAACTTAAATTAGAACCAATTCTTTGTAACGTACTTGCATGACTAGAACCAATCATTCTAATTGAAGTTTCATCTAATTTAGTATCTAAAACATCATCAACTTTTACAGTAATTGCATTAGCAGTTCCTGTGTTTTCAAAACGAATAGTATAAGTTAAATAATCGTTTGATGTAAATGTAGAATGCACAATTTCTTCACCATGAACTTCAGTAATGTCATTTGGATCATAAGAACCTACGATTGGTCTTGAATTTGTTGCAGAATTATTATTAGGGACTACATCTGTAGGAGTAATTGAAGCAGAACAAGAAACCAATTGCCCAAGAGAAACGGTTGGAATTGTTGGAACTTGAGAAATTATAATTATTGAACGAGTTTCTCCGGGTAATAAATTAACAAAGTCATAAGTGAATCCTGTTGGAGTTGCAACAGTACCAGATTGAGATATAGAACTAATTGATAAAGCACTATCTTTTGTATAAGTTATTGTTCCGGAAGGAATCACTTGATTACCATGATTATTATAATAAATTGAACTATGTTGTGTAAAACCAGGAATAGGTGTATTTTGACTTATTGTTACGCTAATATCAATATAAGGAATTACTGTTACAGGAAAATATAAAATTGTTTCACCAGAACCCGTTGCTATTGAAATATTACTGTATGTTGTTGAGCAAGAATCATAATTTGAATTAATTGGAGTATAATTCAAATTATAAATATTTGCAGGGTTTAAATCATAAACATAAGCCAAACTGCCATATTGATTTATAATAGGGTTAGTGTTTTTTTGAATGCCAAAAAAACCATTTGAGATATCTAATTCACCTGTATCTTGAACACCATTGTTATTGTAATCGTAGAATGCAATTAATTTTAAATTATCATAATTTACTGCTCCATTTGTAACTAATAAAGTTATATTAGCCACATTACAATTACTTGGATTTGCTGCCTCACATATCATATAAGTGATAGTATATGTTCCCGCTAGAGTATTTGGAACTACATTTACATTACCAGTGTTAATATCTAATATAATATTAGGATGAGTAGCTGGAGTTAATACATATAATGAAACATCTGCAATAGTTACCGGATTTCCATCTAAAGTATCATTACTTAAGAAGTTTATAAAATTTGTAGCACCAATTGTTCCATTTATAGATGCGAAAGAATCATCATCATTAGCAACAATCATAAGGTTAGATGTAGAAGCAACAGTAATAATTACATTTGCTGTTTCGCAGTTTGTTGGATTTGCAATTTCACAAATAGTATAAGTAGCAGTGTATATTCCGGGTAGGGTATTAGGCAATACATTTACTAATCCAGTATTTGAATCCAAAATCACACCACCATATTGAGAATTTTGAAAAGGAGTGCTATATGTTATAGTTACATTACTAGGGTTTGCCACAACACCATTGACAGTATCATTATTTAAAATATTTAAAATATTTATTACCCCATTAGCTCCATTTACTGGGTTTGAAGTATCATTTACAGCATCAATACTGTTATTTGTAGAATTAACTATTTTAATAGTAATTTCTGCAGTATCACAATTTATTGGGTTAGCAAGCTCACAAATTGTGTAATAAATAATATAATCACCAACAGGTACTCCAGCAGGAATTATAATAACACCAGGATTAGAATAAAAAGTAATTCCATTTAGTAGGAAAGAATTAATAGTTGCTATAACATCATTTGGATTCACAGGAATTCCACCTAAAGTATCATTATCCAATATTTGAATTGTGTTACTAACTTGATTATCCAAAGGACCAAATGGGTCATTAACAGCATCAATGAAATTACAAAAAGTTCCGTAATTATTATAATTGGAACTATATACATCAACTAAATTGCCATTCTCAATTGTGTTTGGCATATCATAGTTGTTGATTAAAGTAGGATCACTGCCATTGTTAAAAAGTCTAATTCCATTTTCACATCCGTAATTTGATGAAAATGAAAAGAGTAGGATTTCTTGATTTATGTATAAATTAGTTAAACTTCCACTGTTTTCAAAAATATAATACTCTGTTCCATTGTAATTTATAGTATTGGAATTAGTCCAAGTTCCAGCATTGCTTGAAATTATATTTTGCATTTGTGAACCTGAAGTTGGTTTTACAACTGTTATTTGAGATGGTCCCCATGTAAAGTTACTTTGAGTAAATCCAGGATTAGCATAAACCTCATATTCATTGTTTCCAGTATTATGTTTTATTGTAAGATCAATATCTTGAGCTATTGATTTTGAACCAATCAAAAACAGAGTAAGTGTAAATAAAATCGATAAAATATATAGTTTCTTCATTTTCATAAGTTTATAAAATTAAATGTAAGAAATTATTTGTTTTTAAAAAATAAATTAGAGTTTTTTATTTCAAATACAAATAACAATTCGCATAATCTATAATCGCTTTTCCTTCTAATAGAATATCAGCACCAATAATTCCGTTTACGGGTTTGGTTTTAAAACTCACTAAAGCTTCATTAACATGACTCATATCAAAAACTACTAAATTCAAGGTTTCAGATTTCCATCTTCCCATTTGTAATTTGTTCTTTTTTGATAATTGTGTAATCATTCCAGTTGCACCAGCACCAGCAGCTTTGGTTTCAGAATTTTCAGCTAATAATTCAAATTTAATAATTTCATCAAAACCCACACAACTATTACTTGCGCCAGTATCTAAAATGAATGTTCCTTTAATGTCATTTATTTTGGCAGTAACCAATAAATGTTGTGTTTTTAAAACCTTAAACTTTATTTTTTTGTATTTTTTACCTTTTAAAAAATCTTGAATTTCTTCCATAAATCAAAAGTAAAATAATAATTAGAATTCCTCCAAAAAGCCAGTAATAAAAATAACTTTTTTCTTCTGAATCAACAGCACCAAAATACACAAACGAACTCCAATAATAAGGAGATTTTTTAGCATTTGAAATATCTATGTCTTCTAAATAATCCATTTTTGAAAGATAATTGGATTCAAAAAATGAATTGGTTTTCGCAAATGAAGTATAAAAATTTGTCATTAATTGAGCAGCTGCATAATCGTTGATTTTCCACAGACTAAACAAAATATTTTCGGCTCCAGCATATTGAAAAGCTCTTGCAATACTCATAGCACCTTCTCCTTTTTGAAGTTTTCCAATTCCAGTTTCGCATGCACTTAAAACTACAAGTTGTGGATGGCAATTTTCTAAAGCATATAGTTCGTTAATCAGCATTAATTCATCATAAAAAACTAAGGTTGCGGGTTCATTAAATGTACCACTTGTTCCGTGTGTTGATAAATGTAGAATGCTATAATTGCTGCTATTTTTCAAAAAATTAGCTTTTGTCGCACTTTCATTCATAAACAGTTTTGCCTTGAAAGGAAGTAAAGCTTTTGCTTCTTCTTTAGAATACAATAATTCTGCATTAGTATTTTCAAAAATTGGAAAAAAACCAAGAATAGTGTTTTGTTTTTCTTTCAGAATATTTTCAATATAAAAAGTTGCATTGGTTTGATAAGCCAATTTGTTTTGAAACACCAAAAACGGAATTTTACTATAGTTTTTAGAAGTCGTTTTTTGAGTTACCAAAGCATCAAAGGAAACAAAATTCAATAACCCATCAGGAATAATAATCGTGTTTTTATCTTTTTGTAAAGTTGAAAGTTTTAGATTTTCATACAATTGAAAACTCGTTTTAGAAAATAAACTTATATCATTATTTATCACAGAAGCATCATCAAAAAAGTGAATGAAATTCTTTAAAGTTGAAGCAAAACTTTCATCAATTTTAATTTGATTCCAAGTTAATTTTTTATCAACTATTTGAAATTCGTAAATTGATTCATTTCCCCAAAAGAAATATACAAATTGCGTTTTATCATTCTCGATTTTTTTAAATAAATCAGAAAGTTTAAATGGGTTTTTTATATCATTCTTGAACTGCTTCTGAATTTTTTCGTTTTGACTTTTCAATTCCATACTAATAGAAGCTAATTTGGAATTTATAGTTTCAATTTCGTTTGGATTATCTCCAGTGATTTGCAAACGAATTAGCTTATTAATCAAAGTTTCTTGTTGAGAAGTCAGTTGGCTTTGAGTGATTAAATCTTTGTTTTTTGGATGTAACTCTAATAAAGTCTTTAGGTTTGATTTATCTTTTAAAACTACATTTTTACTTTTTTCGGCAAACAAAAAGGCTTTTTCAATCCAAGCATTATCTTTGGTTTTTTGATATTCACTCCAAAAGATTTGTAAACATTTTTCGGTTCGTTTTCTATCATCAAATTGTTGAATAATTAAAGATTCTTGCGAAACGATGTTGCCTTTTAGCAAATCGCTTACATAAAAACTCAGATTATAATAGTCAATTTTCTTTTGTGAATTTGTTTCTATTTCAGCCATTTCATCAAAAATAGATAAGAAAGTATTTTCCGCATACAAACTACTTTTTTCAGGCAAAAGCATCTTTTTCTCTAAAGGCAACAGAATTTGTAATGCTTTTGAAAGTATGATTTTAGATTTCTTATCTTCTTTTAAAAAACGATAAATAGAAGCTTCATCAACATGCATTTTGGCAACTTCTCTTGCTGTGAAATTATTGGTTTTAAAAAAGACAGTTTTCGCTTTTTCAAAATAAGAAATAGCTTCTTTACTATTATTGTTTTGAAGAGCCAAAAATGATTTTGATTTCCAACTTTGATAATCGTTTAAATAAGAGTTTTGAAGTAATTGATTTGCATTTTCAAACTTTTTTAAACCGATATAATTTACAGCTAATTCTTCTTTTATTCTTTTGTTTTGAAGCGAAGAAATAGCTTTGTTTTTAGCAACTTTTTGAAGTAAATCAATCGCATTTTGATAACTACCAATACTTTTATAAACTATGGATAAATTAATGTAACCAGAAATAATTGTAGTTTGATTCTTTTCTTTTTCGGCAATGAAAATATACTTTTTTATGATGTTTTCTGCCAAAGTAAAATTACCTGATTTAGTATATAAAGTTCCTAAAGGTTTTAAGCAAAATTCAACAATATCATAATTAGAAAGTTTGTTTATATCATATAATTTCCAGCCTTTTTCATAAGAAGTTATAGCATTTTTTTCTAGGTTGTTTTTCATTTCAAACGAACCTTTATTGCAATATAAAATCACTAATGCTAATTGTTCATCATAGGATTTTACTTTGATAGAAAACTCTTTTTCTTTTCCATTTAGAATCACTAAAGAATTTTTATTTGGATTTGCAACGAATGTATCTACAGCATCATAGATTTGGTCTTCTAAAGTTTGTGAAAAACTAATAGAAGTAAAAAAGAATAAAAAGAATAAAATTTTAAGTTTTGTTAGTTTTTTGAACCACATAGGCACATAGAATTATTTTTATTGAAAAGACGCTTCGCTTTACATAGAATATATAATCTATGTATTAATAAATTGGCTAAATATTTTTCACAAGTATCACAAATCTATGTGCCTATGTGGTTCAAAAACTAAAATTTCCAAATTGCATAAAACTGCCACGAATCAAAATCGTTTTTAAAGTTTTTATAATATCGAATTCCTACACTTGGACCAATGCGAGCAAAACCTAGTGTTACATCGGCAAATAATTGCGTTTGAACTTCGGTTTTTTCTTTTAATGATGTATTTGTTTCTCTTTTTAATTGAAGTATTTCTTCACCAGGAACAAATCCAGTTGCGTCTTGTATAGCTCTATAATATTGAAAGGTTTCGCTAGTTTCTTTTGTAGATGAAAGTGTAGTAGAAAATTGAGGACCAAAACCAATTCCAATAAAATTATTGACATTATATCTTAGGGAAACAGGAACAATATCTGTCACTATTCTATTCGTTTGACTTGAAGTAATTTTTCTCTCATAACCAATATCAGAAACCGTTCCGTCTGGGTTTTGAATAGGTGGATTAAAATTTACCTGACTTAAATCTGATGTTAATATAGCTTCATCAAAATCTAACTTATTAAAAAGTAATTCAGATTGCCAATACCAACGATAAGATTTATAGGGTGAAATCGTTGCACCTACAAAATAACTTTTAGCATTTTCTAATTTCGGAAAATAATTATAACCTGTTTTGGCACCAATTGAAATTCCGGGATTAAATCTCGTAACGGAATAATTAGTGATAATTGGATCGTTTTTATCAAAAATTATGGCTGTTTTACTTTTGGTTTTTACTTTATGAAAATCTTTTCCAAACTTTAAACTGTATTTTACAAAACCTTTAGTAGAGTCTTTTTCAGTTACGTTTTTTTGTTCGCTTCCTGGTAAATAAATATTCTTGAAAGTGAATATTATTTGTTTTTGAGCGACAATTGTATCTAAACAACTATAACGAACTTCTTGATTTTTTGGACAAATTGGACATTCGGGATACATTCCTTCTATTTGAAGAGTTTTTTTGTCATACATATCAGGAACATCAGTTTCTAAGCGTATTGTTGTTGCTGGACCTTCACCATTATTTTGAAAACGAGTTTTGAATTTTACTCTTTTAAATCGGACTAATCTATAATTTATAAACATTCCGTTTGTAGACATTTTATTGGGATCATGAGAAGTCACAATTTCCATTTCCATGTCTTTTATTTTGTGATTTTCATAGTTTGAATCAGGAACATAAATACTTCGCACTTTTAAAATAGCACTTGTATCTTTAATCATTTCTGGAGTTGTTTTTAAAGTGAAAAAGATATTACGCTGCTCATTTGGATTCATATTATTGAACGTAATGGTCTTTCCTTTTTTGAATTTTTGTTTGGCTTCTTCTAATGAAATAGCCAAATTTTTTCTAACAGTAGTATCTTGAAATTTAGAAGTAGAATAGATTATATTTTCGATTGAAGCATAAGACGAATTATTAGTATCAAAATCTTCATTGTACACTAAATCACTTGAAATTTCTTGAATGTTTTCATTGTGATAATTTCGAGTTTCAACCAATTCAAAATTGTCATTTTTAAATTCTTTTTCGTTATAATAAAAATAGATTTTTCCATTGGTAACGTAGTCTTTATCATTTTTATAACTCATGATAACTTCAAATTCTTCGTCAGGCAAAGGTTCACGATTCCTTCTTAAAACAATATTGTCATCCATAAGTTGAACTTCATTTTCAGAAGCATCAGCTTTATCATTTGTTTTTACTTTTTGTGGTCGCGTTGAAGGTGTTTTTCCTGAATCGTAATTATTAGTTGCCCATAATTTGACTTCGTATTCACCAGCTTGTTTGTAGGTGTGATTTGGTTCTTCTTTTGTGGAAAAATTTCCATCCCCAAATTCCCAATAATGACTGTAAAATGCTTTTGGAGCACCAGCAATTTGGTTTAATAAAGGTTTCTCAGATTTAAAAGTAAAAGAATTATTATTTTGAACAGGAATTATAATTGCTTTTCTAGATGTAGTATCTAGAGGTTTTATTTGAGAAAAACTCAATAGGGAAACTAGAAATAAAAGTAATGTGCTAATTTTTAACATAACTTCTAGGTTTTAAGTTATAAAAATAAGAAAAAGCGATGAGTTAATCATCACTTTTTCCAAAAAACAAAACATAACTAAATTTATGGTAGGGCATTTATAGCAGCTACAAGTTGTGCTTCTGAACTTACAGTTGTTTCAGCTAAAGTAAATGTGTAAACTGCATTTGCTGAAATGGTTACTGGTTTAATAGCATATCTCCATTGACCGTTTTCTTCAGTTGCAAAAATGATATGACAAGCTAATCCAATAGGAACTTGACCATAATGTTCAGAGAATAATCCAGAATTAGCATCATAAGTATCAAGTTTTGCTAACGCATTTCCTTCACCATCATAATGTAAGTAAATTGCGCTGTTTTGAAAATTATATCCAGAAGGAACTCCAGCTAAAATTTGTGTTTTTGGACCAGTGTTACTAGCAAATCTATCCACATTTGTCCATCCAAAATTATTAAAAAACGCATAGTATGTTTGAGCTCCTGTTGTTCCTTGTTCTAAGAAAACTTCACCTTGACCTGGTGCAGCATCAAGCTCTTCCCATTCTAAATTACCATCATTATCAATTGTTCCTTCCCACAATGACATTCCATTGTCGGGAGCAGTCAACGCTGCAGGAATTCTTAAATTCAAGGAACAGCCTAAGTCTAATTGTTGTCCGTTTTGGGTTGCATTAATGTAAAATTCACCACCAGAAATCAGCATTGCCATATCGCCATTTGGTAACTTTCCCATTGTAGTTTTGTCAGTAACAAGCATTTGTCCTCCGTCAAAAACCTCTACATATTCAATATCAATCATTCCTGTTACTGCATTGCCGTTTAATGTTAAGCAATTGGCATCAATATCTATTTCTACTCCATTTGCAGAAGTTAAAGTTGCCATTCCATTTGAAGCGTCAATTTGAAAGTTTTGAGTCATATCTTCTAAAGCTGCTTGTCTAATTGAGTTAAAAGCAGTAGGAGAAGGAACATAGTTTTGAGAAGTTGGATCTTCATCTGAATTACAACTTGTAAAGGTCATTGCAAAAGCAAAAAGCATTATGAATAATCTGTTTGCCATTAATACGTTTTTTGTGTTCATTGTTTTCATAATTTCTAAAGTTTAATATTAATATTTTGTTTAATTTATTTTAAATCCTATTGCAATATACGGTTGAGCAATGTCTGGTATTGGACCACCAGAACCATAGAAATTAGAGTTTAAAAATTCCACATTTCCTAGAACAATTGGATAAGGAACATTTGAGAAATCTGATTTTCTTAAAACTCTACCTATAGTTTCATTTAACATTGTCCATCCTGGTAATATTGTTCGTTTTACTTTAATAATGTCACCAGAATTCACCAAGACAGGAGTTGGAATAGATTGATAATCTAAATTTGCTTGTGAAAATGTATGTATACCACTATAAGAAGCCGATGTAGTTGTGTTTATTATTTCCATAGTGTAGCCACCAGTATAAGTGCTTGGATTTTGATATCCAATGCTACAAATTTCACCGGAAGCATTAATTTTAATATCGTATTCATGAGTTTCTAAATCCATAAACTCGGGTAAATCATCATAGCCATTTGCTGTTGAGAAGGCATTGCTAATTGGGGTTGATACATAATTTGTGTCACAAACATTATTACTTGGATCATTGTCATTATCACAACTAACAAAAAGCAGTATAATTAGTGATAAGAAGATGGTTTTTAAATTTTTCATAATTTCTATTTTTTTAATCTGAATTTATTTCAGATTCTGTTAATATTGATTTCTAATTATATATCAACTAGGCAACTCAATTGTTACCTAGTTGATTTGTTTTTTTTATTTGTATTCAGCTGCAATTATTATTTTGAAGTTTAAAACATCACCGGTACTAACTAGTTCTATCATTCTTTTAGCCTGATTTTCAGAACTTGAAAAACCTTTTGCTTTTCCGTTTGTAGTTTCCACTTCCCAAAAGAATAATCTTAAGTTGCTGTTTGAAACTTCATCTCTTAACTGAAAGAATGTTTCAATTTTTTTGTCTAAAACAACTTCTCCTGCAGATACAAGTAGTATCATTTTTTGAGCTTCTTCTAAAGAGTTTGAGGTTCCTGCGTAATTCCCGTTTGTAGTTTTTACACTCCAATCATAAACTTCTACGATGTTTTCTCTTGAAATTGATGTTGTAATTTCTAAATTGTTTGAAGTTGTTGTTACTTCTGTAGCGTTTACGTTTAAAAAAGATAAAGCTAAAATTGCGATTGTAAAGATTGATTTTTTCATAATTTCTAAGTTTTAATATTATTGTTAATTTTTGTTATCTAATGTTATATCAATTCAAGTTTTAATTTGTTACCCATGTTTTTGATTTATTTTAAATTTCTTTTGGAAAACATTTTAAAAACAAGATTTTGAAGAACGATTACATCTATATATAAAGTAGCTTAGAAAATTGTTACCCATTAAATCAAATTATTTTTTAATTCTTTTTATATTAGCTGATAAATAAAGACTTCATGGCTTCAAAAATTTTACATCACGACCAAGTTTATATAGATGGCTTGCTCAATAACAATTCATCTATAGTGGAATCTATATATAAAAAGTTTGCTCCTAAAGTCACCTATTATATAAAGATGAATAGTGGAAGCTCAGATGAAGCTCAAGATGTAATTCAAGAAGTTTTAATTACTATATATAATCAAGCAAAAACAAAAGGGTTAGAATTAACCTGCCCATTTGATGCTTACTTTTTTTTATTATGTAAAAGAAAATGGCTCAATGAATTAAAAAAATCTTCTAATAAAGAGGTAACAATTAAAGATGAAAATGTATCTATAGACAAAGACGTTGAAAAATTAGCTATCGAAACTGAAACCGAAGACGAAAAACAATCCTTATTTGATGAAATGTTTCAAAAATTAGGAGAAAAATGTCAAGAAGTTTTGAAATTGAGTTTCGTAACCAAAACCATGGAAGAAGTAGCTAGTAAAATGAATGTGACTTATGCTTATGTAAGAAAGAAGAAATCCATTTGTACCGGTCAATTGACAGAATTAATCCAACAATCTAACAGATACCAATCTTTAAAATACTAAAGTGATGCAAGAAGAATTATACATAGCATTTGAAAATTATCTCAATAATGAAATGGCATTAGAAGAGAAAATTACTTTTGATAATAAGCTTCATAATGACGAAGCTTTTAAAAAACAATTTGAATTATATAAAGAAACAACTCAGTTTTTAGAAATTAAGTTTTCAAATGATAGCGTTGATTTTAAGAAAAATTTAGAGTCAATTTCAGAAGAACATTTTGCAGTAAAACCACAAAAAAAAGAGTCAAAAGTCATTTCGATACAATCAAAATGGCTTGCAATTGCAGCTATGTTTGTTGTGTTTATTGGGGTTTGGTTTATTAACAGTGGAGACAACCCTTCGTATTCAGATTATAACCAACATGAGAATGCGAATTTTGTAGAAAGAGGTTCAGTAATTCAAGATTTAAAAACTGCTCAAGAAGCCTTTAACAACAAAAATTATGGAGAAGCTGTTCCGTTATTTAAAAAAATTGTAATCGAAAACAAAACTCCTGAGATTGAATTTTACTACGGAATATCATTATTGGAAATTAATAAAACACATGAGGCAGAAGTAGTTTTTAATAGTTTGAAAGAAGGAACTTCAGTTTACAGTCAAAGAGCTATTTGGTATTTAGCATTGGCAAAATTGAAATTAAAAGAATTTAAAGCATGTAAAAACTACTTAAGTCAAATTTCTTCAGATTCAGAAGATTATGAAAAAGCACAAGAATTACTAAAAGATTTAGATTAAATTTGCAATCTGAAACTTTGAAAATAAAGACTTTGAAATTAATTTTAACTGATACACATACTCATTTATATTCTTCACAATTCAATGAAGACAGAAAAGAAATCATCCAAAAAGCAATAGAAGTTGGAGTTTCTCGATTTTTTATTCCTTCAATTGATTCAAGTTATACCCAGAAAATGTATGATTTGGAAAGCCAATTTCCTGAAAATATTTTCTTAATGATGGGTTTGCATCCTACATATGTAAAAGAAAATTATTTAGAAGAATTAGCTCACGTTGAAGCTGAATTAGAAAAAAGAAAATTCTATGCTATTGGAGAAATTGGGATTGACTTATTTTGGGATAAAACATTTTTAAATCAACAACAACAAGCTTTTAAGCATCAAATTCAATTAGCCAAAAAATATAATTTAGGCATCAACATTCATTGTCGTGATGCTTTTGACGAAGTTTTTGAAGTTTTAGAGTCAGAAAAAGACGATAAATTATTTGGAATTTTTCATTGCTTTACTGGAAATTTGGAACAAGCAAAATTGGCTATTTCACTTGGTATGAAATTAGGAATTGGTGGCGTTTCAACTTTTAAGAACGGAAAAATTGATCAATTTCTTAATCAAATTGATTTACAACATATTGTTTTGGAAACAGATTCGCCTTATTTAGCACCAGTTCCTTATCGTGGAAAAAGAAACGAAAGTAGTTATACCTTACTAATTGCACAAAAATTAGCTGAAATTTATAACGTTTCAGTTGAAGAAATTGCAAAAATTACAACCGAAAACTCAAAAGCTATTTTTGGGATTTAAGTTAAAATTACCTTTAAATTCATAAATTTTTTGTTCTTTTGTTTTCTTAAAATTAAAATTAACACATGTCAAAGTTTGATGCTATTCGACCTTTTTATGATAGTGAAGTAAATAATGCTTTAAAATCTTCATTAAATCATCCTATGATGAAAGCGTTAATGGATTTTACGTTTCCAGGTGTAGAGGAAGAAGTTTGGAAGGCTAAATTGAGTGAAACACATTCTATTAGAGACTTTCAATGTAATTTCATATATAAATCTGTACAAAAAGTTTTAGAAAAAAGTTCAGACGGATTAACAACTTCTGGCTTTGAAAAATTGGAACCAAATACTTCATATCTTTTTATTTCAAACCATAGAGATATAATTTTAGATACTTCATTATTAAATGTAGCTTTATTTGAACATGGCTTAACAATGACTGCTTCTGCTATTGGAGACAATTTAGTGCAAAAAGCATTTTTACATACTTTATCAAAACTAAACAGAAATTTTGTAGTTCAAAGAGGGCTTTCTCCAAGAGAGTTGTTGATGAGTTCTAAAAACATGTCAGAATATATTGCACAATTGTTATTACACGAGAATCGTTCAGTTTGGATTGCTCAACGTGAAGGAAGAACAAAAGATGGTAATGACGCAACTAATTCTGGAGTTTTAAAGATGTTGTCGATGGGTTCTGACGAAAAAAACATCATGAATTATTTTAAGAAAATTAAGATTGTTCCTGTTTCACTTTCATACGAATATGACCCAACGGATGCACTAAAAATGCCTCAACTATTAGCCGAAGCCAAACAAGAAATATATATTAAGGAAAAAAATGAAGATTTTATCACCTTACTAAGTGGAATTATCGGACAAAAGAAAAGAATTCATATACATATTGGTGATGTTTTAGATTCAGAAATAGATGAAGTTGTTTCTCTTGAACAAAATCCAAATAAACAAATTCAATTATTGACCCAAAAAATTGATGATTCAATTTTAAGTTCATATAAACTGTGGCCAACTAATTATATTGCCTATGATATGTTACACAGCACCAATCAGTTTGAAAAAAAATATACAATAGAAGAAAAACAATTGTTTCAAAGAAGGCTAGAGTTGCGAATAGATGATAATTCAACGGTCTTAAAAGAAGGATTTTTAGCCATGTATGCTAATCCAGTTGTAAACAAATTGAAATATAATAATGCCACAGTCTAATCCTAAAATATTACTTATTTATACTGGTGGAACGATTGGTATGATTAAAGACTATGAAACGGGAGCCTTAAAAGCGTTTGATTTTAAAAAATTATTAAAACGAATTCCGGAATTGCAATTGTTAGACTGTGAAATTGACACAGTTTCATTTGAAAAACCTTTAGATTCATCAAATATTAGCATTCAAGATTGGCAAAACATAGCAACTATTATAGAGGATAAATATGAATCTTTTGATGGATTTGTTGTTTTACATGGTTCTGACACAATGTCTTATAGTGCGTCGGCCTTGAGTTTTATGCTAGAAAATTTAGCAAAACCTGTTGTTTTTACGGGTTCACAATTACCCATTGGTGATTTAAGAACAGATGCTAAAGAAAATCTAATTACGGCTATACAGATAGCTTCGTTACAAGAAAAAGGAAAAGCAGTTTTTAATGAAGTTTGTTTGTATTTTGAATATAAATTATACAGAGGAAATCGCACTACAAAAATAAGTGCCGAACATTTTAATGCATTTGCATCACCAAATTTTCCTGAATTAGCTGAATCTGGTGTGCATTTAAAAGTAAATAGAGATATACTATTAAAAAATAAGGGCAATAAAAAGTTAAAAGTTAATAAAACATTTGATGATAATGTTGCTGTTTTAAAACTTTTTCCAGGAATTAGTAAAAATGTGTTATCATCAGTTTTAAAAACGCCAAATTTAAAAGGAATTATTTTAGAAACGTATGGTTCAGGAAATGCTCCTTCAACAGATTGGTTTATTTCTTTGTTGGCGAATGCAATAAAAAACAATATTTGCGTTATTAATGTCACCCAATGTAGTGGAGGAAGTGTGAACATGGGGCAATATGAAACTAGTACACAATTAAAAAACATAGGAATAGTCTCAGGAAAAGATATTACTTCTGAGGCAGCTATTACAAAATTAATGTACTTATTAGGTCAAAAGGTGTCTCCTAAAGTGTTCAAAACCATTTTTGAAACACCTATAAGAGGGGAAATGATATAAAAATAATGAACAAAATTTTCTCACGTGAAATTTTTTATGTTATTTAGCACCTTCAAATTCAGTTCTCCATTGGAGAGGTGTCCGAGTGGTCGATGGAGCATGCCTGGAAAGTATGTATACTCCAAAAGGGTATCGAGGGTTCGAATCCCTTCCTCTCCGCACAAACAATTTGTAAATTAATAAATATTTTATACTTTTAACCAAATTAACTAATTAAATTTTAAGAACAAGAGCAATGAAAAGATTATTTTCTATTTTAGCAATCACAGGGATTATGGCTTTCGGAAGCGTACAAGCACAAGAAGCTACAGATTCTACAGCAGCAGCACAAACACAAGTTGAAGATGTTGCAGCTCAAGCAGACGAAGCAAACGCAGTTGCAACTACTGCCGAAGAAGATGCACCAGTTGCAGAAGTATCATTTACCCAAAAATTAAAACAACGTTTCGTTGAAGGTGGTCCTGGGTTTATGGGAATCGTATTATTATGTTTAATTTTAGGTCTAGCAATTGCTATTGAAAGAATTATCTACTTAAACTTATCTACTACAAACACTAAAAAATTAGTTGCTGATGTAGAAGATGCTTTAAAATCTGGTGGAGTTAATGCTGCAAAAGAAGTATGTAGAAATACTGCTGGTCCAGTTGCCTCTATTTATTACCAAGGTTTAGACAGATATGAGCATGGAGTTGATTCTGCTGAGAAAGCTGTTGTAGCTTATGGTGGAGTTCAAATGGGACAATTAGAGAAAAACGTTTCTTGGATTTCTTTATTTATCGCTTTAGCACCGATGTTAGGGTTCATGGGAACTGTAATTGGTATGATTGAAGCATTTGATAACATCGAATCTGCTGGTTCTATGGAGCCATCTTTAGTTGCTGGAGGTATTAAAGTTGCCTTATTAACTACTGTATTTGGTCTTGTTGTTGCAATGATACTTCAAGTATTCTATAACTACATTACTGCAAAAATTGATTCAATCGTAAACGACATGGAAGATGCTTCTATCAGTTTAATCGATATGTTATCAGACTATAAAAAATAATAACCTATAAATATATAACTGTTATGAATTTACATAAAGTAATCAAAATAGCAGCTCTTGTTATAGCAGTACTAAGTCTAGTGTTTTTAGCACTAATAATGGCTAGTAGTGATGCGGTTAACAGCAGTTGGATTTCACCCCTTATATATTTATCTTATGTAATTCTATTTGCATGTGTTGCAGTAGTTTTAATATATGTATTTAAGAATTTATTAACACATAAAGACGCCTTAAAAAGAGCAATGATAACTTTAGGAATTTTTGCTGGAGTTTTAGTATTGTCTTACATCTTAGCAGATGGTTCAGATGTGTATAATGTAAAAAAAGAATTATTGGTTAGTGGGAGTGCCTCTAAATTTGTAAGCACAGGTTTAAATATGTCTTACTTTTTAGGAATTTTTTCTATAGGATCTTTATTCTTTTTCATGTTTAAAAACGCAAAAAAATAATAATATGGCAAAGAAAAGAGGTACGCCACCAGAAGTAAATGCAGGCTCTATGGCAGATATTGCCTTCTTATTGCTTATCTTCTTTTTGGTTACTACAACTATTGGAGTAGATCAAGGAATCAATAGAAAATTGCCGCCAATGCAAGATGAGCCAGATGTTCCACCTATTAATCAACGTAACATTTTAACTGTTTTAGTTAATATGAACAATCAATTATTGGTTAATGAGGAACTAATGGAACTAAAAGATTTAAGAGAAAAAGCTGTTAAATTCTTAGAAAATAATGGCGATGGAACTTGTTCTTATTGTGAAGGATCAAAAGACGGATCTTCTTCAGATAATCCAACAAAAGCTGTTATCTCATTATCTAATGATGCTGAAACTACTTACGAAACTTATATTGCGGTGCAAAATGAATTAGTTGCCGCTTATAATATTTTAAGAAATAGAGAAAGCTTAAAAAAATATGGTATTTCTTTTTCAGAATTAGAATATATATTTAGTGATCCAGCTTCAAAAGGGGATTATTCAGATAAGGAATTAGAAGAGTTAGGGGAAAAAGTTAAGTATATTCAAGAATTATTTCCTCAAAGACTTTCAGAAGCAGAACCAAAACGTAACTAATAAATTTTAGAAAATGTCTAAATTTAACAAGAAAAAATCGGGCGATATGCCAGCAATTTCAACAGCATCTTTACCAGATATTGTATTTATGCTATTGTTTTTCTTTATGGTTGCTACTACTATGAAAGATAGTGATTTAATGATAGAGAATAAATTGCCAAAAGCTGATCAAACATCTAAATTGTTTAAAAAAGAGTATGTAATGTATATTTATGCTGGAAAACCTAGCGAAAGATACCAAAGTACTTACGGTAGCAATGCCAGAATACAATTAAATGATAGATTGTCTAATGCTAACGAAATTCAAAGTTTTGTTACATCAGAAAGAGCAGCTAGAAACTCTGACGCAGAACCATATTTAACAGCTTCATTAAAAATTGATAAAGATGTAAAAATGGGATTAGTAACAGATATCAAACAAGAATTAAGAAAAGCAGAACAATTAAAAGTTAATTACACAACTACACAAGGAAGTGTAACTAAAAGATAACTATAATGCTATAATAAACTTTAAAAGGTATCCAATTGGATGCCTTTTTTTATTATTTTTATAAAAAATTAGAAAGTGAAAAACCTATTGTTGTCTTTTTTTATTCTCTTTACTAGTGTAGTGTTTTCTCAAGAAGAGAAAAGTACAGTAGTTGACTCTTTATACAGAGAAGATCAAATGTATACAACTTTTTCGCTCAATCTTGTGCAGAATAGACCAGCTAGCTTTAGTAAACACTCATTGTCCTCTGGAATATCTGTTGGATTTCTTCGTGATATGCCTTTTAATAAAAAGAGAACATGGGCAATTGCTCCAGGTTTAGGATATTCATACAATAATTTAAAGAACAACATTAAAATTGATAATTCAACTAATGATATAAATTATACCATAGATGATTCTTTCGATAAAAATAAATTAGTATTACATCAATTAGACTTACCCATAGAAATTCGCTGGAGAAATTCTACTTATGAAAGTCATAAGTTTTGGAGAATTTATGCTGGATTTAAGATTTCTTATTTATTTGCTAGTAAATCTGTTTTTAAATCACCAACGGAAGACATAACTGTTAGAAATAATAGTGATTTATCTAAAATTAAATATGCAACTTATTTGTCTGTAGGGAATAATACCGGAAATATCTATGTACAATATTCACTTTCTCCAATTTTTAAAGATGTTCAGTTAAACGATAAAAAATTAGAACTTAGCTCATTAAATATCGGATTTGTTTTCTATATTTTATAAATAAAATTGCCACAAAAATAGTTGAGATAATAGGCCAATCATAGAACCAGCAAAAAGTTCTAAATAATTATGAGATTTCATATAAAGCCTTGAAGATGCAACACTTCCAACAAATAGTATCATTAAAGCAATTAAAGGAATGATTGGAACATTCAAATAAACGTATAGGCTTATTATAAAAGCTAATAAGGAACTAACGCCAATCATATGTAAACTGACTTTAAAGTTTATAAATGTTAGTACAAAAGCTATTATAGAAGCTATTAATCCACCTATTAAGAAAAAGTATATTGCGGGTAAATCTTCAATAAAGCCACTAAATTTTATTAGTAAAAACAAAAATAGTGCTTGTAATAGTATAGGAATTTTTCTTTCATGGATAGTTGCTTCTGTAAATGAATTTATATAACCAGTTGCTTTTAGTAAATAATATATTGATAAAGGCAATAACATGGTCAATATTACAACTTGAATTAATAATACTAAGGACAATGAATTAAGACCTAAACAAGATAGCCATATATACAGTAAAACACCATAAAATGTCACAAATATGGGATGAAATATATATGAAAATGAAGGTAATATTTTTTTTAAATCCATAGTTGGAATTATATCTTCTTACGCAAACGAGCAACAGGAATATCTAATAACTCTCTATATTTCGCAATAGTTCTACGAGCAATTGGATACCCTTTTTCTAATAATAATTCAGCTAATTTGTCGTCTGGATAAGGTTTTTTCTTGTCTTCGTTTTCGATAACTTGCTGTAAGATGTTTTTAATTTCAATTGTTGAAACTTCTTCCCCTTGATCATTAGTCATAGATTCACTAAAGTAATCTTTGATAAGTTTTGTTCCGTAAGGTGTATCAACATATTTACTATTAGCAACACGAGAAACGGTTGAAATATCTAATCCAACTAAATCAGCAATATCTTTTAAAATCATTGGACGAAGTTTTGTTTCATCACCATCTAAAAAGAATTCTTCTTGATAATGCATAATAGCATTCATAGTTACAAATAAAGTCTCACTACGTTGCTTAATTGCATCAATAAACCATTTAGCTGAATCTAATTTTTGTTTGATAAACTGAACAGCATCTTTTTGAGAATTTGACTTTTCGCTTGTGTCTTTATAAGTCTTTAACATGTCTTGATAATCTTTAGACACATGAAGTTCTGGTGCGTTTCTTCCGTTTAAAGTTAAATCTAATTCGCCTTCAATAATTCTAATAGTAAAATCTGGCACAACATGTTCTGTCATTTTAAGATTTCCACCGTAAGAACCACCTGGTTTTGGATTTAATTTTTCAATAACATCAATAGCTTTTCGCAATTGGTCTTTTGAAACATCAAATTTTTGAAGTAATTTTTCGTAATGTTTTTTAGAAAAAGCATCAAACTGATCTTCAATAATTTGAGTAGCTAAATCGATAGATTCATTAGGTGTTTTATGTTTTAATTGAAGCAATAGGCATTCTTGTAAATCACGAGCAGCGACACCAGAAGGCTCTAATTCTTGTACAACAAGTAGAATGCGTTCAACCGTTTTTTCATCAGTATAAACACCTTGTGTAAATGCCAAGTCATCAACCATATCTTGAATAGTTCTTCTGATATAACCCATATCATCGATACTTCCTACAAGAAATTCGGCTATATTTCGTTCATCATCATTAAGAATAAACGTATTCAATTGATTGATTAAATCTTGATGAAAACTAATTCCAGCAGCGATTGGTCTGCTTTTATCTTCATCGTCATCACTATAATTATTTGCCTGATATTTGTAATCAGGAGTTTCGTCATTGCTTAAATATTCATCAATGTTTATGTCAGTATCAATTCTTTCGTTATCATCATCATAATCGTCTGAGGAATCATTAAAATCATCATCATATTCATCAACTTCATCTTTTCCATTTTCTAAAGCAGGATTTTCAACTAATTCTTCTTCCAAACGTTGTTCAAAAGCTTGCGTTGGCAATTGAATTAACTTCATCAACTGAATTTGTTGTGGAGATAATTTCTGTGATAATTTAAATTGTAAACTGTGTTTAAGCATTTTTCTTCTTTTGGTTAAAAGGTTATGAGTTTAAAAGTTTAAAAGGGTTTGTACATATAAAGCACAAAATTTAAATCTACAAACTCATAACATTTTAATATTTCTTAATTAATTAAATTTTGAATGTTAATACTACATCAAACTTTTAACCTTATAACCTTTTAAACTCTTAACCTAATTTTTTAAAATTCTGCATTTTGTGGTGTTCTTGGGAAAGGAATTACGTCTCTAATATTTGACATTCCAGTTACGAAAAGAACTAAACGTTCAAATCCTAATCCGAATCCTGAGTGTACCGCACTTCCGAATTTTCTAGTGTCTAAATACCACCATAATTCTTCTTCTTCAATTCCTAAAGCGTGCATTTTTTTTACTAAAACATCATAACGCTCTTCTCTTTGAGAACCACCGACGATTTCACCAATTCCTGGGAAAAGGATATCCATTGCACGAACTGTTTCTTTTCCGGGTTCAGTATTGTCGTTTAATCTCATGTAGAATGCTTTGATATTTGCAGGATAATCAAACAAAATTACAGGACATTTGAAGTGTTTTTCCACTAAATAACGTTCGTGTTCACTTTGTAAATCTGCTCCCCATTCTTTAATGATGTAATTGAATTTACCTTTTTTATTTGGAGTACAATTTCTTAAAATATCTATAGCTTCAGTATAAGAAACACGTTTAAAGTTGTTTTCTAAAACGAAGTTTAATTTTTGTAACAAACTCATTTCACTACGTTCAGCTTGAGGTTTAGATTTTTCTTCTTCTGTTAAACGTTGTTCTAAGAAAGCTAAATCATCTTGGCATTTTTCTAAAACATATTTGATTACATACTGAATAAAATCTTCAGCCAAATCCATATTTGCATCTAAATCATTAAAAGCAACTTCTGGTTCAATCATCCAAAATTCTGCTAAATGTCGCGATGTATTTGAGTTTTCAGCTCTAAAAGTTGGTCCAAAAGTATATACTTGACCTAAAGCCATAGCATAAGTTTCAGCTTCTAATTGTCCAGAAACCGTTAAGTTTGTTTCTTTTCCAAAGAAATCTTCTTTGTAGTTTACTTTTCCTTCTTCTGTTCTTGGTGTTTTGTCGAAAGGTAAAGCGGTTACTTTAAACATTTCACCAGCACCTTCTGCATCACTACCAGTAATAATTGGAGTGTTTACATAAACAAATCCTTTTTCTTGAAAGTAATTGTGCACTGCAAACGACAACACAGAACGAACTCTCATAATTGCTCCAAAAGCATTTGTTCTTACACGTAAATGAGCGTTTTCTCTTAAAAACTCAAGAGAGTGTTTTTTTGGTTGAATTGGATATTCTTCTGGATTTGAATCACCAAGAATAGTAACTTTAGTAACTTGAATCTCTACTGATTGTCCTTTTCCTTGACTTTCTTGTAAAATCCCAGTTACTGAAACAGCAGCACCAGTTGTGATTCTTTTTAAAGTTTCTTCTGGTGTATTTTCAAAATCGACAACACATTGAATATTATTGATGGTTGAACCGTCATTCAACGCTATAAATTGATTGTTTCTAAATGTTCTAACCCAACCTTTTGCAGTTACTTCATGCAACGTTTTTTTACTGTTTAAAAGGTCGATAACTTTAGTATGTTTCATTCTTTTCTAATTTAATTATAAATATAAAAATTAATCTTGATTTGATATTTCGTCCTCAGAATGGTTTTCTGATAAAATATCTATTGTTGGTTCTATAAATTCTTCTTTGTTGGCTATTGTTTTTTCTAAAGATAGTAATAATGCTGGCAATAAGATTAAATTAGAAATCATAGCAAATAATAATGTCAGCGCAACTAAACTACCTAAAGCAATTGTTCCACCAAAACTTGATAAGGTAAATACTGAAAATCCAAAGAATAATACTACTGAAGTATAAAACATGCTTACACCAGCTTCTTTAACCGTGTTGTAAACCGATTTTTTTATTTTCCAGTTGTTCTGCTTTAATTCTTGACGATATTTAGCTAAAAAGTGAATGGTATCATCAACAGAAATTCCGAAAGCAATACTAAATACTAGTATAGTTGATGGTTTTATTGGAATTCCTAAATAACCCATTAAACCAGCTGTCATAATCAACGGTAATATGTTTGGTAATAACGAAACAATTATCATTTTAAAGGAACGGAACAAATAAGCCATTAATAAAGAAATCAGGATGATGGCAAATAATAATGATAAAACTAAATTGTGAACCAAATAATGAGTTCCTTTTTCAAAAACAAATGCTTTTCCTGTTAAAGTAACATTGTATCTTTCTTTTGGAAAAATTTTGTCTATTTTCTCTTGAAGTCTTTCTTCAATTTTAGCCATTTTATCGGTGCCAATATCTTTCATGAATGTAGTTACACGTGCATATTGTCCGGTACTGTCAACATAACTTTTTAAAAGATTTTCACTGCTTTCTTTTGTTGAATTTTTAACATAAGTTAATACAAAACCCTCTTCTAATTTGCTAGTAGGCAATTCGTAATAATCTGGATTTCCATTGTAGTAGGCTTGTTTGGCATATTTAACCAAGTTAACAATAGAAACTGGTTTTGATAATTCTGGAATTTCTTCAATTTCTTCTTGAAGTTTATTAATTCTTTTTAAGGTAACCGACTTCATGGCTCCTTTTGGTTTTTTGGTATCAATCATGATTTCCAATGGCATTACACCATCAAATTCATTTTCGAAGAATAGAATGTCTTTAAAGAAAGGCGCTTTTTTAGGCATATCTTCAATAATACTTCCTGAAACTTTTATTTGATTTATACCAATAACCCCCAAAACTAGCACTATAATAGCCGTTGCAAAAACTGCAATTCTATAGTTTTTAATTATATTTTCAATCCATTTGATGAATGAATTCAAGTAGTTTTTACCTAAATGTTCTAAGTGTTTTTCCTTAGGCAAAGGCATGTAGCTATAAATAATTGGAATAATAATTAAACAAAGTATAAATAAGAAAACAATGTTTAATGACGCAACAATACCAAATTCAGTCAATAATTTACTATCAGTAAACATGAAAGTAGCAAAACCAGCTGCAGTAGTTAAGTTAGTCATCAAAGTAGCATTTCCTACTTTTGAAATTACACGTTGCAAAGATTTTGCTTTGTTTCCGTGAATTTTTATTTCTTGTTGGTATTTATTAATTAGGAAAATACAGTTTGGAATTCCAATTACAATGATTAATGGTGGAATAATAGCTGTTAAAACAGTGATTTCATAATGCAACAAACCTAATGTTCCAAAAGACCACATTACGCCAATTATCACGACTAACATTGAAATTAAAGTTGCTCTAAAACTTCTAAAAAAGAAGAAAAACAATAATGAGGTAACTAATAAAGCAGCAATAACGAACAATCCTATTTCGTCAATTATGCTCTGAGCATTTAAAGTTCTGATGTATGGCATTCCAGAAACATGCATGTCTAGACCTGTTTCTTTTTCAAATGCATCAATTTTTTCTTGACTAAAATGTTTGAAAACAAAATCTTTACGAGCAGCAGTATTTACAATTTTTTTGTCAATATAAATGGCAAAACGAACCGCTCCAGATTCTTTATTAAATAACATGCCTTCATAAAAAGGTAAATCGTTAAAAAGTTCTTTTTCCTTCTTCTTTACATAAGAATCTATAATAGATTTTTTATTGATAAAAGGGACTAATTTGAATTTTTGATCAACGGTGTCTTTTTCAAGAACTTGTAAATCTTCTATAGAAAGTGTTAAGTCAACAGCTTTGTCGGTTTTAATTTCAGCAACAAAATCTTCCCAAATTTTTATATTTTTAGCTGAAAAAAAAGTAGAATCTTTAAATCCAACAACTATTAGATTACCTTCTTCTCCAAATTTGTCTAAAAATGATTGGTATTGTTTATTAACTTCATGGTCGTCTGGTAAAAGATTTGCTTCAGTAAAGGTAAAGCGCATATTTTGCCATTGAAAACCCATAAAAACGGTGAAAAGCCCAACTAATATTAGTAGAGCAACTCTGTTACGTAAAATTCGTCCTGCAATATAATTCCAAAAACGACTATTTAGCCATTTAAACATCATCTAAAATTTAGTCTGCAAAGGTAAGTATTATTGATTAAATAGTTAGTTTTCAAACCAAAGAATTGCAATAAATTAAAGTCCTAAATCGAGATTATAAGAAATCTTAATAGCAATGTTATCATCAAAGTTAGCTAATTGATAATTTCCATAGCGATAAAAGGCAACTAGGCCAAAGCCTTTAAATAATTTATTACATTCAACACCACTTTCAAAAAAGCCTTTTTCTAAAGAATTAAAAGGCAAACCAACATGATTTTCTGGATTGTCAATTGTTCCAAAAGCCATTCGTGTTACAACTGTAAATTCAGGATTTAGTTTATAGCCAATATTAATTCTATTAAACGTGTGTTTAAGTTGCATAGAAACATATTTATCAGAGAAAAACTCATTGTAATACATGGTCTCAAAACTATTTTTACCTGCAAAAGTGATTCGTTTTAAAATAGCATCTTTATTCAAATTATTTGGTGCAATTGCATATAATTGTGTTAAAGGAATATCGCCAAAAGCTAAACCAGTTTGAAAAAGAAACGAGCTTTTTTGTCCTGATAAATACGGAATTTCATAAAAAGTTTTAAAATCAACTTTAGTAAAATCAAAATTATTTCCGAATATTTCTGGTATTGTTTGTGTTATTTGTAAAGAAAATTTAGGATGTCTTTTTTCGATTTCTATTTTACCCAAAGGAGTTTGCATATAACTACTAAAAGGGTTCCATTGAATAGAAAATTGGGCTGAAGTTAGATTGTAATTAGAAAAACTTTGACCGTTGTTGATAAAAGTATAGTCAAACAATGGAGTTATTTCGCTTTGAGAAATGGAGAAATAAGCAGATGTTTTAGGTAAAATTTTACTTTCAATGAAAGCAGATGAGATCCTGTTGTTATAAAAAGTAGAAATATTAAAAGGTCTTGGATCATAAACGCGAAACCTTCTTGAATCAGTTGCAAAGGTAGTCTGACCAATTTCACTAACATCATCTATATAAGAAATACTCAGCCAGGTTTCATCTAATTTATTTAATAAATATGAAGGAGTGATGCCATATTTAATTCCTTCATCTTTAAAACCATAAGCGCCATAAAAAGCAACTTTATAATCTTCTGAAACTTTATTGTTTGTAACTGCTCCTAATCCTATTCTAAAACCTTCATAATTGTTGTATTTTAAAATACTTCTCAAATCTAAATCAACATAACTTATAGGCAAATAACCATTAATTATTTTTTTACCTAAAAATATTTTACGCTCAATATTACTAGATTGTGATAAACTGTCTAATGAAGTATAAGTTTTCATTTTTCGAATATCGATGGTGTCTTTTGCAATTGAATTCCAATATTTTTCTGATTTTTTCAAACTACTTTCAGGAACATATACTTTTATTCCGTCAAATTTTAGCACTACAGGTTCGTTTATTTTTATGTCAAAAGGAGTTGATTCGAGAATTAAAATAGTCCTATCAGAAGCATTATTGCCTAAATTTTGTTCTAAACTTGATCTAAATTTCATCGTTCCACCAAGAATTGTTAAATCTTCAGAATTACTTCCTTTACTTAAAATAATTTTTCTTTTTTCGGGAAACCAAATGTTCTCTTTTTTAAGGTAATTAAAAGTGTATGTAGCGTCTACATTTACAATTCCATAAATTCGATATTGAGCTTTTGCTACCGAAAAATTTTCTGCATCAACATGTAAAATACCCCTTAATCGGTTGGCTCTTAATTTTTTTGGTTCGAAATAAATTCGATATACTTTTCGATTTTGAATTTCTGTTGAATCTAACAAATGGTAAGTATATAATTTTCTACCGTAATTAGAAATTGGATTCTGAAGAGGAATTTCTAAAAGTTCGAATGGATTTTCGTAAACTGAATACGAAATTAATTTTAGGCCAAGAAATTCATATAAAGGTTCTTTAAAACCAGCCATTCGAGTTGCTAAAACGGTTTCTTTGTTAGAATATTGATTATGCTGAATTAAATTGACTTTTTCAGTTTGATAAATATGACTTTTTTCAACTAATTTTTTGAATTTATAGTTTGTTGAATCTAGCTTTAGAATTTCTTTTCCAAAAAGATTTCTTTTGTAGATTTTATCAATTTCCCCGGAAATACTATCAGGATTTGCCGTTATTTGAATGTATTCGTAATTTTTATATTCGTAAGAATCAAGTGCTTTTTCTGGTTGTGTATTTTTTTTATTTTCAATAACTTTTTTAACAATATGATTTACTTTGTTAAGAGAATAATATTCGTTTTTAATTTTATTGATGTCTTGCGTTAATTTTATAATAAATAATTTTCCATCATTTGAAGCGTAAGCAGGTTTTTCATAATATCCTTTGTAGCGAATGTATAAAGGTTTTTTGAAATCCGTAATTTCTAATGAAAACTTACCTTCCCAATCCGCAAAAACAGTTGTTTTATCGTAAGTTATTTTTGCAAAAGCAATTGGAATGGTTGTATCAAAATCGATAACTTGCCCTTTGATTTTTGTTTGACCAAAAATAAAGTTTGTAAGTAATAGTAAAAATAATAGATATGAATATCGCATTTAAAAATTTTCGATTGAATACAAAGATATTTAAAAAAGAAAGTCCTGATGTTAATCAGGACTTAAAATTTATACTTTCATTATTTCGGCTTCTTTATTAACTAAATGCTCATCTATTTTTCTAATGTAAGCATCTGTCAATTTTTGAACTTCATCTTCAGCTGTTTTAGCAATGTCTTCAGCTAAACCATCTTTTTCTTCTTTTTTGATGTCGTTATTAGCGTCTTTACGAGCATTTCTTATTCCGATTTTTGCGTCTTCAGATTCAGCTTTAGCTTGTTTTACTAAATCTCTTCTTCGTTCTTCTGTCAAAGCTGGAATGTTGATAATGATGGTGTCACCATTGTTCATTGGGTTTAATCCTAAATTAGCAATTTGAATTGCTTTTTCAATAGGTTGCATCATGTTTTTTTCCCATGGAGTAACTGTTAATGTTCTTGCATCAGCTGCATTAACATTAGCTATTTGAGTTAATGGTGTTAGTGAACCATAATAATCCACAAAAACACCACCTAACATTTGAGGTGAAGCTTTTCCTGCTCTAATATTTAAAAATTCTTTTTCTAAATGAGCAATTGAACTATTCATAGATTCGATTGCTGTTTCTAAAATAAAGTTAATTTCTTCAGTCATTTTTATAATATTTTAGGTTATTCGATTATTTGAAGATTAGATATTTCGAACAATCGAATAATCTAACAGTCTAATAATTATTTTATATTGTTACCGTTGTTCCTATTGTTTGTCCTTCACAAATTTTTAGTAAATTTCCTTCAATGTTCATATCAAAAACTATAATAGGTAATTTGTTTTCTTGACTTAATGTAAAAGCTGTTGAATCCATTACGTTTAATCCTTTTGCAATTACATCTTCAAATGTAATAGAGTCAAATTTTATAGCATCTTTGTTTTTCTCTGGGTCAGATGTGTAAACACCATCAACACGAGTTCCTTTTAAAATTACATCAGCACCTACTTCTACACCTCTTAAAACCGCAGCAGTATCTGTTGTAAAATAAGGATTTCCTGTTCCAGCACCAAAAATTACAACTCTACCTTTTTCTAAATGTCGGGTAGCTTTTCTTTTGATGTAAGGTTCTGCAATAGCTTCAATTTTTAAAGCAGTTTGTAATCTAGTTTGCATTCCAGCCTCTTCTAGTGCACCTTGTAAGGCCATTCCGTTAATAACAGTTGCAAGCATTCCCATATAATCACCTTGAACTCTGTCCATTCCATTACTAGCACCGGCAACACCTCTAAAGATATTTCCTCCACCAATTACAATAGCAATTTCTATACCTTTTTCGTGAATTTGTTTGATTTCAGCAGCATATTCAGCTAAACGTTTTGGATCAATTCCGTAAGCTCTGTCACCCATTAAAGCTTCACCACTTAACTTTAGAAGAATTCTTTTGTATTTCATGTATGTTTGTATTTTAACGGAGACATGCTGTTGCAAGCTCGAGTCATTTATTCTGAATTTAGTTCAAAATTGTGTTGCAAATATAGTTATTATCTAATTTAAAAAAAATCTAGTTTAAAATTATAAATTCAATTCTTCAAATGAGTTTTTTGCAGCTTGATAGCCAATATCAAAAATTTTATCCATTTTTGTTTTATTAGTTTCAAAAGTGCTAAAGTTGGCTAATTCTTTAGGTTCAATTACCCAATCACACAAATTAAATTTTTGATAATTTCCTTGAGCAGATAATAAGTCAAAAGCTCTAGTGGTCACTGATTTTATAGATCTCAAATCTTTTGCTTCAATGGTTTGAATTGGACTTACATAAACACCAATAATAGAATCACACCTTCCTTGTAAAAGATCAGTTGGAAAATGATTCAGAATTCCACCATCACTATATAATTTGTCGTTTAATTCATAAGGTGAAAGCATGCCAGGAAACGAAGATGAAGCCAAAACTGCATCTGTTATTTTTGTTTCAGGTCTAAAAACTTTTAGTTTACCTTTTACTAAATCAGTAGCTGTAATGAATGTTGGAATAGCTAGCTCTCCAATTGTTGCGTCTTTAAAAATTTGATTAAAATAACTTTTAAAAGATTCAGAATCGACAATTCCAGCTTTTTTGAAAGTAAAATGCTTCCAATGAAAGAAGTAAATTGATTTAAAAAATTCTAAAATTTCTTCTGGTTTTTTGCCATAAGCATATAAAGCGGCAATAATTGCACCAGCGCTTGTTCCTGCTATGTGAGAAGGTTTAATGTTTTGCTCCTCTAGAAACTTTAAAGCACCCGCTTGAGCAATTCCTTTAGAACCACCACCAGATAATACCAAACCTATCGATTTTGAAGTAAAGTCCATTTAATTAATTTAGTATTTGTGTAACATAACTTACATTCAATTTCCAAATTTAGTGGTAATTTTGTAGAATAAATAATTTAAATTATCATGAATAAAAATATAGTAAACGCTTTAGCAAAAAGTTATACATACAATGCTTATAGAGAAATAGTTTCAAAATTAATTACAGAAGGAAAATCTACAGGTAATACTCAAACTGACGATTTATTACATTATTCAGAATTGAATGAAACTAGAATGAATCGATTGGAAAAAACCATTAAAATTACAGATGATGTTCAAACACAAATTAATCAATTAGAAACAAAAGTTACTTGGTTAGTAATTGCCGAAGGCTGGTGTGGTGATGCAGCACAGATTTTACCAATTATTTATAAAATGGCTGAATCATCAAAAAATATAGATTTAAAAATCGTACTTCGAGATGAGAATGATGATTTGATGAATGATTTTTTAACTAATGGTGGAATGGCAATTCCGAAATTAATTATTCTTGATGAGGAAAACAATGTAATTGGAGATTTTGGACCAAGACCTGAACCTGCAAGAAAACTTATTGCTGATTATAAAGCTGCAAATGGAGTAGTGGATGAACCTATAAAAGTTGAATTGCAAAAATGGTATTTACATGACAAAGGTGTTTCTACTCAAAATGAAATTATGCAATTGATGAAAAGTAAGGAATTGGTTTAAAAAGAATTTTCGGAAAAAGTTAAATCACACCAATAATTTTTAATTTATTAGAAGTCGAAATTCCACCAGGATTACAACCTAGTTCTCCTTCTGGAATTTCGATTTTTAGGTTTTCATAATAAACAATCCAAACCTGAAAATATTGATTTGAATTCGGTTCTTTGAATGTCATTGGAGTTAATTCAAAAAATGGTTTTTCATAAGCTGCTAAAAAAGCATCATAAATTAATTCAGAACAATAATAACTTCCGTTGTCATATAAATAGGCTTCATCATAAGGAACACCCATTTGAGACATTGAAAATTCAATTGCTTTTGGAATGTATTTTCGGTATTTTCTTTTTAATCTTCCTACATACATAGTGTCTGTAGTATAGGTTTTAAAAACTTCAAGTGGTGTTAATTTTACATTTTTTCCAGCAGCTTCAATCACATAAATCGAATCATTTTTAATGTGAATCATTCCTAAGTGACTAAAATCGTGACCATCAAAACCTTCTGTAACTGCATTAATAGCTTTACATAAATCACAATTCATAGATTGAAAAATGATATCGCCTTCTTTTAAGGTTGCTTTTTTTTGTCCAAATGAAACTGTGTAAATGGATAGAATTAATAGTAAAATTATCTTTTTCATTAAAAATTGATTAGCGCAATTCCAAAGCTTATGCTTCCTAAATTGCTTTTATTATGAATGTCAATTCCGTAATTAACAACTTCAATAAAATATTGATAGTCGCTGTTTTCGTAATTTAATTTTAGTCTTTTAAAATCACCTGTTAAATTTCCTCTTCCTAAAGCAAACGTTTTCCCTAAACCAATATCAATTCCTAAACGAGAATCTGAACTAATTTTAGGCATAATCCTTAAATTTGAAAAGACAGGAGACATAACTATTTTTTCGGAAATCATCATTGCAATTCCTGAATTTGCAGAAACACCTATCCATTTATTAAAATGGAAACCATAACCAAAATTAGAATTTACACCATCAGGAATAAACCAATTGTTATTGGTACTACCATCAGGGAAAACTTCACCTCTATTGTTGTTTCCTTGTAGTGGAATTGAGATTTCAAATTGTGTATAATCACCAAATGATAAGAGTTTTTCTTCTTCTTGTGAAAATCCTAAAAACGAGAAAAGTATAAATGCGAATGAAGTAAATTTCATGTAAATTAAGGTCTAATTTTTTTAACTTTTTTTATTTCTTGTGGAGAACGACTTCCGTGAAATGCTCTAAGAATTTCAATTCTATCTGATGTAATTCTATAAATTATTAAATAAGAACCCAATATGATATTTCTATAAATTTTTGTTTTAGTTTCTAAATGTCTGCATTCAGAATTTACTAAATAATTGGAATCTAAATTTCTTACAATTAATTTTAAATCTTCATAGAAATTTGTTGCTAATTTGATGCCAAAAGTTGCTTCACCATATTCATAAATATCTAAAAGATCCTTCAAATAAAAGATTGATCTTATGACTTCTTTCTTTTCAACTTCCATTCTTCGAATCTTTTGTCAAATTCTTTTTCAGTTAAAAACTCACCTTCTTCTGCTTCTTTAATCAAAGAAACAAAATCCTCTTGTGACATTGGTTTGCCTGGAGTTGCTAAATTTTTAGATTTTTTATCAGAAGTTTTCATTTCGATAGCAATAAGATTATAAGTAAAGATATTAAAATAATTAATTTAGTTTCAATAAAATAACAAATATTTACAACTTCATTTCTATGAAATCATCCGGAGTTGGTGCGTTTTCAACACTATAATCACCAATTTTTGTTCTGCGTAAAGCAGTTAAATGTCCACCAGAATTTAAAGCTAATCCAAAATCATAAGCTAGAGAACGAATGTATGTTCCTTTGCTGCATTGCACTCTGAAATCTATTTCTGGTAAAGCAAATCTTGTGATTTCAAATTCGTAAATTGTTGTTTTTCTAGATTGAATTTCGACTTCAACACCAGCTCTTGCATGTTCGTACAAACGTTTTCCGTCTTTTTTTATAGCAGAATAAACAGGAGGTTTTTGATCAATTTCGCCTAAAAATTGTTTTACAGTTTCTAAAACTAATTCTTCAGTAATTTGTTCCGTTGGAAAAGTGGCATCAATTTCAGTTTCTAAATCGTAAGAAGGAGTAGTTGCTCCAACCGTAATTGTTCCAGTATATTCTTTGGTTTGAGCCTGAATGTCAGAAATTGTTTTCGTGAATTTTCCTGTACAAATTATCAATAAACCAGTTGCTAATGGATCTAAAGTTCCGGCATGACCAATTTTGAATTTTTTAGGTAAATCGTAATGGTTTTTTAAAGCATATTTCAACTTATTAACTGCTTGAAATGATGACCATTTTAGAGGTTTATCAATCAACAAAACTTGTCCGTTTAAGATGTCTTCTTTAGTCATTAAATCACAGTTAATTTTTGAACAAAAAAGTGAATTAATAAAACCGCAATTCCGGCAACAATTCTATAATAACCAAACATTTTAAAACCATGTTTGCTCAAATAACCAATGAATGATTTTATAGCAATTAAGGCTACTAGAAAACCAACGACATTTCCGATTATTAATAAATTTATTTGATCTTGCGTTAAAACAAAACCGTCTTTGTAAAAGTCATATGATTTTTTAACTGTTGCCCCAAACATTGTAGGAATAGCTAAGAAAAATGAAAATTCTGCTGCCGTTGTTCTTGATAATTTTTGAGTCATACCACCAACAATACTTGCACCACTTCGTGAAACTCCAGGAATCATGGCTAAACATTGAAAAAGGCCAATTTTAAAAGCCGTTGGATAACTAATTTCTTCTGGAACTTCTTTTTTTGGAGTGTTTCCAAACCAATCATCCACTTTTAAAAGTAAAACTCCACCAATGACCAATGAAACGGCAACTGTAATTGGATTTTCTAAAAGTGAGTCAATAAAATCACTTAAAAGTAATCCTAAAACTACTGCTGGAATAAAAGCCACAAATAATTTAAAGTAAAAATCAACCGATTGAAAAAAGCGTTTAAAATACAAAACCACAACCGAAAGTATAGTCCCTAATTGAATTACAATAGTGAAAAGTTTGGTAAAATCGTCTTGAGCAATCCCAAAGAAAGAAGATGCGATAATCATGTGTCCTGTAGAAGAAACAGGTAGAAATTCGGTTAATCCTTCAATTATGGCAAGAATTATGGCTTGTAGTGTATTCATTTTTTTAGAAATTAGGCAATAGGCAATAGGCAATAGGCAATAGAAAACGTTCTAATTACTTATCCCTTTTCCCTAATTACTTTTTAAAAGGATTTTTCATTATCGAATAAATAGTAACGCCAAAACCAGCTAAAACTAAAGTTGGTGCTAATCTAATTCGTCTAAAGCTAAATAAAGCCTCTTCATCAAAAGTGTTTGGATCTTCAGTTCCGCCACCAATCATTAGGATAAAACCTAAAGCGATAATTCCAACTCCAATGAATAAAATTTTATAGTTTACTTTTTCAAATAAAAAAGCAGGTTTGTTGTCTTCGTTTTTCATATTCATTTTCCGTGAAAACGGAAATCTTTTTAATTAATATTTTTTTTAATCTGAAAATCCAAAATCTGAACATCTGTAATCTAATACAAATCGTCAGTTTTTAAATTTAAGAATCTTTGTGTGGCAAAATAAGTACTTATCCAAGTGATTACAATTCCGACAAGGAAAACACTTCCAATTACAATTCCTAAAGAAAGATAATCTTTTGAAATTCCTAAATCAGGTAATTTTGAATCAGCATAATATACCAATGCTAATAATCCAACAACTGCTAAAGTTGAACCAATTAATCCTAATTTAATACTTCTCCAAATAAATGGTTTTCTAATAAATGATTTTGTAGCACCAACCATTTGCATCGTTTTAATAGTAAATCGATGAGAATAAACAGATAATCTCAATGAACTGTTAATTAAAAGCATAGCTACTAAAGCTAAAACACCACTAATAATTAATATCCAAAGGCTTATTTTTTTGATATTGTCGTTAACTAAATCAACTAATTGCTTATCATAAATGATTTCAGAAACCATTTCGTTTTGCTTGATTTGCGTTTCAATTTTCTTAATGCTATCTGCCTGAACGTAATCACCTTTTAGATTAATATCAAAAGAATTTTGTAGCGGATTTACTCCTAAAAACTCCATGAAATCTTCTCCAACAATATCAACGTTGTTCTTAGCTGCACTATCTTTATGAATGTAAGCGTATTCTTTAATGAATGTTGAGTTTTTTAACTCTATATCAAAAGCACTTAACGTACTGTCTTTTGCTTCATTTTTAAAAAACACCGTCATCGGAATGTTTTCTTTAAAATCATTCGTCAATTTTTTAGAATTAATCACAAATAATCCCAATGCTCCTAATAGAAAAAGCACCAAAAATATACTTAAGATTACTGAAAAATACGATGAAATTAGTCTTCTTTTATTATACTTTTCAAATGATGAAGCCATATTGCATGTTTAATTAAGTGGTAAAAATAAAAAAGAAATTTGGTTTATACAGAATATAACAACAAAGTTTTAACTTTAGTATTATAAAATGTAAATTTGCACCTTAATTTTTAAGGACAAAATCAGTTAAAAACAACTTTTAACCTTTTAACCCTTTAAACTTTTAACCTAAGTAATGAAATACAATCCAAACGAAATCGAAGCCAATTGGCAAAAATATTGGTCAGAAAACCAAACCTTTGCTGCAACAAATCATTCAGAAAAACCTAAGTACTATGTGCTAGATATGTTTCCTTATCCATCAGGAGCAGGATTACACGTTGGTCATCCGCTAGGTTATATTGCTTCCGATATTGTAGCACGTTACAAGCGTCACAAAGGATTTAATGTATTGCATCCACAAGGTTACGATTCATTTGGTTTGCCTGCTGAACAATATGCAATTCAAACCGGACAACATCCAGATAAAACTACCAAAGAAAATATTACTCGCTATAGAGAACAATTAGATAAAATCGGATTTTCATTTGATTGGAGCAGAGAAGTTCGTACTTCAAACGCTGATTATTATAAACATACTCAATGGATTTTCATTCAATTATTCGAATCTTGGTATAATAATACTTCTAATAAAGCTGAAAGTATTTGCACTTTAATTCAAGAATTTGAAAATAACGGAAATGCCAATGTAAATGCAGTTTGTGATGATAATATTGCTTCTTTT
The DNA here is from genome assembly GCF_963975515.1 of uncultured Flavobacterium sp. Taxonomy (GTDB): domain Bacteria; phylum Bacteroidota; class Bacteroidia; order Flavobacteriales; family Flavobacteriaceae; genus Flavobacterium. The sequence goes on from NZ_CAXBGY010000002.1 coordinate 229,167, forward strand.
TCGTCAAGCGAATGGAAAGCGTTTTCATCAGAGGAACAACAAAAAATACTATTAAAATATAGATTAACGTATTTAGCAGAAACGGAAGTAAACTGGTGTCCAGGATTAGGAACCGTTTTAGCCAATGATGAAATCGTAAACGGAGTTTCTGAACGTGGTGGTCACCCTGTGATTCGTAAAAAAATGACTCAATGGTCAATGCGAATTTCAGCTTACGCAGAACGTTTATTACAAGGTTTAAACGAAATCGATTGGACAGAATCGCTAAAAGAATCGCAAAGAAACTGGATCGGGAAATCAGTTGGAGCAATGGTAGATTTCAGGTTGCAGAATTCAGAAAGCAGAATTTCAGTATTTACAACTCGACCTGACACCATTTTTGGAGTTACATTTATGACTTTAGCACCAGAACATGAATTGGTTTCACAAATCACAACTCCTGAACAAAAAGAAGCTGTTGAAGCTTATGTTTATGCAACAGCAAAACGTTCTGAAAGAGAAAGAATGGCTGATGTAAAAACCATTTCTGGAGTTTTCACTGGAGCTTATGCAGAACATCCTTTTACGAAAGAACCAGTTCCAGTTTGGATTGGAGATTACGTTTTAGCAGGTTATGGAACAGGTGCAGTTATGGCAGTTCCTTGTGGTGATGAACGTGATTATGCTTTCGCAAATTTCTTCAAAGGAACTAACGGAATGCCTGAAATCAAAAACATTTTCGACCAAGATATCTCTGAAGAAGCTTTTGGAGCAAAAGAAGGGTTTAAATTAGTAGATTCTGATTTCTTAAACGGTTTAGGTTATAAAGAAGGAACAAAAAAAGCGATTGAAGCTTTAGAAAATATAAAACAAGGTAAAGGAAAAACAAATTACCGTTTGCGTGATGCTGTTTTTTCAAGACAAAGATATTGGGGAGAACCTTTTCCGGTTTATTATGTGAATGGTTTACCACAAATGATTGACAAAAAATATTTACCCATTGCTTTACCAGAAGTAGAAAAATATTTACCAACAGAAGATGGACAACCACCTTTAGGAAACGCAACAGTTTGGGCTTGGGACAGTGATCAGTGTTCAGTAGTTAGTAATCAGTTAATAGATAACGAAACTATTTTTCCTTTAGAACTGAATACAATGCCTGGTTGGGCTGGTTCATCTTGGTATTGGATGCGTTATATGGATGCACACAATGAAGAAGATTTTGCAAGCAAAGAAGCGTTAGACTATTGGCAAAATGTAGATTTATACATTGGTGGAAGCGAACACGCAACCGGACATTTATTGTATGCTCGTTTTTGGAACAAATTCTTAAAAGACAGAGGTTTTGCACCAACAGAAGAGCCATTCAAAAAATTGATAAATCAAGGAATGATTTTAGGAATGAGTGCTTTAGCTTATAGACTGACTTTTAGTTTTAATTCTATTGAAAAAATTACAGAAGACAATCCAAATTCTTCTGAATATTTCAAATCAATTTTTGTGTCTAAAAATATTTCAGATGATGAAATAAAGTCGAAATTATTAGAGTTGATTAAAAGTGATAAGGATTTTTATTTTTTAAATAATCAGCTGAAGAATAATAAAGTAGATTCTAATGTAAATATTTTTAAATACCCTATACATGTTGATTTAGCTGTTATAAACGATATTACAAACGAATTAGATATAGTAAAATTCAAAAATCATCCATTATATGTAGATTATAAAGATGCTGAATTCATTTTAGAAGATGGAAAATACATCGTTGGTCGCGAAGTAGAAAAAATGTCTAAATCAAAATACAACGTAGTAAATCCAGATGAAATTTGTAATGAATATGGAGCTGATACTTTACGTTTGTATGAAATGTTTTTGGGTCCATTAGAACAAGCAAAACCTTGGAACACTGCTGGAATTACAGGAGTTTTTGGTTTCTTAAAAAAACTATGGAGATTGTATTTTGATGATAATGGTTCAATCGTAACTAATGATGAACCAACGGCTGAAATGTACAAATCATTACATAAAACCATCAAGAAGGTTACTGAAGATATAGAGAACTTCTCTTTCAACACTTCGGTTTCCCAATTTATGATTTGTGTGAACGAGTTAGCGACTTTAAAATGCCATCATAGAGCCATTTTAGAACCATTAGCAATTGTAATGTCACCTTATGCACCACATATTGCTGAAGAATTATGGTTTAGATTACAAGATTCAAAAATTGAAGAATTGAAAGATTATAAAGGAATTTCAGAACAACCATTTCCTATATTTGATCCAAAATATTTAGTAGAATCTGAAAAAGAATATCCAGTTTCGTTTAATGGAAAAATGCGTTTCACTATGAAATTACCTTTAGATTTAACTCCAACTCAAATTGAAGAAATCGTAATGGCTGATGAGAGAACCATTGCTCAATTAGCAGGAAATACTCCTAAAAAAGTGATTATTATTCCTGGAAAAATTATAAATTTGGTTGGATAGTTTTTTGAAATACAACATTAAAATACTTAATCCCAAACGCTATTAAAAATGTTTGGGATTTTTTATGGTATTGATTAATTCTTTGGTTTTACTCGTTAAAAACAATTTTTAAACTCTAAAACCACTTTAAATTGATAAAAATTTAAATTCTATACAATAAAATCAGGTTTTTTGCTTTACTACTTATAGGCTAAATTTAAAATTGAATTCTAATTTTTAATTTCACTGAAATTTACTAATCCCAAATCTAAAAATCATGATAAAATTAACCCGAAAAACAATTCTTATACTCTTTGTTTTTTCAGTCAATTTAGGAACACTAAAAGCACAAGAAAAAAGTAAACAACTGACGAATGATTTAAGTACTTTAATTGATAGTTCAAATGATTTTAAGGAATACAAAGTTGTCAAAAAAGCAACTATTACTAATTTTCAGGCTTCGTTAAATAGTTACATTAAACAAGAGCAAAGCATTCAAATGAATCTTGAAAGTGAAATAAAAGCTAATGAAGGAATAATAAAGGCTTTGGGAAAAGAAATGAAAACAATAAAAACGACTAATGAAAAATTAATGAGTGAGAAAGCTACTATTGGTTTTTTAGGCTTTTCTGTAAGTAAATCAAATTATTCGGTTATTATGTGGACTTTATTTCTAGTAAGTTTAACTGTAGCGATACTTTTATTTATAAGTTTTAAAAAGGCTAATAAAGTCACTAAAGAATCAAAAAACACCTTAAAAGATTTAGAAGAAGAATACCAAAATTATAAAGAAACTTACGTGGAAAGAGAACAAATCTTAAGAAGACAGCTTTTTGACGAAGTAAAGAAGAATAAAGATGTTAAAAATGTATAATGAAAAAGTAAATTAATTTGGCAAAATATTTGATTAGATATTTAATTATTAATTTTTAAAACTTTATGTATGAAAAAAATTATTTTTGTTTTGTTGTTAACTTATGGTTTTCAATCATTTGCTCAGTCAGATAATGATTCAAATGAAAAAGTTGATGTTGATTTTTATTTTGGAATTGGAGTTCAAGTTCAAAGTAAGTATAATTTAAACGATAAACTGAAAGCAGCTAATTTGCCTGAATTAAAAGAAACTGTGCCTGAGTTTCAAGTTGGAATGAACATTTTTGGAGAAAAACTTTCAGGTGATGCTGAATTCGGATTCTTGTTTTCAAAAAATGACAAAGGTGCTTCAGAGAATCAAAACATTGGATTTACATCAAGATTAAGAGTGCATTACAATTTTATTAATAATGAAAAAGTTGCATTCACAGGTGGTCTAAATTTTGCTGCCACAGGTTCTGAAGTTGATATTTACAACAAGAATAATGTAATTGATTTGAATGATTTAGAGCCATTAAACAACAATGGTCATGTTTCGTTGAGAAATCAAGTGTTTTTTGCTGGACCATCTGTTTCTTTGTATTTATTTAAAAATAAATCGACTAAAATAAGAGCTAATCTAGGATATGAATTTGCTTTCACAAACGGAAAATGGAAATCAGATTTTGCATCTGTTGAAAACACAGTTAAAGAAAACGGAAATAACAGATTTGTTTTTGGAATTTCATTTTTATAATATTTCTTTCTAAACATTAAGTATGTGACCAAGATAAAACGCCAAATTGTCATTTCTAAAAATTGGAATACAATTTGATATTTAAGTTGTAACTTTAATTTTTTAAAATAAGTAAGATATGAATTTTGGATATTTAATATTAATAGGAGTGATTTCTCTTTTTAGTTGGCTAGTGAGTTCAAGACTTAAAAGCAAGTTTGAGTTTTATTCAAAAGTGCAATTAAGAAATGGAATGAGTGGTGCAGAAATTGCTGAAAAAATGTTAGCCGATAACGGTATAAGTGATGTTCGTGTTATTTCTACACCAGGAAGATTAACGGATCATTACAATCCAGTCGATAAAACAGTAAATTTGTCAGAAGCAGTTTATAATCAAAGAAATGCGGCTGCGGCTGCCGTTGCTGCTCACGAATGTGGTCATGCAGTGCAACACGCCCAAGCTTATAGTTGGTTGACTATGCGTTCTAAAATGGTTCCATTAGTCAGTATTTCTTCTAAATTATCGCAATGGGTAGTTATTGGAGGTTTAATTTTAATGGCTGTTAACAGTTTTGGAGTTTATGTGGCAACTGCGGGTTTAGTATTAATGGCTATTGCGACAGCATTTAGTTTTGTGACTCTGCCTGTAGAATATGACGCAAGTAATAGAGCACTAGCTTGGCTTAAAAATAAAAACATGTTAAGTCAACAAGAATATGCAGGTGCAGAAGATGCTTTAAAATGGGCTGCTAGAACGTATTTAGTTGCTGCTTTAGGTGCATTAGCCTCTTTGTTGTATTGGGCTTTTCAAGTTTTAGGAAGAAGAGATTAACTCTTAAAGAAATAAAAATAAAAACCGTCTTGTTTTAATTAACATGACGGTTTTTTTAATTCATAACTGTATCTGTCTCTCAATTTGTTGATCTAAGGAAATAAAGGTTTCTGTTCTAGAAACACCTTCAATAGTCTGAATTTTTTTATTTAACATTTGCATTAAATGTTCGTTATCTCTGCAAATAATTTTAATAAGAACACTCCAGTTTCCTGTGGTATAGTGACATTCTAAAACTTCTGGTATTTTTTTTAATTCTCTAACTGCGTCACCGTTATTTGCGGCTTTTTCTAGATAAATTCCAACAAAAGCAACTGTTGTATAGCCCAGAACTTTGTTGTTTACAATAAATTTTGAACCAACAATCACGTCAGCTTGTTCTAGCTTTTTTAAACGTTGATGAATGGCTGCGCCAGAAATCCCAACTTTTTTGGCTATTTGAAGAATAGGTTTTCTGGCATCTTCCATCAAGTCACGAAGGATTTCTTTGTCGATTCCGTCAATTTCAATTTGTAAGTGATTTACTTTCATAAGCTTCCAATTATAGAGTAAAAATACAGTTTTGATTGAAATAAAACTAAAAAAACCATCTAATTAAATAACTAGATGGTTTTTTTTATGAGATAAATTGTCTTTATATTTTTATGTTCAAAGGATTATAGCCTAAATAAGGAACTTCCATTTCATTGAAATTTACACCATAGCTCTCAAGTTCTTTTAAGATTGGTAAGTAAATTTCTTTAGTAATTGGCATTTGAACGCCATAGGTTGTAATCTCTTTGTTTAGAATTTTTAAAGTAGCAATTGCAACAGGCAATCCAACAGTTTTAGCCATAGAAGTATAAATTTGATCATCACCTAAACAAACCATAGTTGAGTCTATTTGATGTTTTTTACCATCTAATTCGTAGCCAAATTTATGATACATTACAATCATGTCTTTGTCTTCAGCTTGTAAAGTCCATTGTTCGGTTAATATTTTTTCTAAAATTTGAGCTGGAGTTGCGTTTTTAAGTCCAACTTTTTTGTCGCTATTAAAGATGTCTAATTCAACTAATTTATCCCAAATAATATCATCTTGTTCAATTTTTTGAATGTAACGTAGTTTAATTTCAACGGTATCTGTTGGGTGATAAGGTAAAAAAGAATTCGTAAAATCTCTATAACTCATATTTTCCGAATTTTCAATTGTATATGAATCATCAGTCATTCCAAGTTGAACCAAAACATCCCAAGCACGAGAAAAACCAACTCTTCGCATCGTTCCTCTATAAACAGTTAAAGCGTTGTCTAAGCCATAGACGCTTCTGTATTTAAGTGAATCTCTATTAGCATAGGCTTCAAATCGTCCAAAACCTTCGACTTCTAAAAACTCTGTTCTTCTAAATAATTTATTGTAAGGAATGTACTTGTAGGTGCCTTCTTGAATAAATTTTGCAACACCACCTTGTCCAGCTAAAACAACATTTCTTGGGTTCCAAGTGAATTTATAGTTCCATAAATTGGTGTCAGATTCTGGTGCGACTAATCCGCCACAAAAAGATTCAAATAAAATAATTTTTCCACCTTTTGCTCTAATTTCATCTAAAACTTTCATGGCACTCATGTGATCAATTCCAGGATCAAGCCCAATTTCGTTCATAAAAACCAAGTTGTTTTTTTTAGCTTCTTCGTCCAATTCTTGCATTGCAGGACTAATATAAGAAGCTGTTACCAAATGTTTTTTGTAAGAAATACAATCTTTGGCTATCTCAATGTGCAAATGAGCCGGCAACATAGAAATAACGATATCTGCTTTTTTAATAGCATTGTTTCTGTCAGTTTCATTAAAAATATCAATTGCAATTGGAGTTGCGTTTTTGTGATTATTGGTCTTGTTTTTAGCCAAATCAATGTTTAAATCAGCAATAGTTAAATGTAGATTTTCAGTTTCTGATTTGTCTAAAAGGTATTTTATTAAGGATGATGCCGATTTTCCAGCACCAAAAAGAAGTATGTTTCTCATTGTAGTTGTTAAATTATCACACAAAATTACGTATTTGTTATATTTTTTAAAAGAAATTTATGATTTATATCACTTATGACTTCGTTTTGATTTTATACCTTTGTAGAAACAAATTAAGATATGTCGCAAAAGATAATGCTTACGGCTTTGATCATAGGAGCTTTGGCAATAGTTTTAGGAGCATTTGGAGCTCATGGATTAAAGAAGTTTTTAGCGATAGAGCAATTAAATTCGTTTGAAGTTGGGGTTCGATATCAAATGTATCATGCGTTGTTTTTGTTATTTGTAGCGCAAACAAATTATGTTACAGATAAGCAGAAAATGGTTGTTTTTTTATTGACATTGTTTGGAATAGTGCTATTTAGTGGTTCAATTTACGTATTAGCGACTTCGACAATTACAAATATTAAAGCAAAATTTCTTGGACCTTTAACCCCATTAGGGGGTTTGTTGTTAATATCTTCATGGATTTACTTATTTTATTGCATTATTGCTAAAAAATAGTTTTAAAACACGATATATAAAATAATATTTTTAATTTTGCACTCTCAACTAGAAGCAACATAACTAAATTTTTATGAATTCAAACACTCAGTTTACGAAAACGATTTCGTTAGAAAAATACGGTATTAATAATGTAAATGAAATAGTTTATAATCCATCATACGAGCAATTGTATAATGATGAATTAGATACCAACTTAAAAGGATTTGAAAGAGGTCAATTGTCAGAACTTGGAGCGGTTAATGTAATGACTGGTGAATTTACAGGTCGTTCTCCAAAAGATAAGTATATCGTTAAGGATGATGTTACTAAAGACACAATTTGGTGGACATCTGACAAAGCAGCAAATGACAACAAAGGTATTTCTCAAGATACTTGGAATGCACTAAAAGAAAATACTGTTAAGCAATTATCTGGGAAAAAATTATATGTAGTAGATGCATTTTGTGGAGCGAATGAAAACACAAGATTAAAAGTTCGTTTCATAATGGAAGTAGCTTGGCAAGCGCATTTTGTAAAAAATATGTTTATCAGACCTACAGATGCTGAATTAGAAAATTACGGTGAACCTGATTTCGTTGTAATGAACGGTTCAAAAACTTCATTTAAAGACTATGCAGCTCACGGATTAAATTCGGAAGTATATGTAGCTTTTAATCTTACTGAAAAAATCCAATTGATAGGAGGAACTTGGTACGGTGGTGAAATGAAAAAAGGATTGTTCTCTATGATGAACTATTACTTACCATTACAAGGAATTGCTTCAATGCACTGTTCTGCAAATAAAGGTAATGATGGTGATGTAGCTGTTTTCTTTGGTTTATCTGGAACAGGAAAAACAACTTTATCAACCGATCCTAAACGTGAGTTAATTGGTGATGATGAACACGGATGGGATAGTGAAGGTGTTTTTAACTTTGAAGGGGGTTGTTATGCAAAAACAATTGATTTAAGTAAAGAAAACGAACCAGATATTTATGGTGCAATTAAAAAAGATGCATTACTAGAAAATGTAACTCTTGATGCTAATGGGAAAATTGATTTTAAAGACGGCTCTGTAACTCAAAACACAAGAGTTTCATATCCGATTAATCATATTCATAATATTGTAAAGCCGGTTTCTAAAGCTGGTCACGCAACTAAAGTGATTTTCTTAACAGCAGATGCTTTTGGAGTAATGCCTCCAGTTTCTAAATTAACACCAGAACAAACAAAATATTATTTCTTATCTGGATTTACGGCTAAGTTAGCAGGAACAGAAAGAGGAGTAACAGAACCACAGCCAACTTTTTCAGCTTGTTTTGGAAAAGCCTTCTTGTCGCTTCACCCAACAAAATATGGGGAAGAATTAGTTAAGAAAATGGAGCAAAATAATGCTACAGCTTATATGGTTAATACAGGTTGGAATGGAACAGGAAAACGTATTTCAATAAAAGATACTAGAGCAATTATTGATGCTATATTAGATGGTTCAATCGAAAAAGCAGAAACTAAAATGATTCCAATACTTAATTTTGAAGTTCCAACATCTTTAAATAATGTTGATGATTCAATTTTAGATCCAAGAGATACTTATGAAGAAACAACTGTTTGGACAAACAAAGCAACAGATTTAGCAAAACTTTTTATCGCTAATTTTGAGCAATATACAGATAACGAAGAAGGTAAAAACCTTGTAAATGCTGGTCCAAAAGTTTAGTCATTTAAAAAAATAAAATAAAAAAGCCTTTCAAATTGAAAGGCTTTTTTTATGGTGTAAAAAGGAATAATTATTTTCCTTTATTAACTTCTGTAATGTATTTTTCTAGGGCACCTGTCATAGAAGGTGTTTCAGGGGATGGAGCAAAAATATCTACACGTAACCCGGAATCAATAGCTTCTTTTTTGGTTGTTGCTCCAAAAACAGCGATACGAGTATCATTTTGTTTAAAGTCTGGAAAGTTTTTAAATAATGATTGAATCCCAATTGGACTGAAAAACGCTAAAATATCATAATAAACATCTTTCAAGTCAGATAAATCACTCATTACTGTTTTGTAAAAAACACCAAGTGTCCAATCTAGTTTCATGCTATCTAAAAATTGAGGCACATCATCATTTAAATTATCTGGTGCAGGTAATAAAAATTTTTCGTCTTTATATTTTTTAAATATTGGAGTTAAATCTGCAAAATCTTTTTGTCCAACATAAATTTTACGCTTTCTGTAAACAACATATTTCTGTAAATAAACAGCTATAGCTTCAGATTGACAAACGTATTTTAAATCTTCAGGCACTTTATAGCGCATTTCTTCAGCCATTCTGAAAAAATGATCAATTGCGTTTCTGCTTGTTAAAATAATTGCAGTAAAATTGTTTAAATCAATTTTTTGCTGTCTTACATCTTTTGCAGGCACGCCTTCAACGTGAATAAATGTTCTAAAATCTACTTTTACTTTCAACTTTTGTTGAAGGTCAAAATATGGTGAATTTTCTACTTTAGGTTCTGGTTGAGAAACTAAAATCGTTTTAACTTTTAAGTTTGACATATTCAATCTTATCTATTTTTTTGTAAACCAATGATATAGTAAATAATATGGGCCTATTTCAAGGGTGCAAAGATACAAAATAAAATAAAATATTTTGCCTAGAATTAGTTTTTGATAAGTGATAATTGATAAAAAATAAAAATAAACCATCGCAAGGCCTATGATTGCTAGGAATGTTGAGATTATTCCTACGCTTAAAAAATTATTATAATAAAGTAAAATTACAATTGGAAGGAAAATAAGCCCAATATATGTTCTGAAAGTTACTTTTTTCAAGTTAAAAACTTCTAAAAAATCTTCAATATCAAAAATTGTTGCAACTATTTTTTCAATGTAAAATTTAATTAAAATAGCAACAAATAATGTTGTGAATATCTGTATAAAAGTAATCCAATTAGCTTTAGAAGTATAATCAAAATAGCTAAGTATAATTTGAATTAGAAATGAAAAGGAAATTAATTGTACAAAAAACAACGATACAGTAAAAGTACTATATAGATTTGAAGTGTCTTTATAAGTTGAAGTATATTTTTTAGAAAAAGGCAATCTTAAAAACTCATTAAATTGAATCTCAAAGAGATACTTAATAATTGCAATAACAACGAAACAAAGCAAAAACAGGAGCGTTGCCCAGTCTTTGTTTTCAATAATTCTTTGTTGTAATTGTAATGCTATCATATTGAGTGTAAAATTACAAAATTAACTTGATTTGAATTATTATAATTTTATTAATAAATAATATATTTAAAAAGGTTTACTTTTGTAGAAATTTATAGACATAATGGACAAAAGAATTGTCATAATTCCAACATATAACGAAATAGAGAACATCGAAAGCATAATAAATGCAGTGTTTCTTCTTGAAAAAGCGTTTGATGTACTTATTGTTGATGACAATTCTCCAGATGGAACAGCAATTAAAGTTAAAGAATTGCAAACAAAATTTTCTGAAAGACTTTTTATTGAAGTAAGAGAAAAAAAATCAGGGTTAGGAACTGCCTATGTACATGGTTTTAAATGGGCATTGGCTAATAATTATGATTATGTTTTTGAAATGGATGCTGATTTTTCACATAATCCAAAGGATTTAGCGCATTTATACCAAGCCTGTGTAGACGGAGCTGACATGTCAATTGGCTCAAGATATTCGAAGGGAGTTAATGTAGTAAATTGGCCCTTGAGTAGGGTTTTACTTTCTTATTTTGCGTCAGTTTATGTGCGATTAATTACGGGCATGAAAATTGCTGATGCAACAGCTGGTTTTGTATGTTATAAAAGAAATGTTTTGGAAGTTATAAATCTAGATAGAGTACAATTTATCGGATATGCTTTTCAAATCGAAATGAAATATAGAGCTTTTGTTAAAAAATTCAATATAGTTGAAGTACCAATTATTTTTACAGACAGAACAAAAGGTCAATCAAAAATGAGCGGAAGCATTATTAAAGAAGCTGTTTTTGGAGTAATATTACTTAGAATAAAAAAAATATTTAATACATTATAATGAGTTCAATTTTAATAAAAAACGCTAAAATAGTTAACGAAGGACAGATTTTTGAAGGAGATGTTTTGGTAGAAAATGAATTTATTGTTGAAATTGCATCACAAATAAGTTCAAAATCATCAGAAACAGTCATTATTGATGCTGAAGGAAACTATTTATTACCTGGAGTTATTGATGATCAAGTTCATTTCAGAGAACCAGGATTAACACACAAAGGAAACATTGAGTCAGAAAGTAGAGCAGCAGTTGCAGGTGGAATAACATCATTCATTGAGCAACCTAATACGGTTCCAAATGCAGTTACACAAGAATTACTAGAAGACAAATATCAAATTGCAGCCAAAACATCTTATGCGAATTATTCGTTTATGATGGGTGGAACAAATGATAACTTAGAAGAAATTTTAAAGACAAATCCGGAAAATGTTGCGGGAATAAAATTGTTTTTAGGTTCTTCAACAGGAAACATGTTGGTAGATAATCCAGAAGTTTTAGAAAAAATATTTTCATCTACCAAAATGCTTATTGCAGTTCATTGTGAAGATGAAGCAACTATAAAAGCTAATACGGAAAAATATATAGCTGAATTTGGAGAAGATATTCCAATGAAATACCATCCTTTAATTCGAAGTGAAGAAGCTTGTTATTTATCTTCATCAAAAGCAATAGAACTAGCCAAAAAAACTGGGGCAAGATTACACGTTTTTCATTTGTCAACAGCAAAAGAAATGAGCCTATTTACTAATAAAATTCCATTGGAAGAAAAAATGATTACTGCTGAAGTTTGTTTACATCATTTGTGGTTTACAGATGAAGATTATGAAACAAAAGGTTCATTAATTAAATGGAATCCAGCGGTTAAAACACAGAAAGATAAAGACGCGTTGTGGGAAGCTCTTTTAGATGATAGAATAGATGTAATTGCAACCGATCATGCTCCTCATACTTTAGAAGAAAAACAAAACTCATATTTAAAAGCTCCTTCTGGCGGACCATTAGTGCAGCATGCTTTAGTAGCCATGTTTGAAAAGCATTTAAAAGGTTTTATTTCTATAGAAAAGATAGTTGAAAAAATGTGTCATAATCCAGCTAAAATTTTTAAAATTAGAAATAGAGGTTTTATTAAAGAAGGATATTTTGCTGATTTAACTATTGTTAATTCTCACGCTCCTTGGAACGTACAAAAAGAAAATATTTTAGCTAAATGTGGTTGGTCGCCTTTTGAAGGTACAAATTTTAAATCACGTGTAATGCATACATTGGTTAATGGTAAAATAGTTTATTCAAACGGAAAAGTTGTAAAAGGAAACCACGGTCAACGTTTACTTTTTGACAGAAAATAATTTACAATGAAAAAATTACTATTCATATTCATCTCAGCTTTATTGTTCTCTTGTAATGACAAACCTGTGTCTAAACCCGATAATTTATTGAGTAAGGAAACAATGGAAGACATTATTTATGAACTTGCAATTTTACAGGCTGCTGAAACTTATAAGCCACAAACACTTAGTGATAGTAATATAAAAATTAAGCAATATGTTTATAAAAAGTACAATTTAGATAGTACAACTTATTTTCAGAATTATAAATATTATGCTTCAGACATTAAGGTTTTTAAAAAAATATATAAACAAGTAAATGAGCGTATTCTAAATCAAAAAAACGAAATTGATACGTTGTTAAAATCAAAAAAAATTGAAGTTCCAGAGGACGTGCCTATTTATACGCCTCAGGTAAGATAGTTAAGTAAGAAGTCATGTTTTTAAAAGTATAATTTAATTCAGCTTTAACTTTAGAATTGTCATATATATCTACAGAATGCGAAGATTTGGCAGTGGCTCTTGTAAAACTTCTACTTTTTCCAATAATTTTAGACAACAACCAATCCAATCGCCAAGCGATACTTGTTAAAGTTTTATTTGCGTAAATTGATGGGCGTTTCACTTTTAAACCATCAGCAATTGTAAAAAGGACAGAGTCTAAAGTTGGATTTTCTGCTACTAAAGTATACTGTTGACCATTTATATTTTTATGCATTAAAAGAATCATACAGTTTACAACATCTTCTACTGCAATAATTCCAGTTCTACCTTTAGTATAAAATGAAAGCCCTTTTTTTAAGGATTTAAAAATCACGCTACTTCCTTGTTCTGGGAAACCAAATCCAAAAATAACACCTGGATTTACAATTACAACTTCCAGACCTTCTTGAAAACCTCTCCAAACTTCCATTTCGGCACCATATTTTGAAATGGCATAATCACCATGTAATTTTTCAGGATTCCATTCTGTTTCTTCGGTGATATTTGTTTCTTCATCTTTAGTGTCACCTAAAGCAGCAATTGAACTGACATGACAAAGTTTTTTTACCCCAAAATCAATGCAGCAATTCACAATATTAGCTGTTCCTTCAATATTAACTTTTCGTAGTTTTTCTTCATCTTTTGGATCAAATGAAATCAGAGCAGCACAATGATAAACAGTAGTTACATTTTCAAAAGCTATATTTAATGAAGGAATATCAGTTATGTCAGCTTCAATCCAATTAATTTTATCAAATAATGTAAGCTGTTTTTTATAAGCAAAAACATTTTTGACTTTTTCAATGTGTTTTGAGTTTCGATACAAAGCTTTTACACTATTATTTTCTTCTAATAAAGAAATCAATAAATGCGAACCTACTAAACCTGTTGCTCCTGTAACTAATATCATATTGTAAAGATAATTAGATTCTTTTAATTTAAGAATATTTTTTGAAATAACACAAAATTTGGAATTTGGAATTTGAAGTTTGGTTTTTAAAATTGATATATTTGCACAAATTAACATTAACCCTATTTCAGTAAAAATCGAGAGATGCTGAAATAAATTCAGCATAAAATGAAAAATTTAGTAGAAGAATTACAATGGAGAGGCTTGGTGCACGATATGATGCCAGGAACAGAAGAGCAATTATTAAAAGAAGCTACTACAGTTTATATAGGATTTGATCCAACTTCAGACTCATTACACATTGGAAGTTTAGTTCCGATTATTTTGTTGAAACATTTACGCAATTTTGGACATAGACCAATTGCGTTAGTTGGTGGCGCAACAGGAATGATTGGTGATCCATCAGGAAAATCAGATGAAAGAAATTTGTTAGATGAAGAAACATTAAATTTCAATGTAAATGGCATTAAAAATGTGCTTTCTAACTTTTTAGATTTTGAGGCAACCGATGCGAATGCTCCAATTTTAGTCAACAATTACGATTGGATGAAAGATTTCTCATTCATCAATTTTGCTCGTGATGTTGGTAAAAGAATCACCGTAAATTACATGATGGCAAAAGATTCTGTAAAGAAACGTTTGTCTGGTGATGAAGGTGGAGAAGGAATGAGTTTCACAGAATTTACATACCAATTAATTCAAGGATACGATTTTTACCATTTAAATAAAGAATACAACTGTTTGTTACAAATGGGTGGAAGCGACCAATGGGGAAATATTACAACTGGAACAGAATTAGTTCGTAGAATGAACGTTGATAACGATGAAAGGTCTAAAGCTTTCGCAATGACTTGTCCGTTAATTACAAAGGCTGATGGTTCAAAATTTGGAAAATCTGAAGGTGGAAATGTTTGGTTAACTGCTGATAAAACTTCTCCTTACAAATTCTACCAATTTTGGTTGAATACTTCAGATGTTGATGCTGAAAAATACATTAAGATTTTCACATTTTTAGATAAAGAAACTATTGATGCAATAATTGCTGAACATAATGAAGCTCCACACTTAAGAGTGTTACAAAAACGTTTGGCAGAAGAATTAATGTTATTAGTACATTCAAAAGAAGATTTAGATAGTGCCATTTTTGCTTCCGGAGCTTTCTTTAGTAAAGATATGTCTGATTTAAAAACATTAAACGAGAATCAATTATCTGAAATTTTTGAAGGAATTCCTTTAGCTGAAATAACTTTGGAAGATGTAAATGCTTCCATAAACATTGTTGATTTATTAAATGAAAAAACAGGATTTTTAGCTTCAAACGGTGAAGCAAGAAGAGCGTTGAAAGAAAACTCAATTTCGGTAAATAAAGAAAAAGTCACAGAAGAATTCAATTTGACTTCTAATGATTTAGTAAGTAACAAATTTGTTTTATTACAAAGAGGAAAGAAAAATTATTTTGTGGTTAAAGTGGTTTAATTGATTCAACAAATAAACAATTCAACAGTTAAACTACTAAAAGGTTACAACCACGAATATCAGAATTATCAAAACGTCCCAGCACTTCGAAAGAATGGTTGGGATATTTTTTGCCTAAATCTTGTGTGGCAATAAACGAGCAAGAATTGATGTTGGCCAAATCAATAACATTAATTCCACCGGTTTTACCTTCGTTTACATAAGATAAAGCGTCTTCTGTTTCTCTAATTAAGATTTGCATCCAATTCGGACATTCAAAGATTCCGTTTCCTAGTGAATAAGCTTGAGATAATAATTCCGTCATTCCATATTCAGAATGAATTACAGGAACACCAAAGCCTTGGCAAAGAACATCGTGTAATTCTTCACGAATCATTTCTTTTCTTTTGCCTTTCATGCCACCAGTTTCCATGATGATAGTATTTTTCAATTGAAATTGATGCATTTCAATCAAATCTAATAAAGCATAAGTCACACCAATTAAAATCACATTTTGTCCTGAATTATCTAACTCAATTAACTTCGCGATAAGCTCATCATAATTGTTTAAATAAAAACCACTGTCTTCATGATGACTGCTTTGAATCAAATCATCAACCATGTGAATTAAAGAAGAACCTTCACGTTCTAAATAAGATGGAAGTAAAGCCAAAACACAATAATCTTCAATATTGCCATAAAATTCAGAAAACGCATTTCTATAGCTTTCTTCGTATAAAGTAATATCTGTGACTAAATGTTTGCTGGTTTGCATTCCGGTTGTTCCACTGCTAGTAAAAGTTGCCTGAATAGCTTCAGTAGAACTTAATACGTCATGGCTTTTAAAAAATTGAATAGGTAAAAATGGAATTTCAGTTAAAGATTTTACATTTTCTTTGTTTTTTTTCAAAAGCGTACAAAATTCTTGATATACCAAATTATTATCAAATTGAAATCGGAAAACCTTTAGAGCGATTTTCTCAAATTCCTTTTTGGATGCAATAGTAAATATATCAGTTTTGGAAATCAATTTTTAGTTTTTATAATGCAAATATAAGCAACCCTTTCAGAGTTTAAAACTCTGAAAGGGTTTTTGTTAATTTAGTTTTAGTAAAATAAAAAAGCACCAACGTTATGTTGATGCTTTCTTTATATAAATTGAAGTATGAATTATCTAACTACTAATTTTCTAGTAGCAGTTTTTCCGTCTTCAGTAACTTTAACGATATAAACACCAGCGTTTAAGCTAGAAACGTTTACAGTATTGTTAGTTACTTTTGTGTTGATAACTTGTTTTCCAACGATATCAAAGATAGCAACGTTCATGTCTAAATTTGCAGCAGAAGAAATGTTTAATACACTTCCAGTAACTGGATTTGGATACATTGATAAACCAGCTATTGCGTCAAAAGATTTTGTTGATAAAGTATAACTCCCTAATCCAACAATAGTTTGTAACTGTGCAGCAGAATTACATGTTCCAGTTCCGTCTAAACCATCAACAGCAGCAAATGTCCAATTTGCTTCAACAAATGCACCATCAGGACCAGTTCCGTTGTTTCTTTTTGCATAAGTATCTAACCATTCCCATGATGTACCAGTTCCGTCTACATCAGAAACACCAAATTGGTCAATAACTGCAGTTGTCGCAGTATTGATTATTCTAATTCTATCGTCTCCATTTAAATTTAAAACACCACCTTCAATAGAATTTGCTGCTACAACTGAAGGAAATTCTGGAGTTGCGAATACTAAACTACCAGTATTTAATACATAAACAAATACATTTGTTCTTGTACCTAATGGTGATAAATCTAAATTAGACCCCCAAGTAGTACCTGCGTTAGTTTGATTTTGTATTGTAAATTGAGTAAAGTCAACAGTTCCTTTTGCGAAAATTTCACACATTTTTGGAGTTCCTCCTGTACATGGACCATCAATAACTGCAGTTAATACTGGTTGAGCAAAACCAATTGCAGAACCTAATAATAAAGATAAAAAGTAAAGTTTTTTCATTTTTTTTGATTTTAAATTATAGGACAAAAGTAATGGTTTTTTAGCTAACAAAAAAGGAGTTAACAAAAAAATAATATAGGATAAATAATATAAAAGAGTAACTAACTACTTGATAATTAGTTTTCTTGTAGTAGTGGCCTCTTTTTCTTTAATTTTAATAATGTAAACACCAGCATTTAGGTTTGAAATGTTAATTTCTTTTACACTTGTAGTAGTGTCAAATACTTTTTTGCCCAAAACATCATAGATTTGAATTTCTTTTTCTAATCCCAATTTTGATGTAATGTACAATTTTCCGTTAGAAACGGGGTTCGGATAGATTGATAATCCTTCAATAGTAGGTTCTTGAGAATTACCCATAGCAGACCTGCTTTCTTGCGAATAACCTTCGAAAGTAAGGAAGCAAAATGCTATAATAAGTGTTAAAATGTAGTTTTTTTTCATTTGGGGATGAATTTTGTTACCGTAAATATACAAAAATTATAATACAATAAGTATACCACAAAAAAAATCCCTCCGAGGAGGGATTAAATATTTTAATTATTGGTGAAATTACAAACCTGTTGTCCATCCTGTAGCCCAAGTTGGAGTATCTCCATTGTTTCCTGCACCAGTTGCAGTACCTTGAGTCATGTAAGTAGTGTTAGAACCAGAATATTCAGAAAAATCTCCAGAAATATTAGAAAACTGAATAGGACTAAATGTAACAAAACCATTAGTTACACTTGTATTAGCAGGAATATCTGAAGAGTTAATTTTAATTCCTTTTGCAAAATCTTGTATGTAAATGTTTTGAGCAGTCCATTTTCCACCACCTTCTTTGATGTACATTCCGTGCTCTTGACCAGCTAAAGCTCCTTTTACAAGAGAAATATTTTTTAAAGTAACGTTTGTACTTGGTAAAGCATTACCGTTGTCTCCATTGTTTGATCCTTCAATACCAGCTTTAGCAACATCTTTTACATAAGCAAAGTCAATAGAACCAGAGAAACCATCAGCAAAATCTAATGCATCATCTTCACTATGTAAAGCTACTAAGTATTTAGCATTAACCGCTCCACCGAAGAATTCGATTCCGTCATCACCGCTTTTGTAAGCTTGAATATATTCAAATGTAGTACCAGAACCAACTCCGAATAAAGAAATACCATTAAATTCTTTGTCAGCATTAAATGCAGCACCAGTATATTCTACTCTTAAATATTTGATGACTCCAGAACTATCATTGTCTTCATTACCACCATAAGTTAAATCTCCAACTTCTGAAGTTGCAGTTTCTCCGTTAGAACCACCTTTGTTCGTTTTAGCCCTTCCGCAGATAACTAAACCACCCCAGTCTCCTGTTGCTTTAACTGTTTTTCCACTTGTCATAACTACTGGGTTTGTTGCAGTTCCAGTAATATAGATTAAACCATCTTGTGCAACAGCAATGTATGAAGATGTTCCTCCAACAGCTTCAATTCTAGTTCCAGCAGGAATAGTTAAAGAAGCTCCAGCTTCAACAACAAATGAACCAGTTAATTTGTAAGTTTTAGAAGGGTCTAAAGTAGTTGTTTGTCCACTTGTTAATTTTCCTTTAAAATCATTAGCATCAATGTTAACTACACCACTTGGTGTTTCTGTTGAATTATCATCTCTTGAACAAGATGTAAATGCTAAGGCAGCAATTGCTAACGTAGATAAAATAAGTTTTTTCATTGTGTGTGTTTTGTGTTTTTTAATTTGTTAAGACAAATGTAGGATTGGCATGCTAACTGAAATTTACCTGAATGTTATGAGTTTATTAAAAATAATTAGGGAGGCTTATAAAAACCTCCCTAATATTTCTTTTATGTTAACTAATCGTTTAGAATGAGTATTTCATTGAAAAACTAAAGTTTCTACCTTTTTTATAAGAGTCAACAATTACATTTTGAATGTCTTGTTTTCTTTCAATTGTTGGATCTGTTAGGTTTTTTGCACTAAAACCAAACCCAAGATTTTTATTTAATTTGAATTTTAAAATAAAATCCAAAGCAATAACATCACTATCAACTAAGTCCCCTTTTCCAGTTACTCCTAAAGCATAAATTCTATCAGAGAAATAAGCTCCAGATAAAGTTGCTGTTAAAGATTGATCAGCAGAGAAGCTTTTGTTTAAACTAACATCAGCATTAACTAATAAATCAGAAGCACCTGTTAATCTTGAATTATCATTTGTAAAAGCAACTCCTAATCCGTTAGTTTCTTTTTTTACTTTTTCTGAATCTAAATCTTGATTGGTGTGCAAATAAGAAACATTTAATCCTGATGAAATATTTGTTTTAGTATCATTTGAACCTTCACGACTAAAAATGTCTTTTCTTATTTCTAATTCAGCTCCAATTCCAACTGCTTTTTCACCAGAATTTACATAAGAGATGTCATTTGTTGCAGAAGCTACTGTTACTTCATTAATTGGATTTTGAATATATTTTCCAAAACCTGTTAACGAAATAACTTCTCCACCTTTAGGAAAATATTCCCATTTTAAATCAAAATTATAATCTGTTGAATTGTATAAGAAAGGATTTCCAAAATACGACTGACCAACTTCTTCAAATAAGAAAGGAGCTCTTTCTTTAAATTGAGGCAAAGTATATGTTTTACTAGCAGCAAATTTTAAGTTTTGTTTTTCGTTTAACTCATATTTTGCAGACAAGGAAGGCAAATATTCCATGGTGTCAAATTTGTTTTCACCTTGTTTTAAAGAAGTGTCATAATCAATATCTTGAATGATAAATTCTGAACGGAATGCACCAATTACATATAATTTTGGAGTAAATTGATATTCAATGGCACCGAAACCAGCAGAAATAATTTGTTGTCCATTAAAGTTTTGTGGCGTTAAAGCATTGGCGTTTGTAATGTCTCCTCTAAAAGTTTTTAATGAAAAGAAATTAGCATCAAGATTTGCTTGATTAAAATATCCGTCAAGATTATTTAAATCGACAGTTGGTTGAGAAGCAAAATTACTTCTTGTAACGGCTAAATTAATTTGTGTTGCATCAAAATTAATTTCTTTATAACGGGCACTATAACCTCCAATTAATTTTCCTTTATAATCACCATTTTCGCTTTTTCCAAACTTGTAAGATAAATTAAAATTACCTGCAACTTCATCATCTTTCATTTCCTGATAATATCTTTGGTTATCTGATGGATTTACGTCAGAAGCTACTAAACGAGAGTTAGGATCATCATATAAAAAAGGAACAATTGTGTTTTGCATACGATCTGGAATTACATTAGTAAGTGTATTGTATGATAATCCCCAATCAAATTTAACTCTTTCTCCAAATTTATGATCTCCTAAAAGTTGATTCACTAATAAATAAGTTTTGTCAAAAGTAGAACGACGGATAAAGCCACCACCGTTTTGAGCCGAACCATTTGCGTCTATAATTCCGTTAAATTCTTCATGTTTTTGTGAAGCTGAATTAATTAACATTGAGTTGATACGAATATTGTGATTTTCGTTAATTCTATAATTAATGTTTGCCATTGCATTAGAATTAGTTTGATATTCATATGCTTTTCTATTCAAATTTTTAATTGCAAGTCCTTGAACGTTTACACTTCCTCTTCTTACTCCTTCTTTATATGTAAATCCATTGTCGAAAGAAGCGTTTAAGAAAAAACTAATTTTACTATAATCTCCAAATGAATATGAATCTCCACCTCTAATGTAAAAAGAACTATTTACGGGTGTAGATGCTTGTTTATCCCAACTGGTAGAAAAGTTGTAGCCAGATAAAGGACTATTAGGTATAGGTTCATTGCTAAATCCAAGAAAACTTGGTCCGTCTTGTAGATAGAATTTATTTTGTTGAACAGCATTTGAATTTGCACCCATTCCTGTTCCTACTTCTAGAGAACCATCACCTTTATAATTTTTTGATACGATATCTATATTAGCTCCAGCAAAATCACCGTAGTTTTTGTAATTGTAAGTTTTGTCAATTCCAATAAATTCTACAATATCAGTAGAGAAAATTTCTAAATTGATGTTTTTCTTTGATGGATTGTTTGAAGGCAAAGGTAATCCGTTCATTGTTGTTGAATTATATCTATCTCCTAATCCTCTAACATAAATACTTCCAGAACCTTCTTGTTTAGTAATACCTGTTGTTTTTGTTACTGCAGCAGCAACATCACTAATACCTTTATTTGAAATTTCTTCAGCGCCAATAGATTGTTTAATTTCTACGGCTTTTTGCTGCTCTTGTAGTAAAGCTTTTACACTTTCTTGTGTTACTGTTGCTGTTAAAACAATGTCTTCAAGCATTACGCCTTCAGATGCTAAAGTGTAGTTGATTGTTTTTCTCTCATTTGCTTTAACTGTAAAGGGTATTTCGGCAGACTTATAACCAAGAAATCCTACTACTAAAGTGTAGTTACCTGGAGAAACTGTTAGTAGATATTTTCCATTTTCATCTGTTGAAGTTCCACTTGTTGTACCTTTCAGCATAACATTAGCAAAAGCAAGTGGTTCGTTGTTATATTCTTTGTCTAGTATAACACCAGAAATTGTAGCTTTTTGTGCGAAACAGAATGTTGATAATAATAAAGTAAATAATAAAAATTGTAGTCTCATTTTTTGATTTTATATTTTGAGCAAAGAACGTGGCATTAGATTACTTCAGCGTTACTCATTTGTTATGAATAGGTTTATTGTATGTTATAAAAAGGTTACTACATTAAATTATTGTTAAGCGGTTAATAGCTCTTATTTTATCTTTATCTTTACACTATCAAAACACAAATTCACTAAATGAAAAAAAGAGAAATTAAAATTTTATTGGTAGATGATGAGCCAGATATCTTAGAAATTGTTGGCTATAATTTATCCCAAGAAGGATACCAAGTTGTAACAGCTGCTAATGGTAAAGAGGCAATTCTTAAAGCTAAAAAAGAGAAGCCTCAATTAATAATTATGGATGTTATGATGCCTGAAATGGACGGTATTGAAGCTTGTGAAAATATTAGAAAAATACCAGAATTAGAAAACACAATCATTACATTTTTAACGGCTCGTTCTGAAGATTATTCACAATTAGCAGGATTTGATGCAGGTGCGGATGATTATATTTCAAAACCAATAAAACCAAAAATTTTAGTTAGCAAAGTAAAAGCACTGTTAAGACGATTAAAAGAAAAAGAAGAAAAAGGAGATGTTTTAAATGTTAATGGAATTGAAATTAATCGTGAAGAATATAAAATCGTAAAAGAAGGTCAAGAAATAATTTTACCAAGAAAAGAATTTGAACTTTTTTATCTTTTAGCATCAAAACCAGGAAAGGTTTTTAAAAGAGATGAAATTTTAGATAAAGTTTGGGGTAATGAAGTTATTGTCGGAGGAAGAACAATTGATGTTCACATTAGAAAGTTAAGGGAAAAAATTGGAGACGACTTTTTCAAAACAATTAAAGGAGTAGGTTATAAAATAGAATTTAATGAAATTTAATTTCAAAAAATCATATAAGTTTGCTACAATATCTTCTATTTATATTAGTATATTTTTGTTGGCTTTATTGCTGTTTATACATTTTGCAATTATAGAAATATCATATTTTCATATTTTATTAATTGTTGTGGCAACATTTATTTTTTCTTTTTTTTCGCTACAATATAGAGTAGAAAAATTCATATCTAAAAGAGTTAAAAAAATATATGACGATGTGTCTTTATTGGAGACTAGTTCTTTTAGAAACCAGCCAATTACCACAGACATGGCAACTTTGACTAGAGAAGTTCAAAAATTTGCTAAAGACAAAAAACTTGAAATTGAAACCTTAAAAATCCGTGAAGAATATAGAAGAGAGTTTTTAGGAAATGTTTCACACGAATTAAAAACACCGCTTTTTACGGTTCAAGGCTATTTGCTTACTTTACTTGATGGAGCAATGGACGATAAAAATATTAGAGAGAAATATCTAAAAAGAGCCGAAAAAGGTGTAGAACGTCTAATCTATATTGTAAAAGACTTAGATATGATTACCAAACTAGAAACTGGTGAAATTCATTTAGAATCATCTGAATTTGATATAGTTGAGGTAATTCAAAATGTATTTGACTTATTAGAAATGCGTGCAGCAAAGAAAAACATCACACTTACTTTTGATATAAAATACAAGCATAAGGTTTTAGTTTTTGCGGATCAAGAAAAAATCCAACAAGTTGTAACCAATTTAGTAATGAACTCGATTAAATACGGAAAAGAAAACGGCACAACAGAAGTGAGTATTGAAAATCTCATCAATAATAAAATAATTGTTAGAATTACAGATAATGGTGAAGGTATTGAAAAGAAGAATATTTCACGATTATTTGAACGTTTTTATAGAGTTGACAAAAGCGGAGCACGAAGTGAAGGTGGTTCTGGTTTAGGTTTGGCTATTGTAAAACACATTGTTGAGGGTCATAATGAAAAAATTTATATTGAAAGTGAATTTGGTGTTGGTTCTGAGTTTTCTTTCACACTAGAAAAGGTCAAATAATTCTTTCCAAGTTATTTTTTTGCTATAATTAGTAAAACCTTTATACAAATCAATTTTATCTAATTTTTCAATAATAAATTCATCTTGTTTACAAGTTGGAATAATTCCTTCTCTATCAAATTTTTCGGCTAAATATTCTTGTTCATACTGGCCTGGAGTTGGAATAAAAAATGCCTTTTTATTTAACTTAGCTAAATCCATAACGGTTGTGTAACCTGAACGACAAAGAATGTGATTGCTTTCGTTAAAAGTAGTTTCAATTGCTTTACTATTCATAAAATTGTAATAAGTAACGTTACCTATTTCTTCAATAATTTGATTTTCTTCAATAACACCTTTAATAAAAACCACTTTTTTTGGATAGTTTTCTAATTCAGCAATAATTTTCTGTTCCAAAAGTGTACGTTGAGGTTCTGGTCCAGAAAGTAAAACCATCAAGTCGTATTTTATAGGCATTGGCTTTTTACACAATCGACTTAAGGGACCAATGTATTTTACATTTTTAAATAATTCTGTAGGATGACCTAATTTACCAGATAAATTTTGACCTTTTTCAACATCAGGAACCCAACATTCATTAAATTTTTGAATATATTTTTTATGTAATTTTGTAGTAAACCAAGATGTGTTTCCCGTCAAAACATTTAATTGATGTGTAATAAAAACAGAAGGAACGTCTTTAGAATAAACACCCAATCGATTATCTGAAATTATTCCGTCAAAACTATAAGCTTCAAGGATTTTATTAATTTTACTTCTTTCCTTTTTAATGGTTGAAATAATTTTGGGCAATTGGGCAATCATTTTCCATTTAAAATTCTTTCCTTTTTCGGCATATTGAATGTCGTAGGAAGGCAGTTCAAAAGAAATAAGTTTTGGAAACTCTTTTTTTAATAACTCTAAGGCAACGCCATCGCTTACAATAACAGGTTCAAAGCCATTATCAAGTAAACCCTGAATAATTGGAATGCATCTTGTAGCATGACCTAATCCCCAATTTAGTGGTGCAACTATTATTTTTTTCATTTAAAAGAATTCTTTACAAATTTAATTTTTTAAAACAGAAATAAATTGTTCCGCTAGTTTATTTTCATATTCAAAACTTTCTTCTTCAACAACTACACTATGGATGTCATGTTTGTATAATTTCCACTTTTTATTGTTGTACTCTAAAGCCGTTAAATTTTCAATCCAATCACCCGAATTTAAATACATTGTTTCACCTTTTTCTGTTTTAATTCTTTCCATTTTTGGTTCGTGAATATGACCACAAATCACAAAATCATACTTGTTTTCAATAGCTAATTCTGTACAGACGCTTTCAAAATTAGTAATGAATTTAACGGCAGATTTTACATTATTTTTGATTTTCTTAGAAAGCGAATATGGTTCTCTATTCATTTTGGCTAAAACCCAATTGATAAAGCGATTAATCAGAATTAACATGTCATAACCCCAACCACCAAGTTTAGCTAACCATTTAGCATGAGTAATGGAGGAATCAAAAACATCACCATGAAAAATCCAAGCTTTCTTTCCGTCTAAATCTAAAACTAATTTATTCTGAAGGCTTAAGTTTCCTAAATGTAAATCCGTAAATTTTCTCAAAAACTCATCATGATTTCCGGTTAAGTAATGCACTTTTGTTCCTTTTGAGCTTAAAGAAATTATTTTTTTAATGATTTTTAGATGACTTTGCGGAAAATATGATTTTCTAAATTGCCAAATATCAATGATATCTCCATTTAGAATTAATGTTTTAGGTTTAATAGATGATAAATAAGCTAATAATTCTTTAGCATGACATCCATAAGTTCCAAGATGTACATCAGAAATAACGACCAATTCTACTTTTCTTTTCTTCAAAATAAAATATTTTTACAAAAAAAGAGCTTTTTGAAGGGAATAAAGTTATATAAAGATTATCAAAACTTTATTTTTAGTAATTTTACCAAAAATTTAATTGTAGTGGGAAGTAAGAATAAATTAAAGCGCTTTAAGGAAAACGAATCATTTGAAAATGTTTTTCAACCAACGAGAGAAGAAGTAACATCAGGAAGTTTTCCTTTAAAAGGGAAATGGAATAGTGAGTTTTTCAAAAATGATAATCCATTAGTTTTGGAACTAGGTTGCGGAAAAGGAGAATATTCCGTAGGTTTAGCAAAGCATAGTCCAGATAAAAACTTCATTGGTATTGATATTAAAGGAGCAAGATTTTGGAGAGGAGCAAAAACAGCAGTTGATGAAGGAATGAAAAATGTAGCTTTTTTAAGAACTCAAATTGAGTTAATTGAAAATTGTTTTGCTGAAAATGAAGTGGATGAAATTTGGATTACTTTTCCAGATCCACAAATAAAATACAAGCGTACAAAACACAGAATGACAAACACTGAGTTTTTACAACGCTACAAAAGAATTTTAAAAGATAATGGAATAATGAATCTAAAAACCGATAGCGAATTCATGCACGGTTATACGTTAGGTTTATTACATGGAGAAGGACATGAAGTAATTTATGCCAATCATGATATCTATGTAAATGAAGGTTCTCCATCAGAGGTTACAAGTATTCAAACGTTTTATGAAAATCAATATTTAGAGAAAAACAAAGCGATTACGTATATTAAATTCAGAATCAAATAATAAACACTTATGAGCATAATTCTACCCTTTATTTTAGGTTTTTTAATTGCAGCGGTTGGCATCATAGCACCAGGAATGCTAAACATGACCATAGCAAAATTAAGCATAACCGAAAATAAGAAACAAGCTTTACTATTCGCTTATGGAGCTGTTTTGGTAGTTTTAATTCAATGTTTCACAGGGCTTTATTTTGCAAAATTTTTAGATAGTCACCCAGTGATTAGTGAGAATTTAAAGAAATTTGGAGTTGTAATTTTTATCCTTTTAACAATAGCATTTCTTTATGCAGGCTTAAAAGCTAAAAAACCTCAAGTTGAAGTAGAAATCAAAGACAAAAAAAACAGACTTATTTACGGAGTTACATTATCGTCTTTAAACATGTTTGCAATTCCTTATTACGCATTTGTTAGTTTAACATTAGCGTCTAAAAATGTGTTTGACTTTTCTTTGTTGTCGATAATAATCTTTTCTATTGCAGCTGCTTTAGGAACTTATTTTATTTTCTACTTATATGCGATTTTATTCAAAAAAGTAGAACATAAAGTAGGTTTTATTACCAACAACATCAATTTTTTAATTGCTGCAGTTACTGGAATTGTAGCAATTTCTTCTTTATATAAAATGTTTTCAACTTAATCATTTGCTAAAAGAAAAACCAAATAACGAGAATTTCTTTGAACGAGTTTATGAAGTCGCTCGACAAATTCCTTATGGTAAAGTCACTTCTTATGGTGCAATTGCAAAAGCGCTTGGAGCAGCTCGCTCAGCACGAATGGTTGGTTGGGCAATGAATGCTTCACATAACATGGAAGATGTTCCTGCACACAGAGTTGTCAATCGAGTTGGATTACTTTCGGGCAAACATCATTTTGACGGAACAAACTTAATGCAACAATTGCTAGAATCAGAAGGAATTGAAGTAGTGGATAATCAAATCATAGATTTTGAAAAGCATTTTTGGGAACCTGATTTTTAAATCAATCTACCAAACAAATCATAAATGTAGTATGATTGTCATTGTTCTGATAAGCTAAATAACCACCATGAGCTTCTAAAATATTTTTAGACAAGGTCAAGCCAATTCCTGCACCTTCTTTTCTAGTAGTGAAAAAAGGCAAAAATATTTTATCTTCAATTTCAGCATCAATTCCATTTCCAGAATCGGTAATTTTTATAAAAAAGCGTTTTTCTTTGGCTTCTGCTGAAACAATTATTTGTTTCTTATCATGATTTTCCAAGGCAAAAATACTATTGGTAAACAAATTAATAAACACTTGTTCCATTTGATAAGCATCTATAGAAAGCCAACGTTTCTGGTTGATTTCGTTTATAAATTCAATGTTATTTTGCTTAAACAAAGGATTCATTAATTCAATACATTGCTGAATTAGTTCACTAATTTCAACTTTTTCTTTTTGTGGCGTTGGAAGCATGGCTAATTTTCTATAGCTTTCAACAAATTGCTGCAAATGATCACTACGATTCAACATTGTGACAACGCTTTGTTTCATGTCGTCTAAGTCTTCAGCTGAAAAAGTTTCTTGTTGTACTAATTCATGCAAGTTTTGGGATAAGGAACGAATTGGAGTCAATGAATTTAGCAACTCATGAGAAATGACTTTCATTAAATTAATCCAAGCTTCTTTCTCTTTTTTCTCAATTACTTTCTGAATCGAATCTAATAAAACCACATAATATTCTTGATTAAAGGTCTTGCTTTTTGAAGTTTGCATTACAAAAGTCTGAGAATCTTCTCCGTTAACTCTAATTTGAAGGGTTGTTTTTATTTCTTCAAAATTCTGCGCTTCTATCAAATCACATAAAGCGGGAAATTGATTTTTAAGATATTTCCACTTAGAAACTTTAGGCACATTAAAATGACTCGAAAAATAATCATTCATTAAAAAAACAGTCCAATTCTCATCTTGTTTTTGAAGAATTAAAATTCCCGTTTCAATATTATTTAATATAGATTGATATATGATGTCTTTAGAAATTTGTTCATTTTGCTTGCTTTTCATAACAGCATACAACTTAAATAAGCGTTTATAATTGTCAAAAGATTTATGCTTAGAAAAATCAGATGAAAAATCATTTTCTAAAATTGAAGCAATAGTTCTATCATATAAAAGAAAAGCGTTTTTTATGAATAAATACATTTCAATAATAGCCAAAAACAAGATAAAAACACAGAAAACAGCAGTGTAAACTAATCCTTCCTGATAAATATAAAATGTTATGCCAAATGCTATCAAAAGAATTAAAATTCTAATAAAAAGTTGGTTGTAAATTTTAAAGGTCTTCATTGTATTAATTATTTTCTATACCATATTTCTCCATTCTTCTGTACAACGAAGCTCTTGATAAACCTAGTTCTTCAGCCGATTTACTGATGTTAAATTCATTTTTCACCAAGACTTTTTCAATGGCTAATTTTTCAATATCAGAAAGTTGAATATCATCACTGTTTTCATCAAAAGTAGTGGCAATTTCTAAATCCAAATCAGCTGCTGTAATGGTGTTGTTTTCACATAATATAACCGCTCGTTCAATTCGATTTTCCATTTCTCTAATATTTCCATTCCAAGAATGTTTTTCTATTTGTTCCAAAGCTTTTTCATTGAAAACAATTGTATTGCGTTCATATTTTGTCGTCAACTTGTCTAATAAGAATTGAGCTAATGGAATTTTATCTTCTTTTCGATCACGCAAAGCAGGCAACATAATCTCCATTGTATTGATGCGATAATACAAATCTTCTCTAAAGTTTTTTTGCTGAATTTCTTCCTTAAGATTTAAATTTGTAGCTGTGATAATCCGAACGTTTAAAGGTCTTTGCTTCGTTTCTCCTAAACGAGTTACCATTTTAGTCTGAATAACTTGTAATAATTTAGATTGTAAATGAATGGGAACATTACCTATTTCGTCTAAAAAAAGAGTTCCGTTTTGAGCCGCTTCAAATTTTCCGACAGTATCATTTTTGGCATCAGTGAAAGCACCTTTAGCATAACCAAAGAGTTCACTTTCAAAAATATTCTCGTTTAATGAACCTAAATCAACAGGAACAAAAACTTCATTTTTTCTATCCGAATGTTGATGAATATAACGAGCCATTACGAATTTTCCAGTTCCATTTTCTCCTAAAACAAGTACATTGGCATCAGTTTTAGCCACTTTTTCAGCTAGTGAATAAGCTTTTGTAATAGCCTTTGATTCTCCAATAAAATAAGAAGTGTCATTTTCGTTTTTTACCACTTTGGAAACAACTTTTCTTCGTTCTTGAATGCCTTTTTTAATAGTTTCAAGCATTTTTTCGTTATCCCAAGGTTTTAAAACATAATCAAGCGCACCAGATTTTAAACCTTCAACAGCAGTTTCCACTTTTCCAAAAGCAGTCATTAAGATTACAACCGTATTTGGAGCTAATTTCTTAATTTCTTTTAATAAATATAGACCTTCTTTTCCATCTTCAAAACCAATGCGATAATTCATGTCTAAAAGAACCAAATCAATATCGTTTTCAGCCAAAAGTTGAATAACATTTTTGGGATTACTTATGGTATAAATGGTTTCAAAGTGCTTTTTTAATAACATTTTTGCACTAAAAAGAATATCTTCTTGGTCATCAATTACTAAAATAGAAGCTTGTGTTTTTTTCATGGTGTTCGGTTTCGTACAGAAGGTGTTCAAAAACGAACACTAAGAATAATAAGTAAAATATAAGTAACTGCAGTTTAGATAGTTGTGCATTTTAAATTTGTGGCACAAAATTGCTATATATCTTATAAAATTATCAATATGGACACTGTCATCAATCGTAAAAATAACAAAAAAAAACAGCTATTGCTCATTATCCCAATTATTTTAGTTTTAGGATATTTTGTTTTTACTGCTTTAACCAAACAACGAAGTTTAAATGTAAAACAATCAGAAATTACCATAAAAACGGTAGAAGATGATTTTTTTGAAGATTTTATTTTGTTTCAAGCAAAAGTTACTCCTCTTAATTCTATGTTAGTAAATATTATTGAAGGTGGAGCTGTACAAGAAATTTTTGCTGAAAATGGAGACATGGTTACAAAAGGGCAACCATTAGTTCGTTTGTATAATCCAAATACGGAATTGAATTATATGCAACAAGAAACGGCTATTATTGAACAAATTAATAATTTAAACAAAGCCAAATTAGATCTAAGAAATCAAGAACTAAATTTAGCCAAAGATTTAATTGCTATTGAACATGATTATTTAGACGCTGAAAATTTATACAACTTAAATAAAAAATTGTTTGAACAAGAAATTATTGCCAAAAACGAATGGAAAGTAACGCAAGAAAATTATCGCTTTCAAAAAGAAAGAATGAGTATTATAAAACAAAGTGTTACTAAAGAAAAACAAGCCAACTTAGTCCAAATTGGACAAATGAACCAATCTATTGGAATCATGAATCAAAGTCTGTCAATTTTAAGAAAAAACAAAAACAATTTTTTAATTACAGCACCACTTTCTGGTAGACTTTCTTCCTTTGAACCTATTTTAGGAAAAACATTTACACAAGGCAATAGCATTGGAACTATAGATGTAATGCAAGGCTATAAATTAGTAGCAGATGTAGATGAATTTTATTTAAACCGTGTTTCTGAAGGACAAAAAGGAAGTGTCGATTTTAATGGAAATACTGTAGAAGTTCAAATTGCTAAAGTGATTCCTGAGATTAAAAGTGGACGTTTTATTGTAGAATTGAATTTTATAAAGAATGAAAACTTAGAATTAAATCAAGGACTATCTTTTGGAGTACGAATAAATTTATCTGAAAAAACAAAAACGACTTTACTATCAAAAGGTAGTTTTTATCAAGAAACTTCAGGGAAATGGATTTTTGTAGTAAACGGAAACAAAGCCGAAAGAAGAAATATAAAGCTAGGCAGAGAAAACCCTTTGTATTACGAAGTTTTAGAAGGCTTAAAACCAGGAGAAAAAATCATTACATCAACTTATAAAGATTACAAAGAAGTAGAAATTTTAAATATTGAATCAAATTAAATCAAAAACGAATAATCATGATAAAAATCAACAACCTTTCAAAAGTCTTCCAAACAGAAGAAGTAGAAACAAAAGCATTAAATGAGGTTTCAATCACAGTCAATCAAGGAGAATTTGTAACTATTATGGGACCAAGTGGAAGTGGTAAATCAACACTTTTAAATATTGTTGGTCTTTTAGATA
Organism: uncultured Flavobacterium sp.; assembly: GCF_963975515.1. Taxonomy (GTDB): domain Bacteria; phylum Bacteroidota; class Bacteroidia; order Flavobacteriales; family Flavobacteriaceae; genus Flavobacterium. The sequence continues at coordinate 261,146 of NZ_CAXBGY010000002.1, forward strand.
GTGCAACAAGCGGAAGTTATCAATTACTTAATCAAGAAATGATGGGCTTAAAAGAACAAGAAAAGTCAAAAGTAAGAAAGCAAAATATTGGTTTTGTATTCCAAAATTTCAACCTTATTGATGAACTTTCGGTTTATGACAATATCGAATTGCCTTTAATTTACAATAACGTTTCCTCTTCAGAAAGAAAACAAAAAGTAGAAAGTATCGCAGAACGTTTGGGAATTTCGCATCGTTTAAAACATTATCCACAACAACTTTCTGGAGGACAACAACAAAGAGTCGCTGTTGCAAGAGCTTTGATTAACAACCCAAAAATTATTTTGGCTGATGAACCAACAGGAAACTTAGATTCTAAAAACGGAAACGAAGTAATGGAACTTTTAACAGACTTGCATGCACAAGGAGCAACAATATTAATGGTTACACATTCAGATTATGATGCTTCTTTTTCTCAAAAAACTATTTTAATGAAAGACGGAATGGTGCTTTCTGAAAAACTAAATAATAAAAAAATAGATGTTTTAACCACTTAAAATTTTAGTCATGACAAAAATAATTTTAGCAATCACTTTTTTCTTAGTAAGCATAATTACTTTGGCTCAAGTGTCAGAAAACAGAGAAGTTAGCAATTTTTCTAAATTACAAGCATCAAACGCTATTGAAGTGTCTTATACAATTTCAAATACTAAAAGTATACTAGTAGAAACAGACGATAATGAAAATTTAAAATACTTAAAAACAGAAGTTGAAAATGGAACTTTAAAATTGTATGTAGATACAAAAGACTATAAAAAGGAAGGAAAAACTAAAAAAAAATCTAAAGGAAATAATGTAAATTGGATAAACGGAGTTGAATTCACAGTGTTGAAAATTACAGTTTCCGGCCCAAACTTAGAAGAAATTAAAGCAAGTTCTTCTGCGGATATCAAAATTACAAACACAAATACAAGTACAGATTTAAATATAGCAGTTAGTTCATCTGGAAGTATTTCTGGAAACTTTAATTGCTCAAATTTAGTTATCGATTCTTCATCAAGTGGTGAATTTTCGGGAAGTGTAAATACAACTACAATTGCCATCGAATCAAGCAGTTCAAGTGACGTAAATTTATCGGGTAACGCAACAGAAATCTCAGTAAAAGCGAGTAGTTCATCTTCTTGTAATCTAAAAGAATTTAAGGTTGAAACAGCATTGATTAAAGCAAGCTCATCTGCGGATGTAACCATAAATGTTTCTAAATCTTTAATAGCAAAAGCATCGTCAAGTGCTTCAATAGTATATTATGGAAGTGCCTCACAAGTTTCTAAAGAAGAGAGCTCGTCTGGTTCTGTTTCAAAAAAATAATCATCAAAATCATCAATACTGAACTAGTTTCAGTAAAAAACGAATAGTTATGTTAAAAAACTGGTTACATATTTTCTTATTTCATATTAAAAAAAACAAGCTTTTTACCAGTCTAAATATTTTAGGATTGAGTATTGGGATTGCAGGGTTAATATTTGCCATTTTATACTGGAATAACGAAAAAAGTTTTGACGATTGGAATCCAAATAAAAATAATATTTTCTTACTAGTTAATCAAGTAGATGAAAATATATTTTGGACTTCAGGTTCAGCAGCTGTGGGTTCTAATCTAATAAGTAAATCTTCAGATGTAGCATCGTATTGTTACATAAGTGGAGATTATGATAATGATATCGTTAGATTTGGAAAGAAAAAAATCCTTTCAAACAAGATTCTTTCAGCACAAAAAAACTTCTTTGAGTTTTTCCCATTTGAGTTTGTAAAAGGTACTGCTAAAAACGCATTCCCAGATGAAAATAGTATTTGTTTGTCTCAAGAAATGGCAACCCAGTTATTTGGTAATGAACCAGCTTTGAATAAAGAAATAAGCTATCAAGGTAAAAAATTAGTCGTAAGAGGAGTTTATAAACTTGACAAAAAATCATCTTATTTGCCTTCATGTGTAATTAGTTTTATGGAATCACGAATCAAAAAATACATCAATCATTGGGGTAATTTTCAATTTGTACTATTAATTAAGGCTAAAAACATAGAGTCCAAAGATAAAATAACTGCCACAATAAATCAGTTGTATTATGATAACATGGTGGTTCGTTGGGCTAAAGAGCAAGGAATCTCTACAGATGAGTATATCGAAAAATTCGGAGTTTCTAAGGTGTCATTAGAAGCTTTGTCAGAAGTAAGGCTGCACACAAAAACGGGTGGTTTAGCGGAAGGAAAAGGAAATTATAAGTTTCTAGTTATTATGATGGGTTTGAGTTTACTTATACTATTCTTATCTATTTTTAATTATGTAAACTTATCAACAGCTAGGGCTGTCAAAAGAGCAAAAGAAGTAGGTGTTCGTAAAATTTTAGGAGCATCAAAAACGAATATTATTGCACAGTTTGTTTTTGAAACTTTAATAATAGTGCTCTTTTCAATTTTATGTTCTTTGGTTTTAGTAGAGTTAGCTCTTCCTTATTATAATGATTTTTTAGATAAAACATTAAGCATTAAACCACTAGAAATTGCAGTTCAATTGGGCGTTATTTTTATGGTTCTAATTATAACTGCAGGAGTTTTTCCGGCCTTGTATGTTTCAAATTTTGAAGTGCTAAAAGTATTAAGAGGTAATTTTAGCAGAAGTAAATCAGGGATTTGGTTGCGTAACGCAATGCTAGTTCTACAATTTGCAATTGCTGCCTTTTTTATTGTAGGTTCATATATCGTTTACCAACAAATAAATTACATGAATACTAAAGATTTGGGCTTCAAGGCAAATCAGATTGTAAATATTAAATACAGAAATGTGTATGGTGAAGCAGAAGAAATTAATGATAAGTTTCGATTTGATAGATATACAACCATTAAAAATGAATTACTAAAAATAAAAGGTGTCAAACAAGTGGCTGGTGGTGCTTTTGAATTTGGTAATGGAGCTCCAACAACTATTGATTATTCTTATAAAGATGTTAGTGTTAGCGGACAAAATATTCCAGTAGATTTTGGAATGCTTGAAATGATGCAGATAAAAATGGTAAAAGGACGCTATTTTAGTCCAAAGTTTGCACAAGATACAATCGATACGATGCTAATTAATGAAACTGCTTTAAAATTATTAAATGAACCAAATCCAATTGGAAAAAAAGTAGATTGGGACGGAAAAGAAGTTACAATTGTTGGTGTTGTTAAAGATTTTAACATAGGCAATCCAAGTGAAGTTATTCCACCTATGTCGTTCTTTCATTTAAAAACAATTCCATGGTTTATGGGCACTTTAAACAATATTTATATTGATGCTGAATCAGAAAAAATGGAACAAACTTTAGTAGATATTGAAAAGTTTTGGTTAAAGAAAGTAGATGCTAATTATCCTTTTTCTTATGATTTTGTAGATAAAGAATACAAAAGATCTTATAGTAATTTTGTAAAACAAAAAAACTTATTTTCAGTATTAAATATCATAGTTATTCTGATCGCTTTGTTTGGATTATTTGCTTTAGCAACGTATTCAATTCAAAATCGTATGAAAGAAATTGCGATTCGAAAAACACTTGGAGCTGAAACAAATTCATTATTAAAAATGCTATCAAAACAATACATTATTTTTTGTGTTTTAGGATTTTTGATTGCTTTATTTCCAACCTATTATTTATTGAACCTTTGGCTAGAAGATTTTGCTTTTAGAATAGACATTTCATTAATTCCTTTTAGTATAGGTTTTGTTGTTTTACTGTCTTTAACGCTTTTCGTTGTGCTTTCTAGAGCTTATGTGGCAACGAAAGTTGATGTTTTAAAATATTTAAAATACGAATAATTTATTAAAAAATAGATCATGTTAAAAAATTGGACAAACCTTTTCATATATCATATTAAAAACAATAAGTTATTTACATTTCTAAATATCTTAGGATTAAGTATTGGAATTGCTGGATTAATCTTTGCAATTTTGTATTGGAATGATGAGCAAAGCTATAACGAATGGAATCCTGGTAAAGAAAATGTATTTCAATCCATAAGTAAAGTCAGTGCTACTGATTATTGGGCAAGTAATGTTGTGCCCTTTGAAAGCTATTTTAAAAAAGACTTTCCTGAATTAGAAAGCTATTGTTATTTCGACAATTGGTATTTTGAAGAGATCATTCAGTATAAAGATAAGAAAGAAATTTTTAAAATTACAGATGCACAAAAAACGTTTTTTGAAATGTTCCCTTTTACTTTTATAAAAGGCAATAGCAAAACGGCTTTAAAAGATAATACAAGTATAGCTATTTCTAAAAAAACAGCTGAAACACTTTTTGGAAACGAAGATCCAATAAACAAAATAGTTACTTATTCTGGTAGAAAATTAGTGGTAAGAGGAGTTTATGTTGTTCCTGGCAAGTCATCTATGGCTCCTGATGCAGTTACTAATCTCATTCAAACCAGAATGGATGAGGACAATAACCAATGGGGAAACTTTAGTTATGGTCTACTTTTAAAACTTAAAAACTCAGACGATAGTGAAAAAGTAATTGCTAGAATGGAGCATTTATTATATGAAAACAGAGTTGTTAAAAGTGCAAAACATGAAGGAATTACAGTAGAAGAATATGAAAAAAAGAACGGAAAAGATGAATTAAAAATAATATTAGAACCATTAGAAAACGCAAGATTGCATTCTATTTCAGAAGGGTATGCAGAAGGTAGAGGAAATTATCAATTCTTATTAATTATGTTAGGGTTGTCAATATTAATTTTGGTTTTATCCATTGTGAATTATGTCAATTTAGCCACAGCAAACGCTATCAATAGAGCAAAAGAAGTTGGTGTACGTAAAATTTTAGGTGCATCAAAAAGCAATATTGTGAAACAATTTTTATTTGAAACTATATTAACTGTTTTGTTTTCAATTTTACTTTCTTTGGTAGTTGTAGAACTAGCTTTGCCCTATTATAATGATTTTTTAGATAAAAAATTAATCATTTTTGGAAATCAATTTTACTTTCAATTGATACTAATATTTGTGGTCACAATAATTTTAGCAGGTATTTTTCCAGCACTTTATGTTTCTAATTTTGAAACATTAAAAGTTTTGAAAGGTAATTTTGGAAGAAGCAAAAGTGGAATTTGGTTGCGTAACGGAATGTTGATTATTCAATTTGCCATTGCTACTTTTTTTATAATTGGGTCATACATAGTCTACCAACAAATTGAATATATAAGCAATAAAGATTTGGGTTTTAAAGGAGATCAGGTGCTTTCAATAAGTTATCGTAATGTTTATAATTGGAGAGAAGATGGTTATAAAACAAAAATTTATAACCGTTATAACATGATTAAAAACCAGCTTTCTAAAATTAAAGGAGTTGAGCAAGTAGCAACTGGAGCATTTACTTTTGGTTCAGGGAATGGTTCTACATCAAGTTTTACATACAACGACAATACAATTCAAGGAAGGAATATGGGTGTTGATTTTGGAATGCTAGAAATGATGAAAATTCAATTGAAAGACGGTCGTTTTTTATCTGAGAAATTTGCTTCTGATACTATAAATTCAATGCTTGTCAACGAAACGGCTTTAAAAATTATGGGTGAGAAAAATCCAATTGGCAAAGAAGTAGACTGGAACAATCATAAACTAAAAATTGTTGGAGTAGTGAAAGATTTTAATTTATTTGGTCCACAAGAAGAAGTTCCTCCAATGGTGTTTTTTCATTTTAAAACTATAGATTGGATGCTTCAAAATGCAAATAAAATGCATGTAAAAGTCAATAGTGATAATTTGAGTCAAACTATTTCAGACATTGAGAAATTTTGGGTAAAAAATGTAGATTCAGAATATCCGTTTAATTATGATTTTGTGGACAAGCAATATGCCAGAACCTATGAAAATTATGTAAAACAAAAGAATCTATTTTCATTGTTAAATTTCATAGTAATTTTAATCGCTCTTTTTGGCTTATTTGCTTTGGCAACCTATTCCATTCAAAGAAGAATGAAAGAAATTGCCATACGAAAAACTTTAGGTGCAGAAACATCAGTTTTACTCAAAGAATTATCAAAACAATATGTGTTATTTTGTGTAATAGGATTTTTAATTGCATTATTCCCAGTCTATTATTTATTGACAATGTGGTTGGATAATTTTGTTTTTAGAATTTCAATTTCTTGGATTCCTTTTGCCGTTGGGTTTGTAGTTTTATTGTTTCTGACTTTATTGGTAGTGCTTTCAAGAGCTTATTTAGCTACAAAAGTAAATGTTTTAAAATACCTGAAATATGAATAAGTCAATTACATTTTTTCTTTTCTTATTTCTAACTGCAAATTCTTTTGCGCAAGAAAACAGTTGGACAATAGAGCAATGCATTGCATTAGGGTTGGAAAATAGTTTGGAAGTAAAAATCAAGCAAATTGAAATCAAACGAACCCAAAAAAGGCATAATTCTATAGCAAATAACTTATTGCCAACAATTGGTTTTGATGCCAATCAGAGTTATAATTTTGGTTCAACAATTGATCCTTCAACAAATGGAAGAGTTAGCTCAAACATTCAAAATGACAATTTCTTTTTGAGTGCTAAAATGAATTTAATTGATTTCAATACAATTGCAACATCACAATTCACAAAGTTAGATATTGAAAGAGCAAAAGTTGAAAAAGAAGTCTTGGAAAACGAATACAAACTTCAAATTGTAGAAAGTTATTTTACAGCTTTATACACACAAGAGTTGTTAAAAATTCAAGAAAACCAATTGATTAACGCAAAATCAAACTTAGACAGAATTCAAAAAGAAGAAACAATTGGGAGCAAACCTAAAAGTGATTTGTATGACATACAATTGAGTGTAGCTCTTGAAGAAAAAAACATACTTGAGACAAAACAACTGGCTCAAATTCAAAGAACACAATTATTTCAGTTGTTAAATGTTAATGAAATTGAGAATTGTATTTTAATGCCTTATTTGAAAACAGAATCAAACGAAAACAATGCAGAATTTGATAATCCAAAGATAAAACTAGCAAATCTTACTTATGAATTAGGTCAAAAGAGAATCAAACAAGTAAGAGGAACCAATTTGCCAACATTAAGTGCTTTTTATAATTATTCAACTTTTTATTACAAACCATTAAATCAACCTGATGTTATGGTAAATAGTTTTAATGACCAATTTTCCGATAATAAAAACCAACAAGTAGGGTTGCAAATAAGCGTTCCTATTTTTAATGGTTTTCGAAATTCTAAAAATGTAAAAGCTTTGCAATTGGAAAACGAAAAACAAAAAGTTGCATTAAATCAAGAAGATTTAAAATTGAAACAACAAATTCAAATTGAAGAAGAAAAAATCAAACAAATAACAATATTAGATTTTAAATTACTAGAAATAAAAGAGTTAACTCAAAAGACATTTAAAACTTCTCAATCAAAATTTGAAGCTGGAAAAATAGATGCAATCGTCTTTTCGACAGTTAAAAATCAATTATTGCAATCTGAATATGATGTTTTAAAAAACAAATTACAGCATCAATTTACAGCTATAAAAATAAATTTGATTAAGTATAATCAATTATAAATTCTACCAATTCAATTATAAGAAAACTTTAAACCTTGTTACTTTCAAACTAGTAAACTTCTAACTATCTTTGCAATTGATATTTAGTTTAAATAAAGACTAAACTATTTCGATTTAAAAAAGTTAAGATGAAATTAGATAGAAAAGAAATCCTTAAAGCATTAGAAACTATTTCAGTAGCTGGTGAGGGTAAAAATATGGTTGAAAGTGGCGCAGTACAAAACGTAATCACCTTTGGCGATGAGGTTGTTGTTGATTTATTATTAAGAACACCAGCATTACATATCAAAAAAAGAGCTGAAGTAGATATCATGAAAGTGATACACGAAAAAGTCTATGAAAAAGCAAAAATAAAAGTAAACATAAAGGTTGAAGCACCTGAAAAACCAGAAAATCCAAACTTAATCAAAGGAAAACAAATTCCAGGAATTAGTAATATTATTGCAGTTGCTTCAGGAAAAGGTGGAGTTGGAAAATCAACAATTACGGCAAATTTAGCTGTAACTTTAGCAAAAATGGGTTTCAAAGTTGGTGTTTTAGATGCAGATATTTATGGACCATCAATGCCAATTATGTTTGATGTTGAAACAGCAAAACCAGCTTCAATCGAAGTGGACGGAAAATCAAAAATGGAACCTGTAAAAAGTTATGGTGTAGAAATGCTTTCAATCGGATTTTTTACAAAACCAGACCAAGCAGTTATTTGGCGTGGACCAATGGCTTCAAAAGCATTAAACCAAATGATTTTCGATGCACATTGGGGAGAATTAGATTTTATGCTTATCGATTTACCTCCAGGAACAGGAGATATTCACTTATCAATTATGCAATCGTTACCCGTAACAGGAGCAGTTGTAGTAAGTACACCACAAGCTGTTGCTTTAGCAGATGCTAAAAAAGGAGTTTCAATGTTTATGTCTGAAGCTATAAATGTTCCTGTATTAGGAATTATTGAAAATATGGCTTATTTCACACCAGAAGAATTACCAAATAACAAATATTATATCTTCGGAAAAGAAGGTGCCAAAAACCTAGCTGAGGACTTAAATGTTCCGTTATTAGGAGAAGTTCCATTGGTGCAAAGTATTCGTGAGGCTGGAGATTATGGACGTCCAGCAGCTTTACAAACAGGTTCAATTTTAGAAGGAATTTTTGAAGAAATCACGAAAAATGTTGTGCAAGAAACTATAAAAAGAAATGAAAATTTAGCACCTACAGAAGCAATAAAAATGACTACAATGGCAGGTTGTTCTGCTGTAAAAGGAAAATAATATGAACACAGAAGATTTAAAAGTAAGTGTTGAAAAGGCTTTAGACGAAATTCGCCCGTTTTTAATTTCAGATGGAGGAAATATTACATTAATGGACATTATTGATGGTAAACATGTAAAAGTTCGTTTAGAAGGAGCGTGTAATAGTTGTAGTATTAATCAAAGCACAATGAAAGCTGGAGTTGAATCTACAATAAAAAGAGTTGTTCCTCAAATTGAAACAGTAGAAAATATAGCATAATTTGTAAGTATGATATAAATCATATTAAAATAGCATATTACTTTGCAATTTTGCAACTTTAAACTTTGCAACTAATAAAAAATGATTGAAACAGATATATTAATAATTGGAGCTGGTCCAACTGGACTTTTTACCGTTTTTGAAGCAGGATTATTAAAATTAAAATGCCATATTATAGACGCTTTGCCTCAACCAGGTGGTCAATTAGCGGAATTATATCCAAAAAAACCAATATTTGATATTCCAGGTTATCCAGAAGTATTAGCTGGTGATTTAGTAACTAATTTAATGGAACAAATTAAGCAATTTCAACCTGGATTTACTTTAGGAGAAACTGCCGAAACTATTGAAAAATTAGAAGACGGAACGTTTATTGTTACATCAAACATAGGAACAAAACATAAAGCAAAAGCCATTGCAATTGCAGGTGGTTTAGGAACTTTTGAACCAAGAAAGCCACTATTAAAAGATGTTGATTTCTACGAACAAAACGATAGAGGAATTGATTATTTTATTAAAGATCCAGAAAAATATCGCAATAAAAATGTAGTAATTGCTGGTGGTGGAGATTCTGCATTAGATTGGAGTATTTTCTTAACTAATGTTGCTTCTTCAGTAACATTAGTGCATAGAAGAAATGAATTTCGTGGAGCTTTAGATTCAGTAGAAAAAGTACAAGAACTAAAAAATAGCGGAAAATTAAAATTAATAACTCCAGCTGAAGTTGTTGGTTTTTGTGGAGCGGAACGAATAGAATCTATTGACATCGAAATCAATGGTGCTAGAATGAATGTTGAAACCGATTATTTCATTCCTCTTTTCGGATTGACTCCAAAATTAGGAGCAATCGCCAATTGGGGATTAGAAATTGAGAAAAACGCTATCAAAGTAAACAATGCTTTAGACTATCAAACCAATATTGATGGAATCTACGCAATTGGTGATGTTAACACATATCCAGGAAAATTAAAATTGATTCTTTGTGGTTTTCACGAAGCAACGTTAATGTGTCAAAGTGTTTATAACAGAATCAATCCAGGAAAACGTTATGTGTTAAAATATACTACTGTTTCAGGAGTTGATGGATTTGATGGAACAAGAAAAGAAGCTGAAAAAGCAGTAGTTAAATCAATCGACTAATTTATTTATGAGAGACATATTCTTTTTTTTATTTTTATTTTTTTTTAATTCTAGTTTTTCTCAATATCCAATTTTAAAAGATTCTACTTTAAAAGCTGGGATTTATAAAGATTATAAAGAATTAAGAGAAAACAGTCCTTCAGTTCAGCTGTTAGGAGGAATTAAAACTGAAACAATTAAATATAATACTAATGGTTCTTTGGAATACTTAAACACCTATTATATTGATGTTGAAGGAAAAAAAGCTAGAGAAATTGGAGATGTTTTTGGTTTTTCGGATGGAAAAAATGTTTTCATAACTTCTGATTATGCTACTAAAATTAATAAAAATGAATTTTACAAGCTCGATTTTATTAATCGGTATAGTTATTTTTATGCAACAGAATCCAGTCAGGTTTTAGATATTCAAATGAATGTAAGAGTTGAAAAAACTTTAAACCTTGAAACTGGGGAAATATTGAAATTAACAAATAGTAGTTTAAAGAACATAATTTCTGATGATAAAGAATTGTTAGAAAAATTTAAAAAACAAAAGAAAAAGTATTTACATTATAAAGAATATTTACTTAATTATTTAAAAGAAAATAAATGATGAATGATGTAATAATTAAAATCACAGACAGAAACGGAGTTAAACACGAAGTTCAAGCACCAACAGACATGAACATGAATGTTATGGAACTAATTCGTTCTTATGAATTAGCAGAAGAAGGAACAGTAGGCGTTTGTGGTGGAATGGCCATGTGTGCATCCTGTCAATGTTATGTGTTGAATGATGTTTTAAAAACAGAACGCAATGATGACGAAGAAGCCATGCTTTCAGAAGCTTATCATGTAAAAGACAACAGCAGATTAGGTTGTCAAATTCATCTATCTGAAGAATTAGATGGTTTAGAAATAGAAATTGCACCAGAGCAATAATCATTTCCTTGTCACGCTGAACTAAAATCTTACCACAATACCTTTTAACCTTCTAACTACTTAAACTTTTAACCTTTTTCTACTTATAATCCTCCAAACGAGCTGGTCCTTCTAAAATTTCTCTAACAATTTGAAGCGTTCCGTCTTCTTTGGTGTCAATTTGCCATTTTATTAGGGATATAGTTCCCGCAGCAATTTCGATTCCGGTTATACTTCTTGGGTGAACGCAACTTCCATCATTAAAATAATGTAAAGCATTTTCACTTGGACTTGGGAATCGTGGTCGATGCGTATGACCTGTTATGGTAATTTTATTTCCGTTATCAGCAATCCATTTTTTGATTCTTCGTTCAACCTTAACTAACTCAACATAATTTTTGGCTGGACTTGTTGGATCCTTAATTCCCCAAACTTGCAATGGTTTCCATAAAACTCGTACTAAAAAACGATTGAATTTCCAACCCACATAATTCATAAAATCAGCTTGATGACCATGCGTTAAAAATAATTCTGTATTAGATTCTTTATGATTTAAAACTATTGCCTCTTCAAATTTAATATTTGGAAATAGTGGAATATTTTTACCTTCTTTAGGTTCAAAATATTCAGATAATAATTTTTTTACTGTATTTGGGTTTTTATAAACAAAATCGTGATTACCAAAAATCAAATGCAAACGATTTTGATTAAAGAATTTTTGCATTAATAAATACACATTTTTATTGGCTTCAAAAACATCCTTAAAAAACATGTTTTCCCATAATTCATCACCATCACCAAGTTCTATGTATGAAAACCCTTCTTTGAAATAATAATTTAAAGCGTGATAATAAATATTTCGATTATTGGCAAAATCATCAGCAAAACTACTATCACCACGATGACAATCACTAAACAAAATAAATTTTGAAGTGTTATCAAAACCTATTCTTTTGGCTTCTTTGTATGCTTTGTCTAGTCTTGTTTGTGATGACATAAATGTGAATTCCAATTTCAAAACCCTAAAGTAGGAATTAATTTGAAATTACGGATGTTTTTTAAACTAAAACCTCTTTTTCAACGATTTGCTCTTCAATAGCATTCCAAAGACCAATTCTTTTTTCTAAGGCATCAATCGAAACAACTTCAACTTCTTTCCATTTTTTCTCGTCAGTTCCACATAATTCATCAATCATTTGCATTGCCATTGGCCCATGTTCGTCAGCATCTAATTCAATGTGTCTTTCAAAATAATAAATCAGTTTTGATAAGTCAGTTTCAGGAAAATTCTTTTGAAAATTCTTTAAAATCTCGGTAAACATATTCGGAATCAAATCTTCTCTTCCAAAAGTAAAAGCAGCCGCAATTTCATGAGGTTTTCCTTGTTCGATAACTCTAAAAGTAAAATCTAAAAAAGATTTCACATTTGGATGTAAATTACTTTGTTTAATAGAAACAAATATGTTTTTTGTACTTTCAACTTCTTCTAAAAAGGCATTGATTTCAGCAGTTTTTGCACCACATTGTTCCATTGCATCCAAATACATTTCATAATGACTTTGGCGTTTTCCATCTAATGATAAATCGGTTTCTTCGGCCACAACAATTTCATTAATTAAATAACGGATTTCTGGATTTCCAACAGGCATCCAAGGTGTAGTTGTTGACGTTAAAGTATTTTGAAGGGCTTTTAACAAAGACATAAAATCCCAAACAGCATACACATGATTTTCTAAAAAATGATGTAAATCTTCAATGGATTTTACGTTATTATATAAAGAATGATTTAGTAATAGTTCTTTATAAGGTAGTATAGCTTTGTTAATAGTATTTGTATTCATGACAATGTGTTTAGTGCTATTATATACGCAATAACTAAACCAAACGGTTTTAATTGCTATACAAAAGTAAAAATGCTTCCCGACAAAGAGAAGCATTTTATATAAATTTTATTTATTGTTTAATTCAATTAGTGTAGTCTTGTCAAGCTGAACTTGATTCAGCTTCTCATTTTTAGATTCTGAATCAAGTTCAGAATGACAGAATAACTTTGAAATTTTATTTAAAAGCCGGAATTCCAGTAATGTCCATTCCAGTAATTAATAAATGAATATCGTGTGTTCCTTCATAAGTAATTACAGATTCCAAGTTCATACTGTGACGCATGATTGAATATTCACCTGTAATTCCCATTCCACCCAAAATTTGTCTGGCTTCACGAGCAATATTAATTGCCATATCTACATTGTTTCTTTTAGCCATCGAAATTTGAGCAGTTGTAGCACGACCTTCATTTCTAAGAACTCCTAATCTCCAAGTTAATAATTGTGCTTTTGTGATTTCAGTAATCATTTCAGCTAATTTCTTTTGTTGTAATTGCGTTCCCGCGATTGGTTTGTCGAATTGGATTCTTTCTTTAGCATAACGCAAAGCTGTGTCATAACAATCCATGGCAGCACCAATAGCACCCCAAGCAATTCCATAACGAGCAGAATCTAAACATCCAAGTGGAGCACCTAAACCAGATTTGTTTGGTAATAAGTTTTCTTTTGGAACTTTTACGTTGTCAAAAATCAATTCACCAGTTGCAGAAGCACGAAGTGACCATTTATTATGCGTTTCTGGAGTTGTAAAACCTTCCATTCCACGTTCCACGATTAAACCGTGAATTCTTCCTTCTTCATTTTTTGCCCAAACAATTGCAATATCTGCAAAAGGAGCATTCGAAATCCACATTTTGGCGCCATTTAAAAGATAATGATCACCCATATCTTTAAAATTAGTAGTCATTCCACTTGGATTTGAGCCATGGTCAGGTTCTGTTAAACCAAAACATCCGATGAATTCACCTGTAGCTAATTTTGGTAAATATTTCATTCTTTGCTCTTCGTTTCCGTATTTCCAAATTGGATACATTACCAATGAAGATTGAACTGATGAAGTCGAACGCACACCAGAATCACCTCTTTCAATTTCTTGCATGATTAAACCATAGGAAATTTGGTCTAAACCTGCTCCACCATATTCTTCTGGAATATAAGGACCAAAACCACCAATTTCACCTAAACCTTTAATAATTTGTTTAGGGAATTCGGCACGTTGAGCGTAATCTTCAATGATAGGAGAAACTTCTTTCTTAACCCATGCACGAGCAGAATCACGAACTAATTTGTGTTCTTCGGTTAATAAATCGTCTAAGTTATAGTAATCAGGTGCTTGAAATAAATCTGGTTTCATATGTTTTTGTGTTTTTATATCTGAAAATCTATCGTTTGAAAATCCGAAAATCTTCCTAACGAAATCGTTTGCAAATTTACATAAAGAAATTTAACAATTTAAAGAACGAATGTTATAATTTTTAATAACAGGATAAACTTTTATTTAAAAATGAAATTAATTAAGAAAAGTATTATTTTTATAGTATGAAAAATCCAATACTATTTTTTACTTTCTGCATTGTTTTTTTAAACTCTTGTTCAAACAAATACAATTTGAATAACAGAGAAATAAAGATGTTGAATGATGAAATTGATATTATGGCAGAAAATGATCAAAAAGACAGATTGGCTTTGTATAATTTAGATTCAATTTACAAACAAGATAGGTTTACTACAATGAAGTCCATGGCTATAAAAAAGGAGTTATTAGGCTTAAAGTATGATGAATATCAATATAAAATAGATAGTCTTTGGATTGAGATTAAAAAAAAAGATGAAGTAAATACAAATAAACTTATTGAAATAACAAAAAAATATGGTTTTCCAAATAATAAAAGGTTAAAAGTATATAAGGCAAAAGCTTATTTTATTTTTGTTCACTCTCCAAGAAACTATTTTGAGCAAATAAATGAAATTGTAGAAAAGGAATATTCAGAAACTAGAATGACTGAATATGAGAAAGAATATATTTATTGGAATAGTAAATATGAAAGAAAAGGAATGCCTCCTATGTGTGGAGAAAATGGTGAGGCTATAAAAAACACCAATTAAAACCTTAATCACAAACTACATCTTCAAATAAAAATCCTTCGTCAAATTAATATTAGCATCTGTATATTCATGACGGTTGTTTTTAATAACTGATTCGCTTTTCTTTTAGAATGTATTTACAAGTTTTTATTGTAAAAATCAGTTATGAGGCCTTTTTAAATTCACTTAAAAAAATTTAACAAATTAAAGAATGAATGTTATAAAACAACATTTATAATTTTTTATTAAAAAAAAGGACCTTTAAAAAAACCATAGCTAAATGAGTTATTTCTTATTGAAATAAATTTTATTGAAGTTGTTTTTTTTATTAAGTATTTGATAATAAGTATTTTGTATTTATTTTTTAAATGTAAATAAATCTTGAAGAAGTTGTTTTTATTCAGTTTTTAATCAGCTAATAAGTGGGTGAGAAAAATTTTTTTTGTGCTGATTTTTGATCAAAAAACCATTAATCTCTAATTTCAAAAAGAACACAATGTGCTTTTAATCGATTATATTTGCATTTAATCGATATATTTAATATGTTTGACAAAGATTAACCCCATAAATCTAATTATCATGAAAAGACTTTACGCCAAATTATTAATATTGGCATTTTTATTACCAATATTTTTAGGAACTAATTCATGTTCAAGTTCAGAAAAAGGAGTTGTAGAATCTATTCAATCAAATAAATATAGTGAGTTATTGACTACAAAGCTAATAAATGATTATAGAGAATCTAAAGGGTTAAATAAGTTAGAAGCTTCAGATCTTGCTTCCTTGCTAAGTTCTGATTATGATAAATATATGATATCAACTAACATTGCTGGATATAATAATGATGAAAAAGCCAAAGGCAAACAAGGTGTTGAGTTTGGAGCAAAAAATGTTGTAGAAAACACATCTTTTAATTATGACAATTGCTCTTTATTAATTGATAATTATCTTAATAATTCCGATATAAAAAAAAATAAATAAACTTTTTAAGAGCGCTATCTGTACCTTTACTCAGCTTCAAGACGAGAGAGTTTCTGTTTTTATAAATGAGATTTATTTAAGAACAAAGTATAAAATGTAATTCGTGGATTCAGTTCCATAACCTATATATGTCTTTATTGATAGTGTTTTCGCTAATAAAACTCTACATCTTCAAATAAAAATCTTTAGTCAAATTAATATAATCATTCGTATATTCATGACGATTGATTTCAACAACCAATTCATCAGCCACTAAAACAGATAATTCATAACGTTTAAAAGCTAATAAACTTCTAACTATTGGTGTTTTTTGAGAACCTCTAACGTGAGTAGCTTTTACAGGATAAAGTTCAAATTCTGCACATAAATTCAGAAAACGTTCTTCTTCTTTAAAGGGAATAACTACAGCAAAAGTTCCGTTTTCAGATAATAATAAATCAGCAGCTTCAACCAAATCTTCAAAAGGCATTGCATCTTGAAATCTAGCTAGATCTCTTTGAGTATTATCTGTTTTAAAATCTTCAGCATAAAAAGGAGGATTGGAGATAATAATATCATATTCGTCCTCTGGATCTTCAACTATTTCGTCTAATCCAGCATGAAAACAAAATAATCGATCACTCCAAGGGGAATTTTCATAATTTGATACACATTGTTCATACGCATCTTCATCAATTTCTACTGCGTCAATTTGTTTAGCATTAGTTCGTTGAGCTAACATCAAAGATAAAATTCCAGTTCCAGCACCAATATCTAAAATCGAATTAGGGTTGTTGTCAATTGGACACCAAGCACCAAGCAAAACGCTATCTGTACCCACTTTCATGGCACATTTGTCTTGTTCTACGTTAAATTGTTTGAATTGAAACAAAATGGTTATTGATTTAATAAAAATTATTGAACACTAATAACTGAGCGCTGAACACTTTTTTAAAGATACATCTCCACAAGTCCTTCAGGAATATCCATTTTAAAAATTTTGTTCTTTCTGTCAACTTCTATAATAAAGTCATCAATTAACGGAACTAAAATTTCTACCTCACCATTCATTATTTCTAATAAGGGTTGGTGATTACTGTCATTTACTCTTTTGATATTTCCAATTTTCCCTAAACGAATGTCTTCCACAAGAAAATCAGTAATTTCGTGATAATAAAATTTATCACCTTCTAATTTAGGTAAAAATGACATAGGGAGATAAACTTCACAATTCATAATTGCATCTGCATCTTCTTCAGATTCTACATCTTCAAAGCGTACACGCAAGAAATTATTTTTATGAATGCCAGATTTTAAAATAAAAAATGGAACCAAGTTTTTGTGTAATTCCACAAAAACTGATTCCAAATTTTCATACAAATAAGGTTCGTCTGTATCTAGATAGATTAAGACTTCACCTTTAAAACTGAATTTTTTAGCGATTTTGCCAAGATAGAAACATTGTTCTTTTTGCATTATCGCACTAAATTAAGCTTGTGTTTCTTCGTTGTTTTCTTCTACAGCAGGAGTTTCTTCAACTTCAGCTACAGTTTCTTCAGTTGCAACTTCTACTTCTTCAACTACCTCTTCAGTTGGTTGAGCAGCTTCAGCAGCAGCTTTAGCACGTTTCTCATTAGCTTCTTGTTCTAATTTAAAAGCTTTCGCTTTTGCATCTTCTTTTGCTTTTGATAATCCGTCTTTTTTAGCACTAACAGTTCCGTCTTTCTCGTCTAACCAAGCAGTGAATTTTGCATCAGCTTGCTCTTGGGTTAAAGCACCTTTACGAACTCCTCCATCTAAATGGTGTTTCAATAAAGCTCCTTTGTAAGATAAAATTGCTTTCGCTGTATCAGTTGGTTGTGCACCATTGTGTAACCATTGAACAGCTGCATCTACATTCAAATCAATGATTGCAGGGTTTGCAGTTGGATTGTAAGTTCCGATTTTCTCTAAGAACTTACCATCTCTTTTTGATCTAGCATCAGCTGCTACGATCCAGTAAAAAGGTTTCCCTTTTTTACCGTGTCTTTGTAATCTAATTTTTACAGACATAATCTTGTGATTAAATTTTGAGGTTCTCGACCTCTGTTAATTAAGGGTGCAAATATATAAAACTTTTAGTTAACTAAATTTATATTTTAAAAATTATTACTTTTTGTTCGTTTTTTTAATACAAAATTTTACATTTGTACGTTTATATGTTTCAATACCTACTAAAAAATATCAAAAATGAAGAAAATAATTTTAGTTTTAACAATATTAGTCACATTTGCTTCTTGTACTGATGATGTAGCTTTTAATGATCCTTCTTTTCAAGGAATTAAAAATGGAGAAAATTGGAGAGCAAATGATGCAAGAGTAATTTTAAATCCAGATGGTTCTATGACTGTTGAGGCATATTCTCAATTTGAAATTGTAACTTTTGAAGTTTCTTCTGCTAATGTTGGAGTAAGAACTTTTGGAGTAAATACAGCTAATGTAGCGACTTATGACATTACAATTGATGGCGTTACTGATTCATATGAAACCGGTGTTAATGTTGGGAGTGGTGAGTTAAAAATTACTGAAAGTCCAACCGTAACCGGAAAATTATCTGGAACTTTCAAATTTAGAGCTGTTAATGCAAACGGAATTGAAGCTGGGTATACTAATGGTGTTATTTATAGTGTTCCTGTAAAATAATTGCAAATAAAATTTATAAAATACCACGCTAATTGCGTGGTTTTTTTGTTTTTGTTAATAACTAAAATTGATTTCTAAATTCTGAAATAGTATTTTTGAAAAGTAGATTTAAATCTAAAATCTATAAACTCAATTCAAAAATCTTTTATCAGATGTATTTAATTTTCGATACCGAAACTACCGGATTACCAAGAAGTTGGTCGGCTCCAATTACGGATACTGATAACTGGCCAAGATGTGTTCAAATTGCTTGGCAGTTGCATGATGAAATGGGAAATTTAATTGAACATGAGGATTATTTAGTAAAGCCAGATGGATATAACATTCCTTAT
The DNA here is from genome assembly GCF_963975515.1 of uncultured Flavobacterium sp. Lineage (GTDB taxonomy): Bacteria > Bacteroidota > Bacteroidia > Flavobacteriales > Flavobacteriaceae > Flavobacterium. The sequence goes on from NZ_CAXBGY010000002.1 coordinate 280,202, forward strand.
GATGCAGAACGAATTCATGGTATTTCAACAGAATTAGCAGAACAACAAGGGATTCCATTAATTGAAGTGTTAGAGAAGTTTAATATTGCACTTTCGAAAACTAAATATATTGTAGGTCAAAATTTAGGTTTTGATGTCAATATCATGGGATGTGAATTTCATCGTATGAACGTTGGTTCAGATATGTCAAAAATGCCAGTTTTAGATACTTGTACTGAAGTTACAGCTGAATTAATTAAGTTGCCTGGTGGTCGTGGAGGCAGATTCAAATTGCCAACATTGACTGAACTACATCAATACTTATTCAATCAACCTTTTTCAGAAGCACATAACGCAACTGCCGATGTAGAAGCAACAACACGTTGTTTTTTAGAATTAATTAAACGTGAAGTTTTTACAAAAGAACAATTAGATGTAAGTCCTGATTATTTTCATAGATTCAAAGAACATAATTTAGGAGAAATTCAGTTAATTGGATTGAAACATATCAATTTAAAGAAAGCTTCTGAAGATATTAGAAAGCGACTTCAAAAAATTGAACAAGAAAACACGCAAACTACTGTTTCAGAAACAGATAAAAGCGATTTAAAAGAAGCTAAATTTGTTCATTTACACAATCATTCCCAATTTTCAGTCTTACAATCTACTATTGGTGTTCCTGGTTTAGTTGTTGAAACTGCCAAAAATAAAATGCCAGCTGTTGCCATAACAGATACTGGAAACATGATGGGAGCTTTCCATTTTGTAAGTGCTGTTATGAATCATAATAAAGCAGCGAAAGCTAAAATTGAAGCAGCCATTGAAGCTGGTGAAGAACATTCAGAAACAGAAATAAAACCTATTGTTGGATGCGAATTCAACATTTGTGAAAATCACGCGGATAAGACCAAAAAAGATAATGGATATCAAGTTGTGCTATTGGCTAAAAATAAAAAAGGGTATCACAATTTAGCTAAAATGTCTTCCATTGCTTACACTGAAGGATTCTATTATGTACCAAGAATAGATAAAAAAGTTGTTGAGCAATACAAAGAAGATATTATGGTTTTGTCTGGGAATTTATATGGTGAAATTCCGAGTAAAATTCTAAATATTGGTGAAAATCAAGCAGAGGAAGCCTTAATTTGGTGGAAAGAACAATTTGGAGCTGATTTTTATTTAGAAATTATGCGTCACAATCAAGAAGATGAAAATCGTGTGAATAAAACCTTGATTGAGTTTGCTGAAAAACATAAGGTCAAATTAATTGCAACAAACAATACATATTACTTAAATAAAGAAGATGCTAATGCACACGATATTTTATTGTGTGTAAAAGACGGTGAAAAACAAGCTACACCAATTGGACGTGGACGTGGTTATCGTTATGGATTGCCAAATCAGGAATATTATTTCAAGTCACAAGACGAAATGAAAAAACTTTTTTCTGATTTACCAGAAGCCATAGTTAATATTCAAGAAATTGTAGATAAAGTCGAAATTTACTCACTTTATAGAGATGTATTACTTCCAAAATACGATATTCCAGAAGAATTTATAAATCCAGAAGATGTAAATGATAATGGAGTAAGAGGGGAAAATGATTATTTACGAAGTCTTACGATAGAAGGTGCTAAAAAACGATATGGCGAAATCACACCTGAAATTCAAGAACGATTAGATTTTGAATTATTAACGATTTCAAATTCGGGTTATCCAGGTTATTTCTTAATTGTACAGGATTTTATTGCAGAAGCACGAAAAATGGATGTTTCTGTTGGTCCAGGACGTGGTTCAGCCGCTGGTTCAGCAGTAGCTTATTGTTTAGGAATAACAAATATTGATCCAATTAAATACGATTTACTTTTTGAGCGTTTCTTAAACCCTGATCGTGTATCTATGCCTGATATTGATATTGATTTTGATGATGAAGGTCGTAGCCGTGTAATGGATTATGTAATTAATAAATACGGAAAAAATCAGGTTGCTCAAATTATTACTTATGGTAAAATGGCAACAAAATCAGCTATTCGAGATACAGCTCGTGTGCTAGATTTACCACTTTTTGAAGCAGATAGAATTGCCAAGTTAATTCCTGGTATGATGCCTTCAAAATGGAATTTAGCAAGGTTTATTTCTGAAAAAGAAGAGGATGTTAAAAAAGCATTACGTTCCGATGAGTTTGATAAAGTAAAAGAATTAATAGCAATTGCTAATAATGGAGATCTAGCTGGAGAAACCATTCAACAAGCAAAAATTTTGGAAGGTTCAATGCGAAACACAGGTATTCATGCTTGTGGAGTTATTATTACGCCTTCAGATATTACCAATTTCGTTCCGGTTACAACAGCAAAAGATTCTGATTTATATGTTACACAATTCGACAACTCGGTTGCAGAAAGCGCTGGATTGCTGAAAATGGACTTCTTGGGATTAAAGACATTAACTTTAATTAAAGACACGGTTAAACTTGTTAAATATCGAACAGGAATTCAATTAGATCCAGATGAATTTCCTATTGATGATGAAAAAACATATGAGTTATTCCAAAGAGGAGAAACAGTTGGTATTTTCCAATACGAATCTCCTGGAATGCAAAAATACATGAAGGATCTTAAACCAACAGTTTTTGGAGATTTAATTGCCATGAATGCATTATATCGTCCTGGGCCATTGGAATATATTCCATCATTTGTTAGAAGAAAAAACGGTGAAGAAGAAATAAAATATGATTTAGATGCTTGTGAAGAATATTTAGGAGAAACATACGGAATTACAGTTTACCAAGAACAAGTCATGCTTTTGTCACAATCACTAGCTGATTTTACGAAAGGTGAAGCCGATGTCTTGCGTAAAGCAATGGGTAAAAAACAAAAAGAAGTTCTTGATAAAATGAAGCCTAAATTTGTGGAACAAGCTTCTGCAAAAGGTCACGATGCAACGGTTTTAGAGAAAATTTGGAAAGATTGGGAAGCTTTTGCAAGTTATGCCTTCAATAAATCGCACTCAACTTGTTATGCTTGGATTGCTTATCAGACAGCTTATTTAAAGGCACATTATCCAGCAGAATATATGGCTGCGGTACTTTCCAATAACATGAATGATATCAAACAAGTCTCATTTTTCATGGAAGAATGTAAGCGAATGGGGTTAGAAGTTCTTGGCCCAGATGTTAATGAATCCTATTACAAATTCACGGTAAACGAAAATTATGCCGTCCGTTTTGGAATTGGTGCAGTAAAAGGTGTTGGAGCAAATGCAGTTGATACAATTGTAGAAAACAGAAAAGACGCACCATACAAATCTATTTTTGATGTGGCTAAGAAGATTGATTTAAGAGCAGCTAACAAAAAAGCTTTCGAAAGTTTAGCCTTAGCTGGTGGATTTGATTGTTTCGCAGAAACACATAGGGCTCAATATTTTCATGATGAAGGAGATGGAATTACATTTCTCGAAAAAGCCATAAAATATGGAGCTAAATTTCAGGAAAATGAAAATTCTTCCCAAGTAAGTTTGTTTGGTGATGCTTCAGAAGTGCAAATTGCAGAACCAGTTGTCCCACCTTGTGAAGAGTGGAATACTATGCAAAAATTAGCACAAGAAAAAGAAGTAGTCGGAATTTATATTTCGGGTCATCCGCTTGACGATTATAAATACGAAATGAAATATTATTGCCCTACTAAATTACAAGAACTTAATGATTTAAATACCCAGGTCGGAAAAAACATTAGTGTTGGAGGAATTATTACAAAAGTGGAGCATAGGGTTGCAAAAAACGGAAAAGGCTGGGCTATGTTTTCGTTAGAAGGGTATGATGAAAGTTTTGATTTTAGGATTTTTGGAGAAGAATATTTAAAATTTAGACATTTTTTAATTCAAAATAACTTCACTTTTATTCGATTCAATGTAAAAGAAGGTTGGACAAATCAAGAAGGGAAAAAAGGAGATCCAAGATTACAGTTTCTAGAAGTCAAAATGCTTCAAGATGTTTTAACGACGTATGCTAAAAAATTAATCCTACAGTTCAGTATTGTAGAACTTCAAGAAAAAATGATTCAATCTTTATCTGAGTTGTTTTCAACTGCAAAAGGAGATCATCAAGTCACGATTGAGGTTATGGAATTAGAGAAAATCAAAAAAGAAGTGGTTTCGGAAATTCAAGCTTTTGAACCTTCTGATGATGAAAATGAAGAAGAATTACTACTTAGCGAAGGAACAGACGAAGAGGAAACCGCAACAGTTGTAGAAACGACTATTGAAGAAGAAATTATAGTCGTAACTAAGTTGAGTATGCCAAGTAGAAAGCTGAAAATTCAAATTTCTAATGAGTTGTTAGCTGAGCTAGAAAAAATGCAAATCAACTTTAAGTTGAATTAATGTTAGCCATCAAACATCATAAAAAAGAAGAAGACTTTATCTTTGTCAAATATAAATAAAACAAAAACCATGAAAAAATTAGCAGCTATAGTGTTATTTAGTTTAGCATTAACTTCTCAGGCACAAATTGCAGATGCACCAGAAAATGTAAGTCCACTTTTAATTGGAGAAAAAATCCCAAATACAGAGCTATCTGGTATTGATGGAAAGAAAGTAAAAACAGATAAAATATTCAATAAAAAAACAGTTTTGGTTGTTTATCGTGGGGGTTGGTGTCCATATTGCAACAATCAACTAGCAGATATGCAAGAAATTGAAAGCGATATTTTAAGTTTAGGGTACCAAATAGTAGCTATAAGTCCAGATTCACCAAGTTTTCTAAAAGAAACAGAAACAAAAGATAAATTAAACTACGCTTTATACTCAGACAGTGAAGGAAAATTTTCTCAAGCCATTGGAATTGCATTTGCAGCGCCAGAAAAATACGGAAAAATGTTAGGTAAATATTCAGATGACAAAAACACTTCGTTTTTACCAGTTCCTACAGTTTATGTTTTAAACGAAAAACAAGAAATCGAATTCATGTATATTAATCCAAATTATGCAACACGTTTAAAAGGAGAACTTTTATTAGCGGTTTTAAAGAATTTATAAATAAAACTATAAGTAAAATTTATGCAAATTATAAAAAGTTGGTATATTTATTTCTAACTTTGTATTTCAGTTCGAAACAACTCAAAACTAATTAATAACCACATTAAAAATAAAAGAAATGGCATTAGCAATAACAGATGCTACTTTTGACGAAGTAGTTTTAAAATCAGATAAACCAGTAGTAGTAGATTTTTGGGCAGCTTGGTGCGGACCATGTAGAATGGTTGGACCAGTTATCGATGAAGTTTCTTCAGAATATGAAGGAAAAGCAGTAGTTGGTAAAGTTGATGTTGACGCAAACCAAGAATTTGCTGCAAAATACGGAGTTCGTAACATTCCAACGGTATTAATTTTCCAAAACGGAGAAGTAGTAGGTCGTCAAGTTGGAGTAGCTCCAAAGAAAACGTATACTGATGCAATTGATGCATTACTATAATATTTAAAGATTAATAGTATTAAAAGGTTCAGCGAAAGTTGAGCCTTTTTTTTTATTCCCATCCTTTGGAGGGGTGCCCAAAGGGCGGGGTGGCTTTTCATAACCATTGGCAATAAATAAAACCTTAATCCCTTCAGAAGCAAATCGTCGTCTTGTACTTGCCAATGTAATTCCTGCTGTCCATTCTATATTTATTACGAGGAACGAAGTGATCTTTTAAACAATAATTCGTTTCGCAATAAAAGGATGCCATTCCCATCAGGGCTAAAAGAGTTGTCATTTGTTTATTTATTAAGTGTCCGAAAATCCACAATCCGAAAATCCATAATCCAAAAAACTTTAATTATCTTTGAGACATGAAGATAGAATCCCAAATCCAAAAAATAGCAAGTTTTGAACATTTAGAGCTTTTAGCCAATCAAATTGTAGAAGGCTTTATATCTGGAATGCACAAATCACCTTTTCATGGGTTTTCTGCCGAGTTTGCCGAACACAAAATTTATAATCCAGGAGAAAGTACTCGTCACATCGATTGGAAGCTTTTTGCAAAAACAGATCGACTTTATACTAAACGCTACGAAGAAGAAACCAATTTGCGCTGTCATTTAATTTTGGACAACTCTTCTTCCATGCATTACCCAAAACTGGCAGAGAACGACTTATTTTACAAGAATAAGATAGGTTTTTCAGTTTTAGCTTCAGCTGTCTTAATGAATTTATTAAAAAAGCAACGCGATGCAGTCGGAATTAGTGTTTATTCTGATAACTACGAATATTATGCATCAGAAAAAGGAAGTGATAGACATCACAGAATGATTTTAAGCAAGCTGGAAGAAATTTTAATAAGCAAGCCAGAGCAGAAACAAACCGATACAGTTACGTTCTTACATCAGATCGCAGAGAATATTCATCGTAGGTCTATGATTATATTGTTTTCTGATATGTTTCAAAAAGAAGACGAAGAAAAAATATTCAAAGCACTACAGCATTTAAAGCATAATAAGCATAAAGTGGTCTTGTTTCATGTATATGATAAGAAAACGGAGGTAGATTTTGACTACGATAACAAGCCAAGAAAATTTATTGACGTAGAAACTGGAGAAGAAATCAACCTTTTTGCAGAAAATATCAAAGAAGAATACGAAAAAAAGATAGTTGAATACAATAAGACAATAGCAAATACATGTATGCAATACCAAATTCAGTACATTCCTGTTTCTATTGAAGAAGGATTTGAAAAAATTTTAACCACATATCTTATTGAGAAACAAAAGTTTGGATAAAAAGATAAAAAATAATTGATTTTTTTTCATCAAAACGTTTGTATAATTAAAAAAGCGTCCTATATTTGCAACCGCAATGAAGCAATGGTCTGGTAGTTCAGTTGGTTAGAATACCTGCCTGTCACGCAGGGGGTCGCGGGTTCGAGTCCCGTCCAGACCGCGAAATTGGGAGAAGCGATTCAGAAATGAATCGCTTTTTTGCCCAAAATAAGTATCAAAGATTAGTTGTGTTGTTTGGTCAGCCTTTGTAACGTTGACCATGGTTTAGTAGTTAAACCGATGAAAAGCTTTTCCGTTAACTCGGAATGGCTTTTTTGTTTTTTATAGAAATTTTAATTTTTTATTTGTACCTGTATAAATATATATATTAGCAAATTAAAACCTAAAGACATGAAAAAAACATTACTCTTATTTTTCTTTTTTGCATTTACCAATATTTTTGCTCAAATAATTCCAGTAGCAAATCCAATTTCACAAGCAGTTTTAGATACTTTTACAAAATGTGACTATTTTGGAAACAATGATAGTATTGAACAGTTTGATTTAACTGCTGTAATACCAGATGTTTTAGGAACTCAAACAGTTCCACCAATATCTATTTCTTTACACACAAACTTTATAGATGCAAACTTTGGAGGTAACTCTATAAATAATCTAGCTTCATTTCAAAATACATCAAATCCGCAAAGTATTTATGTTAGAGTAGAGCGAGCACATGATGACCCTTGGAATACCTCACCAGAATATTATGTTACAACAGAATTCACAGTAACCGTAGGTTTGTTACCTGAACCAGTAATTACATCAAATACAGGTTCTATATTATTTGTATTGATAATAGCATAGGAAATCTTGTTAGCAGCTTAACGTTAGATAGTGGACTATCATCTAGTTCAAATTACACATATCAATGGTCGTTGAACGGAATAGCAATATCAGGAGCAACAAATGCTACGTATGAAATAACAACGGTAAATCCTGGAGATTATAGTGTTAATGCTACAAGTTCAGGCTCTTTAGGATGTTTGGGTTCGACAAGTTTTACTGTAGTTCAGTCAAGCACTTGTTCTTTGCAAACAAATACTTTTAATGAAAGTAATATTACAATGTATCCAAATCCTGCTAAAAATCAAGTAACAATTTCATTAGACAACACAAATGAAATTATTGAAAAAATAAGCGTGGTTGACATACTAGGAAAACAAGTAATTCAATTAAATAAAGTAAATGAAGTAACTAAATCAATAGATTTATCTTCATTAAATACTGGAATTTATTTCATTGAAATAGAAAAACAAAACAAATTAGTTGTCAAGCGCAAGCTAATTGTGAATTAAGAATTTAGATTAAGTTAAGTTTTAAAAAACCATCTGAAATGAAAATTTTAGGTGGTTTTTTGTTTAAAACCAGACTTCCAAATTTGAAAAGAATACTACAAGGTAAATTCCAAGCAACAACAAACAAAAAAGTACTTTCATAAAAGTTGAAGCTAACAAGCCTAAAAACGAACCTACGGCAGCTTTAAAAGCACCTTTAGTGTCTTTTGAGTTATATATAAGTTCTCCGGCAAAAGCTCCTAAAAAAGGACCAATTACAAATCCGAATGGTGGAAAAAATAATCCTACAATCAATCCAATGTTTGTTCCCCAAATTCCATATTTTGTTCCTCCAAAATGTTTTGTTCCTTTAGAGGGTAAGATATAATCTAAAACAGCAATAATAATTGTGAGAAGTAACGTAATTCCTAAAATCCAATAATTAATTTTAATTTCAGGTATCAAATAAATAAGTAAAAGCCCAACCCAACTAATAGGTGCTCCTGGTAAAGCAGGTAAAATACTTCCAATAATTCCAAAAAGAATTAAGACTAAACCAAAAATCAGCAAAACATATTCCATAGTAGAATTGATTTATTTTATTACAAAAAAAGTATATATTTGTTTTATTACCTAATTTAAAGATAATTTATGAATAGTTTATTGTTTTCATCAAGGAATTTATTTTTGATATTGATGTTTTTTTGTTCTTTAACTTGTTTTTCACAAGAAGAATCCATAAATGTTCCATTTGCTGTAATAGAAGATATACCAAGATTTCCTAAATGTATTGATGCTTCAATTAAAGAAGCAAAAGAGTGTTTCAATCAAGAGATGTTTGATCATGTAATGAACAATTTTAACTACCCTAAAAAAGCTAGAAGAGACAATATACAAGGAAGAATATTCGTTTTATTTTTAATAGATTTTGAAGGGAATGTTTCTATAATAGATACAAAGACGCCTGTTGGATGTGAATTATTAAGAGATGAAGCAATTAGAATTATTAAACTACTTCCAAAATTTAAACCAGGAGAGCAAAAAGGAAAACCTGTTGGAGTTAGTTATGCACAACCAATAAATTTTAAGTTGAATTAATAAAATACCAATTATGAGAATAGTTTTTTTATCAATAATATTGTCTTTTTTTATTAGTTGTTCGGGTTATAAACATAACAATAGTTTTGTAAAGAAAGGTATAGAACCTCGAAGTGAAAAAGATGTTGTTTGGCAAAATTATTTAATTAAAATAAAAGAAAATAGTTCCCAAAAAAAGGCTTTTACAAATGATGTAAAAAGTAAAACCCAACCAACAATTGATTATAATAAAGTATATAATGTAGTAGATCGTTCAGATTCAATTCAAACAGAATCTACTCCAAAATATATGTTAAAAGAAAATTTAGTTGATATTAATGAATTTATTCAAGCTCATATTTTAAAGAATTTTAAATATCCAGAATTCGCTCAAGAATACGAAATTCAAGGAAAAGTAAATACTTATTGTGAAATAGATCAAGAAGGAAACTTTCATATTAAAAATGTTAACGGACCAAAGTATGGTTTGATTCTAGAAGAAGAAGCCATTCGAATATTGAGTTTAGTTCCAAAAGCTCAAACACCAGCCATACAAAGAGGAACGGCAGTAAAAGTTACTATGTCTATTCCAATAATGTTTAAGTTGAATTAAAGATGAATAATTTAAATTATTTTTCAAAAATCGTTTTTTTTCTATTTATTTTAAATATTGGTATAAGTTATTCGCAAGAAATTGTAGTTCCCGAATCTGAATCAGAACCTGAAATACCATTTCAAATAATAGAAAAAATTCCAGAATTTGAAGGTTGTGAAGGTTTGAAGTCAAATGAATTAAGAGCTTGTTTTAATGAACAAATTCAAAATCATATTCGTAAATATTTAGTGTATCCAGATGAAGCACGAGAACAAAACATACAAGGAAAAGTTTATGTTGCATTTGTAATTGATTTTGAAGGCAATGTAACAAAAGTAAAAGCTAGAGGCCCAAGTGGAGCCAGCATATTAGAAGAAGAAGCAATGAGAATTGTTAATTTATTACCTCAATTCAAACCCGGAATTCAACGCGGAAAACCAGTAAATGTGTCTTTCTCTTTACCGATAAGATTTAAATTAGATGAACCGTCAAAAAAGAAAAAATAATCAATCATGAAATCAGTTTTTAAAGCAGCTACATTAATTTTGATATTCTTGTTATCGGTAAATTGTTTCTCTCAAGAGGAAGAAGGTAAGTCTGTTCCTTTTGCAGTTTTGGAAGAAATTCCTATGTTTCCAAATTGTAATGATATTCCGAAAAGTGAAGAAAAAAATTGTTTTATGCAAGAAATGAATAATCACATTAAATTGAATTTTAAGTATCCAAAAAGAGCTGTAAGAAACAATATTCAGGGAAGAGTTACTGTAAGGTTTCTTATTAACCATGAAGGTTATGTTGTTATTTCAAAAACAATAGCATCAGAAGGGTGTGAATTATTGTCGGAAGAAGCAGAAAGAATCATAAACCTTTTGCCAAGATTCAAACCAGGAATGCAAAAAGGTAATCCTGTAGGTGTCTTTTATGCTCAGCCAATTGTTTTTAAATTATAGTAATATCCTCATAAATAAAGCATTAAATAATTTTGATGCTTTTTTTATACATTATTCAACTAAAAAATTAGTTTAAACTAAATATTTAGTTTACATTTGAATTATCAAACTAAAAACTTAGTTCAAAAAAAACTAATAATAACATAAAAAAGATACTGATATAAATTCAGCATAAGATGAAACAACTTACCAAAGCAGAAGAAGAAATAATGCACGTTTTGTGGGATTTAAAAGAATCTAATGTAAAAGACATTATAGATAAGTTACCTGAACCAAAACCTGCTTACAACACTGTTTCAACGATCATAAGAATACTTGAAACTAAAGGTTTTGTGAATCATAAGCAAGAAGGAAAAGGCTATATTTATCTTCCTATTCTAAAGAAAAATGAATACAGTAACTCATCTATAAATAAATTAGTCGAAAACTATTTCCAAGGTTCATTTAAAGATATGGTTTCTTTTTTTGTTAAGAAAAATGATGTTGATTTAGCAGATATTGAACAAATTATTAAAGAAATTAAACATAAAGAAGATGAATGATTTTTTAATTTATAGTCTACAAACAATTGTTTTGCAATTGCTTTTTTTGTTAGTTTTTGAATTGTTTTTCAAGAAGGAAACCTTTTTTAAAGCCAATCGATTTTATCTTTTAGGAAGTACAGTTTTATCACTTTTAATTCCTTTGATAAAAATTCCGATAGAAGGAAATGTACAACAACACTATTTTTTTCAATTAAAGGAAATTGTATTGACAAATAATGATTTAGTAGAAAATCAATTTACAAATATATCTTTTTTAACAAGCTTAAATTTTATTTACGGAATTGGATTTTTACTATTTCTGACATTTTTTATAGTCAAATTAGTTAAAATTTTAAAAGTAAAACAACAAGCAACTATTGAAGTTTTAGAAAAAGCTAAAGTGTATAGAATTGAAAATTCAAATCAAGCATTTTCTTTTTTAAATTATATATTCATAGGTAAGGAAAACCAGAATTTAAGTGCAATAATAAAACATGAAAAAGTACATCAAAAACAATTACACTCTTTAGATTTATTGTTTTTAGAAATATTGAAGATCGTGTTTTGGTTCAACCCAATAATTTACATCTATCAAAAAAGAATTGTTGAAATACATGAATTTGAAGCTGATTCTAACAGTGTTTCCGAAAATAAAAGCAGTTATTATGAAACGCTTATATGTCAAATTTTTGAAGTGAATTCCATTTCATTAACCAATAATTTTTACAATCAATCATTAATCAAAAAACGTTTAGTTATGTTACAAAAATCAAAATCCAAAAAAGCAGGAATGATCAAGTATTTAGTAGTTGTTCCTATGACAGTAGTGTCACTTATGTTGTTTTCAACAACTGCAATCGCTCAAGAGAAAAACAGTAAGACAGTTAAGGAAACCAATGAAATTCCTTTTGCTGTTATAGATGAAATTCCACAATTTGAAGGTTGTTCGACAAACAAAGGTAAAGAAGCAAAAGAATGTTTTATGAATGCTATGAATGAGCATATTAGAACAAATTTTCAATATCCAAAAGTAGCTCTCGATAAAAACAATGAGGGAAGAGTTGTTGTTGTGTTTATTATTGATACAAATGGAAACGTTAGTATTGATAAAGTATTAGGGACTGAAAATGGAAAATTATTAGACGAGGAGGCTATTCGAATAATAAAATTATTACCAAAATTTAAACCTGGAATGTATAAAGGTAAAGCTGTAAAAGTTTCTTATGCTCAGCCTATTATGTTCAGAATTGCGCCACCACCACCTCCAACAATTGAGCCTGCTAAAAAGTAATTTTCGATGAAATATATTTTAGTACTATTTATACTATCGCTTCAAAGTTATGCTCAAAACATAATTTTGGGCGATAGTTTAGTTGCAATAGGAAAATACAATGAAGCTATAAACACTTATAAATTAGCTTCAGAAAATAGTAAGAATTATAAAATTGCCAAAGTTTTTGAAGCCAAAGGAAACAAAAATGAAGCTCTAAAATACTATCAAAATTATATTAGGTTAGATTCAACTTCTATTCCAGTAAATTTTGATTTTGGATTACTACTTTTAGAGGTTTCAAAGTATGATAAAGCACAAATTGTATTTGATAAATTGGTTCAAAATCAAAAAAGTAATCCCATTTTTCTATATTATTTAGGACTTTCATTTGAAAAACTAAACGAACCCGGAAAAGCATTTAAAAATTATAAATTAGCTAGTGATATAGATTCAACTTACCATAAAAGCAATTATAAATTAGCTTATTTTTATTCGCAAATTAAACAAGAAGAAGAAGGAATAAAAATTTGCAACAGATTCATCAAGCAAAATTCAGATGATATCGATATGCTAAAATTAAGAGCTCAGCTATATTATATTCTTAATGATTATTCAAATGCAATTATGGATTATGAAAGGTTATTAAAATTAAATCAAGACGATGAATTTATTTATAAAGACATTGCAAAAGCTTATTTTAAGCTAAATAATTATAAAAAAGCAATAGAAATATATGATCATTTATTAGAATTAAACCCAGAAGATTCTAATTATTATTTTGAAAGGGCTTTGTGTTTTGGTAATTTAAATGACTTTAAAAAAGCACAAAACGATTTAGATAAAACCATTGAATTAAAACAAGTTACTTTTGAAAGTGAATACTTCTACAAGGCTGTTTATTATCAGAGAAATATTCAATTAGATTTCGCTTTAAAGTTTTATAATAAAGCATTTAATGAGAACAGAGAAAACGAAGAGGCTTATTATCAAATATGTGTCATTACAGACTATAAAGAAGTCAATAAGAAAAAAGTGTTACCAGTATTTGAACGATTTTTAAAACAATTTCCAAAAGCTCATTCTTCAAAAACAGATTATATAACCAAAAGAATTTCTCAATTAAAGCAAGAATTACACATGCAATAAAAAAAAGATAGTATTTTTACAAAAAAAAGATTTGAAAAACATCGGAATCACATTTTTATTCTTTTTTATAGTTTCCTGTCAGCTTTTTGATAAAAAAGTACCAGATGAAACCGAATTATTGCAACAAGAACTTCAAAAAATAAATTGGAGCGAAGTGGACGAATATCCATCGGTTTACGCTTGCGATACCATGCAAAATAAAGAAGCCCAAAAGCAATGTTTTTTCAAGTATTTGTCACAAGAAATTCAGCAAAAAATCAGTGTTGATTCCATTCAAATGCTTTACCCAAATATCGACACTATTCAAGTAAAAGTAACCGTTTTTCCTGATAGAACAACCGTTTTTGAAACCCAACATTCAAAAGACAGTTTAGAATATGATATCAAAGAAATTGACAGTATAATTCAAAATAAATTAGCCAATTTTCCACCCATTGAGCCGGCAAGTAAAAGAGGAGTAAAAGTCAAAACCCAATTTATTTTACCTGTAATTATTAAGAAAAAGTAGTTTTTTTTTGAAGCTATTTCCTGCTATCCATTACAAGCTTTTGCAAACAATACTTTTTTTGTAAGTCATAAAAAGAGCTTCTTAGGTCGCTTTTTTATAACAACAAAAAATAGCACTCTTTCACAAAAGTCTTTCCATTCTTATCAGGGCTATTTTAGACAACAGATAACTATTTTCTAAAACTTCTTCCTTTCCAAGAATACTTTCCAAACAAAGAATACAAAGCAACAGCACTAGTAAAAAAGGGATAAACCAAACTACAAATCAAAACATATCGAATACGTTGATTAAAATAGTTAGCCGATTTCATTATCATAATAAAATCCACCAAAAACTTAATTCCAAAATAAAAAAGCAGATTTTCATAACGAAATAAACCTACAACCCACAACATGCAACTTACAACAAAAAACAAATTCGTTAAGAAAACCACAAGTGCTAAACTCTTAGAAAACCAATCCACATAAGCACTCGATTTACTTGCCCAACGAACACGCTGAAAAAACAATTCCTTCCAACTCAAAACACTTTTTGTAGCAACAATACTTTCTTTATTGGTGCAAAATCCAACATTTTTAGAATCAAATTGTAACGCTTTTTGCAATAGAAAAACATCATCACCACTTGCAATTTCTGAGTTTCCTTCAAAGCCATTTAGATCTTTGAAAAATGCTTTTTCATAAGCAAAATTAGCACCATTGCACATAAACGGTTTCTCAATTCCAAAACTTCCAATCGTGACACCTTGTAAACTCAAAAAATCCAAATTCTGAAATTGATGTAGAAATCCTTTCTTTGGTAAATAGGAAACTCCAGCAGCAACCATTTTTTTATTTTCAGTTTGAATGAAATTATCAATAGATTTCAACCAATCATTTTGCACCAAACAATCTGCATCAGTTGTAATGATCCAATCATTTTTTGCAACTACAATCGCTGTATTTATAGCATCTTTCTTAGGTGAATTAGTTTTTCGAATATTCTTAATTATCTGAATTCTAAATTCTAAATTATGAATTCTAAATTCCTCTTCAGACTCGTCATCAACCAAAATAACTTCAACCAATTCTGTCGGATAATCCAACAACGAAATTGAATGCAAAAGTTGAGGTAAATTTTCAGCTTCATTTCTAAAAGGCACAACAATAGAAAAACTTGTTTTTGGATTTACATTCATTTGATTTTTAGACTTCATCTTACCAAATCCATAAATAAATGCACCTATAAAAAGCACATAAATAAATAGAATAGTATAAAATCCAATTAAAATCATTTTCTCAATGGTTTATAGTTAAGAACAAAAATACTTCCAAATAGCAAAGGTATAACCAAATTAAAAATCCACATAATAGAAATAATCGCAGCAATTTTCCAGTCATCAATTCCTAGTTGTCCAAATAAAAACAAAGCAACACTTCCTTTTATGGCAACATCCAAAAAATGAATAGTCGGAATTATAGAAGCTAAAAAATACATGGTAAATATAGTTCCAATTGCAGTTGTAAAGTCAAGATTTATGTCAAAAAGCAATAATAGAAACAAAAATTGTAAAGAGAATACTAAATAACGAACAATTGAAAATCTAAGATTATTTAGATGAAAATCAAATGAGAATGAAATTATTTTTCGAATAGAAAACCCAAAAACTTCAACATTTCTGAAGAAATATAACAATGGTAAACAAATAATTACAATCACTGCAAAAACCAAAAACCAATTAAAAACTTCAAACTTAAAGTCGCTAATTAAAATCCCAATTAAACCAAAAACCGTTGTGACAAACATTTGACTACTATTGCCAATAAAATTTAAAAGCACAATTTGTTTAGTGTTTTCTTTAGGAAAATATAAAACTTTAGCACCATACTCACCAATTCGGTTTGGAGTAAAAATTGATGCAGTTAAGGAACCTAAACTTTGTTCCATGGCTTCAATAAATGAAATTTCTTTGAATGATGAAACCAAATGCCTCCATTTAAAAATTTCTAAAATCCAATTCACACTTGAAAAAGCAGTTAAAATTAAAAGAGTTTTTAAATCCAAGTAACCTTTTATCTGATTGAAATCAACTTTCTTATCACCATTAAAATGCCAATAGATATAATAAATTGCTCCACTTACAATCAAAAGTTTGACAGTAACCAAAAAGAATTGTTTAGCTTTGTGAGAAATAGCAATCATTGCTGCAAAGAAAAGAAAACTCTGTGAAACTTTGTGCTTTCTTTGTGTAACTCTGTGAAATAGAAAAAGTGTCAAACGAAAGAATCATATTAGGAATTGATCCAGGAACAACCATCATGGGATTTGGATTGATAAAAATAGTCAACAAAAAAATGGAATTTTTGCAACTAAATGAATTGCAATTGTCCAAATACGACAACCATTATCAAAAATTAAAAATCATTTTTGAACGAACAATTGAACTAATAGAAACCTATCATCCAGATGAAATTGCCATTGAAGCACCCTTTTTTGGTAAAAACGTGCAATCCATGTTAAAGTTAGGAAGAGCACAAGGAGTTGCTATGGCAGCTGGACTTTCAAGAGATATTCCCATTACAGAATACGAACCTAAAAAAATAAAAATGGCCATCACCGGAAGCGGAAATGCCAGCAAAGAACAAGTAGCCAAAATGCTCCAACAATTATTAGGTTTAAAAACCTTACCCAAAAATCTAGATTCAACTGATGGATTAGCAGCAGCCGTTTGTCACTTTTTCAATTCAGGAAAAACCGTTGGAGAAAAAAGTTATACGGGTTGGGATGCTTTTGTAAAACAAAATGAGAATAGAGTTAAAAAATAATATATATTTGATAAAAATAAATATATACATATATGAAACATTTAAAATTAATTCTTTTTATTGCATTAACCATTTCAGTTTTTTCTTGTTCATCTGATAGTGACAACGATCCACAATCAGCAACAGAATATTTTAATTATACAGACGATAATGAAGTATTGTCAGTAACATCTTGGCAAGCTTTTAGAAGTGAAAATAGTTTAGCTGTAACTGCTTCTACTTCTCAAGGAAAAAGTTTGCAATTTGAATTTAATGCACAAGGAAATTTAGGAAGCGCTAGTACTTATTCATCTGACTTTTCTATACCATCTAGATATTCTCAAGCATATTACTCTCAGGAATCATTTAATTTTGAAATGGTCAATTTTGATGAAACAAATAAAACTATTGAAGTAAATTTTTCAGGTAAAATTTATGAAGATGAACATGATTTATCATCTCCCTATGTAAATATTTCTGGAAGTTTTCTGGTAAAATATACAGTAATTATTCCATCGATTTCAGGATTGAAAATGGGAACTAAAATTGATAATGTTGATTGGTATAGTTCAAGCGAAGACCAAGAAGGAGGATTTTTCCCAGGTTCAGACATTAGATTAAATTTCTATAATTCGGATAAAAATAATATTGCAATAATTGTAAATCAGAACAATACAACAGCAAGCACTTATACTTTTACGTCAAATTCAACTAATAATAAAGCTATTTTATCAGTTTATAATACTGCAACAGATTATCATGATGATTATAATTGTTCAGGAACTTTGACAATTACTGAGAAAACAGTAGGATCTCAACTTACAGTTTTAGCAGGAACTTTTAGTTTTACCGCAACAAATCCAGTAAATAGTAATCAGACACAAGTTACTAATGGAACTTTTAAAACAGTATATTCTAATTACTAATTTAATAAAGCAAGTTTAACTTGCTTTTTTTATGTCAGGTATCTACATACATATCCCTTTTTGCAAGCAAGCATGTCATTATTGCGACTTTCATTTTTCTACTAGTTTAAAGAAGAAAGACGAAATGATTTTGGCATTAGCTAAAGAAATTGCTTTACGTAAAAATGAAGCTGAAAATGAAAGTATTGAAACCATTTATTTTGGTGGTGGAACTCCGAGTATATTGGAGATTGCAGATTTGAGATTTTTGATTGATGAAGTTTACAAACATTTCAACATAGCAGAAAATCCAGAAATTACGGTTGAAGCAAATCCAGATGATTTAACAGAAGAACGAATAATCGAATTATCTAATAATCGAGTTAATCGACTTTCCATAGGAATTCAATCTTTCTTTGAAGATGATTTAAAGATGATGAATCGCGCTCATAATTCTAATGAAGCTTCAAATTGTTTAGAAATTGCAACAAAATACTTCGATAATATTTCTTTAGATTTAATTTACGGAATTCCAGGAATGAGTAATGATAAATGGAAGCAAAACATTGAAAAAGCACTTTCTTTTAATATTCCACATATTTCGAGTTATGCTTTAACGGTTGAACCCAAAACAGCTTTAGATACTTTCATCAAAAAAGGAATCATCTCAGCACCAAAAGATGAAGTTGCTCAAGAACATTTTCATATTTTAGTCGAAACCCTTCAAGAAAAAGGATTCATTCATTACGAATTATCCAATTTTGGAAAGGAGAATTATTTTTCAAAAAACAATTCGAGTTATTGGTTAGGAAAAAAATATATTGGAATTGGTCCTTCAGCACATAGTTTTAATGGAACTTCAAGAAGTTGGAATGTTGCCAATAACACATTATATATCAAATCTATTCAAGATAACAAATTGCCTTTAACTTCAGAAAAACTAACTAGGGAAGACAGTTATAATGAATATGTAATGACAGGTTTACGAACAATTTGGGGTGTTTCTTTAGGACGTATTGAATCAGAATTCGGACAAGAATTTCTAAATTATTTGAATATACAAAGTCAACGATTTATTAATGATGGTTTGTTGGAAATCGAAAATAATATTCTAAAAACGACTAAAAAGGGAAAATTTTTATGTGATGGAATTGCAAGTGATTTGTTTTTAGTAAATTTGGATTAGTTTAAACGCAAAGAACACAAAGGTTTTCGCAAAGTATTAGAAATAGCTTTGTAAACTTTGCGAAAGACTTTAAAAACTTTGCGTTAAAATGAAAGCTATTATTGACAATAAATACACAATCGACCTATCAAAACCAATTGATATATCAATTCCATTAACCAACAACGATGAAAATCCAATTGCATGGTATCAAGGAAAACCAGAAATTGAACCTGTAAAAATGGACGATTGGATAGGTAAAGTTTCTGAAGGAAAATCATCTACCAATTTCAATAATATTTTCTTTAATCCTCATGCACATGGAACGCATACAGAATGTTTAGGACATATTACAAGAGATTTTTATAGCATTAATCAATGTTTGAAGCAGTTTTTCTTTTTAGCTGATGTCATTTCGGTTCAACCAGAAAAAATAGGAGAAGATTTAATCATCACCAAAGTTCAAGTTGAAAAAGCTTTAAACGGAAATTTTTCTGAAGCAATCATCATCAGAACCCTTCCAAATTCTGAAAGTAAAAAACATTTAAAATATTCTAACACCAATCCACCTTATTTAGCTGAAGAAGTTGCAATTTTTATTAGAGAAAAAGGAATTCAGCATTTATTAATTGATTTGCCAAGTGTAGACAAAGAACATGATGAAGGGAAATTAATGGCTCACAAAGCATTTTGGAATGTAAAAGACGTCAATAATTTGAATGATGATGTAAGAATGGATTGCACTATAACTGAGCTAATTTACATTGACGAAAATGTAAATGATGGTAAGTATTTATTAAATCTACAATTCGCTTCGTTTGAAAATGATGCAAGTCCAAGTAAACCAATATTGTATAGATTATGTTAACAAAAGTAATTCCAAAATTGCCTTTTATTGATAAGCAGAAAACGATTGATTTTTATGTTAATCAAATGGGTTTTTCATTGCTTTCAGATTATGGAGATTATATACTTTTGAGTTGTGATACTATTGAAATTCACTTCTTTTCCTTTCCAACATTAATTCCAGAAAAATCAGATTTTATGATTTATCTACGAATAGATTCTGACATTGAAAACTATTATCAAAAATTACAAAAATTAGAAGTAGAAATTTATCCAAACGGAACATTAGAAACAAAACCATGGAATCAAAAGGAGTTTGCAATCATTGATCCAAATGGAACTTTGTTAACTTTTGGGCAATCAGTTTAATTTATATTCAATAATCTATTATGAACATCCAACAACTTTACGAATTTTGTTTATCCAAAAAAGGAGTAACTGAACACTTTCCCTTTGATGAAGATACTTTGGTTTTTAAAGTTGGAGGAAAAATGTTTGCCTTAACTTCGTTATCCAATTGGGAAAAAGAAATTCCAGCTATAAATTTAAAATGTGATCCAAAGGTGGCTTTAGATTTAAGAGAAAAATTTGAAGGTATAAATCCTGGGTTTCACATGAGTAAAGTGCATTGGAATACCGTCACAATTAATCAAGATGTTCCAGATGAAAAAGTTATACATTTAATAAACCATTCGTACGAATTGGTATTTAGTAGCTTGACTAAAAAAATTAAAACTGAAATTGAACATGTAGAAAATTAGTTGTTATGTTTTTCTTTTAAAGAAACTAACAAATCCGCAATATTATGATAAAAATAATTAACATACAACAGTTTTATTTTAATATTAGTATTATATAATCAAAAATTTAGTTATAAGATTGCATAATTAAAATACTAACCTAACCAAATTTTTAATTATGAAAAAAATTATTTTATCGGCACTTGCATTAGTAGTTCTTTTTTCTTGTAGCAACGACGAAAACACTAATGCTGTAGTTACTGAAGATGCAAATGCCCATAGAGGATGTGCTTCTCACGAAATACTTGAGAAGCAATTACAAAATGATCCAAAATTAGCTGAACGTATGGCGCAATTTGAGATCGAAGCAGAGAAGTTTATAAAGGAAAACAGAATTGTAAATGGGGTTTTAGAAATTCCTGTTGTATTTAATGTTTTATATAGAACTAGTGCAGAAAACATTTCTCAAGCACAATTACAATCACAGATTGATGTATTAAATAAAGATTTTACTGGAACAAACACGGATTATAATTCAAGCAATCCTTATAATAGCGTAAGAGGTGCTATAAATGTTAGATTTGTTTTAGATGCTGTTTACAGAAAATCAACTACAAAAACTTCATGGGGAACTAATGACGCGATGAAAAAATCTAGTCAAGGAGGTCTTAACCCAACTTCTCCAACTACAAAATTAAACTACTGGGTTTGTACTATTGGAGGTGGAATTTTAGGATATGCTCAGTTTCCAGGTGGTGCTTCTGCTACGGATGGTGTTGTTGTAGATTCAAAATATACTGGAACAAACGGAACGGCTGCATTTCCATTTAATTTAGGAAGAACTGCAACTCATGAAGTTGGACATTGGATGAATTTACGTCATATTTGGGGAGATACTACTTGTGGAAGCGACTTAGTTTCAGATACTCCTACTCATAATGATGCAAATTCAGGTGTTCCTGCGGTTGGTCATAGAAGTACCTGTTCTGGACAACCTTTAGAAATGTATATGAATTATATGGATTATACAGATGATAGAGGAATGTATATGTTTTCTAGTGGTCAAGTTTCAAGAATGGCTGCAGCTTTTGGTTCAACCGGACCTAGAGCTTCTTTTAGATAATCTTTAATACCTTAAATACCCATTAAACCGTTTGATTGTAAATAATTATTCGGTTTTTTTTATTAAAAGTGTTAGGTGAATATAAAAATGTAAAAAAATAGAGATACTTTTGCTTTACAAATTAAGATATGATGCTAGATAATTTAAAGAAAATATTGAACGAAGACCAAGATCCAAAAGCGATTGAGAAAATTACTTCAAAATTAGAAAATCTTTTAATGACTAATGAAGAGGTAGGTTATATTGCAGTTCAAAAAAAACCTGCGATTACTGTTTTTCCTGATAGTGTTGTGGTTACTAATAAGAGAATTATTATCTGTAAACCTAAGAATTTAGGCTTATCAATGGAATTCATTGACTATGATTGGGATGATATTGCCGGAACGTTCGTAAAAGAAGGATTATTAGGTTCAGATTTTACATTCAATACAAAATCAGACTTGACGTTGAATATTGATTATTTGCCAAAAAATCAAGCACGTAAACTTTATACTTTCGCAAAAGAACAATTAGATGCTTTAAAAAATTCATCAATAAACAATTCAAATACGGAAACACTAGAAACACCAGTTATTGAACAAGAAGATGTTGTTGAAGATGTAGTCGCAGAAGAAGTGACTCATTTTGCTGAAATCGTACCTGTTGCTCAAGAAACACCAACTTATGAAACGTATGAAGAACCAGCAACTACTACTGCATCAGAAAAAAAACTAAGCGAATTATCTCAAGACGAATTGTTTGAAAAGCTTCAAAATTATAAACGTTTACTTGATAATGGATTAATTATGCAAGGAGAATATGATGCCTTAAAAAAAGAGGTTTTGAGCCACATGTAGACTGTATAAAAAGATATAAAAAAACCCGATAATTTTAGTTATCGGGTTTTTTGTTTGATATGAATTATGACTTATTTCTTAATTACTTTTTGAACCGTTTTTAAATCATTAGAATAAATTTCAACAAAATAAATTCCTGAATTTAAGTTTGATAAATCAACAGTTACATTTGAAATTTCATATTTAGAAGTAAAAATAGTTTTACCTAATAAATCAATCACATTTACTTTAGTGATAATTGAATTCTCTCTATTTTGAATATTTAGTATGTCATTTGTAGGATTTGGATAAATCACAAAATTTGATAAAGTTTTGTTTTCAACATTTAAAGCATTTACAAATTGAGTTTGAAAAGTATTAGTAATAATTGCAGGATTAAAGTCAAAATAAATTTCAGCTGAATTATCAATTGTTGTTCCAGTTGTAAAACCAGCAGTTGGTTTAATTTTAAAAGTTACAAAACCTTGACTTAATTCATCACTTACTATTTGTGGAACTAGAAATATATTATTAAAAAACCATTCTAATTCATTGTTTGACCTTGTTAAAGTGTAATCATGACTTGCATTTACCATCACAATACTTTCTTTATTTAATCCAGCAGGTAAAATATCTTTAATTCTTATTTTATTCGCATTTGCAGTTCCAGTATTCTGAAAACGTATTGTGTAATATAAATAATCTGAAGAATCAAATTCAGATACTTCAATTAATTCACCATGAGATTCCATAATATCGTTTGGGTCATAAGAACCAACAATAACTTCATTCAATTGAAAAATATTATTGTTAGAATTAATTTCAGTTGAACTAGAAGTTATAGAAACATCAGTTGTAACCATATCTCCCAAATTAACAGTTGGAATTGTAGGAATACTATATATAACATCAATTGTTCTTGTTTCTAGAGGTAATAAATTGGTGTAATCGAAAGTAAATCCAGTTGCAGTTGAAATTGCTCCAGATTCTGAAACACTTAAAATAGACACATTTGATGAATGATTTAAAGTAATCGTTCCATTTGCAGCAGTTGTTCCAGAATTTGTATATGAAACGGTATTTATTTGTGTAAAACCAGGAACTGCACTAACATTTGGTGAGATAGCAACAGCAACATCACTATAAGGAACAGTATTTACGATAGGAAAATAATAAGTAGTAATTCCACTATTTTGAGCTATTAAAAAGTCATTATATGTTGTAGAAGTTGTGTAAAAACCAGCATAATTTGAATCAATTTGATAGCTTAAATCATGTGTATCTGAATAATTAATAGGAAATAAATAACTGTTTCCAAAAGGAGAAAATAGTTGCATTGGATTTCCATTGTTATTTAATTCATGCACAAAACTTCCTAAAGAAAAATTTGGTTCTCCAGCATCTTTTGTTCCATTATTATTCGAATCTAAAAAGGAAATCATATTTATTAAATCATTGTTACACATAACATTACCAGCATTAAAACTACCACCTTCAATAAAAACAGCAGAATCAAAAGCAGTGTCATTGTAGTCTCCAATAACCATCTTAATTGAATATGGATTATTTGGAACTATATTAGCGTAAACTGACATTGGAACAGTATAGCCTTTCATATTCATAACCGTTGAAGTAGCTGGTTGATTTAGAGTATAGGTGTCAAAAAATATTGGATTAACAGAACTGCAGCTAGCATTGTATGCTACGTCTCTAATGTTAGTGACAGAAACAGGAGTTGTTGTTCCTGGAATAACAGCTAAGTTTTGACTTATTCCTGTTGTTAAATCGGTTAAAATAAAAGCAAAAACATCAGCAAAGGAACATTGATATAAACCATATTCATTTGATGAAAATACGAAATTGAAATTAAAAGCATTAGTTTGAGCAATAAAATCGAATTTTAGATAAGTAACATCATTAATACTTCCTGTATTTCCATTAGCTTGACTAATTGCTAATAAATCAACATCTCCAAGATTTGAACAAATAGATGAGGTATTAGCACTAGTATATTGACCTGAAGAAAAAGAAGCATTACCATTTCTTAAAACTAATCCGTTCTGAAAAGGAAAATTCGGATTTGTATTAGTAAATATCCCAATTCCACAAACTCCTTGACTTTGAACATTTGTTGCAATAGCACAATTGGTATTTATAAACACATTGTTGACTAAATCCTGCATAGGAACAGAACTATTATAGGGAGTAATTTGAACTGCTTGTGAAAAAGCAAAAGAAGTTACAAATAATAGAAGAAGTAGTTTTGTTTTCATAAAATAGTTATTTGAATATCAAATATATAAAATATTATCCTTCAAACAACTATAAAATTTTATGTAATATAAATCACATACTTTTTTTCTGTTTGTCTACAAAACCATCAGCTTGAAGTTTTAGCAATTCCATTGCACCTTTTTTCTTGTAATTATAAAGTTCTTTGTCGTCTTTAATATCAGCGTAAACCTTATCATAAATTTCAGCATCGGTTTTCTTTTGCAATTCGCTTTGGTATTTGTTCTGAGCTAAGACATTTATGATTCCCATTTCTTTGTCTTCTTGCTTGAAATCATATTCACCTCTTGGAGATAATAATTTTGCAATAATAGGAGACGTTTCAATAGCTAAAAACAGCAACATTATAAAAAACGAAGGCAACCATGGTAATTTGTCTAAAGCATTTATTCTTGCCATTAAACCATCAAAACCATCAATGATTGGTTGCGTTTCTGTTATCTTTTTATCCAAATCTACTTGAAGTAATTTTGCTTTAGCTTCTAAATCAGTAATTTTTGCTTGATTAGTTGTTTTTAAAGCCGCTAAATCTTGTAAACCAGCATCATGTTTATCCCTTTTTTCTTTGTAAACAGGACCTTTTCCTAATTTTTTTGTTCCTGCAGTTCCTTCAGCTTCTGTAATGTAAACTGTATATAAATCGTTAACTTCTTTTTCTTTTTTAGATATGTCTGATTTTAAACTATCAATTTGAGCTTTGTTTTTGTCTAAATCCGTTTGAAAATAATTGGCAACTTCTTTTTTGTTGGCCAACATCATAGCATTTTTTTCTTTCAATAAAACCGTGTTAATTTCCTTTTCAAATATTTTGATTTCTAAAGGTTTTGAAATTACAATAGCAATAATAACAGCTAATATAATTCGTGGAGTTGCCTGAATAAATTCATCCATAAAATTATCACGTTTCTTGATTGTTGAAACGATAAATCTGTCTAAATTGAAGATTAGTGAGCCCCAAATTAAACCAAAGAAAACAGCAACATAATAGTCGTCAAAAACAGTGTAAAGCGCATAAGAACCAGCTATGAAAGCCATAACTGCTGTAAAGAAAACAGTGGCTCCAATTCCGGCATATTTGTTTTGTTCTCCATCAGAACAATTTTGAACAATGTCTTTATCGACACCAGAGCAAAGAATAAAAAAACGTTTTAACATAAGGATTGATTTTTGATTTGATTGATAATGATTAGTACAAATTTAACGCCAAAAGTTACGAGATGTTGTAAATTGTTGATAATTAGTTTTTTGGAAATAGAAAATCCGTTTACACAATGAAGAATAAACGGATTTAAATTCTAAAACTAAAAGATTTCAAAAACCAGTTAAGTTTGTTTATAAGAATTTATTTTTTATTATTTGTTTCAGCTAATTTTTCTCCTTTTTCGTTTACTCGATTTCCCCAACGGTTAAAGTATTCTATTTCACCCTTATCGTTTTTGGAAAAAAAGTAAGTAGCATTATTCATATAAATATAACCTTCTTTTTTGTCTTTTGTGTCAAAATCACTAAGCTTGTCTACTTTTAAAATATTAGCTTTTTCTGTTTCATCTAAAGTTGCAGGTTTCACTTTTATGTTTTCTGAGTCTAATTTTTCATTTGAAGAAATATAACCAACTTTATTAGTGTCTTTAGCTACTTCTATTTTTTTAACTTTTTCAATTTTAGGATATAAATTAATTTTATTTTCACTAATTTCAATTGTTCCACCCATTTTGTCGTTTTGCATTTCAAATGCTTCTGAGAATCCTTTTTCAGTATATAAACTAGCCTGATTTTCTTGAGGAAATTTTTTGCTTCTTGCATTTTTATAAACATGACTGTTGTTAAAATACACAAAGTCTGAAGAATTATATTTATTTAATTCAGAGTTATTTACGTGTTTTCCATCAATCCAAATGGCATATTTTGTTTGGTTTTTAAAATCTTTAAATTGAGTTTCAGAAACTACTAACTTTTCAGGTTTTGGTGGTGGTGGAGGAACTTGCATTTTTTCTTCTTCAGATAATTCAGAATATTTTTTATCTGTGATGATTTTCCCATCTTTATCTTTGATAATTACTCTCGTGTCATCGTAATAAGAATCTAATTCTTTATTAAGTAAATTAGAATCAGGTTGTTTTTTTTCTTGTGCAACTAAATCCGTACAAAGAAAATAAATCATTAAAGTCAATAATGGAATGATTCCAGCTTTTTTTATAAAACCAGAAAATTTGGAAGTGGTTTTTGTCATCATAATAAGACGTTTTTTAGTGATTAAATAATTCAAATTACTGGCCAAGTAATAGGTTGCGTTTCCATTTGTATTCAACAATAAAGATTGATAAAATGAAACGTTTTTATGTGTTTTAACAACTTTCTCATCTGCAATAAATTCGTGATTGAGTTGGATAGCTTTTTTGTAGATATAAAACACTGGATTAAACCAAAAGATAATTTTCAAGAATTCTATTCCTAAAATATCATAACTATGGTTTTGATTTACGTGCGTTAATTCGTGATCGTATAATTCATTTTCGATAGTTCTATTTTTATATGATTCTTTGTTTATAAAAATATAATTTAGAAATGTATGCGGAATTGTTTCTTGATTCAATAAAACTAAAGTGGCATTTTTATAGCTTACAGTTTCATTAGATTGAATTGTTTTCTTGAAGTAAAGAATGTTTTTTAGAAATCTAAATAGTAGAACGAAAGAGATTATGATATATAAACTCCATAATAGAATAGGAGTGTAGTTTGTAGTTTCATTTATTGGAATATTATTTTCGGAATCAATAAATATTGGAAAATTTGTTGCTAATGGAATATTCTCAATTTCTTGAATAATTTCGATAGAAATAAAAGGAATAATAAGAGAAATTACGATTGAAAATAATAAGTAAAATCGATTAAATTGATGCATCTTTTCGCGTTCTAAAAACAAATGATAGAATGTTAAAAATGCAATTAAACTAACGGTTGATTCTAAAAGGAAATTTATCATTTTTTCTTTTTTTGAAGTTCTACATCAATTATTTTTTTTAATTCTTCTAATTCTTTTTCAGATAAATTCGTTGCTTTGGTGAAAAACGAAGCAAACTGAGAGGCCGAATCGTTAAAGAAGTTTTTGATTAATCCATTTACATGTTTAGAGAAATAATCTGATTTTTTTACCAAAGGATAATATTCTCTCGAGTTTCCAAATAGAGTATAAGCTACAAATTTTTTATCCGTCATTCTTTTTAATAAGGTTGCAATTGTTGTTGTAGCTGGTTTTGGTTCAGGATATGCTTCTAATAAATCTTTCATGAAAGCTTTTTCAAGTTTCCAAAGGTGTTCCATTAGTTGTTCTTCTGTGTTTGATAATTGCATTTTGCTCTATGTTTTTAGAATTAACTCTACAAATGTAGAATAATATTTTGATTCTACAAGTGTAGAGTCAAAATTTAACATTTAATTTCACTTGAAAATGATTTTGCGTTAAGGATAGTAGCAATTGTTTGAGCTCTTTATTGTTTGTCAAAACAATAAAAGCGAGTGCGTATAGCCTGACCTTGTTGTATAATTATTTTGAATTTTACTTTAAGTTTGAACAACAAGGTAACGCCCAAATAAAAAAATCCGTTTACTCAATGAAGAATAAACGGATTTTAAAATATTTAATTTTGACTATGTTCTTACAAAGTCATTATTCAAGTTTTATTTTTTAACTATTTTAAATTCTGACGATTTGCCTTCTGTAAAGACTTTTACGACATAAACTGAAGCAGCTAAATCAGACATGTAAAGTGTAACTTCAGTATTGTTTGAAGTACTATTTTTTACTCTTCTTCCGCTTAAATCATATACATCAATAGAAGTAATGTTTTCAGAATAACGAACAGTAAACATATCTAAAACTGGGTTAGGATAGTAACTTAATTTTGTTAAATCAAAAGTAGCATTACCTAAAGCAGTAACGTTAACACATGCACTTCTAACAGTACAACCGTTTTTAGTTATATCAACTGCATAACTTCCAATAGCTGTAACTAAGTAAGATTGAGATGTTGCTCCACTAATTGGAGTAAACGATCCATCACAAAGTAACCATTGGTATGTTGCTCCAGTTTCAGTTGCAGATAATGTATCACCTGATTGCGTAGTTGCGTTACTTGGTGAAGCATTGATTGTTAAGTCTAATGTACTTGTTACACAGTTTGTAGTAGAAGTATAAGTTCCACCAGTTGTGTAAACAGTTCCATTAGCAGCCCAAGTATAAGTATCACAAGCTGCTACAACTTCATTTGGTAAAGTAGAACTTGCATTAATTGTTAAGTTTAAAGTTCTTGTTACACAATTTGTAGTAGAAGTATAAGTTCCGCCAGTTGTGTAAACAGTTCCATTAGCAGCCCAAGTATACGTATCACATGCTGATACAACTTCGTTTGGTAATGATGAACCTGTTGTAATTGTTAAATTTAAAGTTTCTGTATTACAACCAGTAACTGATGTATATGTTCCACTTGCAGTATAAGTCATACCGTTTTCAGCCCAAGTATAAGAGTCACAAGCTGATATTGTAGTACTATTTGATGTTAATGCATTAACAGTAACATTTGCAGTTGTAGTTCTAAAACATCCTAGAGAAGTTGTAGAAGTAATAGTATACGTTGTTGCAGCTGCAGCAGTTGAAGATTTAAAATAAACTGTTGTTGCATTAGAATTAGCCACATAAGCTAAAGTTGCAGCAGCATCAGTATATAAATTATTAACTGGTGACCAAGTAGTATTAGCTGATTCTATCGAAGAAATTCTAAGGTTAGGTCTTGTAGTTGTTGATGTAGTAGTTGCAGTGTTTGAACAAACATCTACAGTGTTGTCTTGTGAGCGGTATAAATTTAAACCAGAAGCAACAATTGTAGATTCTAATGATATAGAATTTGCAGAAGCACCACCACCATTGTTATTATTAAAACAAGTCTCAATTAATAAATTAGAAACTCCATCCCAAGTTAATGGTGTTGATAAAGTAAAATCTAAATTACCTGTTCCAGTTGTTGGAGTATAGTTTACGGGTGCTAAAACCACATTTGTTGCTCCAGCAATAAAACTAGACCCTAAAGTAGAACTAGCTACAAATCCTGCATTAATTGTAAAATCATTCAACACTAACGGAGTTCCTGATAAAGCAACATATCCTATAGTATTGATGTTTTGTCCAGCAACCATTCCTAAAGCGGTTAATTCAGATGCTGTATATAAAGCTTGAGTTTTAGAGCCACCGTAAAAACCTCTGAAAGGTGTAGAAGCCGTGTTTGTAGAAGTTCCTGAACCTACTTTTCCTTCAACACCAATTGTACCTCCAGATAAAACTAAACTTTGAATTGCATCTACACAAACAGTTGCGTCAGCAACAGTCATTATAGAAGGTCTTGGGTTTACAGTAACAGTAAAGTTTGCAGTTGTAGAACATAAACTACCACTTGTTTGAGTAGCTGTTAATGTGTACATAGTTGTAACACTTGGGTTAAATGTCCAACCAGTTGTTTCATTACCTGTTACTCCAGTAGATGGAGACCAAACATAAGTGTTATAATCTCCTATTACAGATGTTATTGTAACAGAAGTCGAAGTGTCTGATTCACAAATAGTAGTTGTTGCTGCACTTAATGTTAATGCTGGAGGTGATGATACCGTAGCGATAACAGGTACTCTTATAGAAGAACAAGCAACTTGGCCGTTAAAAATAACATTAGGTCTTGTGTTGCTAGCAGTAGCTGTAGGACTTGATGTGTAATATGCAGGATTAGGTGTAGTTCCACTAGCGTATCCATGTACTACTGTGTTAGTTGCAGTTGTCGTAACATATGTTTGACTATTTGCACTAGCATATTGACCATCTTCTCTTATATCTATAAGAATATTTGACACACCGTCCCAATTATAAGGAGTTGATAAAGTAATTGTATTCAATCCTAATACAGGAGTATAATTAACTGGTCCAAATGCGCTGCTTAAACCTGTTGTAGTAAACGCTGTTAAGGTTGAATTAGTTGTAGAACCTAATTGAATAGCAAAATTATTTACAGTTGCAGGATTAGGTAATGAAGCTATATTAAAAGTCAACGAAGTTATGTTTCCAGCAGATAATCCAGCAGCAGAAAGTTCTGCAGATGTGTATACCATTTGTCTCCAACCAGTAGCCCAATAATTACAGAAGATGCTATTTTGAGAAGTTGATCCTGTTAGAGCAGTACCAGTTCCAATTGTAGCATTTCCTGGTGTAGCAGTATTAGCACTTGCGTAATAAGTTGTTGTAGCTGTAATACTTGGTGTAGTAAATGTTGTTCCTGAACCTAATAATGAACCACCTGTTTGAGCAGCATACCAATTAACTGAAGCTCCAGTGTTTGGTGTTGCAACTAAATCCACAGTCCCAGTTCCACATCTCGTTCCAGGTGTTGTAGCTGTAATGCTATTTGTAAAAGTAACCTGAACTGCAACTGAAGTTCCAGTAGAAGGACCAGTTGAACAAGTTACATCGCAAATATAATATGTAACTTCAGTTGGACTAACAGTTAATGTAGAATTTGTTTCTCCTACTAAAGTAGAATAAGTAGTTCCATCTAAAGAAGATTTCCATTGATAAGTTACTCCAGAACCATTTGTTGTATTTTGTAAACTTAAAGTAACACTTTCTCCGAAACAAATACTTGTTGAAGAAGCAACTGTATTTCCAGGAGCTGGAGTTCCACTACATGCATTAGAATTAGCAAATGATAAAAACCCAGTATAGTTTGCACTAGTTGCCGGAAAATTAGATTGAATTGTATTTGGTGTTCCAGCTGTATATGTAGCAACACTACCAAAAGCAGCACTATATGACCCAGCAGCAGTTGGCGCTTGTACAGGAATATTAGTTGAAGAAATAGATGCATCCGCTAAACGAACATTAATATCTGTAAATGTTCCTGAAACTGGTAAAGCTTGAAATCTTCTGGTAGTAGAAAGTCCTATAATAGAAGCGTCAGAAGTACCTGTATTACTTCCAAACGATTCTGCTTTAAATAAAGCAATAGAAGTAGTAGCAGGTGCTAAAGCAATAGGTGTATAAATGCCAGATTTTCCGATAGGAAACGTTACATAAGTAGTATTAGCATTTGCATTGGCTATCGATCTTGATAAAGATCCATTTACATAAGCAGTAGCGCTACCACCTGTTAATGTTCCAACAGTTGTTATGTTTCCAACAGTTAATGTGTTTACACCTGTTGATACAATACCATTTGTTAGTGCAAGAGTGTTAATTGTTGTTAAATCCCCACCAGTTATTGTAACACCATTTGTATTGTCTACAGATAATGCATTTACAATTCTTGTTGGATTTACTTCAAATCCTGAAATTCTTGCTACTGATTCTTGTGAATAAAGCAAAGTATGAGTTCCAGTTCCTAAATTCCAAGTAGGAGAGACATCAAAACTACCTCCAGGGTTAGTTGAAGCTGTTGCGCCAGTCTGAATGGCTGTAGATAATGCAAGACCAGTCCCAATTGTAATTTTATTACTATTTATTATGTTTCCAGAAAACATATTCACACGTAAAGGATTCAATCCTGAAGATGCTGTGTCTATTGTAAATGTATTTACCCCAGTGTCAATAGATAGTGATAAAAGACCAGCAGTACAAACTCCTGACCCACTATAAGATTGTGGAGAAGTTCCTGCAAAGAAGTAAAGACTACTTCCAGTAGTTGTTCCTGTTAATGTACCATTATTTATTACATTAGTTCCTCTTAATATAAATTGAAA
This sequence comes from uncultured Flavobacterium sp., assembly GCF_963975515.1. GTDB lineage: Bacteria > Bacteroidota > Bacteroidia > Flavobacteriales > Flavobacteriaceae > Flavobacterium. Next base: position 312,759 of record NZ_CAXBGY010000002.1, read on the forward strand.
TCCATTTAAATTAAAAGTTGATCCAGTTGGAATAGTAACATTTCCAAAAGATTGAGTATTAGCAGCTGCAACTGATAAATTGTGAATTGCAGATGTAGTACTTATGGTAAAAGCAGGTACCGCACCAGAAACATAATAAGTTAATGGAGTTGCTCCTGAGGTTGCAGTACCAAAGTTTATCATACCATTTCCAACATAATTAGGTGTAAAAACACTTGTTCCTCTTACGTCTCTTGGACCAGAAGCTGCAGTATTAGTTAAAACCACATTTACTGTTCCAGCTGTAAAGTTAATAACAGAAGCGGCATTTGTACCTAAGTCAAATGAAGCAAGGGTTGTACTTGTGTTTCCTACAAGGTTAACATTAATAACTCCACCAGTTTGTGTATAATTAATTAAAGTAGTTGATCCAGTTGTTCCAAATCTTGAAGCGGCATTTATTATACCACCTTCAATAATTATTGTACTGTTGGTGCCAAATCCCATTGAATTTCCAGTTCCAGTTCCAATATTAAAAGTTCCACTTGATAATCTAAATAAACCTGTAATAGTTGGAGACCCACCTAGCCCAATAACTGTTGCATTAGGGTTATTTTGCCAATAACCAGCTGTTGCAGCTATTGAATAACCGTTTGTTGCAAATAAAGGATTATTAAAAGTATTTGTACCATCTAATTTTAGTAATCCATTAGTAATTACCATAAAACCAAGTGCATTTGCTCCTTGAACCGTTAAGGTTCCGCCAGGGCTAAATGTTAAAATATTAGTTATGTTTGTTCCTTTGTTTAGGGTAATACCTGCACTATTTCTTAAATTGGTAATAGAGGTTGTTCCTAAAGTAAAGTTTGCATTTCCAGCAGTATTAAAAGTAATAGTTGCTCCTGCAGTATTTGTATTTGTGCTAAAATCAATTGTTCCGTTATTTGTCAAATTTCCACCGACAACTAAAGAGTGTGTTGTAACAGTTCCTGTTGCTGCGGATTTAATTGATCCACCTATTGCTACTGTTGTATTTGTAGTAACAGTAAGTATTCTTGCTGTAATTGCTGTATAAATTAAATCTCCTTGTACTAATAATGAATAAGCAGCTGCTGCTGTAACGTCTTGTGTTACAATTAGACCTGTTGGAATAGTTACATTATCTGTTGCTGTAGGTACTAGACCCGTTGACCAAGTTGAGGTTTCACTCCAAAGTCCAGTTGCAATTGCTGAAACATTTCCTGCTGATAAAGTAATCTCTGAGCCCGTTAGTGCACTAGATTTTCCTCCACTTTCATTTTGAGCTTTTATTTCGTAATAATAAGTCGTGTTTTCAACTAATCCTGTATTGGTATAGCCATATGATGTACCAATACTATTACCTGTTGTTGAATTTACATTTCCAACAATAATAAATGGCCCACTTGCAGAAGTTGATCTTCCAATTGTGAAGTACCCTTCATTTGTAGAATTATCAACCCAATTTACAGTTGTTGCAATTTGAGAAACAGCTGTGGTTGTAAATGTTATAGGTGGATTTGGATTTCCAACAAAAGGTGTGAAAGTATAAATTAATCTACTTCCATTTGCTGATGATCCTAAATTAGCAATTAATGGTGATGCAACACCTGTAGTAACTGTACTTGCAGCAAATGCATTTGTAACAGGAGTAGTTGCGGCTGTAAAAGTTGGAATTGCTCCAACTAAAACATGTCCAGAAGCTGTAGCTGTATTTCCAGAAGAGATAAAAATTGATCTTGATTGACTTGAAGTGGTAGAGTTGTAAATTTCTCCGTAAATGAAATCTATTACATTGCTTGTTTCATTTAATGAAAGCTGCATGTTACCAGCATTAGTAATATTATTGTATTGTGCATAAAATTGTGTCCATTCTACTACCAATTTTCTATTTGGTGCGGTTCCTATCAATTTCATTTTTATACCGTCATTAACTTCATTGTCACCTGCCATTGGTGCAAGAGTAACTGTATTAGCAACATAAGATGAAACTCCACCCCCAGAAATTGCTGTTTCAGTTGCAGATGCATGAAGTCTTATTTGACCATTTGAGTTTGCGCTAAAATGAGTGTATTTATTACCCATAAAATAAAAATCAAACCCAATTGTTTGAATAGTTGTTGCTACATCGTCTTGATTTCCTGTCAATATAGATGTTGCACCTGTTGTCAAGTTTTCTAAACTTGCATTGTTAGCAGAGCTAAAAGCGTAGTTAGATATTGATTGAGCTTGAGAAAAAGCAAAAGAAAACAACATTACAAACACAGTTAAAAAAGAAAGATAGGTTCTTTTTTTTGTGTTGTACGATGTTACTTCTTGTTTAGAAGAAATTGTTGAACTCTTCAATAATCGAGTTACAACGGAATCGTAATTTTTTGTCATATTTGATGATAATTAGTGTATATCGCAAATGTAATGTTAAATCATTTTCAATTTAATAAAGTAAAAAATATATTTTAAGGAATCTAAAGCATCAATAAATACGAACTCTTTAAAATATAAGTTAATTTTTTTCGAATATTTACTAATTAATTTTTGTAAGAAAATGCGATTTATTTTTTATATAATTATTTCTTTTTTCCATAAGATATAAATAAATGTATTTAATAACGATTCTGCGTTAAGGATAAGAGCAATTGTTTGAGCTCTTTATTGTTTGTTAAAACAATAAAAGCGAGTGCGTATAGCCTGACCTTGTTGTAAAACTATTTTGCATTTTACTTTGGGTTTGAACAACAAGGTAACGCCCAAATAAAAAAAAACCGTTTACTCAATAAAGAATAAACGGATTTTATTTTTAGATTCTGAATCAATTTCAGAATGACAGATTGGTTTTATTTAGAAAGTTCTACAAAATATTTATAAAACAAAGGAATTGTTTCAATACCTTTTAAGTAATTAAAAACTCCAAAATGTTCGTTTGGTGAATGAATTGCATCTGAATCTAAACCAAAGCCCATTAAGATTGTTTTTGATTTTAATTCTTTTTCAAATAAGGCAACAATAGGAATACTTCCTCCTGAACGAACAGGAATTGCTGGAATTCCGAATGTTTCTGTATAAGCCATGTTTGCAGCTTTGTACCCAATGCTGTCAATTGGTGTTACATAACCTTGTCCACCGTGATGAGGTTTTACTAAAACGGTTACACTTTTTGGAGCAATGCTTTCAAAATGTTTTTTAAATAATTCAGTGATTTCTTGCCAGTCTTGGTTTGGCACTAATCGCATTGAAATTTTAGCAAAGGCTTTACTTGCAATTACTGTTTTTGCACCTTCACCTGTATAGCCACCCCAAATTCCGTTTACATCTAATGTAGGACGAATTGAGTTTCTTTCGTTTGTTGTATATCCTGCTTCACCATGAATGTCTCCAATGTCAATAGATTTTTTATATTTTTCTAATGAAAATGGGGCTTTTGCCATTTCGGCTCTTTCTTCTAATGATAATTCTTCAACATTATCATAGAAACCTGGAATTGTAATGTGATTGTTTTCATCATGAAGAGAAGCAATCATTTTTGTCAATATATTTATAGGATTCGCAACTGCACCACCATATAAACCTGAATGTAAATCACGATTTGGACCAGTAACTTCCACTTCAACATAACTTAAACCACGTAAACCAGTTGTAATTGATGGTTGTTGGTTAGAAATCATTCCTGTGTCAGAAATTAAAATAACATCATTTGCTAATTTTTCTTGATTGCGTTCTACGAACCAACTTAAGCTTTTTGAACCCACTTCTTCTTCACCTTCAATCATAAATTTTACGTTACAAGGTAAACAGTCATTAGCAATCATGTATTCGAATGCTTTTACGTGCATGTACATTTGACCTTTGTCATCACAAGCACCACGAGCAAAAATGGCACCTTCTGGATGAATATCTGTAGTTTTAATTACAGGTTCAAATGGAGGAGAAGTCCATAATTCAATTGGATCTGGTGGTTGAACGTCATAGTGTCCATAAACTAAAACAGTTGGTAATGATTTGTCGATTATTTTTTCTCCATAGACGATAGGATAACCAGGAGTTTCGCACATCTCTACAAAGTCGCATCCTGCTTTTTCTAGACTTGCTTTAACAACGTCAGCAGTTGCAATAACATCGTGAGAATAAGCACTATCTGCACTTACTGATGGAATTTTTAATAGTTCGATTAATTCGTTTAGAAAGCGTTCTTTATTTTCTTGAACGTATTGTTTTATGTTGTTCATTTTGAGGTTTTAATGATAATGTCAAAAATACAAAAAAATAGATGGTAAAAAAATTTACATTTCTTAATTTATATATAAGAATTATTTTTATATTTGCACCCTCATAATACGAGAAACCAATATTAGCGGGTATGGTGAAATTGGTAGACATGCCAGACTTAGGATCTGGTGCCGCAAGGCGTGTAGGTTCGAGTCCTATTACCCGCACAGAAAGTTCAAACGAAAGTTTGGACTTTTTTAATTTATAAAAGTGTTTAAAAAGACAAAACCCTCTAATTTCTTAGAAGGTTTTGCGTTTAAAATAAACTAACTCGACATTTATTTTATTGTTTGATGAATTTTTTAGTTGCTTGATTATTGTTGTTATCAATTACTTTAACTAGATAAACTCCTTTTTGTAAATCTGAAACCGATAATGATTCATCACTAAATTTATTAGTAAATGTTTTTACTAGTTGTCCTGCCACATTATAAATTTCAATCTTTTTTGTATTAATAGAAACTGCAAATGAGTCACTAACTGGATTTGGATACACTATGAAACTAGTATCAAAATTAAAGTTTTCATCTTTTAAGATTGCAGGTTGGTTACCATATATTCTAAACCCACCAGATGGAATGTTGATAACGGCAGAAGTACTTGTAATATTCAAAGGAGAGTTGTCCATTAGATTGTACCATGTTCCAATATAAGGGAAATTAGGAGTTACATCTAGTGCATCTACTGAAAAATTAGCTAATATTACAACGTTTTTTAATTCTGTAGAGGGTAATGAATTGTCATAAACATATATTCTTTGTTTAAAATTATTTCCATCAGGGCTAATGGTGTAGTCACCATTAAAAACAGGTAGGTTTTTCTTAAAGTCAATGAATTTTGCCCAATTATTATATACAACGCTTCTAACTGGATCTGTTAACCAGTTATTGGTCCATTGTGGTTGTGGTTTTGTATCTAATTTACAATTTCCAGGTGTTGTATCAGTTTCTGTGTTTACTGTTCCGTTTGAACAAGTATATATTGAATTATTCATTCCTAATGCACCAAAGTGCCAAATCATTTTTGGACCAGGAATTAAAATACTAGTTGCTCCAATAGCAGACATTCTCATTATTGAGTTTGTTAGATTTCCATTAACTGGGTTTGCTCCACTACTATTTCCATAAGTTATGGCTTCATATACTAATCTATCTTTATCATGACTTTCTGGATATCCAATTAATCTTTTACCATTAAAGCCTCTACTAACATGTCCCATTCTTGTAATACTTGCATTGGAAGTATAACCTAGTTCTAGTTGCTTGTAAGGTTCAAATAATTCACCCCACATTAAGATTCCTTTCCCTTCATTTAAACGATAATTAGCCCATTGTTGTTCTTCATTATCTTGTCCTAAATGTTCGAAAATTACAATGTGAGTTGGATCAAGTGACCATGAATAATCAGCATATTCTTTTAAAACATCAACTCGGTCTTGTTGGTAAGCATTTGTTTGAGAATCACTTCCTGTGGCATTTTGAGTAAATCCTTTGGTTAAATCCCATCTAAATCCATCAATTTTATATTCTTGAATCCATTGTTTAACAACTCTTTTTACATAGTTTTTTGTTCTTGCTTGTTGGTGATTAAAATCATTTCCAACGCTATAACTATGTGTTGCCACCTGGTTAAAATAAGGACTCTCTGAACTTGGACTTCCCCAACCATCACCATCTGGATCATTCATCCACATTCTTACCATTGGATTTCTTCCAAAAGCATGATTTAAGGCAACATCAAGAATTACAGCTATGTTATTTTGATGGCATAAGTCTACAAATTCTTTTAATTTATCACCATTTCCATAAAATTTATCCAATGCCATGTGAAAAGAAGTGTTATAACCCCAACTTTCATTACCTTCAAATTCCATGACAGGTAATAATTCAATAGCATTAACTTTTAGGTTCTTGAAATAGTCAATTTTATTAATTAAATCTTGAAAATTCCTATTGGCATCAAAATCTCTAATCAACACTTCATAGACTACTAAGTTATCTTTATTTGGTTTAGTAAAATTAGTTACTTGCCAATTGTAAGCAGTTTGTCCTGTTTTTAATACTGTAACTTCTCTTTCTTGTCCAGCTGGATAAGTTGGCATATTTGGATATGAAGCAGCTGAAATATAAGGATCATCATAAGGAGACAAAACAAGAGTAGAGTATGGGTCAGCAGTTTTAACCAATAAAGGTGAATTTGCAATAGGAGTTTGATCAACTACCCAATATTGATAAGTTTCAGTTTGACCTGAAGTTAATCCTGTTAATTCTAACCAAAATTTAGTAGAACTAGGATCTTTTTTCATGGCATAGGTTGCATTGGGTTGCCAATTGTTAAAACTACCGGCAACATAAACAAAATCTTTATTTGGTGCATCCAATACTAAAGTTGCTTTAGTTGCATCTGATGAGTTATAGTTAATTCCATCTTCTAAGCCTGAAGGTATTACTTGTGTAATTGTAGTTGGGTTTACAATTATATTGAAGTTCCTATTTATTACGGTTGAATTTTGTGTAACTACTAATTCATAGTTAGTATTTTCAGTAATATTAGTATGATTAAATGAATAGTTTGCTGTTGCAGCATTTGTGTTTATTGAAACTCCGTTAGCCATTAAATTATAGGAAGCATTTCCACTTGTATTAGTAGCTGTAATATTTAAATTTCCTCCAGAAGTAATTATGCTTGTACTATTATTAGTTGGAGAAGTTAAATTAACTTGAAAAGTTCCCACATTAAAAATAAAATCAGAACAACTAGGTGCTTTTTTCATTTCTTGATTTCCTGCAGCATTTCTTAAAACTAAACCAAGTTTAGTAGCATTAGTTTGTTGTGTTGTATTCAAATTAAAATAAGTACTTGGTGTAATTGTTATGCTCCAAATTCCGCCACCTTGATTGGTCATTAATCCTATTCCGTCATCTTGTCCCCAGTTTCCAACTACGGAAAATCCAAAGGCATTTGTATCATCTCCTATTCCTGCATGCATGTAAACTTTGGTCGAAGAAGTTGGTATTGAATTACAACTGCTTTGAGCTAAGTTAACTGTAATAGTTATTGGATCAGTTACATTAAAACTTGAAGGTGTAATGGTTACTTGAGCATTTGATAGAGATGTTATAAAAATAACAAATATTAAGAGTATTTTTTTATTCATAGCGATTTATTTATATTAATATGGGCTGTAAAAACAGCCCATATTTGAATTAAAATTTAAACAATTAATTTAAGGTAATTGTTTTTGCTGTTGCATCAATTTTTAATAATCTCATACCAGTAGGTCCAGTATATCTAAAGTTACTATCTCCATCTAAAGCATTTTCAAGTTCAGTGCTTATTGTGTACCCTTGGTTAACATACCAAGGATAATTTCTGTCACCTAATCCCCAACTATCACCACCATCATTTCCTAAAAAGACTCTGAAAGATTCTCCAGAAGTAAGTATTACTGGTACTTCATAGACATTGTCTGAAATTAAAGGAAATTCCGTTTCATTGTCATCAGACCACGACCAACCTCCTGGAGTTGCAGCTCCAACTAACCATGTTGATGTTGGTTCGAAACCTGAACTTACCGTACTTCTAGCAACAGTTATTGTTTTTTTATTTTCATCAATTTTTAATCGATAAGAATTAGGAGTTCCAGTAAACATAAAATTATTATCTCCATCTCCTGCATTTATTAAAACAGATGAAAAAACATATCCTAAATCTTGATAATAAGGGAAATTTCTTCCTGAGCTCCAATCTCCTTCAGTTGTAAAAAATCTAAAAGTATCATTAATTAAATCAGTTTTAGCTGTTAGAACATTATTGTTGCAATTAAGAGTTAAAGGAGAATCCCATCCCCATCCAGCAGATGGGATTCCAGCACCTACAGCATACTGACCTAAACAACCAGATGGAGTAACTGTAATAGAAATTACATTTGAAGCCATTGGTGAAAAGCCATTTGCATCAGCAACAATACGTACATCAAAATTGTTGGCAACAAATGGAGTTGCACCCAAATTTAAACAAGCTAGGTTTAAAGTACCTTCATCAACTGACAACTGTAGATCACCAACTGTACCACCTAAAGTTTGTGGAGCAGAAAAATCGCCACCAGAATTATCAATTTCTAATGTGTAGTTAATAACTACATCTCCATTATAATTTGCTTTAGTCCAAACAAATCTATCTGCTTGTAAGCTTTCATTTCCTGGAGATAAAACATATATTGCACCACTTTCTGGTGCTGTAATTTGAGGTGCGTCAATACCCTCAATTACTGGTCTGTCTTGTACGTCATCTGTAGTACAAGCAATTGTTAAAACTGCTAAAAAAGCAAAAATTGTTTTTGTTATATTTTTCATTTTTATATAATTTTTTATTAATAACCAGGGTTTTGTTGTAAGTTAGGATTTGTAGATAAAGCTGAAGAAGGTATTGGAAATAAATTTCTAAAAGCTGAAGTTGGTGCGCCAGTAGCTACACCACCTTTCCAAGGCCATATATATGAACTTCCTGTAAATTTTCCAAAACGAATTAAATCAGTTCTTCTATGACCTTCCCAATGTAACTCTCGTGCTCTTTCGTCTAAAATAAAATTTAAATTTATTTGACCTGCTGATATATTTCCACTAGTGTCACCATAAGCTCTAACTCTTAAGTCGTTTATATTATCAACTGTTGCTTGCGAAACACTTCCACCAGTTCTAAGTTCACATTCAGCTAACATTAAATAAGCATCTGCTAATCTGAATACTGGAAAATCAATGTCAACAAAATCGCCAGAAGCATCAGAACCAGGATTTCCATTTACATCAATATTTCTAAATTTTTGAATTGCATAACCATCAGTAAAAGTACCAACACTTGCAATTTCAAGAGTTTGTCCAGTTGTGTAGAAATTTCCTCTAACATCATTTCCAGAACTCGGGAATTTATTTACAAAAGCAGAAGTTGTTCTAATTCCTGCCCATCCACCGTTTATACCAAAAGATGCTGCTGGCATACTTCCTCCAACAGGGGCATGAGTTAAATAGGTAGTTCCTCCAAAAGTTTTTGTGTTGATTCCATCAAAAGCAATTGAGAATATAAATTCTTTTTCTGCACCATTTAGGTCATTATCTGCGAAAAATAATTGTTCGTAATTAGAGTGAGTAGAGTAAGTTGTTTCATTAATAACTTTACTTACTAATGCTTTTGCGTCTACATATCTATCAGTTCCAATATAAACTTGTGCATTCATTAAAAGTTTAGCATGTAACATCCAAGCTGCAGCTTTATCAACTCTGTATTTTTCGTTTGAATTAGGTGTTTTTAAATCATTTACCAAATCTGCAAGTTCAGTTTCAACATACTGAAAAATTTCTGCTCTTGAAGCATAAGTTGGGACATGATATTCTGTTGATGATTCTTCGGTTTCTATTGAAGCCCCACCAAATAAATCAACTAAATTCCAATAGCTATATGCTCTTAAGAATCTTGCTTCCGCTCTAAAAGTTTTAATTTCATCTCTTAAAGCACCTGTAACTCCTCTACTATCTAATTTTTCATCGGTAGTTTGTCTTAGAAACTCATTACAAGCATTAACTTGAAACGCTAATCTGTTAAAGGTAGCATTGATGAACACATCTAAAGATGTCCAAGAATGATTATGAAAATCTTTAATTGTTTGATCATTCCACGCAATAATAGCTTCATCAGTTGTTAATTCTTGCATTTGCCAATATCCTCTTAAATATTGACTAAAACCTTCGTCGATACCAGAAATGTCTGCTGCTCCTGCAGGTCCTTCTTGTCCAGTTGTAGCTAATCCAGCATACAATTTTGCTAAAAACTGTTTATAAGAATCTGGATTACTAAATAATTCTTCGTCACTTTGTTGATTACTACTTTCAGGAACTTGATTCAAATCATCTGTACAAGAAGTACCTAATATAATCAAGAAAAAAGCAGCAATACTAAGTAGTTTTATTTTTGTTCTTTTCATTTTCATTTTTTTTAAAAATTAACATTTAATCCTAATGTATACATTCTTGGTCTTGGATATAAGTTATTATCTATACCGCCGGATATTTCAGGATCTATACCTTTATAATTAGTAAATAATAATAAATTCTGACCTCCTAAAGAAAGTTTTGCATTTGCTTTAGTATTTAAGAAATTAGTAAAATTATATCCTATTGTAACATTGTCTAATCTGACAAAAGAAGCATCTTGAATATAATAATCTGATTCGTATCTTTTTGAATCAGCAGAAGTAAAATTAGTTTCTAATAAATTAGTTACTCCATTTCCTAAATCCGTATCTCTAATTAAAACCTGATTACTCCAGCCATATTGAGAGTCTACATTGTTGTAATTGTAATTACCCCAACTTCCTCTCCAAGACATTGACATGTCCCAATTTTTATAACTTAAATTGGTAAAAAAGCCATAGAATACATCTGATGCAGGTTTTTTGTATCTATATTTATCTTGTTCGTTTACTGAGCCATCATTATTTCTGTCAATAAAAACACCGTCAATTGGTTGTCCATTAGCATTATAAGCTTGTTCGTATACGTAGAAAGAGCTAGGTGCATAGCCTACTTGATGATTTTGTATTGTGTTTCCTACGCCACCAGAATATCCACCTGTAGCTACACCATTGAAAAACTTAGGATCTAAAAATAAATCATCAACTTCAGAGTTTTGTAATGTAATATTTCCTCCAATTGTCCAATTAAAAGTATCAGTTCTTATAGGAATAACTGCTGCTGAAATTTCAATTCCTTTATTATTCATTTTACCTATATTGTAATTATCAGCATTTGAAAACCCAAAGAAAGCTGGATTTTGAACAAAGGCAATTAAATCTTTAGTTCTTTTTTCATAGATGTCTACAGAACCACTTATTCTATCTTTTAAGAAGCCAAAATCAAGACCGATGTTTCTTGTCTCAGTTTCTTCCCATTTAAGATTTTTATTGTATTGTTGAGGTCTTACCGTAGAGTAAAATTGATTCCCAAATTGGTATTGAGAATTAACATCTGAAGTTAGATATAAAGGAATAGAAGGATAGTTGTTTCCAACATCTTGTTGACCTGTAATTCCCCATCCTAATCTTAATTTTAATGTAGAGACACTTCTTATATCTTTAATAAACGTTTCTTCGTTTAATTTCCAAGCTAAAGCAGCTGCAGGGAAGTTACCCCATCTGTTTTCTTCAGTAAAACGAGAAGTCCCATCTCTTCTGTAAGATAACGTAAGTAAATATTTATTTGCAAAATTTAAATTTGTTCTAGCAAAATATGATTGTAAATTTCTTCTTCCTCTTGAAGTGGCATTTACTTTTAATATATTATTTGCGGCTTCATAATTTTCTCCTGCATTTTTAAATTTAAAATCTTGATAAGAATAACCTGCAGTAAAATCTACAACAGCATCAATTGATTTTATATCTTTATTATAATTAAAGAATAAATCCATTAATTTATTATTGAATGTGTCATTGTTGTCATAGTAATTACCAGCAGAATTATATGCATAATCAAGAGATGTATTTCCATAAGTTCTTCCAGAAATCTCATCATAACCAAGATTAGCTACTACTTTTAAATCAGGGAAAAAGTGTAATTTATATTCAGTTTGAATGTTTCCAACACTTCTAAATTGATTTCCTAAATTATTATTTTGATAAAGTTCACCTAAAGGATTTCTACCAGCTAAAGTGTTAATTTCTCCATTTGGATTGAACCATTGAAAATAAGTTCCATCAGCATTATAAGGATTTTGAGTAGGGTCATAAGAAACAGCAGATCCAATAGCACCTCTATTACTGTAATTGTTTTTCATAGAAGCAGTATTATTATTTACTTCTACTTTTAAATGATTGTCGAAGAATTTTCCAACTAAACTAAGACCTAATGAAGTTCTTTGGAAATTATCTCTTTTTAAAATACCATTCATATCAGTGAATCCAGCAGATGCTCTGTAAGTTACATTATCAACTCCACCAGATAAAGCAATATTATGGTCAGTTCCTATTGCGGTTTGATAAATTTCATTTTGCCAATCTGTGTTTGAAGCCCCTAATAATGCTTGTTGGCTTGTGTTGCCATTGGCATTAACATAATTTCTAAATTGATCAGCACTTAATACATCAACTTGTTTTACTAATTCACTATAAGAAAAGTTGCCGTTATATTCTATTTTTAATTCACCAGCTTTACCTTTTTTTGTAGTTATGATAATTACACCATTTGAAGCTCTTGATCCATAAATTGCAGTTGCTGATGCATCTTTTAAAACGGTTACTGATTCAATATTATTTTGATTAATGGTAGATAAGAAATTTCTTCCACCACTTGATCCACCATCTACTGGTAATCCATCAATAACAATTAAAGGGTCATTATTTGCGTTTAATGATGAGCCACCTCTAATTCTAATAGTAGAACCTTCACCAGGAGAGCCACCTCCATTAGTAATTTGTAAACCTGCAACTTTACCTTGTATCATTTGGTCAACCGAAACAACAGGACCTTTTACAAAGTCTTTTGTAGTAACAGTGGCAACTGATCCTGTAGCGTCAGACTTTTTAACAGTTCCATATCCTATTACAACTACATCAGCTAATTGTGTAGCGTCTTCTAACATAGTTATGGATACTTCTTTTTGATTGTTATACACTAAATCCTGTGTTGTGAATCCTACATAAGAAAAGGAAACAACATCTCCTTTTTTTAGATTTGTTAGCGTAAAATTACCATCAAAATCTGTTGCAACACCATTTGTGGTTCCTTTAACTACAACACTCACACCAGGTAAAGTTTGCCCTAAGTTATCTAAGATAGTACCTTTTAAAGTACTTTGAGCAAAGATGCTTAAAGGCAAAATAAATAGTAGAATGAATAGTTTTTTTTGTATTGTCTTCATACAATTTGTTTAAGTTAGTTTTTGTTAAAAATTGCTTAATAACTTTACTTCGAATGTTAAATTTATGTAAAATACTGAGATAATAAAACGACAATCCATTTACATAGCAACGAAAACGTTATAGTGTTGAAAACTTTATTAATTTCTGCAATATTCCTTACTAAAATTTTGAATATGAAAAATATAAACTACTTTTAGTGTTATATTAATTGTCCTCAAAGAGCATAATGAGAAAAAAAGTCACTTTAAAACAAATAGCTAGAGAATTAGATGTTTCTATTTCAACGGTTTCTAAATCATTGAAAGATAGTCATGAAATTAGTGAAGACACGAGGCAAAAAGTCCAAGCTTTCGCAAAATTATACAACTATAAACCAAACAACATAGCCTTAAGCTTAAAGAACAAAAAAACTAAAACGATTGGTATAATTATTCCCGAAATTGTGCATCATTTTTTTGCAACAGTAATTAGCGGAATTGAACAAGTAGCTAACGAAAATGGGTATAATGTAATTGTTTGTTTGTCTGATGAGTCATTCGATAAAGAAGTAATTAATATGGAACTTTTAGCCAATGGAAGTACAGATGGTTTTATTTTATCACTTTCGAAAGAGACCCAACAAAAAAAAGATTTTCATCACATTCAAGAAATTATTAGTCAAGGAATGCCTGTTGTAATGTTTGATAGAGTTACCAATGATGTTTTCTGTGATAAAGTTATAATTGATGATCAACAAGCTGCTTATGATGCTATTCAATTTTTTATTTCTAGAGGATTTAAAAAAATAGCATTACTAACAACGGTAGATTATGTTAGTGTTGGTAAATTAAGAACAGATGGTTATTTAAAAGCGCTAAAAGAAAACAGCATTCCAATAAATGAAGATTTAATAGTAAAAATTGAAGACATAGATAATTGTTCTAATAAGATTGAATCACTAATTAAAAATCAAGAATTTGATGCTTTGTTTGCAGTAAATGAGCTTTTTGCTGTAACAGCCATTAAATTAGCCAATAAGCAAGGTAAAAAAGTTCCGGATGATTTTTCGGTTATTGGTTTTACAGATGGAATTATTTCTCAATTTTCAACGCCAAGTATTTCAACAGTAAGTCAAAACGGGATTAAGATGGGGAGAAAAGCCGCAAAAATGCTAATTGATAGACTCGAAAAAGAAGAAGAAGATGAGCTTTACACAACAGAAATAATTGAAACAGAGTTGGTTTTAAGAGAATCTACTACAACGTGATAGTGTTTTTTAAAATACTGTTATTCAATTATATATAAATATTTTATATGCAAAATGGATTTGTTAAATCTCATTAAAATGTTTTTTCAATTAAAATAAAATATATATTTGTGACATCAAAGCTTATAACTTTACTTCGAAAATAAAATTAAGTTTTGATAAGCAATTAAAAAACGCTTATCGTTTTATTAATCAATAAAATACGATAATGGAGAAGCGTAAGTTAAATTTTTGGCAAATCTGGAACATGAGTTTCGGGTTTCTAGGAATACAATTTGGATTTGCCTTACAAGGTGGATTCATGTCTCGAATTTTTCAAACTCTTGGTGCCGAAGTAGATGATATTCCAGGTTTATGGATTGCTGCACCTTTAACAGGGCTTGTAGTTCAGCCTATAATAGGATATTTATCTGATAATACGTGGAGCCCAAGATTTGGAAGAAGAAAACCTTATTTCCTTATCGGAGCCATTTTAGCTTCAATCACTTTGTTTTTCATGCCACATTCCCCAGCATTATGGATTGCTGCAGGATTATTATGGGTTTTAGACTCTTCCATTAATATTAGCATGGAACCTTTTCGTGCTTTGGTAGCTGATAAACTTCCTGAATCACAACGTTCAAATGGATTTGTTGTTCAAACATTAATTATCGGAATTGGAACATGGGTTGCTAGTAATTTACCTTGGTTAGTAAACAAATTAGGAGTTTCAAATGAGGCTTCTGCGGGAGTTATTCCACAATCTGTTGTAGTTGCATTTTCAATTGGTGCTTTTGTATTTGTTACAAGTATCGTCTATACACTATTAACTACAAAAGAAGATCCACCAGAAAATTTAGAAGAATTTCTTTCGGAAAAAAAAGAGGCTAGATTTATTCCAGATTTATTGGCAAGTTTAAAAGATATGCCTTCAACTATGAAGAAATTAGGTTTAATTCAATTTTTCAGTTGGTTTGCCTTTTTTACGATGTGGAGCTTATCTATGCCTGCTTTAACAGAACATGTCTATAATGCACCAAAGCCGGATATTAAAGAATATGCAGAATTAAATTTGGATGGAGAAGTTATAAAAGACGAAAAAAAAGAACCTCTTTTCTTAAATTCAGAAAAAGAAATAGAATATAAGGGAAAAGATAAAGTTTATAATGATGCAGCCGACTTAGTTGGTTCTTCAACAGGTGTTTACGGACTTTCTTCAATGGCTTTTGCATTGTTATTGTCTTTTTACACTATGAAAAACAAAATTAATAGAAAATTTATTCATATGGCTTCACTAATTTTAGGAGGTTTAGGATTTATTTATATGTTTTATGCAACGCCATCAACCTTACTATATTCTTTTATACTAATAGGTTTTTCTTGGGGAAGTATTCTTTCAATGCCTTATGCCATGTTGTCAAGTTCAGTAAATCCTAAAAAAATGGGAATGATGATGGGATTGTTCAATATGTTTATTGTTGTCCCACAAATTATTGCTGCACTTGGAGGGATAAACTTTTTATATAAATTAATTGGGAGCGAACACATAAATGCTATGCTGTTGGCTGGAATTTCATTAATTATTGCAGGATTTTGCAATTTATTTATCACAGACAAAAACGCAATTTCAGGTTAAAAATTAAACAATGAGTAAAAAAACATTCATATTCGACCTTGACGGAGTAATTGTTGACACAGCAAAATATCATTTTTTGGCTTGGCAACGATTAGCGGCTCAAATAGGAATCGAATTTACACCAGAACACAACGAACAACTTAAAGGAGTTAGTCGTGTAAGATCATTAGATCTAATTTTAGCTTTAGGAAATATTGAAGCTACTCAAACCCAAAAAAATGAGTGGCTACTTCAAAAAAACACAGAATATCTTACATATATAGAAGAAATGGACGAAAGTGAAATTCTTCCAGGTGTTATGCAAGTGCTAGAGTATTTAAAACAACACAAACAAAATATAGTATTAGGTTCTGCTAGTAAAAATGCAAAACCAATTCTAGAAAAAGCAAAAATTATGCACTATTTCGATGCTATTGTAGATGGGAATGATGTGTCCAATGCAAAACCAGATCCTGAAGTATTTCTTCAAGGAGCAAAAAAAGTAAATGATATAGCTGAAAACTGTATTGTATTTGAAGATTCTGTAGCTGGAATTCAAGCGGCAAATTTAGCCAATATGATAAGTATTGGAATAGGTGAAACTAATGTGCTTCACGAAGCAGATTACATCTTCAACGACTTTACTTTTATAGACTTAAGCTTTATAGAAAATTTAATAAATGAAAAATGTGTTTAAAATTTAAATGTTTTATCAATTAAACAGTTAAACAAATAAACAATTAAACAAAGAAATAGAATGAACCAAGATTATATAAAACCAGATAATTGGTCCATCATTGAAGAAGGATTTGATGCAAGTAGAGTAAAATCATCTGAAAGTTTATTCAGTATTGGTAACGGTGCGATGGGGCAACGTGCTAATTTTGAAGAATCATATTCAGGTAAAACATTTCAAGGAAGTTATATTGCTGGAGTTTATTATCCAGATAAAACTCGAGTAGGTTGGTGGAAAAATGGTTATCCACAATACTTTGCCAAAGTGTTAAATGCTCCAAATTGGATCGGAATTGATATCGAAATCAACGGTGAACATCTAGATCTGGCAACTTGTTCTGAAGTGAACAACTTTAGAAGAGAATTAAATATGAAAGAAGGTGTTTATTCACGTTCTTTTGAAGCTACTTTGCAAAACGGTACGCAAGTTGGTGTAAATGTAAAGCGATTTTTATCTTTAGATTTAGACGAATTAGGTGTAATTAATTACGAAGTAAAAGCGCTGAACCAAGATGCGAAAATAGTTTTCAAACCTTATGTTGATGCTGGAATCACTAATGAAGACACCAATTGGGATGATAAATTTTGGGATATTTTAGAAATCAAAAACAAACAAAATTCAGGATTTATTATATCAAAAACCTTGAAGACTAATTTTTCTGCTTGTACGTTTATGCACAATACCTTTGTGGTAAATGGAAAAATATCGGATGTAAATCCTACAAACATTGAAAAAACAGAAACCAAAACACAATTCTCCTATGAATTTGCTGCAACAACAGGACAAACTATAGCTATTCAAAAATTAGGAGGTTATACAGTTTCTACAAATCACGACGAACAACAATTAGTTAAAGCTTCTCAGGATATAATTGATAAAGGTCTTGAACTAGGTTATGAAAAATTATTACAAAATCAAATCGATGCTTGGGCAAAAATTTGGGAAATGAGTGATATTACCATTGATGGTGATGTCAAAGCACAACAAGGAATTCGTTTCAATATTTTCCATTTAAATCAAACCTATTTAGGAAAAGATTCTAGATTAAATATTGGACCAAAAGGATTTACTGGTGAAAAATATGGTGGTTCAACTTATTGGGACACAGAAGCCTATTGTATTCCGTTTTATATGGCTACAAAAGATCAAAAAGTAGCAAGGAATTTATTAGAATATAGATATAATCATCTGGAAAAAGCCATCGAAAATGCTAAAGATAATTTAGGATTCAAAAATGGTGCTGCCTTATATCCAATGGTTACCATGAATGGTGAAGAATGTCACAATGAATGGGAAATCACACATGAAGAAATTCACAGAAATGGTGCTATTGCTTTTGCAATTTTTAACTATTATCGTTATACAGGAGATTACTCTTACATTCCAGAAAAAGGTTTAGAAGTTTTAATCGGAATTGCACGTTTTTGGCATCAAAGAGCTAATTTCTCAACAGCTAAAAATCAATATGTAATTTTGGGTGTGACTGGTCCAAATGAATACGAAAACAACGTAAACAACAATTGGTACACAAATTACATTGCTAAATGGTGTATCGATTATACGATTGAACAAATTCAAAAAATCGAAAAGGAATATCCATCAGATTACACTCGAATTTTAAATAAGGTAAATCTAGCTGCTGCTGAAATTTCAGAAATGAAAAAAGTAGCGGATAATATGTATTTTCCTTATTCAGAAGAACATGGGGTATTTTTACAACAAGACGGATTTTTAGACAAAGATTTAATAACGGTTGCTAATTTAGATAAGTCACAACGACCGATAAATCAAAAATGGTCTTGGGATAGAATTTTGCGTTCACCATATATAAAACAAGCTGATACTTTACAAGGCTTTTACTTTTTTGAAGATCATTTTACCAAAGAACAATTAGAAAAGCATTTCGATTTTTACGAACCTTTTACTGTTCATGAAAGTTCACTTTCTCCTTGTGTGCATTCCATTCAAGCTGCTGTTTTAGGTCGAATGGAACAAGCTTATACATTCTATTTACGAACATCACGTTTGGATTTAGATGATTATAATAAAGAGGTTCATGAAGGTTTACACATCACATCAATGGCTGGGACTTGGATGAGTATTGTAGAAGGTTTTGGAGGAATGAGAGTTAAAAATAACGCGCTACATTTTGAACCAAAAATCCCTAAAGAATGGAAAGCTTATTCGTTCAAAGTGAATTTCAGAAGTTCGATTGTTAAAGTTGAAGTTAATCACAAGGAAACAAAAGTAAGCATTGAAGGCAATCAAGAAATTGAAGTTTTAGTAAACGGAAAATCACAATTAGTTAAATTATAATACAATGAAGCAGTTTTTAGTTTTAATTTTCACAATCCTAGTTTCAATTTTTGGAAACGCACAAGAATTCAAATCACCAAACGGAAATTTCACCATGAAATTTTCTTTATTAAATGATGGAACGCCAACGTATCAACTTTTCTATTTAAATAAGGAAGTTGTAAAAACAAGTAAGTTAGGATTGGAATTAAAAAACGATACTAAATCATTGTTGAATGATTTCAAAGTTGTTAGTTCAACACCTTCAACTTTCAATGAAACTTGGAACACAGTTTGGGGAGAAGAATTGCAAATTCAAAATCATTATAATGAACTAGCAATCAGTTTAAAACAAAACCAAACAGAAAGAGAAATGATTATTCGTTTTCGTTTATTTAATGATGGTTTAGGATTTAGATATGAATTTCCACAACAAAAAAACCTAGTATATTTTATCATAAAAGAAGAACGTACTGAATTTGCAATGACAGGAAATCACACTGCTTTTTGGATTCCAGGAGATTATGATACGCAAGAATATGATTATACTGAAAGCAAATTATCTGAAATTAGAGGTTTATTCAAAAAAGCTGTAACTGATAACGCTTCCCAAAAACAATTTTCTGATACTGGAGTTCAAACGTCTTTAATGATGAAAACTGTAGACGGAATTTACATCAATCTTCACGAAGCAGCTTTGATTAATTATTCGTGCATGAGTTTAGATTTGAATGACAAAACATTTGTTTTTCAATCACACTTAACTCCTGATGCAAAAGGAGATAAAGGGTACATGCAAGCACCTTGTGTTTCTCCATGGAGAACAATGGTTATATGCAATGATGCTAAAGATATTTTAGCTTCAAGAATGACTTTAAACTTAAACGAACCTTGTAAAATTGAAGATACTTCTTGGATAAAACCAGTAAAATATATTGGTGTTTGGTGGGAAATGATTACCGGAAAAAGTTCATGGTCCTATACAAATGATTTTCCAGCAATTCAATTAGGTGTAACCGATTATTCAAAAGCAAAACCAAACGGAACACACGCAGCCAATAACAAACATGTAAAAGAATACATAGATTTTGCGGCACTTCACGGATTTCATGCTGTTTTAGTGGAAGGTTGGAATGAAGGTTGGGAAGATTGGTTTGGTCAATCAAAAGATTATGTTTTTGATTTTGTAACTCCTTATCCAGATTTTAACGTGCAAGAAATTCACGCTTACGCAAAATCAAAAGGAATTAAAATGATTATGCATCATGAAACTTCAGGTTCTGCAAGAAACTACGAACGTCACATGGATAAAGCATATCAGTTTATGAAAGACAACGGATATGATGCGGTAAAAAGCGGTTACGTTGGAAATATGTTGCCAAGAGGAGAACATCATTACAGCCAATGGATTATCAATCATTACCAATATGCCCTTGAAAAAGCAGCAGATTATAAAATCATGGTCAATGCTCACGAAGCAGTTCGTCCAACAGGAATAGCGAGAACTTATCCAAATTTAATTGGAAATGAATCAGCTCGTGGAACAGAATTTCAAGCTTTTGGAGGTTCAAAACCAAATCACACAACCATTTTACCATTTACAAGATTAATGGGTGGACCAATGGATTACACACCTGGAGTTTTTGAAATGGATATTGCAAAATTAAACCCAAACAATAATTCGCACGTAAACACAACTTTAGCCAATCAATTGGGATTATATGTTGTGATGTATTCACCACTTCAAATGGCAGCAGATTTGCCAGAAAATTATAATCGTTTTCTTGATGCTTTTCAATTCATTAAAGATGTTCCAGTTGAATGGTCAGAATCAAAATATTTAGAAGCTGAACCAGGTTATTACATCACAATTGCTAGAAAAGACAAAAAATCAAACAATTGGTTTGTTGGAAATTCAAACGGAAACAATGCAAGAACATCAACCATAAAATTAGATTTCCTTGAAAAAGGAAAAAAATACGAAGCAACAATTTATGCTGATGCAAAAGATGCTGATTATAAAACCAATCCACAAGCTTATAAAATCACAAAACAAAAAGTAACTAGTAAGTCAAAATTAAAAATGACTTCAGCTGCAGCTGGTGGTTACGGAATTAGTATTGTTGAGGTAAAATAATTTACACCTTTGTCATGTTGAACTCGATTCAGCATCTAAAATAGTTAATCATGAAAAAACAAATAATAATTTTATTCCTTTTAATAACAACTTTCACATTTGCCCAAATCGACAAGATGGAACCACCATTTTGGTATGAAGGCATGAATAAAAGTGAAGTTCAAGTGTTATTTTACGGAAAAAATATTGCCGAAAATACAGTTTCAGTTTCAAATAGTGTAGTTATAACAAATGTGACAAAAACCGAAAATCCAAATTACCTTTTCGTAACTATTGATACCAAAAACGTCGCGGCTCAAACTTTAAAATTCATATTCAAAAACGGTAAAAAATCATTTACTAAAGATTTTGAAATCAAAAAACGTAGAGAAAATTCGGCTTTAAGAAAAGGGTTTGATGCTTCAGATGTTATTTATTTATTAATGCCTGATCGTTTTGCCAACGGAAATGAATCCAACGATTCTTCTTCAAAATTACAAGAAAAGGCAAACAGAGAATTGCCTGGAGGAAGACACGGTGGTGATGTGCAAGGAATCATAAATAATTTAGATTATATCAACGAATTAGGAGCAACAGCTATTTGGAGCACACCAATGTGTGAAGATAACGATAAAGGGTATTCGTATCATACATACGGACAATCTGATGTATATCAAATAGATGCTCGTTACGGTTCAAATGATGATTACAAACGATTAGCTTCTGAAATGCACAAACGTGATATGAAATTAATCAAAGATTACGTAACCAATCATTGGGGAGCAGAACATTGGATGTTTAAAGATATGCCAACATACGATTGGTTTCATCAATTCCCTGGTTACAAACAAAGTAATTATCGCATGACTACTCAGTATGATATTAATGGTTCAAAACGAGATGCAAAATATTGTATGGATGGTTGGTTTGTGCCAAGTATGCCCGATTTAAATCAAACTAATCCTTTGGTGTTAAATTATCTTATTCAAAATGCGATTTGGTGGGTTGAATTTGCTGATCTAGATGGTTTCAGAGTAGATACATATTCGTATTGTGATAAAGATGGAATTGCAAAATGGACCAAAGCTGTTATGGATGAATACCCTTATTTTAATATAGTTGGAGAAGTTTGGATGCACGATCAAGCCCAAATTTCGTATTGGCAAAAAGACAGTCCAATTGCTAAAATTCAAAGTTATAATTCCTATTTACCAAGTGTAATGGATTTTACGTTACATGATGTTTTTGGAAATGTTTTTTATGAAGATAATCCATCTTGGAGTGATGGAATGATTAAGTTTTACGAGAATTTTGTAAATGACTTTTTGTACGCAGATCCAAATAATTTATTAATTTTTCTTGAAAATCATGATACAGGACGTTTTAATGAAATCTATAAAAATGACTTTACAAAGTATCAATTAGCAATGACGATAATCGCTACCATGAGAGGAATTCCTCAGATTTATTATGGTTCAGAAATTGGAATGGCTGGAGATAAAGGAAAAGGTGATGCAGACATTCGTCAAGATTTTCCTGGTGGATGGAAAGCAGATACTAACAATGCTTTTTCAAATTCAGGTAGAACAACTTCTCAAAAACAATATTTCGATTTCTCTAAAAAGTTATTGAATTGGAGAAAAAACAAAGCCGTAATTCACACAGGAAAACTAACGCACTACATTCCAGAAAACAATGTTTATGTTTATTTTCGTTATAATGATTCAGAAAGTGTGATGGTAATTGTCAATAATTCAAAAGATGTTCAGAAATTAAATCTTTTACGTTTTGAAGAAAATTTAAAAAATTATACTTCAGGAAAAGACGTTTTGTCCAATCAAAATTTCGATTTGAAAAATGAAGTATCCATTGAAGGAAAATCAAGTTTAATACTAGAATTGAAATAAATATAGCATGAAAAAAATACTTATAACAGCATTACTTTTGACAACTTTAATTAGTTGTAAAAAAGAAAACAAAGAATCAAATACAACGGAAAACGTAAATTCAGAAATCGCTCAATTTTCTCCAGAAGTCGAAGAAAACGCAGTGATTTATGAAGTAAATATTCGTCAATATTCACCTGAAGGAACTTTTAACGAATTCACAAAAGACATTCCGAAATTAAAAGAATTAGGAGTTAAAATTATTTGGGTAATGCCTATTTTTCCTATTTCAGAAACTAAAAGAAAAGCAACTGGTGGAGATGATAGCAAATTTGCTTCAGAAATGCCAAAAGAAGAGCAACATAAATATTTAGGAAGTTATTATGCAGTTTCTGATTTCAAAGCAGTAAATCCAGAATTTGGAACAATTGAAGATTTCAGAAAAATGGTTCAAACAGCTCACGAAAACGGAATGTATGTTATTTTGGATTGGGTGCCAAATCACACAGGTTGGGATCATGTTTGGATAAAACAACATCCTGAATATTACACTCAAAATGCAAAAGGAGAAATTATAGATCCAATCAACCCAGAAACAGGAAAATCTTGGGGTTGGACAGATGTTGCTGATTTGAATTACGACAATAAAGATTTGCGTAAAGCTATGACTGCCGATATGATGCATTGGATTAAAAACGAAAACATTGATGGTTTCCGTTGTGATGTGGCAAGTAATGTACCTTTAGATTTTTGGCAAGAAACGATTCCAGCATTGCGAAAAGAGAAAAACATTTTTATGTTAGCCGAAGCTTGGGAACCTGAATTGCTTAAAGAAGGTTTATTCGATATGGCTTATAACTGGACAAGTCATCACTTAATGAAAGACATTGCTCAAGGCAAAAAAAGCGTAAAAGACTGGGATAATTTTATTTTGGAAGATATTAAAAAATATGAAGCAAATGATATTCTTATGAGTTTTGTGGACAATCACGATGAGAATTCTTGGAGTGGAACTGTTCAAAGTAGATTAGGAAAAGCAGAAGAAGCAATGACAGCTTTGTCATACTTAACACCAGGAATGCCATTAATTTATAACGGAAATGAATACGGATTAAACCACAGTTTAAAATTCTTTGAAAAAGATTCTATTCCAAAAACAAAAGGAAAAGAATGGGACTTGAGAGCGAAATTAGGAACTTTAAGAAATACAAACATTGCCTTAAATGGTGGAAAAAACAAAGCAACTTATACTAGAATAAAATCTTCGAAAGACGAACAAGTATTAGTTTTTGAAAGAGAAAAAGAAGGTAAAAAAGTAATTTATATGGCAAATTTATCTTCAAAACCAGTGGATGTAAGTATCCCATTAAAAGGAACTTTTAAAGATGTTGTTACGGGTGAAACTATTGGGCTAGATGAAAAACAAATTTATCCTTTAAAACCTTGGCAATATTATATATTAACAGAATAATTTACACTTATAATAAAAAAAGCACCAATTAAAGTTGGTGCTTTTTTATTGCCCCTTTTTTATTTTAAGCAAATCATAGTTTAATCTTAAGTCAATTTTAAGGACTTCACCCGAATATAAACATAATTTTGGTATTCTAAAGAGTGATAAATATACTTTTTAAGAATAGCAATAAGCTTAAATTATGGGAACAAAAACAATAAATAAAGTAGCAGAAATAACACTTTTATTTTGGCTAATGAAAATTGTGGCCACAACACTTGGAGAAACTTTGGGTGACTTTATTTCAATGACACTAAATTTAGGTTATTCAACTGGAATTGTTATTACTGGAATCTTTTTTTTAGCATTGCTATTTATTCAATTAAAGGCCACAAATTACAAACCGATAATTTTTTGGTTATTAATAATTGCTACTACAACATTAGGAACTGAAATCTCAGATTTTATCGACAGAAGTTTGCATTTAGGGTATACCTACGGAAGTTTACTTTTGTTTTTTGGCTTGATAATCACATTATGTTTTTGGTATAATAAATATAAGAATCTAAAAGTTAGTCAAATCATTGAAAATAAAAAAGAAATTTTCTTTTGGATAGCTGTACTGTTTTCTAATAGTTTAGGAACTGCTTTTGGGGATTATTTAGGTGATGTAATTGGGTTGAGTTATTTGCAAGGAGCATTGTTAACAGCTCTAATCATAATTATAGTGGTTTTATTACATTATTTAACCAAGTTGAATGAAGTATTTTTATTTTGGTTAGCATTCGTTTTTACTCGTCCTTTTGGTGCAACATTTGGTGACTTTTTAACGAAACCAATTGCAAAAGGAGGATTGGATTTAGGAACGTTGCAAGCCTCATTAGTTTCTATATTTATTATGGTAATCATGATTTATTTTTCTCATAAACAATTAAAAAAAACTCATAGTTAAAAAATGAAAAATATACCCCAAGTCAATATTATCTACTGGCTATTAATGATTATTGCAACAACAACTGGAGAAATTGTAGGCAATTATATTTCACGAGATTTAGAATTAGGTTACAAAGTTGGTTCTATTATATTAGTTTCATTGTTCGTTGCATTAATTATTTATGAAATTAAAAACAAAAAACACAGGCTTTTATTATATTGGTTTCTTATAATAGTAGGAAATATTGCAGGAACAAATGTTGCTGATTTAATTTGTATTCAATTAGATTTAGGAACAATCTATGGCTCATTGCTAGTAATTTCAACTTTGTTTCTTGTTTTAATAGGAATTCATTTTTTGTCTAAAAGTAAAAATCCTTTTACTGAGATGAAAGTTGAGTTTTTATATTGGTTAGCTATTTTGTTTTCAAGCACCTTTGGAACTACTTCAGGAGATTTTCTCTCTAACGATACTTCATTAGGTGCAGCAGGAGGAACAATTTTACTTGTAATACTACTGCTTATTTTTGTTGTGCTTTTATTTCTTAAAAAGATTTCAAAAGAAGTTTTCTACTGGATTACAATTATATTAATTCATCCAATAGGAGCAACATTCGGAAATTACATTTCAAAACCACAAGGATTAGATTTAGGAAATGTATATACAAGTATTTTTCTTATTGCATTATTTTCAATCACCTATTTTACTAATAAACAAAGCAATGAACAAATATAAATTATACATAATTTGTCTTTTAGGCTTACAATTATCTTTTGCTCAACAATCAATTGATAGTACAGAAATTAATAAAGACAATAAATTTAATTTTAAGCAATTAATAATTCCAAGTGCCTTAATGACTTATGCTATTATAGGCATAGAAAGTGATCAAATAAAACTTTATAACACAAACATTAGAGAAGAAGTTATTGATGATATTGATAAAAAAACATCTATTGATGATTTCTCTCAATATGCACCAGCCGCAGCAGTTTATGGACTAAATTTAGCAGGAATTCAAGGAAAAAACAATATTAAAGACAGAACTATTATTCTAGGGACTTCTTATTTAATTATGGCAACTACGGTAACAAGTTTAAAACACTTAACTAAAGTAGAGCGACCAGATGGAAGTAATTTTGATTCATTTCCTTCAGGACATACTGCAACTGCATTTGTTGGAGCCGAATTTATGTGGCAAGAATATAAAGACAAATCGGTTTGGTATGGAGTTTCTGGATATGTTGTTGCAGCAGGAACAGGAGCTTTTAGAATGTATAACAATAAACATTGGCTTACTGATGTTGCAATGGGAGCAGGAATCGGAATTTTAAGCACAAAAGCAGCTTATTGGTTGTTTCCAGTTATTAATGAAAAAATATTCAAAGCAAAAAATAAAACGGCTTTAGCGATACCTTTTTATAATGGAAAACAAGCGGGTTTATCATGTACAATTCAATTTTAAAAATGAAAGCTAGTTCATAAATAGGATATAATTATAAGTTTTAATTTGTATTTTTAACTATTAATTTAATATATGGATAAATTAACAACTTTATTTCAAATGTTCTTTATATTGTTTGTTTGTCAACTTTCGGCACAACAATCAGACACCACTTCTGTTGAAATCCAAAAATTTAGAATTAACGATGAGGTAACTTATGGTTATAAAAAGCCAACCACATGGCAAATGTTTAAATACATTCCAGATGATTTGTATCAATTAGGAAGATTTACAGTTCAAAAAGAAAATCTAAAATATGATGCATTGGTATTAGGGTCAACATTAGTTCTTTTACCTTACGATCAAAAAATATTAGATGATGCAGGTGCTTTTGGTGAAAAATTAGGTAGTTGGGATGAAGATGCACAATATCATAAAGTTTTTGGAGTATTGAGAATTATTCCTAAAAACATACCTTCTGGCGTTTATTATGTTGGAAATGGTGGAACAACGATGCTTCTAAGTGGAATGTTTTACGCCATTGGAAAAATAGGAAAAGACGATTATAGAGCATTAAATACTTCAAATGAATTAATTGAAGTTTTATTATCTGTTGGAGTAACAACTCAAACAATTAAAAGAATAACAGGCAGGCAAAGTCCAAATGCAGCCATTAGAGATGGAAATGATGGAGGTGATTGGAAACCATTCCCAAGCTTTAATGCTTTTCAAAAAAACACTCCAGATTATGATGCAATGCCTTCTGGTCATTTAGCTACTTATGTTGCAACAGTTACCGTAATATCTACAAATTATCCAGAAATAAAATGGATAAAACCTGTTGGCTATACTTTAGGTGGTATTTTAGCATTCAATATGGTCAGTGGTAAAGTACATTGGACATCCGATTATCCAATTGCAGTTTTAATTGGATATGTTATGGGAAAAACCGTTGCCAATAGAAGAATTATTAAAGAAGTTAATAAAAATAATCTAGAAAATAAAACTACTTATAAATTTGATTATTCTTTTAAAAAGACAAATCAATTTAGTGTAGTTGGAGTTGCTATGACATTTTAATATGAAAAAACCATTAATTATAGGACATCGCGGAGCAATGGGATACGAAACCGAAAACACATTGTTGTCTTTTCAAAAAGCATTAGACTTATTTGTAGATATGATAGAAATTGATGTATATCTTATCAAAACTGGTGAGTTAGTAGTTTTTCATGATAAAACCCTAAAACGTTTAGCTTCTTCCTTAGAAAACATCGAAGATTTAACTTTAGAAGAAGTAAAAAATATCAATTTAATTGGCAATCATCAAATTCCAACACTAATCGAGGTAATTGAATTTATCAATAAAAGGGTTCCTATAAATATCGAGTTAAAAGGAGAAAATACTGCTTTGCCAACTCATAAAATTTTGGAGAATTACCCAAACCATCATTTTCTAATTTCAAGTTTTCAATGGAATGAATTAGAACTAATGCGAAAAATAAATTCTAAAATTCCTATTGCACTTTTATCTCAACAGAATCACTTGATTGCAATTCCTTTGGCAAAAAAACTAAAAGCTATTGCAATAAACCCATGGTTTTACACTTTAACAAAGCATGAAGTAGAAGAAATTCATAAAAATGGATTTCTAGTTTATACCTACACAGTAAACGAAATAATAGATATTAAAGAAGCAATATATTTTGGTGTAGACGGAATGTTTTGCAATTTTCCAGACAGAATTCATGCTTGTCTTTAGTTTTTTAGAGCTTCATCTGGCTATACATTACAAGTCCGCAGAACAAAAATCATATAACTAAGCCTTGCAAAGAGCTTCCTTTGGTCGCTTTTCCAAGTCAAGTTCTATTGGTTTTTGTTCTTTACGGGCTTTTCATTACTATCCAGCGCATAATTCGTTTATAAATCACGATATTTGCAAAAAAAATAAAACATTGAATTCTAATTACGACATAGTTATCATAGGTGGTGGAGCAGCAGGATTTTTTACAGCAATCAATATTGTTGAAAACAACCCAAGTTTAAAAGTAGCAATTCTCGAAAGAGGAAAAACGACTTTGGAAAAAGTCAGAATTTCCGGTGGAGGAAGGTGCAACGTTACGCACGCGTGTTTTGTGCCGAATGATATAGTCAAATTTTACCCAAGAGGTGAAAAAGAATTACGTGGACCATTTCATCAATTTTGTTCTGGAGATACAATTGAATGGTTCGAAAAGCACGGTGTAACTCTAAAAATAGAAGAAGATGGAAGAATGTTTCCAGAATCAGATTCTTCAGAAACCATAATCGATTGTTTTACAAAAGCCACTCAAGATTTAGGGATTGATATTTTAATTAGTCAAAGTGTACAGTCAATTTATAAAACAGAAACTGATTTTAAAGTTCAGACTAAAACGGATACTTTTTTAGCAGAAAAAGTGGTAATAACAACAGGAAGCAACCCAAAAATGTGGGAAATGCTTGAATCACTTGGTCACTCAATTGTTTCAGCCGTTCCTTCTTTGTTTACATTTAACATTAAAGATGCAAGATTAAAAGATTTAATGGGATTGTCAACATTTGCATCTGTCAAAGTAAAAAAATCAAAATTAGAAGCTTCAGGGCCTTTATTAATCACACATTGGGGAATGTCTGGGCCAGGAATATTAAGGCTTTCGGCTTGGGGAGCAAGAGAGTTATTTGACAAAAATTATCATTTTGCCATTTTAGTTAATTGGTTGAACGAAGCAACTTTTGAAGAAGCAATTGATTTATTAAAAGATATTAAATTAGAAAATGCTAAAAAAGTAATCTCGAAAAAGTCACCAATAGAAATGCCAAACCGTTTGTGGGAACGTTTAGTTCTAGCATCAGGGATTTCAGCAGAAACTACTTGGGCAGATTGTAATAAAACTGAATTAAACGCTTTAGCAAATCAATTAACTGCTGGAGAATTTCAAGTAAACGGAAAAAGCACCTTCAAAGAAGAGTTCGTAACAGCTGGTGGAATCGATTTAAAAGAAGTCAACTTCAAAACTATGGAAAGTAAAGTAATTCCAAACATATATTTTGCTGGAGAAATTCTAAATATTGATGCTATAACTGGTGGATTCAATTTTCAAAATGCTTGGACTGGTGGATTTATTGTAGCTCAATCAATTGCGTAAAAAAACCTTGCTTTCACAAGGTTTCATGTTTTATTTTTCTTTTCCTTTGTCAAGTTTGTCTTGCCAATCTTTTAGTTTTTGCCATTTGCCTTCATAAGCTAATTTTGCTTGTCTAGGCCAAGTTCCTGGGTCATGTATTCTATATCTTTCCCCTGCTTTATGAAGTATTTTGTTACATCTATCTACAGATGTTTCTCCTAGAGCTTTCCAAGATAGTATTCCAGAAGTTTTAAATAACTCTTCAATTTTTGGTCCAATTCCTTCTACGAGTTTTAAGTCATCCTGTTTAAT
The DNA here is from genome assembly GCF_963975515.1 of uncultured Flavobacterium sp. Taxonomy (GTDB): domain Bacteria; phylum Bacteroidota; class Bacteroidia; order Flavobacteriales; family Flavobacteriaceae; genus Flavobacterium. The sequence goes on from NZ_CAXBGY010000002.1 coordinate 343,089, forward strand.
TTTCTTTCCAAAAACGGCTTTTGCGGCATCTGCATTAAATACAATTATTGCTGATTTTGCAGATTTAGTTGTTTCAGAAACAATATTAGATTTTTGTATTGTTGGTTGATTTAATTGAGTTTTTAAAGAGTCAATATTAATTTGAAGTTGGCTATTTTTTTGATTACAAGCATCTAAATCACTTTTGTAGCTGTAACCTTCATTTTTAAAAGATTTTTGATTGCTTTTGCCAATAAAGTATCCAACAATTCCGCAAATTACCCCTAGGATTAATGCGATTATTAAACAAGTTGTTTCCATAAATTTTATATATAAATGTATTTAAATAAATTAGACACTATAAAAATATGAAAAAAACTCAAAACAACAACACTAAATATCTGAAAATTAAACAGATGATGTTTGTTTTCTGTAATTATCTATTAAGAAAATAAATTGTAACGGTTAGAAGTGTAGCAAAAGCAACCCACAACATGTAAGGAATAAGTAAATAAGATGTTTTTTTATCTACCTTCTTGAAAATCAGAAACGTTTCATAAATGATAAGTAAAAGTAGAACTATTTCAAGACTCGCTAATAAAAGATTATTTAACCCAAAGAACAAATAACTCCACATAGCATTTAAACCCAATTGAACTCCAAAAAAGAACAACCCTTTTTTTACTAATTCTTTATCTAAATCAATTTTATCCCAAATTAATCCAGCTGAAATTCCCATTAAAATAAAAAGTAAAGTCCATACAGGTGCAAAAACCCAATTTGGTGGATTAAAAGATGGTTTTATTATTGTAGGATACCAAGTTGAAATACTTGATTGGGTAACCATTGAAGATAAATATCCAACGGTTAAACAGATTGCAACTGTAATTATTATTTTAACGTATTTGTTCATCTTAAAATGTTTTGTACAAATTAACGAAATATCAATTTAATAAATAGACAAATAAAGTATCTTTGTAAAAATTTTATACTATGTTTTCCGAAAAGGATTTTATTGTTTCAAATTATTCAAGTCTTGACCACATTGCTTTTGAGTGTAGCGCTCCAAGTAATATTGCTCTAGTAAAATATTGGGGAAAAAAGGAAAATCAGATTCCAGCTAATCCATCAATAAGTTTTACGTTAAACAATTGCAAAACTATTACTAAAGTAAATTTTACCAAAAAAGTGACAAATTATGATTTTTCATTTGATTTGTTATTTGAAGGAAAGCCAAAAGAAGACTTTAAACCAAAAATTTTAAAATTCTTTCAACGAATTGAAAAGTATTGCCCTTATTTAAAGGAATATCATATTGTTATTGATACTGAAAATACTTTTCCACATAGTTCTGGAATTGCTTCTTCTGCATCAGGAATGGCAGCTTTAGCGATGAATGTAATGCTTTTGGAAAAAGAAATAAACCCAAATTTAACAGAAGATTTATTTACCAAAAAAGCATCTTTTTTAGCTCGATTAGGAAGTGGAAGCGCTTGCAGAAGTATAAAAGGACAAGTTGTAGCTTGGGGAAAAAATGAGACTATTAAGGAAAGTTCTGATTTATTTGGAGTTGAATTTAATGATATTCATGAAAATTTTAAAAACTATCAAGACACAATTTTGTTAGTTGATAAAGGAGAAAAACAAGTTTCAAGCACTGTTGGACATGAATTAATGTTTGGTCATCCTTATGCTGAAAAGCGTTTTGAACAAGCTCATGATAATTTAGCTAAAATTACTAAAATTCTATCAGAAGGAAATATAGAAGAGTTTATTAAAATTGTTGAAAGTGAAGCTTTAACACTTCATGCTATGATGATGACTTCAATCCCTTATTTTATTTTGATGAAACCAAATACACTAGAAATCATAAATAGAATTTGGAAATTTAGAAACGAAAATAATATTCCAGTTTGTTTTACGTTAGACGCTGGAGCTAATGTACATGTATTGTATCCCGAAAACGTTAGTTTAAATGTTTTACAATTTATTAAGGATGAATTAGTTGCCTTTTGTCAAAATGGGCAGTATATTTGCGACCAAATTGGAAATGGTGCAGAATCAAAATAATTTTGTAACTTTACATAACCCAATCTAAAAAGAATATGAAAGGACCATTATTTTACTCAAAAATATTACTCTTTGGAGAATACGGAATTATTGAAGACTCAAAAGGGCTTTCAATTCCTTATAATTTTTATAATGGAGCTTTAAAAACAGATGCAAACCCATCTCAAGAAGCTATAAATTCAAATAAAAGTCTAGTGCGTTTTGCTGAATATTTAACTCAATTGCAAGTTGAGCAACCATCATTAGTTCAGTTTGACAATGTAGCTTTAAATAATGATGTTTCAAACGGAATGTACTTTGACTCAAGTATTCCACAAGGATATGGTGTTGGAAGTAGTGGTGCTTTAGTAGCTGCTATTTATGATAAATATGCTTTCGATAAAATTACAGTTTTAGAAAATTTAACTAGAGATAAATTATTACAATTAAAGGCAATTTTTTCTAATATGGAATCATTTTTCCATGGAAAAAGTTCGGGATTAGATCCTTTAAATAGCTATTTGAGTTTGCCAATTCTTATCAATTCAAAAGATAATATTGAAGCTACTGGAATTCCAACGCAAAGTATAAATGGGAAAGGAGCTGTATTTTTACTAGATTCAGGAATCGTAGGAGAAACTGCACCAATGGTTAGTATTTTCATGGAAAACTTAAAAGATCAAGGTTTCAGAAAAATGTTAAAATCTCAATTCATTAAACATACAGATGCTTGTGTAGAAAACTTTTTACATGGTGATATCAAATCTTTATTTGCTAATACAAAGAAATTATCGAAAGTAGTTTTAAACCACTTTAAACCTATGATACCAGAACAATTTCACACACTGTGGCAAAACGGAATTGAAACAAACGATTATTACTTAAAACTTTGTGGTTCTGGTGGTGGCGGATATATTTTGGGTTTTACTCAAGATATTGAAAAGGCCAAAAAATCATTAAAAGACTATAAATTAGAAGTAGTTTATCAGTTTTAATCATGTTGTCTAGAAAATCAAAATTATTATTAACCAAAATTTTCAGTTTTTTTTCTGTAATCAGAGGGTATAATATTTTTGTAATTGTATTGGCGCAATATCTTGCGGCTATTTTTATTCTTTCACCAGAAATTAGAGCACTAAACGTAATCCTAGATTATCAATTGTTTATTCTGGTTTTAGCTTCTTCATTAACAATTGCTTCTGGATATATTATTAATAATTTTTATGACGCCCAAAAAGACCTAATCAATCGCCCAAGAAAAGCAATGATTGATAGATTGGTTAGTCAAAAAACAAAATTAACGGTGTACTTTACAATTAACTTTATAGTAGTTCTAATTGCTAGTATTGTTTCGTGGAGAGCGATGTTGTTTTTTTCAACGTATATATTTCTTATTTGGTTCTACTCTCATAAACTAAAAAAATATCCAATAATTGGTAATGTTACAGCTTCTGTTTTAGCTGTTTTGCCTTTTTTCGGAATATTATTGTATTATAAAAACTTTTATCATGTAATTTTTGCTCATGCTATGTTTCTATATTTACTTATATTAATCAGAGAATTAATTAAAGATTTAGAAAATATAGAAGGAGATTTAGTTTCTAATTACAGAACTATTCCAGTCTTATTTGGAGTCAAAACAGCAAAAAGTATTATAACTGTTTTAACAATTTTAACAGTAATTCCAGTTTATTATTTGGTTGATGTGTTTAATGTTGGTTATATGGATATTTACTTTTATTTAAGCTTACTTGTTTTAATATTTTTTTTACTAAAATTAGGAAATGCTAAAACAAAACCACAGTATCTTAAATTACATTTTTTATTAAAATTCATCATTGTAGCTGGAGTTTTTAGTATAGTTTTAATTGAACCTTCAGTTTTGTTGCACGGAAAAAAACTTATTTCCGCTTATTAGTTATATCTTTGCAAAAAATTAGAATAAAATGACGCGTCATCAAGGAAACAGTAATGATAAGAAAAAAGGAACTTCTTCAAGACAAGGTGGACCAAAAAAACCTAGTGCTTCAAGAGGAAATGCACCTATACGAAAAAAACCGAAGGCAACTGTAAAGTCAGATTCAAAAGCTGAACCAAAACCAGCAAAAAAACCAAACCAAGCACCAAAAACACCAAAAAACCCAGACGAATTACGTTTGAATAAATATATTTCGAATTCAGGAATTTGCAGCAGAAGAGATGCAGATATCTATATTCAAAGTGGAAATGTAAAGGTAAATGGCATTGTTGTGACGGAAATGGGACATCGTGTAAAATTAACAGATGAAGTTATTTTTGATGGGGTTAAATTAAATCCAGAAAAGAAAGAATATATTTTATTGAATAAGCCAAAAAACTTTTCAACCGCAGGAGATGATGATATTTATTCACCAAGTGTTTTAGATTTAGTGCGTAGTGCTACTAAATCAAAAATTCAACCGGTAGGAAGAATGGATAAAACAACAACAGGTTTGTTATTGTTTACAAACGACACAGATATTATAAGAAAATTCACAGAACCAAATCAGAAAACTAGTAAATTATATCAAGTTACTTTAGATAAAAATTTACGTTTTGAAGATTTAGAGAAAATTATTTCGGGTTTAACAATTGATACACATAGAGTTTACGTTGAAGAAGTAACTTATATTGATAATCAACCGAAAAGTGAAATTGGTATCAAAATGAAAACTGCCAACATTAAGGTGGTAAGAAAAATATTTGAACACCTAAAATACGATGTTATTAAATTAGATAGAGTAACATTCGCTGGTTTAACTAAGAAGAACTTACCAAGAGGAAATTATCGTTTCTTAACAGAACAAGAAATAATAAACATCAAAAACATTTAACAACTTAATCCCGAGAAATCGGGATTTTTTTTAATCTTTATATGAACCCAGAATCATTACAATCAATTGCTTTTCGTTGGTTTGAAGCTTTTAATGCTAAACAACTAGATAAATTATTATCATTGTATGAAAATGATGCACAGCATTACAGCCCAAAATTAAAAATCCGTCAACCAGAAACCAATGGATTAATTATTGGAGTTGAAGCTATGCGAGTTTGGTGGCAAGATGCTTTTGATAGATTACCAACATTAAAATATGAGCTAAAATCACTAACAGCTAATTCTGATAGAGTTTTTATGGAATATGTTCGTAAAGCTGAAGGAGAAGAAGATATGTTAGTGGCAGAAGTTCTTGAAATTAGAGAAGGTAAAATAACAAAATCGAGAGTTTATCACGGATAGTGTTATAATAATGTGTTTTTAAGCCCTTCAGCAAGACTTATCCAAAGTAAATTATAAAATGATTTTTCCTGAACTCTTTTAACTTCGATTTCGGTTGTTAATAGTTCTCCATCAGAATCATTTTTTACAAATAAATTACCAAGTGCTGATAACAATTTATTCTTTTTCAGTCGTCTGTCATTTTGATAAATTACAACTTTTAAATCATCATACTTTAAAGAAAAAGTTCCTTTATTAAGAAAATCATTTCCAAAAAAATCAAAATAAATTTCATCGAATTCACCGTTTACCTTAATGTTTATATAAGGTTTTGTGAAGACTGACAGCTCTTCAGCATCAAATTTGTTAATAAAACCAGCAATTTTAAATCCTTCTGTTTTATCTAAAACATTAAATGACCAATCTGCTTTTAAAGGTGATTTTTTCATAAAATTGCAATTAATTTTAATTTTTACATCAGGAAGCTTGGTTTTGTTATAGCCACTTTCAATATTTTGTGCATACAAATTGAAGTTACTAAAGAATAGCTTGCTTGGTCCTTTCTCGAAAGTTTTTTCTTCTTCATAGGTTAATAAAGAATTTTTTATAAAAAGCGAATCAACTTTAATATCTGCTTTCAAATTTCGCAATAAACGGTTGTATAATTCTTTTTTGGATAAATCATCAGCAGGCATTTTTCCTCTGTAGATGTTTGCAGCAACATTATTTAATACAATTGAATTTGTGTTGAAGAAAAAAACTTTATTCTTAAAGCCCCAAGCCATTTTGTTTATAGAAATATCGTCAACTAAAATGGTATATAAGTCTTTCTCTTTTCTTATTTTTCGAACAAAATTTCTTCGAGTATGTTTTGGAAGAAATTTAAAATTTTTGATATTTAAACTTTTTTCAGTAGCATCTATTTTTGTGCTTTTTAGATCATAAAATTCATTTATTTGATAAAAAACACTGTCACAAGTTAAAGCGTATTTATTGTAAGATATTGGTATTTTTTCATTTAGCGTTTTTTCATTTAAAACAATTCCCTCAAGCTTGAAATTAATATTTTGAATGTTTGCTAGTATTCTTTTGTCAACTGTATTGAGAATTTTAAATTTTCCTTTTTCTATAAATAGGTCAGTAACAATGATTATTTTTTCAAAGGGCTTAAATACTTTCGAATTAATATTGTTATAGTCATTTATGGCACTATCATTGTTTTTGTATAAAGTTATTCTTGGATTTGACAAAAATAAACTCTTAGCTTTTATTTTTTTTCCAAATAAAATACTCCAAAGATCAAATTTAGTTATCTCTATTATATCAATACTTCCATAAAGGCCAAATTTTTCATCTGAATCATTTAGAGCTTTTTTGGGAGAAATAGATACGCCATAGGCAGTGATTTTTGCGTTCCAAATTGACAAATCAATATCTTTATAAACGATGTTATAGTCTGTATTGTTTTCATTGTTTATTAATTTAGGTAATTTTGATTCAACCCAAATATTAATACCTAAATTTATTAGGCCTAGAAAAATTACTATTCCCAAAACAACGAAGAGGATTTTTTTATTCTTGTGCATAAGATTTGCTAACAACAATAAATATAATGAATTATTTAATCTTGTTGGCATTAAAAAACAAAAAACCCGAATATTTCTATTCGGGTTTTGTGGTACCTCCAGGGATCGAACCAGGGACACATGGATTTTCAGTCCATTGCTCTACCATCTGAGCTAAGGTACCTTTTCGCTCTTGCGAGTGCAAATATAGAATGATTTTTAATTTATACAAAACAATTATTAAAAAAAATCAATTTGTATCTTTGAAGTTTTAAAATATAAAAATGATATTAGCAATTGATGTTGGGAATACAAAAATTAAAGTAGCTGTTTTTGAACAAGATACAATGATTTCGAAAGAAGATTATACAAATGAAACTTTATTGGAAGGGTTAAAAAAAAATTATAAAAAATTTCCAAAATGTAATAAAACAATCATTTCAAGCGTTTCAAATGTGTCAGAAGAGGTTTTTTTGTTACTTAAAAGTAAGGGTAAATTGTATTTTCTTACTAATGATAGCAAATTTCCTTTTGAAAACAAATATGCAACACCTTTAACTTTAGGAATGGATAGAAAAGTAATTGTTTCAGGTGCAGTATTAAAGTTTCCAAAACAAAATTGTTTAATAATTGACGCGGGTTCGTGTATAACATATGATTTTGTAGACGAAAACAAGAACTATTTTGGAGGTGCAATTTCTCCAGGAATAGAAATGAGGTATAAAGCATTAAATAATTACACTGCAAAATTGCCAAGATTGGATACTGAAGAACCAGATTCATACATAGGTAATTCTACAAATCAATCCATTCACTCAGGCGTAGTTAATGGTGTGGTGTATGAAATTGAAGGCTTTATTAACGATTATTTAAGAGAAAATAAATATTTAACAATAATTTTAACAGGTGGTGATGCACTTTTTTTGGCTAAAAGATTAAAAAACCCCATATTTGCCAATTCAAATTTCTTACTAGAGAGTTTGAATTTATTATATCAATATAACATACAATGATAAAGAAATTATTTCTTGCATTAACTTTCCTTGCAACAGTTGTTGTTTCAGCACAAGAAGGTACATCTTCACCATATTCTTTTTATGGATTAGGAGATATTAAATTTAAAGGAACTCATGACGCTAGAGCTATGGGAGGATTAGGAATAGCTTATGACTCAATACATTTAAATCTATTGAATCCGGCAACTTATTCGAGACTAAAAATCACTAACTTTACAATTGGAGGAACAACAACCTACAATAACTTATCTAGCGAACAAGGCAAAGAAACAGCCCAAAGAACGGCTATAGATTATTTAGCAGTTGGTCTTCCTTTAGGGAAGTTTGGAGCTGTATTTGGATTAATGCCATTTTCTTCAGTAGGATACAAAATTCAAAACCAAACATCAGACGGTGATTTAAGAAGCACTAGGTATACGGGTGAAGGAGGAATTAATAAATTTTTTGCTGGTACAGCTTATAATATTTCGGACAATCTTAGTGTTGGTTTAGATATTCAATATAATTTTGGAACAATCGAAACTGAATCTGCAATATTCCTTCCTAATGTAATTTTAGGCTCAAGAGAAAGAAACAAATCAAACATTCGCGGTCTTTCTACAAACTTTGCTTTGTTATACACTAAAAGTTTAGCAAATAAATTAACCTTAAACACTAGTTTTGGTTATGCTCCTGAAGCAAAATTAAATTCTGAAAACTCTAGAAATATTGCTACAATTTCTTATACTTCAACTGGAGTTGAGTTTGTTAATGATAATGATGACTTAGAAGTCAGAGATACTAAATTGGTTATTCCTGCAAAATACACACTTGGTGCAGGTATTGGTCTACCTAAAAAATGGTTTGTTGGTTTAGAATATATTTACCAAGAAAATAGTAATTTAGGTAATAGATTTGATGATATAAACAATGCTACATTCGAAAATTCTCAAAAAATAATCTTAGGAGGAAATTTTATTCCTAAGTATAATTCGTTCTCAAGTTATTGGAGTAGAGTTAATTATAGAGCTGGATTTAGATATGAAAACACAGGTCTAATAATAAATTCTAAACAAATTAACGATTATGGCATAAATTTTGGTCTAGGTTTACCAGTAGGCGGAAGGTTCTCAAATATCAATCTTGGTTTTGAATATGGAAAGAAAGGAACTATCTACAATAATTTAATAGAAGAAAATTATTTTAATATAAGCGTAGGTTTGTCTTTAAATGATTTATGGTTCGAAAAAAGAAAATATGATTAATACAAATTTTTATAAAATGAAAACGAAATTAACATTAGTGTTATTAATTGCAGTTAGTTTTTTAACTAATGCTCAGTCAAGTGATAAATGTGCTGAAGATATTCAGTATTTAGTACAATTTACTAAATCTAAGGATTATAACGATGCTTACCCATATTTGCAGAGTATGAGAAAGGAATGTCCTACTTATCACAAAGCAATTTATATTTATGGAGAGTTTATCCTAAAAGATAAGATTGACAATACACAAGCTCCAGAAGAAAAAGCAAAATTTGTTAAAGATTTAGTTGCTTTATATGGTGAACATGATAAAAACTATCCAGGTAATGGTGCAGGTAATACTGTAAAGAAAGCAATGTTGCTTTTAGATAATAATGTAGGTACAAAAGAAGAAGCTTACGGTTACTTAGATAATGCATTTAAAACTGATGCAGCTAACTTTACTTCAGCTAAAGCATTATATACTTATTTTGAACTATTTGTAGATGACTACGAAGCAGGGAAAAAAGGTCTTGAGTTACAACAAGTGTTTGACAAGTATGATGAAATTACTGAAAAACTTGAGTTAGAAGAAAAAGGACTTTCTGATGAGTTAGATGTTTTATTAAATAAAATTGAAGCTCAAGAAGAACTTACTGATAAAGAAACAAGGCTTAAAGAAAGAAACGAATATAACATTGAACAGTTTAGTACTGTAAAAGGAAGTATGGATGCAAAAATTGTATTGCTTTCTACTTGCGAAAAACTTATTCCTTTCTACCAAAAATCATTTGAAGAAAAGAAAACAGATGTACTTTGGTTAAAAAGAGCTGCTGAGCGTTTAGAAGCTAAAGATTGTGATTCAGATCCTTTATTTGCTAAAATATCTGAGCAATTACATAAATTGAACCCAACAGCAGAATCTGCTTATTTATTAGGAGTTGCTGCTCAAAGAGCTAGAAATACAAGTAAAGCTTTAGAATATTTCAACCAATCAGCGCAATTGTTTACTGATGCTACTAAAAAAGCAAAAGTATATTACAAAATAGCAACGATGTATGGTAATGGAAACAAATCTTTAGCACGTACATATGCTAAAAAAGCTTTAGGTGCAAAACCATCATTTGGTCAAGCATATATGCTAATAGCTCAATTATATGCTAGTAGTTCAAATGAATGTGGACAAACTCCATTTGATAAAAGAGCTGTTTATTGGTTATGTGCTCAATATGCAAATAAAGCAGCTTCTGTAGATCCAGCTTTAAAAGCTACTGCAAACAGACAAGCAGCTTCTTATAACGGTTATGCGCCATCAAGAACTGATATTTTTAACGCTAATATGGCTGGAAAAACAATATCTTTTAATTGTTGGATTGGAGAATCAGTAAGAGTTCCTAATTTATAATATGAGTAAGACTTTTAAAAATATAATCACTTACATAGTCACAGTTTTCGCTGTGGCTATGTTTTTTTCATGTGAAAGTAATTTTAAAGAAGTACAAAAACTGAATCAAAAAACATTTATTCCATCAGGTCAAGCAGATACAATTAATTTGGTTTATACGGATTCAGGTAGAGTAAAAGCTATCTTAGTAAGTCCAAAGATGATTGATTACGGTACACTTGAGAATCCTTATACCGAATTCCCTAAAGGTATAAAAGTCACTATTTTCGATGATAAAGACAATAAAAGTTATATAGATGCTGATTATGCGGTGTCTTATAAAAAAACAAACCTTATCGACTTACAAGGAAATGTAAAAATCACTTCTTTCGACAATAAAATTCTAGAAACATCTCAATTATACTACGACCAAAAAAACGAATGGTTTTTTACTGAAAAACAATTCAAATATTCAGACGGTCAAGGAGGATTTCTTCAAGGTCCTGGAGTTGATTTTAGTAAAGACTTTAGTGTCTTTAATATGCAAGGGAATAATGGAGAATTAAATAATATAGACTAATTGTAGTATAGTTATTTATAAAATTTATACTTTTGACAAAAATTAAACCATGAGTTTTCTAAAACTATTTCAATACGTTTATATAATTTTCGCAGCTTTTTTCGTTTATGATGCATTTGTAAAGTATCAAAATAATGAAAGTGTAACTATGAGCTTATTGCTTGCAGCTGCAGCGTTGTTTATGTTTTTCTTTAGAAGAAGATTTAACAACAAATACGATAAATAAGTATAATAATTAATCCAATTTTATGGAAATAACAATTATAGTTATTTGTTTATTGCTTTCAGCTTTTTTTTCTGGGATGGAAATCGCTTATTTTTCATCTAACAAAGTTTTTTTGTCCATTGAAAAAAGACAAAATAATTTTAATGCCAACATCTTAAATAAACTTACCGAAAAACCTTCTCAGTTTATAACAGCAATGTTAGTTGGTAACAATGTGGCGTTAGTAATTTACGGGTTTATAACGGGTGATTTGATAACAAAATGGTTAGAAACATTATCGCCATTTTTTCAAGACGAGTTTGTAAGCTTAATTTCTCAAACAGTATTGTCAACTTTATTGATTTTATTCACAGCAGAATTTTTGCCTAAAGTTTTTTTTCAAATCTATTCCAATAAATTAATCAAATTATTCGCTGTTCCAGCCTATTTCTTTCACCAATTGTTTTATTGGGTTTCTAAATTTATTATTTGGATTTCAGATTTTATCTTGATGAAATTTTTCAAGACAGAAGGAGATCAAGTACAAGACTATTTTAGTAAAGTAGAATTAGGAAATTACATTAACGAACAAATGAGTTCGGTTTCTGACAATGATGAAATTGATTCAGAAATTCAAATATTTCAAAATGCTTTAGAGTTTTCAGAACTTAAAGCTAGAGATATTATGACGCCAAGAACAGAAATTTCTGGCGTTGATATTGAAGATAGTATTGAAGAGTTAAGAGAACTATTTATAAAAACAGGTTATTCAAAAATTATTGTATATCAAAATTCAGTTGATGATATTTTGGGTTATGTACATTCATTTGAATTATTTAAAAAACCTAAAGATATTAAGTCAATAATGATGACAATTGAATATGTTCCAGAAACTATTTTCATTAAAGATTTGTTAGATATTTTGACTAAAAAAAGAAAAAGTATGGCCGTTATTCTTGATGAATATGGTGGAACTTCTGGATTAATCACTGTTGAAGACATAATCGAAGAGCTTTTTGGTGAAATTGAAGATGAACATGATTTAGGAGAAGAAAAAATCGACGAAGAAATTGAAAATGGAGTATATTTATTTTCTGCCAGATTAGATGTAGAGTTTATCAATCAAAAATATAATTTAGAAATTCCAGAAAGCGATTCTTATTCAACTTTAGGAGGTTTTATTGTTGATTATACTAAAGATTTTCCTCAAAATGGAGAGAAAATTCACATAGAAAACTTCGAAATAATCATACATTCTGCAAGCAATAAAAAAATTGAACTTGTAAAACTTTCATTATCTGAAGAAAAAAGATAAAAATATCGCTTTAGTATTTTATTATTTCATAGATAATTGTATTTTCGCCTTCTGTAAAAAATAAACAAATTATAAAATGGCAATTTTATCAAAAATTAGACAACGTTCATTTTTCCTAATAGTAATCATCGCACTAGCCTTATTTTCTTTTGTGTTAGCGGATGTAATTAAAAGTGGATCTTTTGGTAGTGGTTCAAAATACGCTGGTATTGTTAATGGAGAAAACATAATGATACAAGACTTCCAATCGAAAGTTGGACAAGCAGAACAGCAAGGTATGAGCAATGTTCAAGCTTCAAATGGAGTTTGGGATCAAGAAGTTAAGAGAATTCTATTAGCAGAACAGTTTGAAAAATTAGGATTACGTGTTGGTCCAGACCAATTAATCAATGTAATGAAAGAGAATCCTAACTTTGCATCAAATCCTCAGTTTTTAAACGAAGCAGGAAAATTTGATGTAGCAAAGTTCAAAGAATATGTTAGTACTAACTTTTATACGCAAGGACCAGAACAAAAAGCTCAATGGGAAGCTTTTGAAGCTGATGTTGAAAAAATGTTTACTGAACAAATGTATAATACATTAATAAAATCAGGTATACATACAACACAAGCAGAAGGTCAAGCTTTATATGAAGAAGAAAATGACAAAGTAAATTTTGATTTTGTAACAGTTGGTTATGCAACAGTGAATGATGATGAAGTTAAGATTTCAGATGATGAGATTATGGCTTACATTAAAAACAATAAGAAAAAATTCAAATCAGATAAAATGGCTGATGTGGAATTGGTTTTTATTGAAAACAAACCATCTAAAGATGATGAGGATCAAATGAAAAATTCTATTCAAGGCTTATTGAATGGAAAAGTAGAATATAATAAAGAAACGGGTATAAATGATACTATTCCTAGTTTTAGAAATGTTTCTAATGTTGCAGAATATGTAAATAAAAATTCTGACATTAAATTTGATTCAACTTATGTTGCCAAAAAAGATTTACCATTAGAATATCAAGAACAATTATTTAATCTTCCTGTTGGAGAAGTTTTTGGACCATACGCAGATAATGGGTTTCAAAAATTATCAAGAAAAATAGGAAGCAAATCTGGTGCAGCTGCAAAAGCTAGCCATATCTTAATTGCTTTTGAAGGAGCAGAAAGAGCTGACCCAGCTATAAAAAGAACCAAAGAAGAAGCAAAAGCTTTGGCAAATAGCTTATTAGCGCAAGCAAAAGCAAATCCAGCAGGTTTTGGAGCTTTAGCAGCAACTAATACAGACGATCCAGGTTCAAAACAAACTGGTGGTGAATATGACAACATTGCACCAAATCAAATGGTTAAACCTTTTAACGATTTTGTATTTAATAGCCCAATAGGAAGTATTGGAGTTGTTGAAACAGATTTTGGTTTTCACGTTATTAAAGTATCAGATAAATATAACTCAGTTTTATTAGCAACAGTAGCTCAAAAAAATGAGCCATCTGAAGCAACTTCTGATCAAAACTATACTAAAGCTTCTAAATTTGAAGCAGATGCTAATGGTAAAGATTTTGCTCAAGTAGCAAAAGATATGGGGTTAGAAGTTACACAAGCACCAAATATTAAAACATCTGATGAAAATATGCCAGTTGTTGGTCCGCAAAGAGGAATTGTTTTATGGGCATTTGGTAGAGATACTGAAATAGGAAATGTAAAACGTTTTGATGTACCAACTGGATATGTAATTGCAAGATTAAAAGCAGTTAATGACTCAGGATTGACTTCAGTAGAAAACGCTAGAGCGCAAGTTGAGCCAATTTTAAAGAACGAGAAGAAAGCAGTTATTATTAGAAAGAAAATGACTGGAAAGACTATAGAAGAAGTTTCAAAAGCAACTAATGCATCTATTGTTTCTGCAACTGATGTTGTTTTTAGAAGTGCTTTATTACCAAACATTGGTCCAGAACCTAAAGTTGTCGGAAAAGCATTTGCTCAAAAAGCAGGAACTACTTCAGCTTTAATTGATGGAAACCTAGGTGTATATATTGTAAAAACAAAAGCTGTTGTAAAGGCTAATGCTATACCAAATTATACATCATATGTAAATCAAGCAAAATCTCAAGCTCAAGGTTCTGCATCTAACAAAGCTATTGAAGCTTTAAAAGCAAAATCTGAAATTGAAGATTTAAGAATTCAATAAAAAGAATTTAATAGTATAAAAAAATCCCGAACAATTTGTTCGGGATTTTTTTTGTTTTAGCTTTGATATATTTAGACTTTATTCGATATTTACTTACAAAATATGAATTAACCAAAATTAAAACCTAAAGTATGAAGTCTATTAATCTGTTTTTACTTTTTTTTGCAATTAACGTATGTGCACAAAATACACTTAAGTATGACAAAACTTATATTAAATGTGTAGATAAGTGGATGGCATTCCCTATTGGTAAAGATAGTACTTACACTTTTGGGTTTATATACATTGATAATAGTGCTGGTTTAACTTTTAATTATGGTGGTGATTTTAAAATTAACAAGAATGGGGACTTTGTTAATATCGAAAATAAATTAGCGAAGGAATCTACTTCATTAAAAATGCGCTTAGATGTAAGTAGAAATAGTGTTGCAGAAATTCCTGAAGAAAAATTTAAAGAATTAAAAGTCGAAAAATTTCCTGATTGGTTAGAAATTTATAAAAGAGATGACAATGATATTAATTCATTATTTAATAAGGGTTTTATTTATAACGCATGGAATGAGTGTGAAACTGCATTAATTTATTTAGAAAAAGCTGAAAAAATTGATTCAAATTATGAAGGATTGTTAACTGAAATGGCATTTTCGTATAACCATTTAGAACAATTCGATAAAGCAGAAGTTGTACTGAATAAGGCAGTTAAAAAAGACCCAAAAGATTGTTACACGTTAAAAGAGTTAGCTTATACTTATAAAAATTCTGAAAAAATTGACAAAAATATCGAAGTATATAATTTAATGACTAAAATTTGTAAACAGAAAAACTTTGTACAAGAAACGGCCTTTAATTTAGCATATTATTATTATTATGTAAAAAATGACAAAAAGAATTTTTATAAATGGAAAGAGGAAGCAAAAAAATGGTCAGAAAGTAAAAATCAATATGATAATTATTTAGATCAAATGACTTTAGAAATGGAAAAATAAATTTCTATAAAACCATCTCTTCATACTTCAAAATTGTATCATAACCTTTTTCATTAAAATAAAATAAAGGGTTTTCTTTTGAAACAACCATTACAAAATCTCCACCCCAAGCACCTAAACTTTTTACGGTTCCTTTGAAATCTGGGAATAAAGATTCTTTTACTGTAAGTTGTTCTAAAATATCACTTAATAAGATTTCATGCTTTTCTAATGCAGACATAAAGTCATCAACATTATTCGTTTCAGATACAAATGCTGTAATTTTATCAATCTTGATTTTTACTTTATCTAAAGAAAACTGTTTGTTCAAATAATTATTGATGGCTGATTTACTACTTTGTTTTTTATTCAAATACACAAAATAAATATGTTCTTTAAATTCTGGATTAAATTCAACCGTTTCAAAAAAGGGTTTTTCGTTTTCCAAATGATAAATAATAGATTGATTGGTTTGTGCACAAGCAATGTCATAACCACTTCCTCCAAAACTGTTTTTAAGCAACTCAAATGAGTCAATTGACAACCATTGTCCTAAATTATTAATTAACGTAGACGAAGTGCCTAAGCCCCATAATCTAGGAAATGTTAATTTAGTTTCAATTATATAACCTTCTGTGTTTATAATAAAATCTGGATTTAATAAATAAGCATGATGTAAAATTTCGACTAAAGTGTTTTTAATCTTATTTTCTACATATGAAGTTTTCTCAATTATAGCATCAAAAAGAATTTCGTCTTCAAACCAAATAATTCCATCTGAATCATAACTCTTCCAATATATTTTTTTTCCTAAAGCTGGTGTAACTTCTAAATCTTGCCCAAATTTTGTTGGAACTGCTAGAGATTTAGCTCCATTCAAAACCAAATATTCTCCAGTTATTAATAATTTTCCGTTGCTATAATAGGTTTCTTTTTTCATTTATACTGAACTCGTTTCAGTATCTCATCATACTAAAACTATTTTTATCCTTTTAGGGTTTTGAACCCTAAAAGGGTTAGTTAAAATTCTTTACTTTCTAATCTTTTCCAAATAATCCACAACTAAACTATGAGAAGCTGTTGTGTCATTAAAATAAGCAATGACTTTTTCCTTTTCTTCTTTCGTAGCTTGAAATTGATTCAAGATATTATGAATATGCATTTTCATATGTCCTTTTTGAATTCCAGTTGTAGTTAACGAACGTAAAGCTGCAAAATTTTGAGCCAAACCAGTCACCGCAACAATTTTCATTAAATCTTGGGCAGAAGGTTTTCCTAACATTTCCAATGAAAATTTAACTAAAGGATGTAAAGAAGTCAAACCACCAACAGTTCCTAAAGCTAATGGAATATCTAACCAAAATTTAAAAATACCATTTTCAATGGAAGCGTGAGATAAACTTGAATAACTTCCATTTCTACTTGCATATGCGTGTGCTCCAGCTTCAACTGCTCTAAAATCATTTCCTGTTGCTAAAACTACAGCATCAATTCCGTTCATGATTCCTTTATTGTGAGTCACAGCTCTATAAGGTTCAATTTCTGCAATTTTAACTGCTTTTACAAACTTCTCAGCAAATTCAATTGGATTGATTCCTGAATCTTCAACTAAGTCTTCAACTTTACAAGAAACTTCAGCTCTAACCACACAATTTGGAACAAAATTGCTCAAAATGCACATGATGATTTGAACTTGTTTTTCGCTTTTAGAAAATCCTTCGTAAGAAGAAACTTCTCTCTCTAAAGTTTTAGCAAATTGCTCTAAACAAGAGTTGATGAAATTTGCACCCATACTGTCTTTCGTGTCAAAAGTAGCATGTAGTTGATAGTAGTTCTCTAATTTATCAGTTTTGTTAACTAATTTAATGTCCAAAATTCCACCACCACGTTTTTCCATGTTTTTGGTGATGGATTCTGTATCTTTATAAAAAGCTGGTTTTATTTCGTTAAAAAATGCTTCTAATTTTTCAAATGAACCTGAATATGAAAAGTGAACTTGACCAATTTTTTCTGTTCCTAAAACAGTAGCTTTAAAACCACCACGAGCAGCCCAAAACTTAGCCGATTTACTTGCAGCAGCAACAACCGAACTTTCTTCAATTGCCATTGGAATTGTGTAAACCTTGTCATTTATAACAAAATTAGGAGCAACTCCAAGTGGTAAATAAAAATTCGTCAATGTGTTTTCAATGAATTCATCATGCAATTTTTGTAAATCTACATCTGAATTCCAATATTGTTTTACTAATTTTTCAGCCTCTTCAGGATTTGAAAAGTAAGTGGTTGTAATCCAATTTATTTTTTCTTCTTTAGTAAGTTTAGAGAAACCTTTATTTTGGAGCATTGTATATATTTTTTACAAATATAAGCAAGATAGAACATATTTTAACAACCTTTTTTTTGTGAATTTATGATAAAAAACAAGGTTTTCTCATATATTTTTAGTAAAATTGGGAGTTTTTTACCTTACATTATTATGAACAGAAAGTTTTTATTCGGAATTTTATTCTTATTTACTTCATTATCAATTGTTGCTCAACAAAAAATCACTTTAGAAGAGATTTGGTCAGGAGCATTTAGAACGCAAAGCATGGACGAACTCCAAGCTATGAAGAACACAAATCAATACACAGTATTAGATTTTAACAGAACATCAAGAAGTACGCAAATTGACTTATATGATTTCGCAACTTTAGAAAAAGTGTCAACTTTAATTGACTCAAAAGATTTTCCAGAATTAACTTCAATTGATAGTTATACGTTTGATAAAGCTGAAAAAAAGATACTAATTGCTTCAAATTCGGCTCCAATTTTTAGACATTCATTCACAGCCGATTATTTTGTGTACGATATTTCATCAAAAAAATTATCAAAATTTACTTCAAAACAAATTCAAGAACCTACATTTTCATCTGACGGAACTAAAATAGCTTATGCATTTGAAAATAACTTATATGTATATGATGAGCTTTCGGGTTCTCATTTACAAATTACTTCTGATGGAAAGAAAAATAGCATCATTAATGGAATTACGGATTGGGTTTATGAAGAAGAATTTGCTTTTGTAAGAGCTTATGACTGGAATTCAAACGGAACAAAAATAGCTTACATTCGTTTTGATGAATCAGAAGTTCCAGAATTTTCAATGGACATGTATAATCAAGGATTATATCCAACGCAAGAAGTTTTCAAATATCCAAAAGCAGGAGAAAAAAACGCAGTTGTATCCTTATATATGTATGATTTAAAAACAGGAAAATCACAAAAAATTAATTTAGGTGATTATACTGATTTCTATATTCCAAGAATTAAATGGACAAATGATTCAAATATTCTAAGTGTTCAAGTCATGAACCGTCATCAAAATAATTTGGATTTACATTTTGTAGATTCAAATTCAGGAAAAACTACAATCGTTTTAAACGAAAAAGATAAAGCTTATGTTGATATTACGGATAACTTAACGTTCTTAAAAGACAACAGTTTTATTTGGACTTCAGAAAAAGATGGATTCAATCACATTTATCATTATGATAAAAACGGAAAATTAAAAAAACAAATCACTTCAGGAAAATGGGAAGTGACAAATTATTACGGTTTCAATGAAAAATCGGGAATGATTTATTATCAATCGGTTGAAAATGGTTCAATAAATAGAGATGTTTATTCCATTAAGATTGATGGAAAATCAAAAACAAGATTATCATCAAAAACAGGAACAAATGGAGCTACATTTAGTCCAAATTTTGATTACTACATCAATTCGTTTTCAAGTGCAACTCAAGCGCCATCTTATACTTTAAACGAATCAAAATCTGGAAAAGAAATTAAAAAGATTTTATCAAACGAAGAAGCTGAAGAAAAATTAGCTAAATATGGAGTTAGTGCAAAAGAGTTTTTTACTTTAAAAACTGAAAAAGGACATGAGCTAAATGCATACATAATTAAACCAGCTGATTTTGATGCTTCAAAAAAACATCCAGTTTTTATGACACAATATTCTGGACCAGGTTCTCAAGAAGTTCATAATTCTTGGAATTCTTATAATGATTATTGGTTTTACATGTTAGCTCAAAAAGGATATATTATTGTTTGTGTTGATGGAAGAGGAACAGGTTTCAAAGGAGCAGATTTTAAAAAAGTGACTTATAAAGAATTAGGAAAATACGAAGTTGAAGATCAAATTGATGCTGCAAAAGTAATTGGAAAGTACGATTATGTTGATGCCTCTAGAATTGGAATTTGGGGATGGAGTTACGGTGGATTCATGAGTAGTAACTGTATTTTAAAAGGAAATGATGTGTTTAAAACGGCAATTGCTGTAGCACCAGTTACAAGTTGGAGATATTATGATTCAATTTATACAGAAAGATACATGCAAACGCCACAAGAAAATGCAAGTGGATATGATGATAATTCACCAATAAACCATGTAAAAAAATTAAAAGGAAATTATCTTTTAATTCACGGAACAGCTGATGACAATGTACATGTGCAAAACACTATGAAAATGGTAGAAGCATTAGTACAAGCTAACAAACAATTTGATTGGGCTATTTATCCAGATAAAAACCACGGAATTTATGGTGGTGCCACAAGATTACAATTGTTTACAAAAATGACTAATTTTATTCAAGAAAAATTATAATATGACAAATACACCAATGGAAGAGCAAACGTTCTTTGGACATCCAAAAGCACTTTTTATATTGTTCTTCACAGAAATGTGGGAGCGTTTTTCGTTCTATGGAATGAAAGCTTTATTGATTTTTTATCTAACAAAATATCATTTATTTGCTGATGATACTGGAAATTTATTAATTGGAAGTTATGCTGCTTTAGTTTATGCAGTTCCAGTTATTGGGGGATTTATTGCTGATAGATATTTAGGTTTTAGAAAGGCAATTGTCTTTGGAGGAATTATGTTAGTTTTAGGGCATTTAGGAATGGCTTATGAAGGAAATGCAGCCACACAATCAATTACTGGAGAGATTACAAGAGATAATGTAGCTTTACAAGTGTTTTACTTTTCACTTGCCTTAATTATTCTTGGAGTTGGATTCTTAAAAGCAAATATTTCATCTTTAGTTGGAGAATTATATACTGAGGGTGATAAAAGAAGAGATTCAGGTTTTACTATTTTCTATATGGGAATCAACTTAGGTTCTGTTTTAGCAACAATTATTTGTGTTTGGCTAGGAGAAACTTATGGTTGGAGTTACGGATTTGGTGCTGCAGGTGTCGGAATGTTCTTTGGTTTAGTAACTTTTATTTCAGGTAAAAAATTATTAATGGGTAAAGGTGAATCAAACAATCAACCTTTCTTAGAGCAAAAATCATTTGGACTTAAAAATGAATGGTTAATTTATATTGGAAGTATTTTATCTACTTTATTATTTTGGCAAATGGTTCAAAATCATGAAGCAGTTTCATGGGCATTAAAAATTGCTGGTGGAATTTCATTCTTATATATAGTTTATTATGCAGCCACACAATTAGATGGAAAAGCAAGAGATCAACTAATTGCTTTGACAATATTAATTGTGTTTACAATTGTTTTTTGGGCATTATTTGAACAAGCTTATACTTCTATGAATCTATTTGCAGACAGAGCATTGGACAGACATATTTTTGGTTTTGAACCATCAGCAGGACAATTTTTAACATTTAACGGATTGTTTATTGTTATTTTAGCTCCTGTTTTTGCTTGGATGTGGGTTAAATTAGGAAAGTATAACCCAAATACGGCAGTTAAATTTGCATTAGCATTAATGTTAGTAGGATTAGGTTTTGGAGCTTTAGTAATGGGAATCAACGTTTCAGGAGCTGGAAAAGTTGCAGCAGTTTGGTTGATATTAGCTTATTTATTACACACTTGTGGAGAATTAAGTTTATCACCAGTTGGGCTTTCAGCAGTTACAAAATTATCTCCTAAAAAAATCGTTGGATTTATGATGGGAGTTTGGTTTTTAGCAACAGCAAGTTCAGAATTTATTGCTTCTGTTTTAGCTAATATTGCATCAGTTGATACATCAAACGGACAAGCACCAGATTTGAATTTAGCTAAACAAAGTTATTTAAAATTATTTGAATATTTATTTTATACAGGTATTGGATTTGGAGCTGTTTTATTAGCTTTGTCTCCAGTAATAAAAAAATTAATGCACGGAGTAGATAAAGAATTAAATAACTAACAAACAAAAACCAAACTAACTTACAATTAAATATTATGAATCAAAATTCAACAGATCAATTTTTTAAAAATCCTGTTTTAGGTCATCCAGCAGGTTTATTTGTATTGTTTTTCACAGAAATGTGGGAACGTTTTTCATTCTACGGAATGCGTTCACTTTTAATATTATTCTTAACAGCATCTTTTACAGATGGCGGTTGGGAATGGACTAGAGAAAATGCATCTGCACTATTTGGTTCTTATGTAGGTTTAGTTTATTTATCTACGATGTTAGGTGGATATTTTGCCGATAAAATTATTGGTTTTAGATGGGCAGTTGTTGTTGGAGCCGTTTTAATGACTTTAGGTCACGCTTCTATGGCTGTTGAAACTGAATTTTCTATCTATTTAGGTTTAGTGTTGTTAGTATTTGGAAACGGATTTTTCAAACCAAATATGACTTCTATAATTTCTGAAATGTACAAAGACAGACCAGAAAAGAAAGATGGTGCTTATACATTATTTTATATGGGTGTAAATGCTGGTGCTTTCTTCGGAATTCTTCTTTGTGGTTATTTAGGAGAAAAAGTAGGATGGAGTTACGGTTTCGGATTAGCAGGAATTTTTATGTTCTTCGGAATGTTACAATTCTGGATGTCTCAAAATATCTTTGGTGATATTGGATTAAAACCAACAGTTGAAAGTAAAGCAAAAGCAGAAGCTGAAGATACTGATACAAGAAATCCTTTTACAAAATTAGAATTAGGAATAATTGCTGTAAGTGCAACTTTAGGTTTACTATGGATTATAAATGATCCAGCATCAAAAATATCAGGAGGAAAAGTTAATGTTTTCGGTTTCTTAGGGGAAAACGGAAATGCAATTGCAATTGTAACTGCATTATTATTGTTTATCTATTTACTTGTAACTCGTTTAATGAAGTATTCTCAAATAACAAGAGAGAAACTTATTGCAGTAACATTTTTTGCCTTCTTAACGATTTTCTTTTGGGCAATTTTTGAACAATCTCCAAACTCATTAACAATTTTTGCAAGTGACTATACAGACAGAGTATTAGAAGGAAATTGGAGCACATTTTTCTTATTTATAAATACTTTAATTACAGTAGTTCCTTTAGCAATTATTAGTTGGGTTTTATACTTATTATTCAAACAAACATTTAAAACCTATGCAGTAGCTAATTTAATTTTAGCAACTAGTTTTGTAATTGTTTGGGCAATTGCAATTTGGATGCTTATGAAAGATTTCTATACTGCAGGATTTATTGATCTTTCAGATTCAACACTTCAAATGTTAAAAATTGATAAAGTAACTGAAGCAATTACCGAAGTTCCAGCAACATGGTTCTCAACATTAAACTCATTATTCATTATTTCATTAGCACCTTTGTTTTCTAAATGGTGGGAAAGTAAATACAATCCAAATGCAAATATGAAATACGGAATTGGTATGGGATTATTAGCTTTAGGAATGGCATGTGTCGCAATTGGAGCTACAGGTATTGAGCCAGGAGCAAAAACTGCATCAGTAAGTATGATTTGGTTAATTCTAGTGTACTTATTCCATACAATGGGTGAATTGTGTATTTCTCCAGTAGGATTGTCTTACGTAAGTAAATTAGTGCCAGCAAGAATGATTGCATTTATGTTTGGAGTTTGGTACTTAGCTGTAGCAATTGGAATGAAAGGTGCAGGTATGTTTGGAGAAAAAATTGATAAAATTGCCAATGAGTCAGGATTAAGTTCTTTCTTCTGGATGTTAACTATAATCTCCTTAGTAATGGCTGCTTTGTCTGTTTTAATGACACCAGTAATCAAGAAATTAATGCACGGTGTTAGATAACAAACAATCTTTGGCATCTTCTTTGTATACTTTTGTATAGAAATAAAATATAATGAAAAAAATACTATTCATACTTTTTGTAACCTTGTCTTCAATTGTAGCTCAAGCACAAGAGGAGTTGACTTGGCATACAGATATGGCGAAGGCTTCCGAACTTTCTATGAAAGAAAAGAAACCTTTAATGTTATTTTTTACTGGATCTGATTGGTGTGGTTGGTGCATTCGTTTACAAAATGAAGTCTTTAAAAAAGATGAGTTTACAAAATGGGCAAAAGAAAATGTGATTTTAGTTGAACTAGATTATCCTAGAAGAACTCCACAAGATCTATCAGTAAAACAACAAAACCAGCAAATGCAACAAATTTTTCAAGTCAAAGGTTATCCAACAATATGGTTGGTAAATCCTGAAAAAACAGACGAAGGAAAAGTTAATTTAAGTGCATTAGGTAGTACAGGTTATGTTGCTGGTGGTCCAGAAAAATGGCTTGAAGGAGCAAATAGTATAATTAAGAAATAACAAAAATATTCGGTATCCTTGAAGAGATGCTAAAATAAATTCAGTAAAAATGAAAAAAGTAATATTAGTTTTAAGTTTAAGTCTTTTGAGCATAGTCTCATTTGCACAAGAAATCAAATGGATGACAATGGACGAAGCTATTGAGGCTCAAAAAAAAGATCCAAAACCTATTTTTATGGATGTTTATACGGATTGGTGTGGGCCATGTAAAATGTTAGATAAAAATACTTTTCATGATGCTGCAATAGTTGAAATTGTTTCAAAAAATTATTATGCTGTAAAGTTTAATGCTGAAGGAAATGAAACAATTAACTTTAAAGGAGTTAAATATACTAATCCAAAATATGTAGCTGGCAAAACAGGAAGAAATGGAGTACACGAATTTACTTCTTTCCTAAAAGTACAAGGTTACCCAACTATGTATATTTTTGATGCAACGGGTGAAATAAAAACAAATGTATTAGGATATAGAACAGCTGAACAGTTGAAAGCTGAGATATAATTTTTTATCATAATTTATAAAATCCCTTTTCGGCAATGGCATGAAAAGGGATTTTGTATTTTATACAAGTTGCTTTCCATCTTTTTAAAGAAGTGTACGAATTACTTTTATCAGCAATTATTAGTTGCGGTTTTGATGTTAAAATTAAACGTTCCATATTAATTCTTGAATTTTGTCTAAGAATAACAACATCAGGTTTTATAGATGTGTTGTAAATTGTGTTTTCATCAACAATAATTATTTTTTTCTTTTTGAAAAATAAGACATTCTCCAAAGGATGAAATACTACTTTCGGATTAAACTTAGCCGTAGCATATTCTTGAATACTTTGGTTTTTATCAATTAAACTATCATTCGAAAAAATTGTAATTTTATTAGCATCAAAAATTGAAATAGCACTTTCTTTATTGTTAAATACAATCAATTCAGTTTTATGTGAAGTTTCGTTTTTTGTATAAAAATATAAGGTTTGAAATGAAAGTATCAGAACTAAAACGTATAAAAAGCGTTTGTTTTTAGGATTGTAAATCCAATAAACAACACTTAAAAGTAAGAGATATAATCCAACAGTTAAAAAAGGTGTAAATGTTATATTCTTAATCACATAATCTTGAAAACTAGATAGCCAATGAATGTAATTGTTCATTGTTTCTACCAAAAAAGAAATCAGTTTTCCTAAAAGTAGTGCTAAAGGTAAATACACAAAATTCAGAAAAAGAACTATAATTCCAACAATCAAAATTACAGTTGCAACAGGAATAACTGCAAAATTTGCTAATAAAAATAACATTGGAACTTGTTTAAAATACAACAACATTAAAGGCAAAACACCAAGTTGAGCAGTTAACGAAACTAAAAATAAATCGGTGATATAAACTACAATTTTGTTTTTAGAATAATAAAATTTTTGATAAAATGGCTGAAACAATAAAATCGAAATTACTGCTGCATAACTCAATTGAAATCCAACATCAAAAATTAAAAGTGGATTGTAAATCAATAAGATTAAGAACGAAGCAGCAATAGCATTAAACATAAAGTTCTTCCTGTTTAAGAAAGTGCCAAATGCAATAACACTAAACATTGTAACAGATCTAGTAATAGAAGCAGACATACCAGAAATCAAAGCAAAAAGCCACAAAAGAAGAATTATGATAATTAGTTTTATGGTTTTTCCATGCTTGACGCGATTTAGAAATCCAAAAATAAAATTGAAAAAAGTATAAATAATACCAATATGTAAACCAGAAATGGCTAGGATATGAACAACTCCAGCATTTTTATAATCGTTTAAAGTTTCGCTGTCAATTTGTTGTTTTTGACCTAATAATAAAGCGTTAATTATAGATTTTGTTCTAATAGAAAAATGATGTGCATCAAAACTATGCACTAATTTTTTTCGAAGTTCATTAATGTAAAAGGTAAAATTTTTGACTTTTTCTCCAATAAAATAATCATTTTCAAAACATTTTATTTGATGATAAACGTTTTGGTTTTCCATGTAATTAGCATAGTCAAATGTATCTGGATTGTAGTTTTTTAGAATTGGTTTTAGTTCAGATTTAAAAGAAACTAAATCACCAATAAATAAAGAATCTGGGTTTTTCTTTGAAAAATAAACCAAAAGTTTACCTGAACTTTTCTGATGATTAAAGGAATCGATTTTAACAATAAACTTGGTGTAAAATTCATTTGATTTTAATTCTTCAACAACTAAACCTTTAATATTGTTTTGTTCTTTTATTTCAAGATTAGAATAATGGTTTTTGTTGTGAAAGTCTAGATGAATATATAAAGATAAACTTCCTACAGAAAGAATGAGGAAATAAGTAAGCAATCCAAATAAGATGTTTTTAGTGTTTTTATTTCTATACTTAAAAAAAAGTACTAAAAACAAAACGAAAGAAATTATTGAAGAATATAAAAGAGTAGTAAACGAAAAATGCGCATAATTTTGGATTACAATTCCTAATCCAAAACAAACAGCAATAAGTATGATTGGATATTTTAGTACATCCATTTATGTTATGTTTTACTCTATAACTCGTTTTATTTTGTCAAAGGCTTTTGCGTAATAGGCTTCGTTTGTGGAAGAGATTATTACTCCTTTACTTGTTGACGAATGTATGAAAAATATTTCATCTTTTTTAATTTCAGTAATTAATCCAACATGATTTATTTTTCGACTTCCACCAGTTTTAAAAAAAATTAAATCTCCTGGTTCAGCTTTGGATTTTGATATTTCTTTGCCTTCATTTGCCATTTCATAAGAACTTCTAGGCAACTTGTAATCAAATTTTTGAAAAGTACTATAAACTAATCCAGAACAATCCATTCCAGATTTTGTTGTGCCACCAAATTTGTATTTAACTCCTAAATTTTCTTCAGCTGTTTTTACAATCGAATTCTTTTGTTTTGAAACGCTCTTAGATGTATTTGTAACAGATTTTGAAGATTTACAACTACTAAATACAACAGAAAAAAGGATAAATAAGAGTAAGGTAGGTTTTTTCAAAATTTATATTATTCTATAATACGTTTGATTTTTGCAAATGTTTTTTTATAGTAACTATTATCTAAAGAAGATTCAATAACACCTTGACTTGACGAAGCATGAATGAATTTTATTAGCCCTTCATGATTTTCTGTTACCAATCCAACATGAGTAATAATATTTCTTCTTCTATTGGTTTTAAAAAATATTAAATCTCCAGGTTCAGCTTTAGATTTTTTGACTTTTCTGCCGATTTTTGATTGAGCTCTTGAAGTTCTAGGAAGTTCCATGTCGTTTTTTGTGTAAGCAAACAACATTAATGCAGAACAATCAATACCATTTTTTGACATTCCACCATAATGATAGGGTGTTCCAATATATTCTTTAGCGGCTTCAATAACTTCAGCTTTTTGAAAATTAGGAAAATTTACATTTGAAATAGTAGTGGCGTCTTCTAGAGTAAGTCTTTTTTGAAGTTTAACAGAAATTAATTTTAATTTTTTAAGTTCTTGATCTTTCTTTTTAAAGTTTTTAACCAATGCTTTTTCACTTGCATCATATTTTTCAATAATACCCATTCCTTCAGAAACAGGTGCAATAGTCATGTGTTCGTTAACTGACTGAGCTTCAGATGAAAAATGAATTAAGAAAAGAAATGAAAGTGTAAGAAAGTAGTGCTTCAAAGTATTTAATTTTTGCAAATATATCATTTTTTCAATCTCTTGTGTATTAAATGAGCAGTTTTTTCACTTGCACCTTTTCCCCCAAGTTTTTGTTGAAGTAATTCGTAGTCCTTTAAAATTTCTTCTCTTTTTGGTGAAGTAAGTATATTGTTGAGCTCTTTCTTTAGTTGTTTTGTATTTAAGTCGCTTTGAATTAATTCTTTAACAACTTCTTTATCCATAATTAAATTGACTAATGAAATAAATTTTAAAGTAATAATTCGTCTAGCAATTTGATAGGAAACAGCATTTGCTTTATAACAAACCACTTGAGGAACTTTGAATAAAGCCGTTTCTAATGTAGCTGTTCCAGATGTTACTAGAGCAGCGTGAGAAATATTCAGCAAATCATAAGTTTTGTTTGAAATGAAGTTTATATTTTTCTTTTTTAGAAAAGGTTTATAAAATTCAAATTCCTGGCTTGGAGCACCAGCAATTACAAATTCATACCCTTTAAAATCATCGGTTACAGAAAGCATAATAGAAAGCATTTTTGTGATTTCTTGTTTCCTACTTCCGGGCAAAAGTGCAATTATTGGATTGTTTGATAAATTATGCTCTTTTCTAAAATCTGTTTCATCAGCATATGTTTTATTTTCAATGGCATCAATTAGTGGATGACCTACAAAATCAACTTTATAATCATACTTTTTATAGAAATCTTCCACAAAAGGCAAAATTACATACATGTGGTCAATATCGCGTTTTATTGCCTCAACTCTACCAGCTCTAGAAGCCCAAACTTGTGGAGAAATATAATAACTAGTTTGAAAATTTTGTTCTTTTGCCCACTTAGCAATTCGCAAATTAAAACCCGAATTATCAATGAATATCAAAGCATCTGGATTAAAAGAAGCGATGTCACTTTTACAAAAAGCAATGTCTTTAAAGATTTTAGAAATATTTTGAATGACTTCTAAGAAACCCATAAAAGAACGCTCTTTATAATGTTTTACTAAAGTTCCTCCAACGTTTTGCATTAGATCTCCACCCCAAAATCTAATTTCAGCATTTGCATCTTCTTTATACAATGCTTTCATAAGATTAGATCCATGTAAATCTCCCGAAGCTTCTCCTGCGATTATGTAGTATTTCATAACTAGGCAAATAAAGTGTAAATCGTTAATATAAATATGCATAAAATAACGCCTTTTGCCATTTCATCTTTATTTTTTTTGAATAATAAAAAGACTATCCCCATGTTTAATAAAGCTCCCAACGTAATTAATTTACCTAAACTTCCTTGTGCTTTTAAATTGGTATAGCCCTCTACAAAACCCATTGAAGTAAATAATGTTATAAATAGAAAACAACCTATAAAAGAAGTTACAAGTCCAATTAAAACCCCAATAATTAAATCTTTTTTTTGCATTATAAATTCCAGTTATTTAATTGAGAAATAGCGTGATATGCTGTCAAGTCAAACTGAACAGGAACAACAGAAACATAACCATTGTGCAAAGCCCATTCATCAGTATCTTCACCTTTATCTTGGTTTACAAATTCACCAGATAGCCAATAATATTCTTTTCCCATTGGGTTTGTTCGTTTGTCGAATTCTTCAATCCAAGTTGCTTTCGCTTGACGACAAATTCTTATTCCTTTTAGTTCTTCTGCTTTTAATTTTGGAAAATTCACGTTTAACACAACACCTTCAGGCAATCCTTGTTCTAAAACTTGCATTGCAATTTTCTTGACATAAGCTTTAAAAGGTTCAAAATCTGCATCCCAACTATAATCTAGTAATGAAAAACCTATGGCAGGAATTCCTTCTATTCCGGCTTCAACAGCAGCACTCATTGTACCCGAATAAATTACATTTATGGAAGAATTTGACCCGTGATTAATGCCTGAAACACATAAGTCTGGTTTGCGTTTTAGTATTTCATGAACTGCAATTTTAACACAATCTACAGGTGTTCCAGAACAGCTATATTCATGCTCTATCTCTTTGTCTAAATTTAATTTATCTAAAGTAATAGTGTTGTTTATAGTAATTGCATGACCCATTGCGCTTTGTGGGCTGTCAGGTGCTACAACTATTACTTCTCCAATTTCTTTCATAACTTCAATAAGTACTCTTATTCCTGGAGCAACAATACTGTCGTCATTTGTAATTAATATTAAAGGTTTTTTCATTTTATTTAAATAGGAAATGCTAAATTACTAAATTTGAAAGTAACTTTATGCTAATATTTCACACAAATAGGTAAATATTACCAAATTTTTATCTTCTTTTTAAGAGTTTGGCATAATATTTTATGTAATTTAGTTGAAAATTTTTGAATGAACCGTTTAGTCATATTTATGAAAAAGAATTATAAGATTATCTTGATTATAACTGCCTTATCAGCAGTGCTTTTTTGGAGTTTTAGACCTAAAAAAGTTGAAGCAAATCCCGAGAAGGATAAATTGCTATTGGAGCTTTTGGCTTATGTGCTTGAAAAAGGACATTATAGCCCAATTGCTTTGGACGATAAGTTTTCTGAAAAAGTATACGATAAATATTTGAATTCATTAGATCCTTTTAGACGCTATTTTGTTCAATCTGATATTGAAGAATTTAAAGTTTATGAAGACTCAATTGATGATTTTATTAAAAATAAGGATTTGAAATTTTTTGATTTAACCCATAGTAGATTGCTTCAAAGAATGAATGAATCTGAAGCTATTTATAAAGATGTTTTAGACAAACCATTTAATTTTAATTTAGATGAAACCATAAGTGTGGACTATGAAAAAATTCCGTTTGCTAAAAATAAAAAAGACTTATATCAAATTTGGGAAAAGCAGCTTAAGTTTTCTGTATTATCATCTATTGATGACAAAGAAAAAATTCAGGAAAAAGCAGATACAAATAATAAAGTAGAAATTAAAACTTTCACTGAATTAGAAAAGGATGCTAGAGAATCAATTAAGAAGAATTTAGATGATACTTATTTTAGTATTAAAGATTTGAATAGAGATGATTGGTTTGGTGTTTATTTAAATTCGATTGTTGAGCGATTTGATCCACATACATTTTATTTTTCTCCAGAAAATAAAGAACGTTTTGATGTAAGTATGAGTGGAACATTCGAAGGAATTGGTGCACGTTTACAAAAGAAAAATGTTGGAGTAGAAGTTTCTGAATTAATTTCTGGTGGACCAGCTTGGAAAGGAAAAGAATTAGAACAAGGAGATATCATTATAAAAGTTGCTCAAGGAAAAGGTGAACCAATTGATATTACTGGAATGCGAATTGACGATGTTGTTAAAAAAATTAAAGGACCAAAAGGAACTGAAGTTCGTTTAACAGTAAAGCGTGTTGATGGAAGTGTAAAAGTAATTTCAATTATCAGAGATGTTGTTGAAACGGAAGAAACTTTTGCCAAATCTAGTACTGTTGTTAAAGATGGAAAATTATTTGGTATAATTTATTTATCTAAATTCTATATTTCTTTTGATAACAAAGATAAAAGAGATGCTTTTAAAGATGTAGCAATTGAAATTGAACGCTTAAAGAAGCAAAAAGTTCAAGGTATTATTATGGATTTGAGAGATAATGGTGGAGGTTCGCTACAAACTGTTGTTGATATGGTTGGTTTATTTATTGATAAAGGACCAGTTGTACAAGTAAAATATGCCAAATCTGAACCAAACATATTAGATGATAAAGATTCAAGTGTTCAATGGGACGGACCTTTAGTAGTTATGGTAAATGGTTATTCAGCTTCAGCTTCAGAAATTTTCGCAGCTGCTATTCAAGATTATAAACGTGGTGTTGTTATAGGAAGTAAACATACTTATGGAAAAGGAACTGTTCAAAATGTAATTGATTTAAATGACATGGTTAGAGGAAACTCTTTAGGTGATTTAGGTTCGTTGAAAACAACTATTCAAAAATTTTATAGAATTAATGGAGGTTCAACTCAGAGAGAAGGAGTATTATCTGATATAGTTTTGCCAGATCGTTTTGCTTATTTTGACACAGGTGAAAGAGATGAGCCAGAAGCTTTACCTTGGGATAAAATTGCTCCTGCAACTTACAATACAACAGGTGCTAACTTTGATGTGGTTTTAGCCAATAGTAAAATGAGAGTTGAGAAAAACATTGAGTTTAACTTAATTGATTCTTACGCTAAATGGAATTTTGAACGTAAAGATGATAAAGAAGTAAGCTTAAATTATATCACATATAAAAAAGAATTAGCCGAATTAGAGACTAAAAACAAAACTTATGACGGACTTAAAACTTATAAAAATAATTTAACTTTTAGCTCACTTCCATACGAAATGGAAGAATTTAAAAAAGACACTTTGCTAAAAGACAAAAGAGATAGATGGCATGAAGAATTAAGTAAAGATCCTTATGTAGATGAATCATTAAATGTTATACAAGATATCGCTAAATTAGTAAAGTCTTCAAATTATGTTTCTGTGAATAAGTCTAGAAAATAAGATTAAAATAAGTTAAAATAAAAAAATCCCATTTGAGAAAATGGGATTTTTTTGGTATTATTTTTTTGAGGCTATCCTTTTTTCTTGCTCTTTTAAAATTGTATTTAAATGAGGTTTGATAATAGAGTTAATTTCATTTTCACTTAGAGATAATGCTTTCGGGTTATTTACTAATTGCAACCATGGTTTTGGTTCGTTAAAATTATAACTACCAAAAACTACAACAGGAGTTCCTTTTATCTTCACGGTTTCTGCATTAGCTAAAACCCATTGGTCTGCCCAATTATATAAATGTTTTGCATCTTTTTCTAATAGCCTCAAACAAGAATGTGAAGCAGGAAAACCGGGTAAACTATACTCATGAAAACCGACACCTTCTTTATTCTCAATATTAAAATTCCATTTTAACTCCCATTCGTCATTAAAGGTGCTAGTTGTTTCTTCAGCTTTCCAGTTGGTAAAAAACAAACCGGTTGGAGTTTTGTGTGTTTTGCTTCCCATGCTTGTTGGTCCAGTATAAGTTAAAATACCATATTCATAAGTTGCAAAGGCTTGTGCAGGATAAGAAAATACTATAATTTTATCTACTTTGTCCAAAGAGGACACCTCAAAAGGAAAGGGCAAGTAAAATTCTTTATCACCAGTTAAATCGGTTGGAATAATTACGGAATCCAATTTGGTAAAGTTTTCTTTGTCAACTCTATTTATAGCGAATACAATATCTAAATTTTTAATGTTGTTTTTATTTTCCTCAAACCAGTTTTTTGTATTCTCTATTTTGAAAGACACATTTTTTGGTTCATTTCTTTTGGGTAATTTTCGGTTTGATTTTTCGGTTTGATTTTTACATGAAGATATAAAAAGTATAATGATGCTTAATGTAATAATTGATTTTTTCATAGCTATTTATTTTTTTGTAAAATTGGTTTAAATAGCATTAAAGTGTCTTACATAATTTTTCAAAACTCTTGTTAGTTTCACATATTTAACAAAAAAATCCCATTCAAATTAAGAATGGGATTTTTTTATTGATAAAAGATTTAAACTATTTTAATAATTTGTTTAAGTTTTTTTTGTCTTTTTCTAAGTCAAGCTGTAAATCATTGATTTTGTTTTCTTTTTTTAATATTTTTTCTCTCAATTTAACATCATCATTTGGAGAAAGTTTTCCTCTTAGTTTATCCTTTTCGTATTTTGCTCTTTCTTTTTTTAAATCGGCAGTTGCTTTTCTAATTTTATCTTCTGTTTTTTCAACATTTCTAGTAGCCTTGTCTAATCTCTTTTTATCTTTTTCTATTTTCTTTATTGCTTTTTCTGAAGCTTTTCTTTCTTTTTCAGCTTTTTTAGCTTCTTTTTTAGCTTTGTCAAGTTCTTTTTGATGCTCTTTTTCTATGGCATTTTTTTCCTTTTCAGCTTTTTCTAATTCTTTTTTTTCTGCTTCAAGTTCTCTTTTTTCATCTTTCAATCTGTCATTTTCTGCTTTTACATTAGCTTTTGTTTCTTTTTCTAATTCTAAAGGTGCAGTTTTAACAGAATCAATTGCTACAGAGTTAACTCTAACGGGTTCTTGACTAAATCCAAATTGAAATGTTAAGATTGCTATTACTAGTATTAATTTTGTTTTCATAGTGATTTTATTATTTTAAATTATCTTTACAAAGTTAAGAAAAAACAAGTTAAAATAATTCTTATAAGTATGAAGAACATCAAAATTTTACTATTATTCGCCATAATGCAATTTTTATCCTGTAAACAGGTAAATTCTGTTGATATATTTGATGAAAGTGAGCAATCGTCTACTTATACTGAGAATTCTGAGTTTAATTATTTGCCTACTTCAACTTCAAATGATGTTTATTCGAATGATGCTTATACTTTTTCTTACAAGGAAAATTTTGAACAAGCCGAATGGGTTGCCTATGAGTTAACAAAAAGTGATATGCCTAGAGCAGATTATAAAAGACCTTATTTTAACCAAGATAAATCAGTTAAAACTAAATCGGCAGATTGGAGAAATTTTAAAAATTCAGGCTATAACAAAGGGCATCTTTGTCCGGCTGCCGATAGAAAAAGTTCTTACGAAATGTATGAGTTAACTTTTTTAACTTCAAATGCTTCTCCTCAATTATATGATTTTAATGCTGGAATTTGGAATAGATTAGAACAGAAAACTAGATATTGGGCAGAACGATATGATGGTATTTATGTAATTACTGGAGGCGTTTTAGAAGATGGTTTAAAAACAATTGGTACAGAAGATGTTGCTGTTCCTGATTATTTTTATAAAATTATTTTAACTAAAGACAGATCGAATATGATTGGTTTTTTAATACCTCACAAGGATTCTAATAAACCTTTATACAATTTCGTTGTTCCTGTTGATGCTATAGAAAAAATGACTGGAATTGATTTTTTTAAAGATTTGCCAGATGATCTCGAAAATCGTTTAGAAGCAAATAACGGATATAAAAACTGGAAGTTTTAATTACCATTCATTTACTTTATTGGCATCAAGTTTTATAAACACAAATAGTAAAACAGTAAAAGACCATAAACTTGAACCACCATACGAGAAGAAAGGCAAAGGAACTCCAATAGTTGGAAATAATTTTATCAGCATGGTTATGTTTACAAAAAAGTGTGTGAAGAGAATTGTTGCTACGCAATATCCATAAACGCGACTAAATTTGGTTTTTTGATTTTCTGCCAATTTTATGATCCGAAGAATTAGTGTAACAAACAAGGCTATTACAACAAAGGAACCTACAAATCCCCATTCTTCACCAACTGTTGTAAAAATATAATCGGTATGTTGTTCTGGTACAAAGTTTCCTTTGGTTTGTGTACCTTCTAGATATCCCTTTCCTAATAGACCTCCAGATCCAATTGTAATCATTGATTGATTTAAATTATAACCTTCATTTTTCATGTCAACATTATCGTTAAATAATACATCAATTCTATCTTTTTGATGGGGTTCTAATACATTTTCATATACATAATCAACCGATAAAGTAAATCCAGAAATTAGTATGAATAACAAAACATAAATAATAGGGTTTCTAGATATTTTAGTATTAAAGATAAAATGAATTATCATAAACAGTAATATAAAAGCGACCAAGAAAATTGGTTTTACAAACAAAGCTAACAAGAACACTACAATAGCAGTAACTCCAGTCCATAAATACCAAGATGGAAGTCCGTCTCTGTTTAGAACAAAAATTAAGGCTAAAAATATCATTGCACTTCCAGCGTCTGGTTGCAACATAATTAATCCAACAGGCACCATAATAATTCCTATGGCTATATATTGAAATTTCCTGATTTTTAAGTTTATTTGTGCATCACTTAAATATTTTGCTAATAATAAAGAACAAGATATTTTAACAATTTCTGAAGGTTGAAAACCAAAACCACCTATTTTATACCAATTGGTTTGCCCTTTAACCGAGGTTCCAAAAACAAATAAACCTAATAATAAGAGTATACCTATTATGTAAAAAATAACTGAAAATTTTTCAAATATTTTGGCATTTATATTTAGGACAATCAAAATAATTGGAACGGTTAAAATTATGAAAAGTAGTTGTCTTCCATAAATTTGTGAAGTATCTAAAATATAAGTTTCTTCTAAAGGTAATGAAGCAGAATAGATATTCATCCAACCCATAATAACCAATGTTATATAGATTAAAATCGTTATCCAGTCAATATTTGCTATTACACTTTGGTTTTTCATTTATTAATGGTTAATAGTGAAAGGTTTTCCACTAATTACTTTTGCATATTCTGATTCTAAGCTTTTTGTAAGCATTGCTTTTTCTAAGTCAGTTCTAGTAATTACATTATTAAGGTACTTTTCAATCATTAATGTTGCAATTGGGCCAGCAAATCTATTTCCCCAATAGCCATTTTCTACTAAAACGGCTATGGCAATTTTCGGGTTGTCTTTTGGAGCAAAAGCAACAAATATAGAGTGGTCTGTTAATTGAGTTCTTACACCGTTAATTTTAACAAAGTTTTCTGCTGTACCAGTTTTTCCACAGATTGCCAAATCTTTTACTTTTAAAGTTGAAGCGGTTCCGATATTATACACATCATACAAGCCTTCAATTACAGGTTTAAAATATTGTTTATCAACAGACGTTTGATGACGAGTTGTAAATTTTTTATCAATTTGAAAATTTTTAATTTTCTTTACAATGTGAGGTGTGTAATAATATCCTTCATTTGCAACGGCTGCCATCATGTTAGCAAGTTGCATAGGAGTAACATCAATTTCTCCTTGACCAATTGAGTTTGAAATTATTGTATTACTTCTCCAACCACCATTGGGGTAAAATTTTTCATATAAACTTGAAGAAGGAATTCTGCCTTTTCTTCCAATAGGCAAATCATACCCTAAATAATTACCTAGTCCAAAACTTTGTAAATGTCTATTCCAGTTATCAACGCTATAGGATGGATCTTTATATTTATCTATAGTTTTTTTAAATACATTGGCAAAATAGGTATTACAAGAGCGATAAATTCCATTATGAAGAATAGATAATCCCGAATCGTGACATTTCATAAAAGCACCGCGACCATAAGAAAACCCGTGACGACAAATAAAGCCAGTGTTTTCGTCAATTACCTCTTCTTGTAAGCCAATTAGTCCAGTCAAAATTTTAAAAGGTGAACCAGGAGGATACTCAGCTAATAAACTTCTGTCATATAAAGGTTTTGCAATAGAATCATAATACAACATGGTATAATTTTTTGATCTATCTTTCCCAACAAGAAGTGCAGGATCATAAGAAGGAGCAGATATAAGTGCTAAGATTTCACCTGTTTTAGGTTCGATGGCAACAATTCCACCTCTTTTGTTTATCATTAATTCTTCACCATATTTTTGCAATTCAGCATCAATAGTTAGTGTAAGATCTCTACCTTGAATGGGAATTGTATCATATTTTCCGTCTTTATAAGAACCTATAATTCTGTTAAACCTATCTTTTTGAAAATATTTAACACCTTTAACACCTCTTAGAATTTCTTCATATTCTTGTTCAACTCCTTGTATGCCAATTAAATCGCCACTTTTGTAGTAGGGGTTTTTATTTATTTGACCTTCGTTTACTTGTTTAATATATCCAAAGACATTAGGAGCGTAGTTTATTTGATAATCGCGTAAAAAACGTTTTTGAATATAGAATCCTTTGAATTTTCTTATTTTTTCTTGAAAGGCAGCGTACTCTAGTTTTGTTAATTGTGGCAAAAATACAGATGGTAATCTTGGGCTATATACTATTGCTTTTTCTAATTTATTTTTAAAATAACTCATATCAACTTTAAGTAATTGACATAATTGTACAGTGTCTAATTCCTTAATTTCTCTAGGAATTACCATGATGTCATAAGAAGGTTGATTGGCAACTAATAATTTACTGTTTCTATCATAGATGTAGCCACGTTCTGGAAAATCATAGGCAATTTTAATAGCATTATTGTCTGACTTTATTTTTAAACTATCATCGATAATCTGAAGATAAAAGAGTCTGATTAAAATAATGATTGCTGATATGATTACTATTGCTGGTAATAGTATTTTTTTCATCGCCTATTTGGTTTTATTAAATATATAGTCAAAATACAAACAATGGTTGTGAATATAGTATTTAAAAGTGTTCTAAGGAATATATCTAAAATTAAACCAAAACGCAATAATTCTAGCATATAAATAAGGAAATGATGAATGAAAACGGATATAACGATAAAAGAAATTCGATCATAAGAAATTTTTTCCGCAATTTTTATGGTTTGGTATTCATAACTCAAGCCAAAAGAAAATTTAAATATTGAAGGCCTAATATAAGCTAGAATTAAACAAGCTGTTGCATGAATCCCTCCAGTATCACCAAACATATCTAGAGTTAATCCTAACAAAAAACTCATAAGTAAAAATAACGATCTATTGCTATTAACTGGGTACAGAATAATAAAAAGCACATAGGGAAATGGGTCAAGGTAGCCAAAAAGCTTAATGTTATTAAACACTAATACCTGAAGGGCTATCAATACAATAAATCTAAATATATTTAGTAAAAGACTACTGTTCATTATATGAGTTTTGTAATTCTATTAATTCAGTCTTTTTTGTATTATCAATAATATAAACAAACCCTACGTTCGTCATATCATTAAATAACCGAACACTAATTGTATAGTAGTTAGTGTTTTTGTCTGTATATGCTTTGTCAATTCTTCCAATAGGAATGTTTTCTGGAAAAATAACAGATTGTCCGCCCGTCACAATGGTGTCTCCTTTTTTAAGGTTAGCTA
Organism: uncultured Flavobacterium sp.; assembly: GCF_963975515.1. Lineage (GTDB taxonomy): Bacteria > Bacteroidota > Bacteroidia > Flavobacteriales > Flavobacteriaceae > Flavobacterium. The sequence goes on from NZ_CAXBGY010000002.1 coordinate 381,818, forward strand.
ATCTAGGAACATCAACTAGCTGAACATATCCAGCGTTTTTAGCATCCCATGTTAAAGTTCCAAAATGGTTGGTGTTTTTAATTTTTGCATTCAACTGTGATTTTGTATTAAGTATACTTAAAACAGTTGCATAATTAGTTGTGGTTTTATCTATAATTCCAACAACACCTTTGCTATTGATGACACCCATATCTTCTTTTATTCCATCTTTTGTTCCAGCATTCAAAGAAAGATAATTATCATACACATCAAAAGAGTTTTTAGTAACTTTAGCTTGAATAACTTTATACTGAAGTAAGCTTTCAGGAAGATCTAAAGGAGTAGTTAAAATAGTGTCTTTACTATTATAAAGAAGTTGTTTTAACTGACTATTTTCTTCGGCTAACTCTTGGTTTACTTCTTTTAAATCAAAATAAATATTGACTTCATCAATCTTTTCGTAGACATAACCGCTTACATAATTAGCAGAACTAATTGTTCTACTTTTATGATATGAATTATTTTGTATAGTAAAATAAATAGATATGCCTAAAAGCAGCAAAAACAGCAATTTATAGCTGTTTTTAATAAAGAAGTTTACTATTTGCTGCATTTACGTTTTTCTATTATTTGATAAGTATTCCTTTGTATTTGTTTATGTTTTTCAGTGCCATTCCAGTTCCTCTTACAACTGCTCTTAAGGGATCTTCTGCAATATAAACGGGTAAATCAGTTTTTAATGATATTCGCTTGTCTAAACCTCTTAGCATTGAACCACCACCGGCTAAATAAATACCTGTGTTATATATATCAGCGGCTAATTCAGGAGGAGTTTGTGATAAAGTTTCCATAACAGCATCTTCAACACGTTGAATAGATTTGTCTAAAGCTTTAGCAATTTCTCTGTACGATACATCAACTTGTTTGGGTTTTCCTGTTAATAAATCTCTACCTTGAACCGACATGTCTTCTGGAGCATTTTCAAGTTCTTCAATAGCTGCACCAATTTGAATTTTTATTTTTTCTGCTGTAGTTTCTCCAACAAATAAATTGTGTTGTGTTCTCATGTAATAGATAATGTCGTTTGTAAAAACGTCACCTGCAATTTTCACAGATTTATCACATACAATTCCGCCAAGAGCAATAACTGCAATTTCTGTTGTTCCACCACCTATATCAACAATCATGTTTCCTTTAGGTTGCATAATGTCTACTCCAATACCAATTGCAGCTGCCATAGGTTCATGAATAAGATATACTTCTTTTCCATTAACTCTTTCAGCAGATTCTTTTACAGCTCGCATTTCTACTTCTGTAATTCCAGAAGGAATGCAGATAACCATTCGTAAAGCTGGAGTAAATAATCTTTTCTTTAATGCAGGAATACTTTTAATAAACATACTTATCATTTTTTCCGAAGCATCAAAATCAGCAATAACACCATCTTTTAAGGGACGAATTGTTTTAATGTTTTCATGTGTTTTACCTTGCATCATACTGGCTTCTTTACCGACAGCTATAATTTTTCCAGTAATTCTGTCTCTTGCAACAATAGACGGGCTATCAATTACAACTTTGTCATTATGTATGATTAAGGTATTTGCGGTACCAAGGTCAATTGCTATATCCTCGGTCATGAAATCAAAAAATCCCATATTATAAGAAGGGTATTAGTTACTAGTTAGATATTTATGGATACAAAAGTAATAAAATTAATGTTTAAAATGACGAATTCCTGTAAATACCATCGCAACATTATTTTCATTGCAATAATTAATACTCAATTCGTCTTTAATAGAACCTCCTGGTTGGATAACTGCAGTTATTCCAGCCTTATCTGCTATTTCAACACAATCAGGAAACGGAAAGAAAGCATCACTTGCCATAACCGCACCGTTCAAATCAAATTCAAAAAAAACGGCTTTATCAATAGCTTGTTTTAAGGCATCAACTCTTGATGTTTGACCTGTTCCTGAAGCACAAAGTTGTTTGTTCTTTGCAAAAACAATAGTATTTGATTTTGTATGTTTACAAATTTTAGAGGCAAAAATTAAATCTTCAATCTCTTCATTAGAAGGCTTAGCTATAGTAACGTTTTTTAGGTGCTCTTTAGTATCTGTAACATTATCTTTATCTTGAACTAAAACACCATTTAAACATGTTCTCACTGTAGTTGCTGGTAATGCAGCATCTTTTTGTACTAAAATAATTCTATTTTTCTTTTCTTCAAGAATTTCAATAGCATCGTTTTCATAATCTGGAGCAATAACTACTTCGCAAAACAACTTGTTGATTTCTTGTGCTGTTGCTTTGTCAATTTTACCATTTGCAATCAAAACTCCTCCAAAAGCAGAAGTTGGATCACCAGCAAGTGCATCAAGATAAGCTTCTTTCATAGTTTTTCTTGAAGCAATTCCACATGCGTTATTGTGTTTTAAAATAGCAAATGTTGGTTCGTCATTTTTAAATTCATTCATTAAATTCACAGCAGCATCAACATCTAATAAATTGTTGTATGATAATTCTTTTCCATGAAGTTTAGAGAACATGTCTTCAAATTTTCCAAAGAAGAAACCTTTTTGATGAGGATTTTCTCCATAACGAAGAACATTTCCGTTTGTTTCACTAATTTTCAAAACAGCTTCTTCATGAGTTGCGTTGAAATAATTAAAAATTGCTGAATCATAATGAGATGAAACATTAAAAGCTCTTGTAGCTAATAATCTTCTGTTTTCTAAAGTTGTACCACCATTGTTTTCTGAATAGAAACTTAGCAAAGTAGAATAATCATCAACTGAAGCAACGATGACTGTGTCTTTAAAGTTTTTGGCTGTAGCTCTAATTAAAGCAATTCCACCAATATCAATTTTTTCAATGATGTCAGTTTCACCTGCACCACTTGCAACTGTTTTTTCAAAAGGATATAAATCTACAATTACTAAATCAATTTGGGGGATATTAAATTCTTTCATTTGAGCAACATCACTTTCATTGTCTTGACGGTTTAAAATTCCACCAAAAACTTTTGGATGTAATGTTTTAACTCTTCCTCCAAGAATTGAAGGATAAGAAGTTACATCTTCAACTGCAACAACGGGAATTCCTAATTCTTTGATAAAAGATTCTGTTCCACCAGTTGAATAAATAGTAACGTTATTATTGTGAAGTGCTTTAACGATTGGCTCTAAACCTGTTTTATCGAAAACAGAAATAAGTGCCGAATTGATTTTTTTTGTAGTTGTCATTGTGTGTTGTTTGTTTAATCTAAATAGATTTTAGATTCTTATGATGTTTAGTGTTGCAAAAGTAGGTATTGTAAACAAAAGATTCAAGAATAATTATAAGTGTTTTTTTGTTTTTTATGTAACAAATTCAAATTTAATTCTACTTATAAGTAATCAAACAAGATTATGATTTTATACTTACGACTACTTGGAGAGAGTTTACAATTTGCTTTAAATGCTTTACGAAATAATAAACTTCGTACCCTTTTGTCATTATTGGGTGTTACGATTGGTATTTTTTCAATTATTGCAGTTTTGGCAGCAGTTGATTCTATGGATAAAAAAATAAAAGAAGATTTGAGTGATATGGATATGAACACTATCTATCTAATGAGGTTTTCATTTGGACCATCTGAAGTTCCTCGTTGGAAAAGAGAACAATTTCCAAATGTAACTTATGAAGAATTTGAAACCTTAAAACGCTCTGTAAATGGAGTTGATAAAATATCGTTTAATATGTTTACCAGAAATGAAAACATAAAATATGAAGACAAAACAGTAAATTCTATTCGTGTAAAACCATCTACAAATGAGTTCTTTGATATTGAATCCTTTAAAATTGAAAGTGGAAGGTTATTTAATGAATCAGAATCAAATTCAGGTTCAGCTGTAATTGTAATTGGAAGTGAAGTTGCAGATGGGTTGTTTGGAAACTCTGATCCATTAGGAGAAAAAATTAGATTATATGGTCAAAAATTCACTGTTATAGGGGTGCTAAAAAAGCAAGGTGAAGGTATGTTTGGCGATAGTAATGACGTTGCTGTATTTTTTCCGGTAAATTTTTTGAGAAGAATGTATGGGGATAACAACACATCATTAACACCAGCTATTTTAATTAAGCCAGAAAAAGGAATTGATATTGAGGAATTTAAGGCAGACGTGAGTCAGAAATTGCGAACAATGCGTGGAGTTAAACCAGGTGAGATTGATAATTTCTTTATGAATGTTTTATCTGGCTTTACGGATTTTATTGACAATATTGTTGGGCAAATGAATATGATTGGTTGGGTAATAAGTTTGTTCTCATTGTTAGTTGGTGGTTTTGGAATTGCAAATATTATGTTCGTTTCTGTAAAAGAGAGAACTAATTTAATTGGAATTCAAAAAGCATTAGGAGCAAAGAACAGGTTTATATTGTTTCAATTTTTATTTGAAGCCATAATCTTATCTCTAATTGGAGGTTTAATCGGAATGTTCTTGGTTTGGATAATAGCTTTAGTATTATCTAGCGCTCTAGATTTTGAATTCGTATTGAGTGCATCAAACATGCTTTTAGGAACAGGTTTAGCTGCTTTTATTGGTTTATTATCTGGAATTATTCCTGCAATAACAGCTTCGAAATTAGATCCTGTGGAAGCCATTAGAACTGGAATGTAATTTTTTTCAAATTTGAAATAAAAATGAAAATAATATCTTTATTAATATTGTCATTATTTGCAATTCAAATTAGATGTAATTCAAACTTACATAATGAAAAAAAATACATTTATTATTTACACGGAAGAATAATTGAAATTCAAGGTAAAAATGCTGTTAGTGATGAATATGGAAAATATGAATTTGACAGTATTGTTAACGCATTTAAAGATTCAAATTCTATAGTAATTGCAGAAGTTAGAAATGAAAATGTTGATTATCTACAATATGCAAAAAAGGTTTCTAAAGAAATAGATAGCCTAGTTAAATCAGGAATTAAATCAAAAAATATAAGCGTTATTGGTGCATCAAAAGGTGCTATTATTGCGAGTAACATTTCAAGTATAAACTCTAATCCAATAAACTATGTTTTTTTAGCTGGTAATAATAATTATCAAGAAGAACATAATGAATGGAAATTTCACGGACAAGTTTTATGTTTCTATGATGATTCTGATACTATAGCAGGAAAGAATTATGACTATTGGAAAAATAAACCAAATTACACTACCAAATTTGAGCAAATAAAAATTGATAAAAAACTAGGCCATGGTTTTTTATACAAACCCTATAAAGATTGGGTTGAACCCACAAAAAAATGGATTCTTACTCAAGAACTTTAAGTTTTAACATTAGTTGAAAAAAAATAGATTTTAAGTGTAAAATATTAATTATAAAAAAAATCCCATTCAGATTAAGAATGGGATTTTTTATTTATCTAATTTCTTGATTTAATATTAAATCAATATATAAGTTTATTTTGTTTTTCAACTCTTTTCTATGTGCTATAAAATCTAAGAAACCATGTTCTAATAAAAATTCTGAAGTTTGAAAACCGTCAGGCAAATCTTTACCAGTGGTGTCTTTTACAATTCTTGGTCCAGCAAAACCAATTAAAGCTCCTGGTTCACCAATATTAATATCACCTAACATTGCATATGACGCGGTTGTTCCACCTGTTGTTGGATCAGTACACAATGAAATGTAAGGTATTTTTTTGTCTGCTAGTTGTGCTAATTTTACAGAAGTTTTTGCCAATTGCATTAAAGAATAAGCGGCTTCCATCATACGTGCACCACCAGATTTTGAAATCATTACAAAAGGCAATTTGTGTTTTATTGAATAATCAATTCCACGAGCAATTTTTTCTCCAACAACTGCACCCATTGATCCACCAATAAAGGCAAAATCCATGCAACAAACTACCAAATTATTTCCCTTTGATTTTCCAACTGCTGTTCTAACTGCATCTTTCAATTCAGTTTTCTTCATAGCATCTTTTAAACGATCGCTATATTTTTTTGTGTCTTCAAATTTCAAAGGATCTTTAGATGTTAATTTTGCATCTAACTCTTTAAATGTATTTTCATCAAAAAGAATTTCAAAATATTCTTTACTTCCAATTCTTACATGAAAATCATCTTCTGGGCTAACCCATAGATTTTTTGCTAATTCCTCTGTGTCAACAACTTTTCCGGTTGGAGATTTGTACCATAAACCTTTTGGTACATCTTTTTTATCTTCTGTAGCGGTTGTTATACCTTTTTCTTTTCTTTTAAACCAAGCCATATTTTATAATTATGAATTATAAATTATGAATTATGAATTAATTTGTAATTCGAAATTCGTAATTATTATAATGTGTTTACGTTATTTAAATCTGAGAAAGCTTGTTCTAACCTTTTGATAAAAGTTAGTTCACTTTCGCGTACCCATTTTCTTGGGTCATAATGTTTTTTGTTTGGACTATCTGGTCCGTCTGGGCTACCTATTTGAGTTTTTAAATACTCAATATTTTTAGTCATGTAATCTCTTGATCCTTCTGTGTATGCAAATTGCAAGTCAGTGTCAATATTCATTTTTATTACACCATAACCAATAGCTTCTCTAATTTCTTCAACTGTAGAACCACTTCCACCATGAAAAACAAAATCAATTGGGTTCTCTTCAGTATTATAGTGTTTTTGAACGTATTCTTGAGAGTTTTTTAAGATTTTTGGAGTTAATTTTACATTTCCTGGTTTATAAACACCATGAACGTTTCCAAAGGCAGCAGCAATTGTAAAACGGGGACTAATTTTCATTAACTCTTCGTAAGCATAAGCAACTTCTTCAGGTTGTGTGTATAATTTTGAACTATCTACATCAGTATTATCAACTCCATCTTCTTCACCACCTGTAATTCCTAATTCTATTTCTAAAGTCATTCCTATTTTACTCATACGAGCTAAATAAGTTTTACAAATTTCAATATTTTCTTCAATAGGTTCTTCTGATAAATCTATCATATGAGAGCTATATAAAGGTTTACCTGTTTCTGCAAAATGTTTTTCAGAAGCATCTAATAAGCCATCAATCCAAGGTAATAATTTTTTTGCACAATGATCTGTGTGAAGAATTACAGTTGCACCATAAGCTTCAGCTAATGTATGAATGTGTTTTGCTCCAGCGATTCCACCTAGTATTGCAGATTTTTCATTTTCATTTGAAAGCCCTTTTCCAGCATTAAACTGTGCACCACCATTTGAAAATTGAATAATAACAGGTGCATTTAATTTAGCTGCTGTTTCCATAACAGCGTTAACTGTGCTAGAGCTAACTACATTAACTGCAGGTAGAGCAAAGCCTTTTTCTTTTGCAAATTTAAATATGTTTTGTATTTCATCTCCTGTTGCAACACCAGGTTTAATATTGTGAGCCATAATTAGATTGTTATGTTATTTTGACAAAAATATGAATTTTAAATATTAGAATGGGTAATTTATTCCAAAATTTAGAACAGTTTTATTAAAGTTAAGGTCTCTAAACCATCTTTCATTTTCGGGTCTTCCAGGATTATATGTCTTATATCCAAAATCTAAACGGAATACAAAAAAGCTAAAATCGTAGCGAAATCCTATTCCTGTTCCTAATGCAATGTCTTTTAATGAAGAAATTCCGTTAAAGGTGTAAGATTTGTCCTCTACGTTATCAAAAACATTCCAAATATTTCCTGCATCAGCAAAAAAAGCGCCATATAATTGTCCAAAAAACGGGAAACGATATTCAGCATTGAAGGCCATTTTAAAGTTTGCTTCATTAAAATCATTAATTCCACCACTTGAGCCTGGCCCAAGGGCATATGGTTGCCAACCTCTATTGTCATTTGAACCTCCCGAAAAGTAACTTTTAGAAAATGGAATAGAATTAGAATTTCCATAAGGAACAGCTAATCCCACAAAACTTCTCATAGCGTAACTTCTTTTTCCACCTAGGTCCCAATGTTTAATGTATTCAAAATCTCCTTTTATATATTGTGCATATTCAACACCAAATAATGTTTTGTTTCCATTATCGCTATTGGGTTGATCAGATACATTTGTTAAAAGAGAAATAACATTTCCTGCAGTTTCTAATTTTACCTTTATATTGTGGAAACTATTATCGTAAATATCACTTTTGTTAGTAGTTGAAAATGTAAAACTTGATGCAGCTATTAAGTAATTTTCAATTAAACGTTGTCTTCTTTCTCCAATACTTCTTACTGTCTGATAGTCAGTGTTGCTTGGTGTAAGAGATGTTTGCGATGTAATAACATCATTAATAAAGGACACTGCACCCGTAGAGGTTAAATTGCCGTTTTCAATGTTTTCAGGATTAATATTATAGGTTTGAGCAATTGCATTTAAATCATCGTAAGAAGAGCCATACACATTAAAGTAATTGTTAATATTTAGGTTTCTTACATATTGAAGGTTTAATAATTCAAATTTGGAAACATTGTTGATTTTTCGAGTCCAACTATAATCAATAATTCCAGAAAAATTTTCCTTGTCAAGTCCAATATTTGTTTGCCTAAATAAACCTACTGACATATTTGTTGAAGGCAACATTTCTTTTCTAATAAGCTTTGATGTTGGAAATAAAAAGAATATTCTAGGGAAAGTTAATTTGGCATCAGCACCATATTCCGATAAATTAAAAAACACTCCTTTTGGATTGGCTAAATCTTTAGAAGAACCAACATTTCCTCTAGTTGAAACTTGAAGTAGTTCTGCACCTCTAAAAACATTTCTGAAGGTTACAGATAAATTTCCTGCAATTCCAAAATCTTGAATATTTGAATGTATAAAATCGACATTAGGGTTAAGATTATATTTTTTAAATGGCGATAAATTAATGTTTGTAATTAATGCTGTACTATCTTTATTTTCTTTATAGTCAATATTTGGATAATTAAATACATTTAAATTACTCAAAGAACGTGAAGTTAAAAAACGAGAATTATCACTATAATAATCATCTTTACTAATAAAAATTGCATTGGTAATTGCTTTTGGTCTGTATTTTATTTTTTTTGATCCATAAATTGTATAGTTCTTATAAGTTATACTATCTGTGATTTTTGATTTGTCTTTTATAGCATCATTATCTACATAAACATTTACTTTTTCAATTTTGTAAATTTTGTGTGGAATTTCATAATTAGTTTCATCAACAGTTATGTTTCTGTCGTTTATTTTTACATCAACAGCTAATTTTTTTGTAATAGTATCTTGATAAACATCATAATTAATGTCGTTTTCTTGAAAATAATAAGCACCATTATTTCTAAAATGATTAGTTATTCTTTTGCGTTCTATTTCAAAATCGGTAACAATATATTTTTTATTTAATTTTAAATAGGATTTGTTTTTAATTGATTGATACATGCTGTCAATAATTTTAGTTTCAATAATTGAGGATATTGAATCAATTAAATATGGTTTGTTTTTTACTAAAGTATAAGTTACTTTTCCTCTTTTTTTTCCTATCGAATCAATTTCAGCTTTTACTTCATTGTCAAAATAACCAATGCTGTTGTAGTAAGAATTTAATCTTTTTTTAGATTTTTCAATTTTAGTTTCGTCAATAATAATAGGAGCTTCTCCTACTTTTTTAAAGAAATTACTATATCCTTTTACCAAAAAAGATTCTCCCAAACGATTGACCTGTTTTTCGGAAAGTAGGTTAATTAAATTTTCTTTTCTATTCGGTTTTTTATTTAACCAAGCTACATAAGACGAATCAACATCTTTTTTACTTAAATGATATAAATAAAGTCGAATGGGAATTTTTAAAAAGCTCGAATTTGGTTTTTGATAAAGTAATACCTGAATACTATCTTCTGCAACTTTTTGATTGTCAATGATAATTTCATTTTTTACTAATAGCATTTCATCATCTGGCACTCGCATTAAAGGAGAACAAGAATAGATAATTGCAGTTATTACAATTAATAATGCTATTTTTGATAAATTATATTTCAATTTGCAGTATATATTGGTTCAAAAATACTTCTTTTTATGATTAGTAAAAATCAAATTAAACTAATAAAGAGTCTTCAACAAAAAAAATACAGAAAACTGTATCAATTATTCATTGCTGAAGGTGTAAAAGTAATTCAAGAATTGCTTAATTCCAATTATGAATTGGTTGAATTGTTTACAACACAAGAATTATTCTTAAATATTGAAAAAGCAAAATTAAATTTTATTTCAGAAGCTGACTTAAAAAGCATTAGTGCACTTGTTACACCAAATGAATGTTTAGCGGTTTTTATTATTCCAGAAAAAGTTAAAGTTGATTATTCAAATACTTTACAAATTGCATTAGACGACATTCGCGATCCAGGAAATATGGGAACAATTGTTAGATTAGCTGATTGGTTTGGTGTGCAGAATATTATTTGTAGTGAAGCTACAGTTGATGTTTTTAACCCAAAAGTTATTCAATCTACTATGGGTTCAATTGCTAGAGTAAATGTTGAGTATTGCGATTTAAAAAAAGAATTACTTTTAGCAAAAGTTCCGGTTTATGGAACGCTTTTAGAAGGAAAAAACATTTATGCTGAAAAATTAATGCAGCCAAGCATTATTGTTTTAGGAAATGAATCTAATGGAATATCTGAAGAAATTCAAAAACTAATTACTCATAAAATCACGATTCCACGTTTTGGAACTTTGCAACAAACCGAAAGTCTAAATGTAGCAACAGCAACAGCAATTGTATTAAGTGAGTTTTGTAGAAATTCTTAATGAAACGAAAAGTTTAAGAAAACGCCTCTTGTTCGCATAGCATCTATGTTATTCGTCCATTGACTATTTGGGTCTTTATCTCTAACTAATTCGTCATTCATGCTAAAAACACCTCTAATTGAAGGTGAAAAGATGAAATATTCCAAATATAAATCAACTCCAAACCCTAATTCGTAATTGTTAGTCCATTTTTTCATTCTAAAAACGTCAGATTCATTATCGTCTGGAGAATCTTCAAAACTACTTAAATTTAAACTTCTAGAAACACCACCAATAAGATATGGTCTAACGTTTCCGAATCGTTTAGAAGAGAATTTTACCAATAAAGGAAAATGAATGTAAGTAGATTTAACTTCTCTAAAGCGATCTACAGGATCAACAATATCTGGATAAATTAAATTTCGTTCTGTATAATATAGACCTGGCTCAAAACGTAAGTCAATATTTTCGTGAAGTCTTAAATTTCCGATTAAACCTACATTGAAACCAGTAGTGTTTTGTACTTCTAAATCTTTTGTAACGGATTTATAATCAAACTGAAAGTCATAGAAATTAAAACCTAAATAAAATCCCCAATGAACCCTATTTTTTTGAAAATTCTCTAAATTAATTATAGGGTCTTTTCCAAATTGTGCCTGATTAGTGAGCGTAAATAACGCAAAACAGATTATAAAAAGTTTTTTCATTTTTAGCAATTACTTCTTAGATGCATGATAAATTGTAGCAACTCCAAATGTTTGAGGAAGATGCTGTACATCTATAAACCCAATTTTTCGTAAAATATTGTTTAATGCTTCACCAAAAGGAAATTCATTGGCAGAATCTGACAAATAACTATAAGCTGCTTTGTCTTTTGAAAACAATTTTCCAACCAAAGGTAAAATAAATTTAGAATGAAAAGCATATCCTTGTTTAAAAGGAAATTTTGTAGGAACAGAAGTTTCTAGAATTACAAAAATACCGTTAGGCTTTAACACACGAAGAATTTCCGACAAACCTTTTTCTAGAGTTTCAAAATTTCTTACTCCAAAAGCAACTGTTATAGCATCAAAATAATTATCAGGATAAGGAATACTTTCGCTATCACCCAAAACCATTTGAATTTTTGAATCTAATTTTTTTTCAGCGATTTTCTTTTTTCCAACTTCTAGCATTCCAGCGGAAATGTCTAGACCAATAATTTCTTCGGCAGAAGTGTTAGTCATTAAGATAGCTAAATCACCAGTTCCAGTTGCAATATCTAAAACTGTTTTGGGATTTTTAGCTGAAACTAATTGCAATACTTTTTTACGCCATTTTACATCAATTCCAAATGAAATTACACGGTTTAAGCCGTCATAATTACCAGAAATGTTATCAAACATCTGGGCAACTTGCTCTTTTTTACCTAATTCAGAATCTTTATATGGTTTTATGTTTTCTGCCATTTTATTTTTATTGGACTGCAAAAGTACAATTTATAATCATAATCAAATAATTATTACCTTTTAACAAACGTTAAATAAGTAAAATCATATTCATGTTTTTCGTCTTTTGGATGATATTCAGATTGAATGACTTCCCAAATGTCTTCATCTATTTCAGGAAAAAACGTATCAGCATCAACTGTAGTATGAACTCTTGTTAGTTCAATTTTATCAGCAATTTCGATAGATTGCTTGTAGATTTGTCCACCACCAATAATAAAAATATCTTCATTTTCTGGGCAAACTCCAATAGCTTTTGACAAACTATTTACCAAAATACAACCTTCAGGAACTTCATAATCTTCTTGTCTTGTAATGATTACGTGAGTTCTATTAGGTAAAGGTCTTGGGAAACTTTCAAAAGTTTTTCTTCCCATCACAATATAATGACCAGAAGTTAAAGCTTTGAAACGTTTAAAATCATCTGGCAAGTGCCAAACTAAATCGTTGTCTTTTCCAAGAGCATTATTTTCTGAAGCTGCTGCGATAAGTGTTAGCATTTTAATAGAGTTTATTTTAAAAATATTCTTTTATTATCTACCAACCATTTTAAAAATAATTGGTTGAAGGTATGATACTTTAACTTTTTTGCCATTTTGTTGACCCGGATTTAGTGTTGGCATTTTTTGAATAATATCCAAGCCACTTTTTTGTAAAATAGGATGACCATCAAAGACTGTTATATCTTCAATTGTTCCGTCTTTTTCAATAATAAAGAAAATTTGTATTCTTCCTTGAATGTTGTTTTCTCTAGCTAATGTTGGATAAGCGAAATGTTTTTTTATATGGTTATTCATTTTTTCCATAAAGCATTTTTTCATTAACTCATTATCTTCTTTTACTTTGCAGTTTTTAAAAGATGGAATTTTTTCAATAACATCAATTTTTGTGTTTTCGTTTGGCTTATTTGATTTTTCTATCATAACATATTCAGAATCTAACTTAAAAACCATTGTTGCAATGTAATTTTCTATATAACCATTGTTATTAACGTATGGTTTTATTAGTGGTAGTTTGTTAAAAGTTTTTTCAAGAAGATTTGTTATGAATGCAGATTCTTTTTCAACTTCATAAATTTCGACTTTACCTTCAGTCGTAATTATTATTGTAAAAGTGATAGATGAATTATTGAATTTTACATATTCTTCATTTGTTTTATATTCTTTGGCAAATTCATTTTTCACTACTTCTTTGATAGTTGTTGAATAACTTGCTTTTGAATATTTTTTCATAGTATCATTATGAAAAAAAATATTTTTATAGATGGTGTCTTTTTGAGAAAAAGATATTGAAGTAATAAATAAAAGGGTTATTAAAAATAAATTTTTCATAAATAATTATTTTCTTTTTTTATTTTCTAGTTTATAAAATATAGGTTGTGCATAAGAAACATTAGTTTTTTTTCCATTTAATTCACCAGGAATAAACGGTGGTAATTTTAAGATTAAATCTAAAGTGCTACTTTGGATAATTGGATGTCCTTCTACAATAGTAATGTCTTCAATAGTTCCATCTTTTTCTATAGTAAAAAAAGCAATTGTTCTTCCTTGAATGTTATCTTTAATTGCTTTTTTTGGATACGTAAAGTTCTCTTTTATGTGATTATTCATTTTTTCCATGAAGCAATTTTTCATTGATTCATTGCTTAAAATAGGATTACAATTTTTGAAACGTGGAATTTTTTCTAATATTTTAAACCTATCAAGATCTTTTACAGTGTCTTTTTCAATAGGTAATTCAAACTTTGAATCTAGTCTAAAAACCATAACAATTGAATACCAATTTTTAAAATTATCTTGATTAACAAATGGTTTAATTTTTGGTAATTTTTTAAATATTTTGTCAATAAAAGTGAAGACCTCACTATTACTTGCTTCTAAAATGCTGATTGTTCCTGTTGTATCTGCAACTATAACAATACTAAATGGGGAATTGTCTAATTCTTTAAGTTTATAATTTGAATTGAATTCTTTTACAAACTCATTTTTTATTATCTGTTTAATAGTTTTAGAATATTCATATTTGGAATATTTTTTCATAGTATCATTATGAAAAAAAACATTATTGTAGACGGTGTCTTTTTGAGCAAATGAAATTGAAACAATAAACAAAAACGAAAGTAAAAACAGCTTTTTCATATATAAAATTTAAACAGCAACAGCTCCTTTAATATGTGGATGAGGATCATAACCTTCTAAAGTAAAATCATCAAAAGTAAAATCAAAGATGTTTTTTACATTTGGATTTAATATCATTTTTGGTAGTGGACGACATTCTCTTGAAAGTTGTAGTTCCAATTGTTCCATGTGATTGTTATAAATATGTGCATCACCAAAAGTATGTACAAAATCACCTACTTGTAAATCACAAACTTGTGCCACCATCATTGTAAATAATGCATAAGAAGCAATGTTAAAAGGAACTCCTAAAAAAATATCAGCACTTCTTTGATATAACTGACAACTTAATTTTCCATCAGCCACATAAAACTGAAAAAATGCATGACAAGGTGGTAAAGCTGCTTTGTTATTAGCTACATTTTCTGCAAAAGATTTAGAAGTGTCTGGTAAAACACTTGGATTCCAAGCTGAAACTAACATTCTTCTACTGTTTGGATTGTTTTTTAAAGTGTCGATTAATTCTGTGATTTGATCAATTTCTTCACCATTCCAATTTCTCCACTGATAGCCATAAACAGGACCTAAATCTCCGTTTTCATCTGCCCAATCATCCCAAATTTTAACTCCGTTTTCTTTTAAATAATCAATATTTGTATCCCCTTTTAAAAACCAAAGTAATTCATAAATAATTGATTTTAAGTGTAGTTTTTTAGTAGTCACCATTGGAAAACCTTTACTCAAATCAAAACGCATTTGGTAGCCAAAAACACTTTTTGTTCCTGTTCCTGTTCTGTCTCCTTTTTGGTTTCCGTGTTCTAAAACGTGTTTTACTAAGTCGTGATATTGTTTCATTTTTTAGGTTAAAAGGTTAGGTGTTTAAAAGTTTAAATGGCTTTGAGTTTGTTTTTGTCTACTGAATTAACTTCAGCATCTATTTAGTTTTTATTCTATATGAATTAAAATTATCTTCAAGGCTTTTTAAATATGTGTAAACTAAAATAGGAAAAATCAATGAAGCATAGGCTATGAATCCAGATTTAAAGGTCAAAATAAGTGATAATATTGAAATAAAAACACTTATCAATAGAATTATTTTATTTGATTTAGCTGTAATTTTATTAATGTGTATTTTGTCTTTCTTATGACATGAAAAACATGTGTATGACAATTCATCTCCTTTTTTCATCTGAAGAGTTCCTCTATCATCAAAATCAATTTTTACTTTGTTTTCAGAATTACAAAAATTACAATTAAAAACATGGTTTAAAAACATTTCAATTTTCTTTAAATTTTACCCAATAATCATTCCAGCAATAGTAGCTGATAAAAGCGAAGCTAAACTTCCTCCAATTACAGCTTTTAATCCAAATTCTGACAATGTTTTACGTTGGTTTGGTGCTAATGAACCTATTCCACCAATTTGAATTCCGATTGAAGCAAAGTTGGCGAAACCACATAACATATAGGTAGCCATTATAACAGATTTATCATAAGTAAAATGAATATTACTTGACATGTTTTTTAATTCAGCTAATTGTATGTATCCTACAAATTCAGAAGCCGCTAATTTAACACCCAATAATTGTCCCATTAACATCATATCTTCAGACGCTACACCAATTAGCCACATTAAAGGAGAAAATATAATTCCTAAAATTGTTTCTAGTGAAAAAGCTTTATATGGAGTGTTACTAGCAATGACATCATTTAAGCCTGTCCAACCACCAATCCAACCAAGAGTGTAATTAATCATTGCAATAAAAGCGATAAAAACTAATAACATTGCCGCTACGTTTGCTGCTAATTTTAAACCTTCAGTAGTTCCTGTTGAAATTGCATCTAATATGTTTGAACCAATTTTTTCTTTAGAAACTTCTACATTAGTATTTATTTCTTCTGTTTGAGGATATAACATTTTTGATATAACAATTGCACCTGGAGCCGCCATAACTGAAGCCGCTAATAGATGTTTAGCAAATTCTAATCTTAATACAGGATCATTTCCACCAAGGAAACCAATGTAAGCCGCTAAAACTCCACCGGCAACCGTCGCCATTCCACCAATCATAACTAATAGAATTTCTGACTTATTCATTTTTTCTAAATAAGCTTTAATCATTAATGGTGCTTCGGTTTGACCCAAAAATATGTTTCCTGCAACCGATAAACTTTCTGCTCCAGAAATAGATAGTAGTTTAGTTAATACTTTAGCTAAGCCTTTAACTACAATTTGAATTACTCCTAAATAAAATAATAATGAAGTCAAAGCAGAGAAAAAGATGATAGTTGGCAATACTTGAAATAAGAATATGAATCCGAAACTTTCGATATTCATCATGCCTCCTAAAAGAAATTCACTTCCAGCTCTTGTAAAGTCAAGTACCAAAACGAATAAATTTCCAACAAATTCAAATCCAGCTTTTACAAAAGGAACTTTTAAAACTCCAATTGCTAATATTAATTGAGCTGCAATTCCTAAACCAACCGTTTTCCAATTTATGGCTTTTTTATTGGCACTAAAAAGATAAGCAATTCCTAAAAGCGATAACATTCCTAAAATTCCTCTCCAAATACTAGTGAAAGTCATTCCTTTACTTTTTATGAGTTGAGCATTTGTATTTTTTTTAACTTCTTTATTTGATGCAAAAAAAGAATAGGCTTTTCCTTTGTTTTTGATGACTAAAGTTGAATCTGTTTTAGCTTCGATTACAAAACGTTTTGTTGGTGAATCGGAACCGTTTTCGAACAAAAAGATAAAATTATCTTGCACTAAATAATCACCTTTTTGATTAATGCTGTCATTAGCAATTTGTAATGTGTAAGAACCTTTTTGAAGCTCTAAATAATCACTTTCAGAACTTGATAATTGCCATTTTTTTTCAATTTCTTGAGCTTTTATAGCATTGAAGCTGCAAAGTACAGCCAACAAAAAAACTATTTTTTTAAACATTTTCGTTTGGTTAGTTTTGTTAAGATTCTTTTTTTGAAATTTCATCACGAATGCGAGCAGCTTTTTCGTAATCTTCGTTTTGAACAGCTTCTTCTAGCTTTTCGTATAATTCTTTAACTGTAAATTGGCTTAAACCATCTGCTTTAGGTTTTTTTTCTTCATTAGCAAAAGTTTCTGGAGTTGATAAGACACCATCATTATCAATGTTTTCGATGTTTTCGTCAATTGGATTTGTATTTAAATAAATACCGGCTTTGTCTAAAATATTTTTATATGTAAAAATGGGTGCTTGAAAACGTAAAGCTAGTGCAATTGCATCTGAAGTTCTAGCATCAATTATTTCTTCAATTTTATCTCTTTCACAAATAATACTTGAATAGAAAACGCCGTCTACCAATTTATGAATAATGACTTGTTTAACTACAATGTCAAATCTATCAGCAAAACTCTTGAATAAATCGTGCGTTAAAGGTCTAGGAGGTTTTATTTCTTTTTCGAGAGCGATTGCGATGGATTGCGCTTCAAAAGCTCCAATTACGATTGGTAATTTACGTTCGCCATCTACTTCGTTTAAAATTAAAGCATAAGCTCCATTTTGAGTTTGACTGTACGATATTCCTTTAATAGTTAATTTTACTAAACTCATTCTTTGTGTAAGTTAAGAGTTGATTAAATCAAGCCTTACATTAATAAATACAAAATACATTTTTCTAATAGCCCTGATTGTAGCGGCATCCTTTTTTGAAAAAAAGATATAGCGAAAAGCAGGAAAATGGCTGCTAAATAAAGACCAAGCCATTCGCTCCAAAAATAAAAAAAAGAGCTATCTAAACAAAGATAACTCTAATTTTAATATAATTTATTTTTAAACACTTGTTTTTAAGCGTTCGAAGCTTTGAAAGCTTTTAGTTTTTCGATTAATTTTGGAACTACATCAAATGCATCTCCAACAATACCATAATCAGCAACTTTGAAGAAAGGAGCTTCTGGATCAGTGTTGATTACAACTTTTACTTTTGATGAGTTAATACCAGCAATATGTTGAATTGCACCAGAAATTCCGATAGCAATATATAAATTTGCGGCTACTGGTTTTCCTGTTTGACCAACGTGTTCGCTATGAGGTCTCCAATCCATGTCAGAAACTGGTTTAGAACAAGCAGTTGCTGCTCCAAGAACAGAGGCTAATTCTTCAATCATTCCCCAGTTTTCTGGACCTTTTAATCCACGACCGGCAGAAACTACAATATCTGCATCTGCGATAGTTACTTTACCTGATACTTTTTCAACTTTTTCAACTTTTACAGAGAAATCTGCTTCGTTAAGTGTTGGAGTAAAATCTTCTTCAGAAAGAGAAGAACTAGCTTCAACTAATCCGAATGAGTTTTTAGCTAAAGCTAATACTTTAACATCAGTCGAGATTTCTGTAAAATTGAAAGCTTTGTTTGAAAAAGCTGTTCGTTTTACTTGAAATGGACTTGTGCTAACTGGTAAAGCAACCACGTTAGAAGCAAATCCAGCATTTAAATAGGTTGCAACTAATGGAGCAAGATACAAACTATCTGTTGAAGAAGATAAAACAATTACTTTGCTTCCTTCTTTTTCTGCGGCTTGTTTTACTACATCAGCGAAAGCTTTTGCATTGAATTTTGATAAAGAATCATTGTTTACTTTTAATACTTTATCTACTCCGTAATTTGCTAATTCAGCAGTTGAACCAGCGTTAATTGTTACAGCGGTAACGGTTGTTCCTAATGAATCTGCAACTTTTTTTGCGTAAGAAGCTAATTCAAAAGCAACTTTCTTAAATTTTCCGTCAGCAGATTCTGCGTATATTAATAATGACATAATTTTTTGATTTAAAGATTGAAAAATTTAATAATTTAAAGATTTCGAAATTCGTATTTAAATAACTTTTGCTTCGTTATGTAATAAATTCACTAATTCATCTAGGTTATCTGCACTAACTAATTTTACAGCAGATTTTGCAGCTGGTTTTTCAAATTTCACAGCTTTTGTAGCTGTTTCATTGTTAGATGGTTCTACAACCGTAATTACTTTAGTTCGAGCTTGCATAATTCCTCTCATGTTTGGAATACGAAGGTCTTTTTCTTCTACTAAACCTTTTTGACCACCAACTACCAAAGGTAATGTTGCAGAAAGCGTTTCTTTTCCACCATCAATTTCTCTTTGGGCTGTTGCGTTATTTCCTTCAACCGTTAAGCTTATGCAAGAATTTACAAAATTGTAACCTAAATCAGCCGATAACATACCAGGAACCATTCCACCATTATAATCTAAAGATTCTTTTCCTGCGATTATAAGGTCATAATTACCTTGTTTTGCAACTTCAGCTAATTGTTTTGCAACAAATGTTCCGTCAGTTGGGTTAGCGTTTATACGAATAGCATCATCTGCACCAATTGCTAGTGCTTTTCTTAAAGTAGCTTCAGAATCAGCTAATCCAACATTAATAACCGTTACAGTTGCTCCTTGTTGTTCTTTAAAATGCACAGCTTTTGTTAATCCAAACTCATCATTCGGATTAATCACGAATTGAACACCATTTGTGTCAAACTCAGTATCGCCATTTGTAAAATTAATCTTCGAAGTAGTATCAGGCACATTGCTGATGCAAACTAATATTTTCATCTTATCTAATTTGAATATTTATGGCACGAAAATACAAAAAAATGTTTTAAAAGTACTATGCATGCATAATAAATTTTATTAAAATTGGAATTTTAACGAAAAAGATATTCCTGAAATATTTTATGTTAGGAAAAAAAGAGTATAATAAATATTTTTTTTTATATATTTGATAAAAATATTTGTAAGAATTAATCATAGATATGAACAACCAGAATCAAATTAAAACACACTTTGATAGTAATGTAATTATCTTTTTTGCTTTGTTGTTTGTTTTTTCTTGTGGTTTATTGGCTTTTAAAAATAATGAAAAAGAAGCATGTTTGGTAGAAGACTTCAATATTGAAGGCCTTGCGTTAGAGGAAGGAGAATTGCTAACTTTTTCTGACAATTCTGACAATTCTTATGCTTGGAGATGGTATTTCGGAGATGGGAGTGATATTTCATACAAGTCAAAAGTGACTCATGTTTTTAAAAAATCCGGAATTTACAAAGTTAAATTATTAATAAACAATTCTTGTGTTCTAGAGAAAAACATTAAGATTT
The DNA here is from genome assembly GCF_963975515.1 of uncultured Flavobacterium sp. Taxonomy (GTDB): domain Bacteria; phylum Bacteroidota; class Bacteroidia; order Flavobacteriales; family Flavobacteriaceae; genus Flavobacterium. Next base: position 402,284 of record NZ_CAXBGY010000002.1, read on the forward strand.
CACCAAGAAGCCTTGCTGTTGTTGAGAAGAAATTAGATGTTGATTTTTTCGTCCCAAGTAAGGTATATCAAGGTCAAAAAATAAAATTTTCGGACAAAACTGAAAATGGAACAACCTGGGAATGGAGATTTGGAGAAACGGATGTTGTGGATAGTAAGAAAAAAAACCCAACATATGCATACAAAACAGCAGGAGTTAAAACAGTATCTATAGTTGTAAATGGAGACAAGAAGAATGTCAAATTTAAAGATATAGTAGTTGTGATGCCAGAAGTAAAAAAAACGATTAAAAGAATAAAAGTAAATAATAAAGTTGAAAATGTTCCCGAAGTAGTTGTTGAGGTATTGGAGACTCCAAAAGTAGAGGTTATAAAAGCTATCAATGAAGTCGAATTAACAGAATTGATATATATTATTTCTGAAGGAAAATTATCTTATGAAAGTTTTAAAAATAATTTTTGTTTAGACAAGCTTCCCCTGGTACAAGTTAATGATGTTGCTAAGTACATTTCGCTTAAAGAGTTTTATGATTTAGTAGTAGATAAAAAAATAAAAATAAAAGAGGTTAAAATTAATAAAGAGAAAAATAAATGTATTGTGTTAGTATTGGTTTATTACAAACAAAAAACATTTTTCTAATATAATAATAATTTAAAGAACTAAATAAATATATTATGGCAAAAACATTTTCAAACAGTTATGGTATTGGTGGTAATGAAGTTAGAGTTGAAGGCCAAGAAGGAATTCTTGAAATCCCTCAAAACAGGACTTTAATTGCTCAGAAATTGACACCAACAACTCCAGTAAAACCCGAAATAGTTACTGGATTAAAAAATATGGATGAAGTTTTTGAACATTTTGATCCAAAAGTAAATGTAACTTTTGAAGATGAAGCCGGACAAAATATCAAAGAAGAATTAAAGTTTAAAAATGTAGGAGATTTCTCTATTAATGGGATAACGCAACAGAGCGCATTTTTAACGGATTTAAAAACTAAAACAGAACAGTATCAAAAAATGATTAAGCAATTAAAAACTAATAAGGTTTTAAAATTGGCTTTACAAGATCCTGAAGCAAAAAAATCTATTATAGAAACTTTAGAAACATTGATTTCTGAAATTGATCAATCTGATAAATAAGAATATATATTATGGCAAATCAAGAGAATAGTAAAGCTGCAGCAAATGCAAATAAAGAACATGATAAAAAATCACATTCAATTGAACAGAGTTTAGAAAAATTCATTCAATTTGGAGGTTTTGATTTATTAGAAGGATCAATTGAAGGCGTTCAAAATTTAAACCCAGAAAGAAAGGCTAGAAAAAATATTTTTTTAACAGAATCTAACAAAAAAGCCGAAAGAGAAACTTTGAAAAAAGTTTTAAAGCTTTGGGCTGATTCATTAAAATCATCAGATAATTTAGTGGATTTGGTAAATGAATCTACTGTTAAATCTGAAGAAGCAAGTAAAACGCTTAAGAAAAACTTAAAAATTGCCGTTGAAGAAACGCATGAGTTAGAAGGTAATTACAGATCTATTTCGCTTTTTTACAAGAATACTGAAGAAAGTAAAATTAAAAACATATCAATAATGAATGCTGAACTAGATCAGTTAAAAGATTTAGATAATTCAAGATTTATTGATAATATTGAAGAAGAATTAGTTCAAGGATTTGATAGATTAGATTTGAGACAAAATTATTCTTTATTAGTTATTCCAGGATATTTAGGGTCAAATAAAGTTATTGAAAAATGGGCTAAAATTGCTTATGAAAATAAAGTGATGTTGGTTACAGATTTTCAACATTTAGATGAACCAGATGATGTTATGGAAATGTTTGAATCTGCAAATTTAACAGGAGGAGATACTTACCGTTCTAATGTGATGATGGCTTGTAACTGGTTAGTTGGAAGAGGTAAACATGATGAAATTGATGAAGAGGATAATTTATACATTCCACCTTCAATGGCTTTAGCAGGAAAAGTTTATAATACTTTAATGTCGCAAGTAACTGCGGGTAAAAAATTTGGTGGAATTAATGAGGTTGATGGTGTAAAATTTGACTTAAAGAAAAGCGAAATTGCCAACCTTGAAAACCTAGGTTTAATACCTATGGTAAATGAATATGGAAAAGTAATGGCTTTCTCTGGAAAAACATTGTTTAATGGTGATAATTTAGGTTTACAAACTTATTCTGTTGTTCGTGTGTTTGATTATGTAACAAAAGTATTGATGGATTTCTTAAACAGAAGAGCTTTTGAAAATTTTAATGCTAAAACAAGAAAAGAAATTTTAAATCAAATTGTAAAATTCTTGGATAATGTAGCTGGACCAGATAAATTAATCGAAGATTTTGAAATAAAACGATTTGAACAAGATCCGAATCAGAAAGACAGAATATTCTTAGACATACGTTTAAAGCCTTATTTTCCTGCAAAAAACTTCTTAATTAAAATGGATGGACAAAAAGGAGATGATGGTAACGATTGGGATACAGAATATTCTGAATCATAAATTTAAAAATAATAATATTTTTTTTACATTTAATAAATAAATTTTTTATAAATTAGCTCATTACTGTTTGAATTTTAACCTTTTAAAAATAAAATTATGTCATTTAAATCAAAATTAAAAGTTGGCGGAAAAGAATTAAATATCTTAAGTGCTTCTTATGATTTACATCAAGAAGTAGATGCTAGCGGAAGACCATCTTCTGTAACAAGAGGAGGAACAATCTATTTAACTGTAGAATCTACTGGTGATTCATTCTTTTTTGAATGGATGACTAATAATTTCGAAAGAAAAGACGGTTCAATTCAGTATGTAAAACGTGATACTGATGCTAAATTAAAAGAACTTAACTTTAAAGAAGGTTATTTAATTAAGTATAAAGAAACGTTTGATGCTACAGGAACAAATCCTTTAGTTGAGACTTTTACTATCTCTGCGAAAGAAATTTCAATGGGCGGTGGAGAGCACATTAACGAATGGGTGTAGTTTTACAAATGCATTAAATTAATGACAAGGAGTTACATTACTCTTTGTCATTAATTATTATTTCTGTTTTAATAATCTTAATTGTGTAGATATGTCTTTTTTAGCAAAACTTGAAATAGATGGGGAAGTTATGAATGTGTTGGAATTCCAGTTTTCTGTTGGTCAAGAAATCGACAAAAGTGGAAAACCTTCTGCTGACCCAAACGGTGGTAGATTTAGACTCGTTTTGGAATCTACCAAAAGTACAATGCTTTTTGATTGGATGATTAGTAATAATCAAACTAAGAATGGCAAAGTTACTTTTTATAGAAGAGATGCTATTTCTAAAATGAGAGAGCTTCAGTTTAATGAAGGCTACTGCATTGGTTATGATGAGGTTTTTTTAGCACAAAGTAATACTTCAATGAGTGTTGAAATAATTGTTTCTGCAAAAGAAGTTATAATGAATGGTTCAAAATTCACAAGAAACTGGCCGTTGAAATTCTAAAATACAATGGACGAATTAGAAGCAAATTTTTTCCTTGGATTAAGTATTCATTTTGGGGGACCAAAAAAACCTTACATGTCAGGAACGGCAGGTGTTGGTGTTAGCCAAAGATTTAATTATGTTACACCTGGAGTAAATCTTGCAGTAAATTTTTATAATGGTGGTCTGGGTGCTTTACCAAATAGTTCAAATTTTAATATTGATGCTGTTTTAACTCCAAAACTTACTGTAGGTGGTGGTAGAGGTAATGCTATGGATATTTATCCACTGACTTTAAATAGTGGAACAGGTTTAGAAGATAACTTTAAATATTCTGCAACTTTAGGAACTAATTTTATTGTAAACAATAACAATAGAAATCAGCAAGTTGGTTTTTTACAAGTTAGAGCTTTTGACTTTAGCTTTCAGACTTACAATGATTTTAATGGATTTAAGAAAATTGGAATTAGTGATGGTTATGACCGTTGGTTTACTGGTGGAGGAAATTTCACTTTTGGTTCCAAAAATAGTGATTTTCAATTTATTATTGCAAGTGATGTTTTTACTGCCGACACAGATGTTCAACCACGTTCAACACAAATTATTGATGGTAAATCAGTAAATTCTGAAGAAATGTTGTTAGATGTTTATGATACGAATATTTCATCTCCGAAGGAAGGAAGTTTTTATAATAGATATTTTACCCATAAACCTAATATTGCCTCACAATTGACTCAAGATTATTTAAATGAATATAGAAACGGTGTTCAGTGGAATAATCAAATGCATGATTTTTCTCTAAATCAAGGAAGAACTTCTTTTAAGTTAAAAACTCCTCAAGGAAATTTTGGTTTGAATGGGCTTGGCTCATCTCATATGTGGTCACAAAACGCCATACACAATAAGATAAATTTTCATGTTATTCCTTCAACAGTTCCAAATTATTGGGAATTCCAATACACGGCTTCCCCAAATAGTCCTTTTTAAATGAATAAATATATAGTAATATTATTTTTTTTTTAGCCAGTTGTGAAATTTTTCATAATGCAAGCAATACTTTACCTAAAGAAAAATATAAATTTTATAAAAAAGAATTCATAAAACCAGTTGATTCAGAACTTAAAACTCATGGAATTTACTATCGTAAATCAAATGAAATTTTTAAGTATGACTTAAAAACGTATAATAAAATTTTTGGAGAAATAGGACATCCAGCTTTAAAGGGACTAAATCCGAAAGAAGATACTACGATTTATTTTAATAGATTTTACTACTACAATTTTACCGATAAAGGCACTTGGTTTCAGTCAGGTGGTTTTTATTCAAAACAAGAAATGTTGAATGATTTTGATACTAAAAAAGATAATGAAAATCAAAATTTATATAAAATTTCAAACGACACTTTGTTTTTGGAATCTTATAATTCCTATAGAAAAAAATTAGAATATTCAAAAGCACTTATAAAAAAAGACACAATTTTTGTTTCTGATATTAAAAACAACACTAGTTCAGTGGTTTATGTTTTTTATGAATTGCTAAATTAATACCGTTTATTTGATGTTTTTATTGAAAATAATAACTTTTCAATATTTACGTTTTTATTATAATTATCAAAATCAAATTCATGAAAAATTTCAAAGGCGGTGTAATATTCATTTTTTTTATATTTTCAAGTTTAAATATTTATAGTCAAATTACTGATTTTAATGATTTTGATGATGTGTTTAAAAAAGAATTAATTGCAAATAACAATGCTTTAAAAGAGCGAATAAGTAATTTTCCTCAAGTTGCAAAAGATATAAATTCGCAAATCTCAAGTCAAGTTAGACAGAAAAATTATAGTGAAGCATTATTTTTAGCTAATAAATTGGATAGTATTTTACCAAATAACGCAGATGTTAAAGATTTCAAGGCTAAAATGTGTATTAGAATAGATGACTATGAAAACGCATTAAATTTATTCTCTGAAGCAATAAAATTGTCACCTCAAAACAAATGGTTTTATGTAAGCAAATCAGGTTTGCTTATCGAAATGGAAAAATATGATGAAGCATTATTTTTAGTAGAAGAATTAATAAAAATAGAAGAAAATTGGAGTTTTTCCTATTATATGAAAGCAATAGTTTTAGCAAATCAAAATATTGAAAATGAATCATTAATTGAATTTGAAAAAGCAATAAATGCAGAACCCAAAAGTGCTATGATTTATTTTAATAGAGGAGATTTATATTTAAAATTAGGAAAAAAAGAATTAGCTATTGAAGATTATAATAGGGCATTGAAAATTCAACCGAACTATTTTTTAGCATCAGACAGATTAATAACAGTCAAAGAATAATTTTTTTAATTTTTTTTATTAGATTTACATAGATAATTAGGTTTAATTTTTCGTTAATACTACTAAAAATATTTCTTATGGCAATCAGTACAAAAATCAGCATTACTATTGGAGGTGAAATACTTACCCGATTTTCCAAGCTAGTTATTCATCAAAAAGTCCATACACACCACACCTTTTCTGTACTTCAACCTTTGCCAAAAGAATTTGTGAGTCAAGCCATCGATAAAGCCCAAAGTTATATTGGTGAGCCTATCAAAATCGAAATCACTCCAACGAGTCTTTCGACGACTTCACCATTTGTTTTTAACGGAATAATTACAGAAGCCCAAATGATCCGTACATCAGGAGCAGCAGGTGGAATCATCATAAACGGATATAGTCCAACCATCGTTATGGAAGGAACTCCAAAAACAGTTTCTTACACAGACCAATCTTTATCCGATGTTGTTAAGAAAATAACCTCAAATTATGGTCAAAAAGAACTGCAACCAACCGTTAAAGTCAATAATGACAGTTCAATGCCTTACACCGTTCAGTACAGAGAAAGCGATTTTAGCTTTGTAGCTAGATTAGCCCAAAAGAAAGGCCAATGGTTTTATTACAACGGAGAAGAATTAGTTTTCGGACAACCGACTTCAAAGAATTTTACCTTAGAATACGGCCGTTCGTTGCATAGTTTTAATATTGAAATGCGAACCAAACCACTTGGATTGGAATATATTGGCTATGAATCAAGCAGCGCAGAAACCCAAAAAGCAAATACCTCAGAAATAAATTACCAACCAGAAGGCTATGCTAAAGTAGCTTTTGAACGTTCAAAAAAGTTATTTCCAGATAACTCGACAATGCTCTATACACATCCAATTGAGGAAGGAAGTGCAAGAACCCATTTAGTTGATAGAGTCACGACACAATTACAATCAAGAGCAGCCGACTTAGTTACAGCAAAAGGAGATAGTGACGAAACAGGTTTAAGAATTGGAGATGTAATTTCAATTCAAGAACCAGCCTTTTCATTAACTGGAAACCTAATTGACGGCTTACAAGAACAAAACTTCGGAAGTTACATCATAACCGACATCACGCACGTTTGTGAAGAATCAGGATCATACCATAACAGTTTTCAAGCGGTTCCAGAAGATGTTTTAGCACCACCTTACGGGAATGTGCATAGTCACCCAATTGCTGATACCCAAACCGCAGTTGTGACAGACAACAACGATCCAGCAGGACTAGGAAGAGTACAAGTAAAATTTGCTTGGCAAGAAGACAACACTCCATGGATTCGAATGACCAATCCACATGCAGGCTCAGGAAAAGGAATGTATTTCATCCCAGAAATTGGAGAAGAAGTATTAGTTGCTTTTGAAGCTGGAAATGCAGAGAAACCATTCGTTTTAGGAACCATGTATAACGGAAGCGAAAGTTCTAGTTATGCAACTACAGGAAATGATATAAAAATAATTCAAACACGAAGTGGACACATAATTAAGTTTACTGAAGATGAAAGTATAATTATTACTGATAAAAGTGGAAATGAAATACATTTTGATACCGTTGGAAGTAATATTAATATTACCGCACCAAAAACTCTAAATATTAGTGCTACAGACATAAATATTACGGCAAGTAACGACATTAATATTACAGCTGGAAATAATAAAACAATCGGTGTTGGAGCAAATCAAAATGTTTTTGTTGGAAATTCAAACAATGTAAGTGTTGGTGGTAATAACGCTTTAAATGTAGGTGGTGAAATGATTGAAACAATATTAGGTGACTTTAAATCACACACTGAAAAAGAAAGAATTGTTAGCAGTGAAAAAGGATATGAATCCTCAAGTAATGGATCAATAAACAAACATTCTCAAAAAGAAATTCAGAATAATAGTGGTGAAAAGGCTAAAGCTCATTAAAAATGACAAGAATTAGAATTGTAGGAGGTCAATTAATAGAAACAACAGGTGGTGATTATAATATCTACACCAAGGAAAGTATTGTTTATAGTGCAGCAACAACAATTACTGAAACTGGAGTTGAAAAAGGAGTGAGTTATGGTAATCCTGAAACTTATACTCCTGCGCAAATAGAATCAGAAATTGAAGTAAAAATTTTAAAGGATACATTTTTACCTTTAGGTATTTCAAATTTTAAAGGAGAAATTGAAAATAGCACAATTAAATTCGAGATTAAATGTAAAAAAGGAACTGCAGAAAATTTAACTTTTTTTATTAAACACGAAGGCTCTACATTATTTACAAGAAAAATTGATAATTCTTTAACATCAGGAGATAAAATTACTGTTGAATGGGACGGATTCTCAGATTCAAAAATATATGATAGCACGCTTTTTACCGAAGAAGAATTAACTGTTGAAATAACCGGAGCTGATAATGAAGCAAAAGATATTTTTAAATCAAAATATGATAAAGTAAAATGGGTAGACATCAAGATTGATAATAATACAAAAAGAATAGATGTCATCTTAAGAGTTAATTTGTCAAATGGTAAAGTTGATAGTGATGTTACAAAATCTTTATCAGATTTAATTTCAATGGCATTATTAGGTCTTGAAAAATATTGGGGAAGAAATAAAACAAGAACAATTGGAAATTCATTAAATGTTAACGGCAATGAATACGAGATATTTATTAAGCCATTAAATACAGAAGAAAATTCAATGCCAAGTTTAAAAATTTATGCTTCAGCTAAAAAATATGGTAGATCTAGAAATTGGATTTTATCTAGAAAATTGTTTTATAATGAAGGTGAAACATACGGGATTTATCAAGAAGTTTCAATAAAATATCCTGCAATGATATTGCCAATAACTGTAGAAGATGGAGTCATAATAGATAATGAAAATTATAGTCATACAGCTGCTCATGAAATAGGACATGAAATCTTACAGGTATTTGGTGGAAAAAAGGATTATTCATATGTGCATAAAAGCACTTCAACATTAATTACGCAAGAGGTTAAAAAAGAAAGTACATTACCTTTTTCAGGAGAAATAGATTTAATGATGTATTATTCAGACGATTATTTTGTTGATAGAGATAGTAATCATTTTTATGAAAGAAATATTGCTCATGAGAATGACTTATTAGGTTTAATATGGTGTTCTAAGTTAAAAATAAAATAGAAATGCTTCTTAAAAAATAAGTTTTAACAAATGAAAAATTTAATAATAATTTTATTTAGCTTAATTGTATTTTCATGTTCTTCAAATAAACAAATTTTAAGCCCTAATATAGAGTTTATTATATTTGATAGTGTCACTAAAAAACCGTTAAGCAGTGTTGCTTTATTTACTAATGATTCTAAAGGCACTAGTGAAAATTTAATCTTATATTCAGAAAAATCGAATGCTGAAGGTTTAATTTATTTCAAAGAAAAATATATTTATTTGAAAGGAAATATTAGAAATTTTACACCTATCCCAAATACAAAATTTTATTTTAAAAAAGAAGGGTACGAAGATGTAGAAATAGAATTTTTCAAATATTTCAATGTAACAGAACAGTCAGATTTACAGAAAAAATATGTTTCCGATTCCATTTTTATGAAGTTAAAAGAATGAAAAACTTTACATTTTATTTAGTAGTACTAATAATGTTTTCATCATGTGTAAGTAGATTGAAAACTCCTTATATGCAAGGTTTTGTTTTCGATGAAAATAAAGAACCATTAAAAGAAGTCGACATTTGTTTAAACGATGAATGTAAAAAAAGCGATGAAAAAGGATACTTCACATTTAAGAGAAAAACATATTTAGAATTTATTCAGATTGGTGGAGAAGCACCACCTTTATTTTATAATTTGAAAATTTCAAAGATAAACTATAAGGATACAATAATTCAATATAGAAGTAAATATGGAGGAGCAAATGTGGATATAAAAATGAAATATGACAGTATTGTTTTAAGACGAAATTAAAAAACAGAATGATTTTATGCCAGTAAATAACAATACCATTTTAAGTTCAAACTATTTTGAAGTTAGTAACGAAATTGGATTAAAAATCGGAGAAGCTGATTCAAACGCTAAAGCTACTTATGAACTTGTTTTTAAGAGAAAACGCAATGAAAATTATGATATTGAACTAACTAGATTGAAATTTTTAGTAAATCAAAAAGAAATAGTAAATAAGTTTTCAAATATCTCTAATGCATATTTTGAATGTTTATTTCCCATGCAGTTTGTGATAGTTAATGATACCTTAGATTTATCTAATTATAAGGAAATAAAAAAAAGAATAGAAAAAACAGATGAATTCTTAACAAACAAATATAATGGTGAAGGATTAAATTATATAAGAAAAGAATTTTTAGATAAAGTAGCTACTGAATTAGAAATGAAACAATTCGTTAATTCCCTAAATATTCTAAAAATTTTCAATTTAACTTTAAATCGATTTTTAGAAAATGTAGTTTCAGAATTTAGCTGGACAATTCCAGCTACTGGAAAATCTCTTTGGAACTTAAAGAAGATTGAGGATGAAAACGAAGCCGTAAGTTTTAGTTCTAAACAATTAAACGATAAAGAATTTATAAGTTCTTTAAATAATTATTTCATTAAAAATAATCTAACAAGTCTTGCTACAGATGAAGAAATAATTGAAAGTGATTTCTCAACAAATATTATTTATGAAAGTACTAATTTAAATATAAAAGAACTGAATAATAATTGTAAGATAAAAGTCGGTAAATTTTTTGAGTACAAAGAAAATATTACAATAAAATCATTACTTTAGTACAACTATTAACAAAAAGCTATGGCAACACTAACTGAAGAAGAAAGAGACGCTAAAGTAGAGGCTAAACAGCAAGAAGCAGCCGAACAAAAAGAACAAAAAGAAGCTGAAAAAAGCGAACACGAAGACAAGTACTTTGTTGTTCACGGTGGAACATGTGTTTGTGATAAAGCAGAAGTACCAACAACAGAAGCAGAAATAGTAGTAACAAAAAACACAAAGCTGCTAATTAATTCCGACGAAAAAAAATTTGCAGCTACGGAAGAAGATACCACAATGAAACCTCCAACGTCAACTTATGGAAAATGTACACTTAAACCTTCAAGTAGCGGTAATTTACCTTGTGCACCAGCATTTATGCCAAAATGGGAAAAAGCTTATGACAAAAAAACTGTTGATGGTAAAAAAATTCTAACAGAATTATCTACACTTCAATGCACAATAGGAGGGAAAATTTCAATAAAAAAACACGGGCAAGAAGATAGCGTTGTCAAAGAACACGTAGAAAACACTAATGAAGCAGAACAAGCTTTAATTAATCCCGCAGTTCCATTACCCGTTTTAAAACCGCAATACCCTATTGTTTCAAATATTGATTTGAAAGCGATAACAGGAAGAACTGATTTTAAGGAAGTTAAATCATCAAAAGCGGATGTAAAAAAAATAAGCATTCGAGTAAACGAAGAAGCAACTTTTAACGCAAATCTTAAAAATGGTAATACTAGGCTTACCTCTTGGGTAATTTATCAAATAGATGGAAGCAAAGTTGGAAAAAAAATAATTACTAGTGAACAAATAGGAACCACTTTTAAAAACACATTTCCTACACTTGGAACCTATCGTGTTGAAGGATATGGACAACCAAAAATTGGTGAAAAAGATAAAAACTGGTCAGATTGTTCTATAGATGTAGAAGTTATAGTTAACAAACTTAATGGAACTGCTTTACAACCAAAAGGAGGAGACAGTTTTACAAGAAAAAATAGTAAAAGTGAAAATAAACTAAGAAAAGGTTTTCCAGCTACATTTGAAGCAAAATTCTTATTAGAACCAAATGCAGAAGAAATTCAAAACTTAACTATTTATGCTACTGATGGCTCTGGTAATGTAATAACATCAGGAACACAATCAGGAAATACGTTTTCATTTACACCACCTAATAGTGATGGAAAATATACTATTAATGCTACCTATACAAATCCAGAAGGTAAAATTGAAACACAAACCTTTACTGCAGCTACAGAAAGTGCTTACGTTGATGGGATTTCACATGGTGAAGAAGTAGTACGTCCCGAAACACCTATGACCTTTAAGGTTGCCAACACGCAATTTAAAACTGGAAATCTTAGTACAGATGAAGCCAATGCTGTAAAATGGAACCTTAACGGACAACTAGTAGGCAAAGGAAGTACAATTACAATTCCAGGTGTTCACTTTTTAAAAGAAGGTAAATATGTAGTAGAAGCTTATGTTAAAACGGCTAATGCAACGGGTGCAAATGCAAAAAATGAAGAAGATGATTGGCATTTTGAAGTTAAAAAGAACGATGTAGCAAATATAGTTTCTGTTGGCCAACCAAAAGTAGGAAAAACGACTCAGCTTAAAGTAGATAAATTTCTTATGCCACCTATTGCAGGAGAAAAAGTAGTTTGGAATGTTTTTGGTAAAACACTTGAAAACTCAAAAAATACTTATCCTGTTATAGATATTACACCAGGATCGGCAAGGAAAGAAAATGTTACTTGTAAAATAAACAATCAAAAAGGAGTCACTAAAAGCATTACTATTGTAGAAGCAGAAATAGTAAATGCTCATTTTACAGATAATAATGGAATTAAAATAGAAAATGCGAGTTGGGATCAAAAGGTTAATATTCTTATAGAACAAAAACACCTTATAGGAGAAGAAATCAATATAGAAGTATTTGATTATGATTACATGAGTGGTAATGATCCGGTCTATAAAAAAAACATAAAAAAGTTTGATGGAAAATTAGTTTCTTTTAAGTTAGATAAAGAAATAAAAGAAAAAACAGGAACATGGGGGAAATTATTTTTCAAAGTTACCGCTCCACATTTAACGTTAAAAAATGCAGATAAAAATTACCCAGCAAAAGATTTAAATGTAAAAGATGGAATCACTATTACAAACGCTATCATAGGAGAAGAAAACGGTTTAAAACAACATGCTATTGTAGATTATGATAAAGTAAGTTGGTTTTATGCAAACACTACAGGAATAAAAGCAGGCACAAAATTAAAAGTAGGAGTATGGGAAGCTGTTTTAGGTAGAGATGATTTTAAACTATCTTTAAAACCTACAATAGACGAAGATGGAGTTTTAAAAGCAAAAATAGACTGGAAAAACATACCAAAAATTAAAGAACCACGTAGAGTTTACATACAAGTAAAAGATGAAAACGATACCGTTTTATTTGATTCAGATGGCGGAGTAGCTTCAAAAACTGATCCATCCTCAAAAAAATCAGGTTTTAAAGGAGCTGCAACAAGCTTAGTTTTTGTCGCTGCTGCTGTCTATATGGTAGAAAATATGGCTGCTGTTGTTGTGGGAACGCAAGGAATACAAGGAACTAGTTGTGGAGAAAAATATTGTATTAAAAAAGGAGATAAAGGTGAATTGATTAGAGAGGTAAATATAAGATTAGCTGGTTTTGGTGGTAATGTACCAACAGACGAATTTACCGATAGAACTGAGAAAATGATTAAACAGTTTCAGCGAGATTATATGAAAGTTACTGAAACAGGTAAAATTTGTGGAAATGTTTTAAAATCTATAGACGAATTTTGTAATAAATGGAGTGAAAAAATATTAGATTACAAATGTTTATGCCACGCATCCGATTCAAAAGTTAAAATTGCTGATAGATGTTCTGGATATGGTAAAGGTAAAGCCAATGAACACCCTGGGATGCATAGAACTCTTTTATGGGGCACAAGTGCCTTAAGATTTTATATGTCTCAACAAAAGGTATATAAAATAGTTAGAATATCAGCAGGATATAGATGTTGGGCTCATAATAATAGTATTCCTAGAACATCTACTAATCATATGGGTAAAGCTGTTGATATTAATTTTGCAAAAGATGGAATTGTTATTACTGGTAAAAATCAAACAAACATTCCTAAATTGCAAAAAATTAGAGATAATTTTTATTCTAAGAATTTAGCTGTGGTAGAAGGTTGGTCAATGCCAAATAAAACAAATAAATTCAGATTAGAGCCTATTGGAACAGGTAAAGATCAATCTTACAGTTGGATTCATATGGATGTAACTAAATTCGATGATTATTTACTTGACAAATTTTTTATCAAAGATCAAAGTCAAATTATTGGTAAGGGATTAGTTACAATCGCTACTGAATTAGGTCTTAATAATTTATGTAGTTGTGGAGGATTTAAACCAAATAGTAGCATAAGAGCTGATGGAAAATTTAAATTTAAATATTCCCATAGTGATTTTGGGAATTTAATTGCGAAAGTTGAATCTAGAGATGACTACAATATTTGCAATAAAACTAAAGGAGGTTTGAAAATTGTTAGAAATGTCAATGTAACTAATACTAAAATCAAGGATATTGTTAAAATGCAAGAAGATAGGGATATATTTGCAGTGGGTAGATATCAACTTATCCCAAAAACCTTTGAAGGGGCAATCAAGGCATTAGGATTAGATATTAACTTAAACCTAAATGAAGAAACACAAGATAGAATATTTGATGATTATTTAATAAAGATAAAAAGACCCAAAATTATTAAATATTTGGAAAGTAATGGAACTGTCGAAGATGCTATGTATTCATCTGCTCAAGAATGGGCAAGTATTGGTGTTGAAAAAGGTAAGAAGATAAGTAAAAATAGAATTGCTGAAGGAGATGAATCTTATTATGCTGGAGATGGTTTAAATAAGGCTCATGTCACAGCCACACAAATAAAAGAAGCTCTAATAAATTCTAAAAAATAAATAAAACATGTTAAAAGCATTCATAACGTTATTTGTACTAATTACTTTTCTACATTCTTGCAAAAAATTTGAGAATTCAGTAAGCGAAGCATCAAATCCTGTACAACTTGATTCTAATTCAATCCAAAAGACAAATCATGAGTCTATAGGAAAAGAATCTTTTACTTTAAGCTGCGGTTCTGGATGTGCAATGACATATAATGAAATGGAAAAAAATATATTGGGTGGAAAAGTAGAAATTAAATATAAAGTGACACAATATATAGACGAAAAAGTTGAATATGAGTATTTTGAGACTTATTTGTTCGATTCAAATTCAAATGAAGAATTGACAGGGATTTATGAAATAGGAAAAAAAATCAACATTCTTGATAGTGATGAATATGCAGTGCGTGAAAATCTTATCGAGATTGGTTCAAAATTGTTTAAAAATGGAATTAAATCTTCAACACAACAAATTAAACTAGTTGAAGAAAACCATCCATATAAATTATTAAATCTTCCTTTCGACTTAAAGAGTTTTGTACAAAATCTGCCAGATAATCCTAATACGGTTTACACTGCATCTTTGGTGTTAAAAGAATACTTAAAGTCTATTGATTATGAAGGAGAAGATTATAGTTGTTATTTTTTGAAGAACGATATAAATAAAAAAGTATTGTTAGTTGCAATATCTAGAGGGGATTCTCAATATTATTTAGTAATAAATTCAGATGATAAAAAAATAAATAGTTTTAAAGAAATAGGCTCAATTGGAGATGAAGAACCTGCATATTTCAAAATTGATAAAAATGGAATAATTCAAGCAAAGTAAACTATTACAAACGCTATCATAGGAGAAGAAAACGTTTTAAAACAAAATGCTATTGTAGATTATAATAAAGTAAGTTGGTTTTATGCAAATACTACAGGAATAAAAGCAGGCACAAAATTAAAAGTAGGAGTATGGGAAGCTGTTTTAGGTAGAGATGATTTTAAACTATCTTTAAAACCTACAATAGATGAAGATGGAGTTTTAAATGCAAAAATAGCATACAAAAAATACATTTCACAAATGAAATCTCAACATAAAGATGTGAAAAAAATTCCTCAAAGAGTTTATGACAGAATTAAATAGACGAGATTTATATAGTAATTAGATATCACTAATGTTTGTGAAGAATCAGGATAATCCCACAACAGTTTTCAAGCTGTTCCTGAAGATGTTTTAATACCACCCTAGGTACATGTATTGTGTTATCCAATTGCTGATACACAAACAGCAGTTGTGACAGACAACAAATAAATTTATTATTCAGTTAATAAAATAATAAATGAAAGACCTTCAATTGATGAAGAACTATATAAATAAAAGACAATCAAAGATTCAATAATTGGTACATACGAACAATATTCCAATACCAAAACAGCTATTTTGTTAAATATCAATCTAAACTTAAACAAATAGAATTAAAAAATAATTCTAAAACATTAACTGAAACAATTAAGAATTTAGATATAAAATAATTGACTACAACATAATATATGAAAACAAAATTAACATAACTTTTTTCAATACTTTAAAGACAACTATATATTGACAGTTTTTCTCCAAAAATTAACCCAAAAAAATTTACATAATTAATTTTCAATTCATTATATTTGAATAGCAGATTGCTTTAAGAATTTCATTGATAACAACTTATACGTAATTTATGGTTTTTGAAATAGTTGAAGAAGTAAATATTCAAACAAATGGTTTTCTAAAGAAAGAAAAAACCAGATATATTATTAGTTTTGTCTTGTTTAATAAAACGGATGATGAACGTGTTTATGTTATAAACAAAGAAAAAATAAACACCATTCCAATTCAGGAAAATGAGTTTTTGAGTATTCAAGAAGAGTTTGAAAACCTCAATTTTCCTATAAAAATTAAAACTGACTATAAAGGTCATTTTGCAGGTTTGCACGATTACGAAAAGTGGTTGTCAGAATGGGATTTAAAAGCAGAAGCACTAATTTTAAAACACAAGAACTCTGAAAGAGTTAGAAGCGTAAAAGAAAAATATTTTGAAGTTATAAAAGATGAGGAATTTTTTACTAAAAATAAATTCAAACAGCCTGCTTGGAACATTTTTTTCTTCAATCCACCAATCGATAACGTAAATCTTCCAGATTTAGGGACAATTTTAAATTGGAATATTCGTGCTATTGGTTCAATACCTTGCGTTGGAAGAACAGCTGTTTTAAATCCAGAAGCGAAAGAAATAATTATTTCCTTTGATTCTACTCAGAAATTATCCATTAACATTACAGAAACGCTAAAACCTAAAATCAAAGCTGATATTAGATGGGACGAACAACGCGTAAAACTTCATACTGAATCACATTTTGACACTGTAGAGAAAAAAGTAAAGAAGAAAACAGCTTATTTTCAGTTTTTAATAAAAGACATCATTTCCTACACAGAAGAAGTTACAATTACACTGAAAAATTAAACTTATCGATAAACAATCCTAAAAGGCACAATGTTTAAAGCTCTTTTTTCAATCATAAGTTTTAAATCTTCACTTAAAAAATGCCATTCTTCATCAGTGTAATATTCTTTGTTCGTTTGAGTAAGTAAAATATCTATAGTAGGAGTGTATCCAATTGTGCTGTCTAAACCAGTTTGAATTCCATTGACAACTTCAATATCTTCAACAGCTTCGCCAAAATGATTTTTACATAAAATAATAATATCTTGTCTCGTTACTACTCGTTGATTCGATATTAAATTTTCTCGATAAGCATATATTTTCTCTGAATTTGTCAATTCATTTCTTCCTCCTTGCGTAGAGGAAAGTAACATAATATTGTCTTTTTCAAAATCAGAACCTTTATAAACACTAAATTTTGTAAATGTGCTTATTTTATTAGCATCATTACCATTTGTAGTCCAATATTTAATGAACAAAGTTCCTTTTTCTTTTGTTTTTTTAGTGTTTAGAACCAAATATGGATTATTCAAATTTTGCATGCCTGTTTGATTCATTTTAGTTTTAAAACGAGCAATAATTTGATTAATTTCTTTAAGATTATTATCCGTAAAATCATGACCTAAACGGCTAAAAGCAGCAGCTTCATCTCTAATTAAATCAATTAAATAGTTGATTTCTTCGGCAGCATTTCTTTCGTCAAAACGAGCTACACCACCAAAACGCAGATAAGCATAGTTTTCATCTTCAGGTTCATCATTATTGGTAATTACATCAAAATTTTTATTTCTGTCATTCATCACAGAAAAAAGTTCTAAAAAGTAATCATCATTTAATTTTAAAGGGTAAATATCTAATAGTTCTTTAATATTACCTTGAGTCTCATTTAACTTCTTATTAATAACTGGAAAGCAATTGTTGGAACAAAAGATATCAGATAAAATATCAGGTCCAATAACGTTGGGAAATTCAATTTTTAGCCAAATTAAACTTTTATCTTCTTTCATTTTTTCCAACTCTTTCGAAGGAATAAATTCTTCAAATTCTGATGGAAATTCATAATGAGATTCATCAATAGTGATGCTTTCATTAATCGTTATAAAATTTTTAAAATAAAAATCATTGGTATGTTCTTCAATTTTTTTAATATGATAAATATCGTGTTGCTTTAAATCATATTTAACTTTTTTGGTTTCATCATCATTGTTATACCCTTTACTTATTGTTAAAGGAATATTATTTAAAGACCATTTTGCTCTAGGTAAAAAATGAAAAAACTTATTGCGTTCGTGAATGTTTTTTAGATAAAAATAAAACATTAAGTCTCTCATTATACCATCACCTTCATGCTTTAAACCTAACCAAATTGTTCCATGAGGAGTTTTATTTGTAAAATTTTTTTCGCTTACAAATTCTCTAAATTGATTTTTTTCTATGTTTTGAACACCACTTGGTAGCACTACATAATTCAATTTATTTCTATTTAATTTAACCGGAATTGTAGGTCCAAAATGATAATTTTTAATAATATTTTCAATTGGATTATAAGGATTTATTTCTTTTTTCTGAAGAAAAAACTGATGATGTTCATTTAAAACACTTTCGTTTTCAACAGGATAAGCTCTTAAGATTCCTCTTGCTGGAGTTGCTTTTGTGGCAGAAGTTGGCGTTAAAATATCAACTAATCTTTCAGTCATTCTACGTCTACTAGAAAATATTTCATTTGAAATCTTCTCTAATTCTTTAGCACAAACATCAAAAAGTAAGTTTACAATTGGATCAAATACGTTTTCTAACTCCACGTCATTGTATCCCCATTGTTTTGCGGCACGTTTCAGTAAACGGTCTTTTATTTGATCTTTTGATAATTGATTCATTCAGTCAAAATTTTATTTAAATGAAAATGGAGCTAAAAAATAAGAACTCTTGTAATAATAAGGCTGATTGGTCTCTTTAATGATACCATAAACCACAATATCTAATCTTTTTTTAACTCTAATATTAGTTTCGTAACTCAAAGTATTTTCATTTACTCCAAGGGTTACTTCTGTTACTTTTAATCTTTTTTCGTATTGATTTACCTTTTCATGAACAGATTCTTTTATTAAATCTTTCAACTGATTTGGGTTAGCTAATAAGTTAAAATCAGTATCCCAAATAACAGTCCCAAATTCTGGATCGTATTTGTATTCACCAAAAATGGTGGTAATAATTACCGAAATAAATTGCGCTAACGATTCTTCAATGGTCACTTTTGTAGCGTCTTCACCGGTTGTTAATTTAGTATAATCAAAAGGAAGTTTATAAAATAGCTCGTTCATTTGTTATCGTAAATTTTAACTCGTCGTTTTTGTCAAGTGTCACGTTTACTGTGTCACCTTTCACTATTTCATTAGCAATAATCATCCTAGACAATGGTCTTTTTAGTTTATTTCTAATCGTTCCTTTAATTGGTCTTGCTCCATATTCTGGACTAAAACCCATTAAAGATATTTTTTCTTTATCTTTTTCGCTAATGGTTAAAGTAATTTCAAGTTTTTCTAATAATTGAAGCAATTCTTTCTTAAGATGAATGTCAAAAATTCTAGAAACGCTCTTTACATTAATAGGTGCAAACGGAATAATTTCGGTTAAACGTCCTAAGAATTCAGGTCTAAAATGTCCTGTCATTAATTGAATTAAGTCATTCGATTTTGGAACAACATCTTTCTCAAAAGATTTAACTATATAATCAGATCCAATATTTGATGTAAATAGAACAACAGAATTAGAGAAATCACCTTCTTTTCCTAATCTATCATGTAATTTTCCTTCATCTAATATCTGAAGAAATACATCAAAAACAGATTTATGTGCTTTTTCAATTTCATCAAATAAAACTATTGAATAAGGTTTTTGTCTAATTTTATTAACCAATAAACCACCTTCTTCATAACCAACATAGCCTGGAGGAGCACCATATAATAAAGCAGCTGAATGTTCTTCTTTAAATTCGGACATGTCTAGTCTAATAATTGCACTTTCATCTCCAAATAAGAAATCAGCTAAGGATTTAGCTAATTCTGTTTTTCCTGTTCCTGTTGGACCTAAAAAGAAAAATGACCCAATTGGTTGTCCTGGCTTTGTTAATCCAGATCTTGATTCCATTATAGCATCAGCTACAACTTTAACAGCATGATCTTGACCAATAACTCTTTTCTTAAGCGTGTTTTCAATGTCTAATAACTTTTCTCTTTCATCAGACTTTACTTTTCCAGCTGGAATTCCAGTTATATCTGAAACAACTATCGATAAATGTGAGGCTAAAACTTCATTGTCTTGTTCTTCTAGTTTTTCTAAATTTTCTAAAAGTGATTGTATGTAAGTAACTTTATCATCAAAGGAAGGTTTCGCTTTAAATTCTGAGGTAGTTTGTTCCGTTTCGTTTAATAGTTTTCCGGTTTT
Organism: uncultured Flavobacterium sp.; assembly: GCF_963975515.1. Lineage (GTDB taxonomy): Bacteria > Bacteroidota > Bacteroidia > Flavobacteriales > Flavobacteriaceae > Flavobacterium. The sequence continues at coordinate 422,725 of NZ_CAXBGY010000002.1, forward strand.
TTGTAAAATATCAGAAAATAACCATTCTGTTTTTTCAACTTTTTCTTCGAGAACTTCTATAGCATGTAAAGCTTCTGATTGTGTTCTTAAATTTGGAATTTCTTTTTTTATAGTTTCTTTAGCAACTTTTAAAGATGACATGGTTCTATCAATCAAATCTAAAGCCGAATCGGGTAACGATTTTTCTTTTAAATAACGTTTTGATAATCGAATCGCTTCTCGTTGTCCATCTTCATCAATTGTAAAATCATGATGATTTTGGTAGGATTCAATAATGCTAGTTATCATTCTAAAAGCTAATTCTTCATTTGGTTCAGCTATTTCAAGTGTTTCAAACCTTCTTGACAAAGCATCATCTTTTGCTAATGTTTTTCTAAACTTTTCTGAAGTTGTTGCACCAATAAAAGTAATATCTCCTTTTGAAAGTTCTGATTTTATAATACTTGCAATTCCGGAACCTTGATTAGTGTCAAATAATTCATGAATATCATCAATGAAAAGAATTGGCTTTTCGTATTTTTTTAAGTCGTTGAATATTTTTTGCAAACGATCTTCAACTTCACCTTTGTAAGATGCACCAGCAAATAGAGCACCTATGTTTATTTCGTAAACGCTCGCGTTATCAAAAGCATCTAATATAGTTTTAGTTGCTATTTTTCTACAAAAACCATCTATTAAAGCCGATTTTCCAACACCAGGTTCACCTGTAATAATTACATGAGGTTTTAATTTTCGGTTTAAAATCTCTGTAATCGTTTTTAATTCTTCATCTCTACCAATAATAACATGTGTTTCACTAGTAGATGTATTTTGAAGTTTGTCTATGCAATACTTGGACAAAGCACTTCCACCCGAAGAAGGAGAAGCAATATTCAAATCTGGTTGAGCAATACCGTTTCCAGTTTGATAAATATCTAGTATTGTGGCACCAGTTAAAGGCAAAGATTTTAATTGATCGTGTGAAAATCCAACTCCAGCAGTTAATAATGCTGCTAAAATTGCAGGAAATTCATTGTTTTCTCCAAGTTTTTTTTCAATTAGTTCAGCTTCTTCTAAAACAATTATTGCTGAAGAATCTGCATTTGGCGTATCATTTGGTTTTGAAACTTTTGGGTATTCACTTATTCTAATATCAGCCCATTCGTCTAAATAAAAAACATCAACACCTTTTGAATCTAATTCTTTTAAAAAATCAAATTGCGGATTTAAAAGCGCTTTTAATAAATGAGCAGCATAATACTTATCATTAAAATTGTCTTTAGCATATTGTTGGGCAATATGTATAATTTGAGTGGTAGATTCTGTTGACATTTAATTGAGTTTATCTGTTACGGCTAACCATTTCACACATTTGCAATTGACGTGATAAATCTTTGTTTTCATCAGCAAGTTCTTTCAATTCTTTGTCCATCTTATCAATTTCTTTTTTAGAATCATTGATTTGTAGCAGTTTCTTTTTAGTGTTGACATAAGTCTTGTAAGTCAAAATTACATTTTGATATAATTTTGGATCAACAATACTATCGTTCGGAATTATTTCTTTTAATTGAACCAATTCAAAATTTATTGATTGTTCAATATATTGAAAACTATCAGGAGCAGCATCAAGAGAATCAACTAATTTATTTATTTCTTCAATTTTGTTTGAAAATTCTTTATTAAATGAAAACTGCATGTTCATTTTGTCATTTTCATGTTTTAACACTTCATTTTCCTTAATAGGTAATTTGTAATTAAAGAAAATAGCTGTTATAAGCACTATCATTGTTATAAGAAACATCAGTAGAAAAAGCATAAAAGCATTAAAACGCTCTTTTTTATTTAGGATATCCATAATATATTGTTTATTAGTCAGCTAAAAAAGTTGGTGATGATTCTGGACTATCATTGTCGTTATTGTTAGAACCGAATAGACCACTTGTTTTACGTTCGTTTTTTAAGACGTTTTCATTTACGAAAATTCCAGCATCACGTTTTTTACCAATGTAATCTAATTGGTTCAAAATTGAGAATAACTGATCAACTTTTGTCATAAAATCTTGGATTTGGACAACAATTGGTTCAATGTCATAAGCCTTATACTTTACGTTAATTGTGTCTGTAAAAAGTTTTTCATATTCACCACTACTAATTTCTGTCCATTCAGAAAAATAATTAAAAAGCATTTCTTTTCCATCACCTGAAAAATAATCAAAACTATTTTTTATAGCTCTACTTAAGGTGATTACACTTTCTAACAAGTCAATTGGTTTTAAATTATAATTAACCCATTTGTTCTTTGTAATCTGTAATTCAATATTGCGAAGTGCTTTATCACATACTTCAAAAACCATATTTGAAATCAAATTTTCATCTTCAGAATTATTTCTGAATTTTATCTTGCGATTGATTTGAATAGCATAAAATTCCAATTGTTTGAAAAACAAATCATAGCTTTCATATAGACCAATTAAACTTGGATGACTGTTTAGCGTTAAACAAGGTGGTATATAAGTCGTCAAAATCTCAAAGTTATTTGCAGAAGTTTTAAATTTTGCAATTGGAAACTGTAATGGCCCAATATTATTTTGATTTACTTCGCCTTCAATAACACTTGAAATAGTATATTTTGATAATGCATGAGGAAAACGAGGTGGAACTTCTTCCATGTTTTGTTCGCCAGATGGAACTCTGGAAAAAGGATCAACATTAAGCATTAAGTAATAATTGTTTTCTTTTTTGTCTAAACTTTTTAATTCAATTTTTTCAGAAAATTCTCCAGTATAGTCAGTTATTTCTATGCGTCCTCCAGCTGGTGTGACAGCTTTAAGCATTTTTATATCAATGCTTAATTCATTATGAGTATCAATTGAGATAGCATACTGAAATGGTCTACTTAAAGGAGTAGATAATAAGCCATAATGCAGTTCGTTAACTTCAAGATTACGAGCATCTCTAATTAAGTCTTCCATATTGTCTTGAAATTCAATAAAGTGATTTTTATTGATTTTCATTCCATCGATCCAGTTTACTGGAAAATGTTTTATATTTTCTGCCATAATTAATGTTATATACGTTGGCAAATTATAGTTGTGCCATCTTTAATGTTGTTAGTGTCAATAGCCAAGTCAGGATCAATGTATTCTGCTGAACTAAACCATTTTGGTTTTGTGTAAAAGTACCATCCAAAGGGTTGATTTTTCTCATCTAAGAAATGTATTTGACTATTTGGATTTTTTACATTATAATCGTTTATGAAATAATAGAACAAGCGTCCATAATCAATTGCTCTTGGAGCTTTAACCTTAAAGTTGATGATTTGTTTGTCATCTGCTTTTTTCTGAAAAACTAAATTAAGGATAATTATATTTCTCATTTCAGATATTTTTGGACTTGGATATCTATCATTCATAGGGTAAAACCATCGTTTGTGGAGTTTTACAGGAATTGAAATTGAATATTCAAATAACTGATAACATAGTAAGGGTAATATAAAGAATAATAAAGTGCTTAGTAAGTATATGAAATATTGACCTTCATCAAAGTATTTAGTAATTACTATTAAGAATCCTGCAATAAAAAACAGGGTGCAAATTGTAATAACAACTTCTTGCCAAAACTTTTTAGCTTCAAACTTTTTAAAAACATCATAAAACACTTTTAAATGTGCAATTCCTGCAACAGTCATATATACTTGTAAGGATATAAAACGTTGATTTAAAGAAGTGCCTTTTAAATTATATAGAATTAGTGAAAATATGATATAAACGACTACCTGAATTAGTATGTATAAGAAAAATTTCTTTTTTTCTTGTCTCAGTTTGGGTACTTTAGAGCCAATAAGCATAAACAATACATATCCAAATGCTAATATTAGCAATAGATATAATAGTTGTTCTCCTCCATTTATTTGATTTAAATATTTTTTCATTTATAATATTGTTGATATGCCTAATCTAGCTTTAAATTTTTGATCATCCATTGAAAATTTCTGGTCCTTTTTCTTTAAAAGAACCTCAAAAGTATACTGTACATGAAAGGGTAAAAATAAATTAAAAAAACTATTTAAAAAAGAATGCATAGTTTGATTTTCAAAGTAATTACTCAAGTTGTTAGAATTTTTTAAGGGTCCAATAATAAAGTTATATTTTTTTAGGTAAATTTCTTGGTTACTTTCTAATGTAGTATTAATACCCATTATAAAATCTTCTTCAACTTCATTAACATCACTTACGTTTTCTAGTTTAATATTGTTTGAAGTAAAAGTAACTTTTTCTTCAATAATTTCTTCTAAAATTAAAATAATTTCTTCAATGTTTTGATTGGCATTTTCCTTCTGCTGAAGTAAGGCATAAAACATCTTAACAACTAAAGTGTCTGGAATGTTTTTTTCAAAAACTAAAATAGATTTAATAATGTCTACAAGACCATTTGCTCTTAGATTTAAAAAAAAATCAGATTCATTTTTTTCAATTGCATGTCTAAATCTAAAAAGCTCATTTTCTATAGGATTAAAAAAATGCCTAGCTTCTTTTTCTTCTTTTTTTCGGATTTTAAATTCTTCAACCGGATTCGTAGTAGAGCCTGATTGTCTAAAATTGTGTGAGAAGCTTTCAGGTAAAACATCATAAAAGCCATCTCTACTAATATCAATGTTTAAAACATCAGAATTGTTAGAGTCTAAAGAAATATTCATTCTGTCTTTACTGAATTTTCTATAAAACAATCCATTTGGTTTAATCACAACATTAAAATCGTCAATTATGTTGTTTTCAAACAATGCCTCAAGAATAAGTTCGGTTTTTAAATCAAATGAAGTTAAATGCCTTTGATTTTTTATGATTTTTTTTTCTTCTGACATAATTATTTAGGGTTTTTTTAAGCGACCCGAAACTACATAAAACTTTCTCCAATAAGGACTGTTTAAGTCTGATATGGATGCTCCTCCAGACAAATTTGCATTAAAAAATTTATTGTTCTTTAAATATATTCCTACATGCGATATTATTTTTTCATCGGTTATTCTAAAAAAAACCAAATCTCCTTCTCTTAAATGTTTTCTTGATTTAAATTGTTCTATATTTTTATCAAAACCCATTTCGGCAGCTGTTCTGGGTAGGTTGTAGTTATATACTTTGTTAAACAAACGTTGCATAAGTGCTGAGCAATCAATACCAGATTTAGTTTCTCCTCCATAAACATAATTGGTTCCTTCCCATTCTTTTAGAAATTTATATAATTTTCCGTCCAGAATTTCTTCTTTTTCAACACCAATTTTATTAGCAAAGTAAACTTTATCTTCTTCAGGTAGCGGTTCGTAAATAACATAATCAGACACGTTGCCAGCTGGTTCTTGGTAGACCGTGTCTTCATTAAAAAAAGATGATTTCTTTTGTGAACCACAGCTTAATAATAAAAGACTAAAGAATAATAGGAATATGTTTTTTGTTTTAAGCATAAAAAAGTATTCATTAAATCAAATACAATAGTAAGAATTTTTATTTAAAATTGCAAGGGTTTAGCTATAAAATTGCAAGGTGTTTTTGTGCTTTTTAACTTGTTTTTTTTAAGTAGATTGTAATGTTAATTAAAAATAGTTTTAATTAAAATCGTTATGTTTTTAAAAGAAAATTCATATTTTTGAAAAAAGTTACCTTACAAACTTATCCATTTAATAAAATATCCCTAAATGTTTATTTTAGAACAGCTTAAAAAATATTTTGATTTAAAAGTTTTACTTCTATTTGCATCAATTTTAATGCTTTCTATTGTTGCTATTTTATTTAAATACACCAATGATGAGGAATGTGTGCTAAATGATTTTAATATTGAAGCAGACTCTTTTGTTGTAGGTGATTTAATAATTTTTTCAGACAATTCTAAAAACTCTAATTCTTGGCGATGGTATTTTGGCGATAGTACGCAAATTTCATTTAGATCTAAAGTAGCTCATTCTTTTGAAAACGAAGGAGAATATATAGTTAAGCTAATTGTAAATAATAAGTGCAAGATAGAAAAGCTTGTAAAAATTCTTCCACGAACTTATAGTGTCAATAAAAGACTAATGCCAAAATTTAATTTGCCCTCACACATATTAGAAGGCGAAAAGTTGGAATTTAAAGACAATACAGAAGGAGCAAAATCTTGGGAATGGCGTTTTGGAGAAAGTAATAAAATTGATTCTTTTGATAAGAATGCTTCTTATACTTATGGAATTCCAGGAAAAAAAACGGTTTCTTTAGTTGTAAATGGCGACTACAAACACGTAACCATAAAAGAGATTTTTGTTATTCCTAAAAAAGTAGAAAAAGAAAAAAGAGAAAAATATAAAAGTGATGTTCCTTGGAATCCTTTTCAGAACATACAAGACGCTCCAACTGAAGAGCCAGAAAAAGAGCCCATAAAAAAAGTAGTTAGAGGTCCAGAAATAAAAGATACGGATAGCGATAGATTAATTGAAATATTAAAATTAGTTCGTGAGGACAAAATAACATATGACAATTTTTTAAAATACTTCTGTGTTTATAATTTGCCTGTAGTAGTTTATAAAGACGCCGAAACTTCTTCAGTAAAAGATTTTTATTATGCCGTCAAGAAGAATAATGTAAAAATTAAAGACGTAAAAATTAGTAAAGATGCTGATGATTGCATCAGAGTTATTACAATTACTGATAAAAAGTATAAATCTGTTTTTTAATTTTCAACAAAATACAAAATAAATTTTATTAGAATTTTAATTTACGAAAAGGTTATAGTTGGTAAAACATCTTTTTATTTGAATTTGAATTATAATTATGGAATATTTTTTTACTATTTTTGCCTTTCAATATGATTTTAAGAATTTAATATATGAGAACAATACAATTCAGAGAAGCTATTTGCGAAGCAATGAGCGAAGAAATGCGTAGAGACGAATCTGTTTACTTAATGGGTGAAGAAGTAGCTGAATATAATGGAGCTTATAAGGCTTCTAAAGGAATGCTAGATGAATTTGGACCAAAACGTGTTATTGATACGCCAATTGCTGAACTTGGTTTTGCTGGTATAGCTGTTGGTTCCGCTATGAACGGTTGTCGTCCAATTGTTGAATATATGACGTTTAACTTCTCATTAGTTGGTATTGATCAAATTATTAATAACGCAGCAAAAATGCGTCAAATGTCAGCTGGACAGTTTCCAATGCCAATGGTATTTAGAGGGCCAACTGCTTCTGCTGGTCAATTAGGAGCGACTCACTCTCAAGCTTTTGAAAACTGGTTTGCAAATACACCTGGTTTAAAAGTCGTAGTTCCTTCAAATGTTTATGATGCAAAAGGTTTATTAAAAGCCGCAATTCGTGATAATGATCCAGTTATTTTCATGGAATCTGAACAAATGTATGGAGATAAAGGTGAAGTGCCAGAAGGTGATTATACAATTCCTTTAGGAGTGGCTGATATCAAAAGAGAAGGGACTGATGTAACAATCGTTTCTTTCGGAAAAATCATAAAAGAAGCTTTTACTGCAGCAGATGAATTAGCTAAAGAAGGTATTTCTTGTGAAATTATCGACTTAAGAACGGTTCGTCCAATGGATTATGACACTATTATAAATTCAGTTAAAAAAACAAATAGATTAGTAGTTTTAGAAGAAGCTTGGCCTTTTGCAAGTGTTGCTTCAGAAATTACATATATGGTTCAAGAAAGAGCTTTTGACTTTTTAGATGCTCCAATTCAAAGAATCACAACTGCAGATACTCCAGCGCCATATTCTCCAACTTTATTGAAAGAATGGTTGCCAAATTCTGAAGATGTAATTAAAGCTGTAAAGAAAGTTACATATAAATAAAAATAATCTTTATATATTTGAAACTTCATCAGGTTTAACTGGTGAAGTTTTTTATTTAAAATATACCCCAAATGAAATTTAGATTTCTATATTTTTTACTCTTTATAGCTTCAATATCAGTAGCTCAAACGAAAGTTGGAGGTAAGGTAGTTGATGAATTTAATGAACCAGTGGCTTTTGCCAACGTAATTTTTAAAAACTCTAAAGAAGGAGTTATTACGGATGAAAATGGTAATTTTTATTTTGAATCTAAAGAAAATTATTCAACTCTAATTATTTCTTTTATTGGATATGAGTCAGTCGAGGTTCCATTAAAACCAGGACTAACAAGTAATATTAGAGCAGTTTTAAAAGAAGGTGTAACCTTAAGAGATGTAGTAGTATATTCAGGAAAAACCTCAAAGAAAAATAATCCAGCCATAGATATCTTGAGGAAAATTTGGGAACGTAGAAGAAAAAACGGACTTCAAATGTTTGATCAATACCAATATGATAAATATGAAAAAGTAGAGTTTGACATGAATTCTATTGACAGTACTTTTATGGCTAATAAAGTCTTTAAAGGCCTAGAGTTTGTGTTTGAACAAATGGATACTTCTAGAATTACAGGAAAAGCATTTTTGCCTATTTTCATTAACGAAGAACTAAGTGAAGTCTATGGAGATAATGTTAATAATAAAAAGAAAGAGGTTTTAAAAGCAAATAAAAATTCAGGATTAGGAAGCAGTAATGGTGTAAACGCATTTATAAAAGATTTGTATGCAGATTATGATATTTATAATAACTATCTAAAATTCTTCGACAAAGATTTTGTTAGCCCACTTTCAAGAACCGGAATTAATGTATATAATTATGTATTAAGTGATAGTACTTTTATAGATAATAAATGGTGTTACAATATTGTATATTACCCAAGAAGAAAGGGTGAATTAACTTTTAAAGGAGATTTTTGGGTAAACGATACAACTTGGGCTATCAAAAAAATAAACCTAGAAGCTAACAAAAGCGCCAACATTAACTGGGTAAAAGAAATTTACATCGAACAAGAATTTGACGTTTTAAACGATTCAGTTTTCTTATTGAAAAGAGATCATATGATGTCAGACTTTAGTTTTTCTAAGAAAGAAGAATCGAAAGGGGTTTATGGTAAACGAACAACTTTGTTTAAAAATCATCAATTTAATATTCCAAAAGAAACTGCTTTTTATAAAGAAGAAGTGAATTATTATGATAAAAAAGCATTTAATCAAACCGATGAATTTTGGGCAGAAAACCGATTTGAAGAATTAAACGATAATGAATCCGGAATATATAACTTACTAGATACTTTAATGACGGTTCCTAAATTTAGGAGAGTTTATGATTTAGTCACCATTTTAGGTAGTGGTTATATACAAGTTGGAAATATAGATATAGGACCAATATTTTCTACATTTGGATATAATGATGTAGAAGGACAACGTTTGCGCTTTGGAGGAAGAACTTATTTTGGAACAAACGATCCATGGAGAATTCAAGCTTACACAGCATACGGATTTAAAGATGATAAATTCAAATATGGAGTTTCAGGTAAATGGTTAGTTAATAAAAAAAATCGATTAATCCTTTCTGGAGGAAATAGAAGAGATGTAGAGCAAATAGGAGTGAGTTTAACCACTTCAAACGACGTTTTAGGACGAAGTTTTGCATCATCATCATTCTTCTCAAGCGGAACAAATAATAAACTAACAAATGTTAATTTAACAAATGTAGGAGTTGCAATTGAACCAGTTAAAAATCTAGTTTTACAAACCAATTTTTCATACAGAACGCTTGAATCTGCTTCTAACGATTTTAGTTTAGATTATTTTACAGACAATACTTTTACAACAACAAAAGGAACTTTAAAACAATCCGAAATCAATTTAGTTGGAGAATATACTCCAAAAAGAAGAACTATTGGCTACGGTGTTGAACGTCAAGATGTCGATGATAATTATGCACGATTATTTTTAAGTTACAGCCAAGGTTTTAAAGGGGTAATAAATAGTGATTTTGACTATCAAAAAGTACAGTTTTATTATAGACAACCAGTTTTAGTAGGAGGTTTTGGTAGATTATTCACAACTTTAGAAGTTGGAAAAACTTTCGGTCAAGTTCCTTTAGGTTTATTGGGAGTTGTGCCAGGAAATCAATCTTATTTTGTAATCGACAATACTTATAATTTATTGAATTACTATGACTTTGTAGCCGATGAATATGCTTCATTACATTTTGAGCACCACTTTAACGGAAGATTGTTTTCTAGAATTCCATTTTTACAAAAATTAAATTGGAGAGAAATTGTCGGAATAAAAACCGTTTACGGAACCGTTTCAGACGAAAATCGACAAATAAACGCATCTGGCTTAGTGTATCAAACACCAGACAAAGTGTATTGGGAATATCATGCAGGAATTGGAAACATTTTTAAAGTATTTCGTTTAGATTTCGCTTGGAGAGGAAATTATTTCGATATTCCAGATGCAAATAAATTTACAGTAAAAGGGTCATTCGGTTTCTATTTTTAATTTGGGTGTTCCCTTTCAGGTCGCGTCTTCCACTATATCTTTTTTGTTCATGTCATACTGAGTTTGTATAAGTAAGAACAAAAAAGGATGCCGTTCCAACCGCTAACACAAACCTCGTAAAAGTTGAAAAAATCAATTCCATATTTACTAAAGAAAGACAAAGTATTTCAACAAATAGTTGATTTATATGGAGAACCAACAATTTCAACGCGTCCAGAGGGTTTTGAATCGCTTTGCAAATTAATTATTGAACAACAAGTTTCATTAGCTTCAGCCAAAGCTTGTTATTTAAAAATGGAATCCTTTTTAGGAAAAGTAACTCCTCAAAACATCATAAAAACTTCCGATGAAGATTTAAGAAACAACTCTGTTTCCAAACAAAAAACAGTTTATTTAAAAGAACTTTCAAAAGCAATTATAAATAAAGAATTAGATTTAGAAACACTTTCACAAAAAACAGAAGAACAAATAAAAGCTGAACTTATAGCAATTAAAGGAATTGGCAATTGGACAGCAGAAGTCTATATAATGTTTTGTCTTCAAAAAGAAGATGTTTTCCCAATTGGAGATATTGCACTTCAAAACACCTTAAAAGAATTATTTCCTATAACCACAAAAGAAGAAATGATAACTTTATCAGAAAATTGGAAACCAAATCGCTCTTTAGCAACCTATTTTTTTTGGCATTATTACCTAAAGAAAAGAAATAGAGAACCTTTAATTTACTAGCAAACCTGATAATGTATATTTATTTTACAATTTAGAGAAAAATAAAAGCATTTTTTTCTTTTAAAAATGTTAGAATTTGTATTTTTGCAGTCCAAAAAAATAAAAAGGAATGACAGTAGATAAAGTTACTACATTTGATGTGTTGATAGAAATCCCTAGAGGAAGTAGAAATAAATACGAATACGATTTTGATTTAAAAAGAATGCGCTTTGATAGAATGTTATTCTCATCAATGATGTATCCAGCAGATTATGGTTTTATTCCAGAAACTTTAGCATTAGATGGCGATCCATTAGATGTTTTAGTTTTAGTAACTGAACCAACTTTTCCAGGATGTGTAATGGAAGTTAAGCCAATTGGAGTTTTCCACATGGCAGATGAAAAAGGACCAGACGAAAAAGTAATCTGTGTTCCTGTTTCTGATCCAATTTGGAATCAATTAAATGATTTAAGTGATGTAAATCCACATTTAATTAAAGAAATCGAACATTTCTTTCAGGTTTATAAAGATTTGGAAAACAAACAAGTAGATGTTGAAGGTTGGGGAGATGTTACCGAGGCAAAAGAAATTTACATAAAATGCAAAGAAAGATTTGATGCCATCGAAAATAAACCAGAAGGATTATTTAGCATAGGTTAGATTTTAACATAATTTTAGAAAAAAGGCAATATTAGTAGTAATATTGCCTTTTTTGTTTATTTTTGTTTGACTTTGAAAATAATAATGTTTAAAAAATTAACTAAAATTTTATGGATTCAATAATGATTTATGTGCCAATAATTATGGCTATAATTGGGTTGCTTTTTATGATGTATAAAAGAGCTTGGGTTTTAAAACAAGATGCCGGAGATGGTAAAATGAAAGAGATTTCAGATTATATTTATGAAGGTGCTTTAGCTTTCTTAAAAGCGGAATATAGATTATTAACTTTCTTCGTTATTGGAGCAAGTATAGTGTTAGCTGTTGTTGCATTTTTTGTACCAACAACAAGTTACCTTATTATTATAGCATTTATTTTTGGAGCTATATTTTCCGCTTATGCTGGAAATATGGGAATGAAAATTGCTACAAAAACAAACGTTCGTACAACACAAGCTGCTCGTACAAGTTTACCACAAGCATTAAAAGTTTCTTTTGGTGGTGGAACAGTTATGGGACTAGGAGTTGCTGGTTTAGCAGTTCTTGGTTTAACAGCATTCTTTATATTCTTCTTTCACTATTTTATGGGTGGAGTTTGGACATCAACAGAACAAATGACTATCGTTTTAGAAACATTAGCTGGTTTTTCTCTTGGAGCAGAATCAATCGCATTGTTTGCACGTGTTGGTGGAGGAATTTACACAAAAGCTGCCGATGTAGGAGCTGATTTAGTAGGTAAAGTTGAAGCTGGTATTCCAGAAGATGATCCAAGAAATCCTGCTACAATTGCAGATAATGTTGGAGATAATGTTGGAGACGTTGCCGGAATGGGTGCCGATTTATTTGGTTCTTATGTAGCAACAGTTTTAGCAGCAATGGTTTTAGGAAACTACGTAATTAAAGATATGGGTGGAAGCATCGATGATGTTTTCGGTGGAATTGGTCCAATCTTATTGCCAATGGCAATTGCAGGTTTTGGAATTTTATTCTCTATTATTGGAACTTTATTAGTAAAAATTAATAGTGATGATGCAAAAGAACCTCAAGTTCAAAAAGCTTTAAATATTGGAAACTGGGTTTCTATTGCTTTAACAGCTATTTCATGTTTTATTTTGGTAAAATATATGTTACCAGAAACTATGGATATGAACTTCTTCGGGGAAGGATTAAAAGAAATTTCTTCAATGAGAGTTTTCTATGCTTCATTAATTGGTTTATTTGTTGGTGGAGCTATTTCATCAGTAACAGAATATTACACAGGTTTAGGTACAAAACCAGTTATGGCAATTGTGCAAAAATCTTCAACGGGTGCAGGAACAAACGTAATTGCAGGTTTAGCAACAGGAATGATTTCTACTTTCCCAACAGTTTTGTTATTTGCAGCTGCCATTTGGTCTACATATGCTTTAGCAGGATTTTATGGTGTTGCTTTAGCAGCATCAGCAATGATGGCAACTACAGCAATGCAATTAGCAATCGATGCTTTTGGACCAATAGCAGATAATGCTGGTGGAATCGCTGAAATGAGTGAATTACCTAAAGAAGTAAGAACAAGAACAGATATTTTAGATTCAGTAGGAAACACAACTGCAGCAACAGGAAAAGGTTTCGCAATCGCTTCTGCGGCATTAACATCTTTAGCTTTATTTGCAGCATATGTAACTTTTACAGGAATTGACGGAATTAATATCTTCAAGGCTCCAGTATTAGCTATGTTGTTTGTTGGTGGAATGATTCCTGTAGTATTCTCTGCATTAGCAATGAATTCAGTTGGAAAAGCAGCTATGGACATGGTGTATGAAGTTCGTCGTCAGTTCAAAGAAATTCCAGGAATTATGGAAGGAACTGGAAAACCAGAATACGGAAAATGTGTTGAAATTTCTACAAAAGCAGCTTTACGCGAAATGATGTTGCCAGGAATTTTAACGATAGGTTTTCCAATTGCAATTGTATTAATAGGAGTTTTAATTTATCCAGAGAACAATCAATTAGTAGCTGAAATGTTAGGTGGTTATATGGCTGGAGTAACCGTTTCTGGTGTTCTTTGGGCTGTGTTTCAAAATAATGCAGGTGGAGCTTGGGATAATGCAAAAAAATCTTTTGAAGCTGGTGTAGAAATTAACGGTGAAATGACATTTAAAGGTTCAGACGCTCACAAAGCTGCTGTGACTGGAGATACTGTTGGAGATCCGTTTAAAGATACTTCTGGACCATCAATGAACATCTTAATTAAATTAACATGTTTAATTGGTTTAGTAATTGCTCCAATTTTAGGAGGTGAGGCGCATGCTGTAACAAATAAAGCTGCAATGTCTTGTTGTGCTGATATGGGTGAATGTTCATCTATGTCAAAAGAAGAATGTATGGAGAAAGGATGTACAAGTAAAACTTGTAAATTCATGAATCAAGATATGAATCAAGAAGTTTCTAAAAGAGTAATCGTTGAAAAAACTAAGATTAATGATGAAAACGTTCAAGCAAATGTAAAAGTGATTTCGATAGTAGACGGAAATGAAACTGTAGAAGAATTTAGCTTTGAAGGAAACGAAGAAGAAGTTGATAAAGAAATAAGAGCCATAAAATAAATGGTTCTTCAATAAAATAAAAATGCCTTTCAAGAAATTGAAAGGCATTTTTTTATGCTGAAGATCCAATGTTCGAAAATCTAATTTCTAAACATGCTTCCCTTTTTTCCAACCTGTTTTTCCAAGATATTGTTCGGCACTTTCAACAGCACCATCTTCAATAGTTGTTCCCATAGAGTCATTCCATCTATTTAAATAACCAAACAGCGAAATAACACCGAGCATTTCAACGATTTCTCCTTCGTTCCAATGTTCGTATAAATCCGTTTTTATAGTTTCATCAACAGCATTAGGAATAAGTGATGAAGCTAAAGCAAAGTTCAAAGCAGCACGTTCAGCATCAGAAAAAGCAGAATGTGTTTTATATTCCCAAATGTTATCTAATTGCTCTTGATTAGCTCCATAACGTTCAGCAGCTCTAATAGTATGTGCTTGACAATATCTACAACCAGCAGCATTACTTGTAACCCAACCAATCATACGTTTTAAAGCTGATGTCACGCGACCTTGATTTTCCATCACAGCTTTATTCAAATTAATAAAAGCCTTTGAAATTGCAGGTCTGTGTTGCATTGTTAAAACCGAATTTGGACAAAACCCTAAAGTCTCATTAAAAAAAGCAGCTAATTCTTGCGTTTCTTTATCGTGATCTGGTGAAAGTGGTGTTACTAATGGCATATTTGTGTTTTAAATTTATACTATAAAAAAACCTCAATTAAGAGGTTTCGTTTGGACTAAAATAATCCGTTTATTTCTGCATTAATTCTGTTGACGATTTCCCCTAAATCTTCTGGATTGTTTACATAATCCATGTTGTCAACGTCAATAATTAATAATTTTCCTTTATCGTATTTATGAATCCAAGCTTCGTAACGTTCATTCAATCGACTTAAATAATCAATTGAAATTGTGTTTTCATATTCTCTTCCTCTTTTGTGAATTTGGTTCACTAAATTAGGAATAGAGCTTCTCAAATAAATTAATAAATCAGGTGGTCCAACTAAACCTTCCATTAAATCAAATAATGAACTGTAATTGTTGAAATCTCTATTTGTCATTAATCCCATTGCATGAAGATTGGGTGCAAAAATATGTGCATCTTCATAAATGGTTCTATCTTGAATGATTTTTTTTCCGCTTTCGCGAATTTGTAATACTTGACGAAAACGACTATTTAAGAAGTATATCTGCAAATTAAAGCTCCAACGTTCCATTTGGTGATAAAAATCATCTAAATACGGATTGTCAACAACATCTTCATAATGAGGTTCCCACTTAAATTGCTTGGCTAATAACTTGGTTAAAGTTGTTTTACCTGCTCCAATATTTCCTGCTATAGCTACATGCATTATGGTAAATCTATTTTATAATTAATAATTTGATTGTTTGTAAAAATAGATAAAATTCCGTTGGTATAGAAAAAATTGGTGAAGCTTTTTTTATTTAAATCAATTTTTTGTCCTAAAGGCTTGTTACTATTGAAGTAAAGTAATTCATTATTTTTTTTGATAATATAGTTGGTTTCATCTATAACTTGAATTGTATCGTAATCTGGAATTGTTCCTAAATTTTTTATCTTACCAAAAATAGAAATACTATAAAATGTATTGGATTCATCTATCCAATAAAAATAATTATAATCACTATGATAATCTTTAATTTTTTCAGTAATTGGTGTTGAAATTATTTTAATTGTATTGGTTTTAAAATTGTATAAACTAATTTTTTGTAAAAAACCATCGTATAGCCAAACCTGATTTTGACTAGCTAATCCAAAGGCTTCAATTTTCATAGGGGTTTCAATCCTATTTGCATTGATTTGTTGGACTTCATTTAATTGATTGTCTAATAAAACTAACGAATTAAAATCTTCATAAAAAACGACAATTTGTAAAGGATTGGTAATGCAAATGCCTTTTATTTTTCCTAAAGACAAGTTTTGATATTCGTATTCTTGACTACTATTTCTTTTTTTGATAACGTTTTTAAAAGAAAAATAATCATTTTTTAAATTATCTTTTCCAATGAAATTATCTGCTTTAATTGCTAATGAATCAAAACTTTTAGTAGAAATTCTCTCCTGTGACCAAGAAAAAGTTGACAGAATTAAACCAAAAAAAAGAATATATTTTTTCATTTATTTATAACTCAATTAAACCTTTTCAAAAATTGAAAGTCTAAAGGTAACTATTTATCACAACATTTTGATTTCTAGGTGTAACAAAATTCGGATTTAGAAGTCTAAACTATAGGAAATTATTTAAAAAATAAATTTAGCACAAGAATATTTCCTTTTATAAGTCTAATTAATAGAAAACTAAATAAAAATGAAAAATACAATTTTAGCTGCGTTGTTTCTAGTAACAACTTTTATGCAAGCGCAAGAATTTCAAGGTTTGGCTGTTTATGAGTCAAAAACAAGTACAGCAGAAATGATGAAAAATTTTGGAGGTAACAGAGAAATTACTCCAGACATGAAAGCAAACATTGAAGAGCGAATGAAAAAAATGTTCGAAAAAACATTTGTTTTAAACTTTGACAAATCGGCTTCAATCTATAAAGAAGAAGAAAAATTAGATGCACCAGGACAAAATGGTGGAGGTGGTAGAATGATGTCTTCCATGATGGGTGGAGGTGGAACTCAGTACAAAAATGTTAAAGAAAAAATGTACTCAGTTGACAAAGAATTTTTTGGAAAAGAATTTCTAATCAAAGACAGTTTGCCTTCGTACAAATGGCAAATGACTGCTGAAACCAAGAAAATTGGAGAATATACTTGCTATAAAGCAATAGCTGTTGTAGCAACTGATCCAACTGATTTTAGAAATTTCAGAACACGTGGAGATGATAAGGATAAAGCTAAAGAAGAGAAAGATAAATCGGCTAAAGCTAAGGATTCAACTGATGCCAACAAGAAAACTAACTTTATGGAAGACATTGAGCAAATTAAAGAGAAAACTATAACAGCGTGGTACGCACCTGAAATTCCTATTAACCAAGGGCCAGACAAATATTGGGGTTTGCCAGGATTAATTTTAGAAGTTAATGACGGAACAACAATTTTATTATGTTCAAAAATTGCTTTAAACGTTAAAGAAAAAGCAGATATAAAAGCTCCAAAAACTGGTAAAGTTGTCACGCAAAAAGAATATGACGAAACCGTTACCAAAAAAATGGAAGAAATGCGAGAAATGTACCGTGGACAAGGTGGTGGAAGAGGAAGAGGATTTTAACAAATAAAATAAATAAATCTATCAAATGAAAAACTTATTAATTGTACTTTTTTCTTTTATTATCACTAATGCTTTGTCACAGAATTTTCAAGGAATTGCTTATTATTCTTCACAAACCCAAATGAAAGATTTTAATATTAGTGGTGAAGGAATTACTCCAGACATAAAAGAAAAAATGATGGAGAAAATGAAAAAAGCATTTGAAAAAAAATATATTCTAACCTTTACAAATTCTGAATCTGTTTATGCTGAAGAAGAAAAATTAGATGCACCAAATCCTTCAGGTAATAGAATTTCAATGGGTTTTTCTGGAGGAAATAATTCAAAATATTATAAAAATTTTAAAAACAAACAATTTATTAACAACAATGATATTTTTGGAAAAGAATTTTTAATAACAGATTCATTAGAGAAATTTGATTGGAAAATTACAGATGAACAAAAGAAAATCGGAAATTATACTTGCAATAAAGCTCAAATTATAATTCCAGTTACAGAAGAAGATATTAAGGAATACGAAGAATTTAAGAAAAAGCAAGAAGGGAATAAAACCAGTTTTATGACTATTAGTGAACCAAAAGACGAAATAATCGAAGCTTGGTACACAATGGAAATTCCAGTATCAAATGGGCCGAGAGAATTTTGGGGTTTACCAGGGTTAATTTTAGAATTACACGACGGAAATACAACACTTTTATGTTCTAAAATTGTAATAAATCCTAAAGAGAAAATAGAAATAAAAGCTCCAAAAAACGGTAAAAAAGTAACTCAAAAAGAATTTAATAAAATTCAAGAAGATAAAATGAATAGTATGATGAATGAAAATGGTGCTATTGAAATAAAAATGAATTAATCAAACAAACAAAACAAAACAAACTAAAATAAACTTGATGAAAAAATTACTTTTCATTTTGACAATGGCGCTTTCAATGAGTGCCATTTCTCAAAACATTCGATTTGAAGGTACGGTTAAAGATACAACAGGAGTTGCATTGGAAATGGCCAACGTTATGGCTATTAACAATAATACCAAGGCCATGGATGCTTATGCTATAACTAACGATGCCGGTAAATACCAGCTAAATCTTACAGCAAATACACCTTACACTTTAAAGATAAGTTATATCGGTTATAATTCACAAGAAAAACAAGTAACTACCTTAGATAAAGCCATGAATTACAATGTGGTTTTAAAAGAAGGAAATCAATTAAAAGAAGTAGAATTAGTCTATGTAATGCCAGTTTCGATTTCTGGAGATACTATTATTTATAATTCAGATTCCTTTACGAATGGTACTGAACGTAAGCTTGAAGATGTATTAAAAAAATTACCAGGAGTAGAAGTTGATGCAGACGGAAATATTACTGTTGAAGGGAAATCCGTTCAAAAAGTAATGGTTGAAGGAAAAGATTTTTTTGATGGTGATACAAAAATTGCTACTAAAAATATTCCTGCAAATGCTTTAGATAAAATACAAGTTTTAAGAAATTACAACGAAGTTACTAATCTAAAAGGATTAGAAAATAACGAAGAAAGTGTTGCTATTAACATTAAACTAAAAGAAGGTAAAAAGAATTTTTGGTTTGGTGATGTAACAGCTGGAGCAGGAGCATGGGATACAGAAGATAGATATTTAATAAATCCTAAGTTGTTTTATTACAATCCGAAATTTAGTGTGAATGTAATTAGTAATTTCAATAATATTGGGGAACTGCCTTTAACAACAAGAGATTATTTCAAGTTTACGGGTGGATTTAAGAGTATGATGCGAAAAGGTGGTTCAAATTTTAATATTTCTTCAAATGATTTGGGAATTGGAAATTTAAATAACAATCAAGCTGCAAATATTGATACAAAATTTGGAGCAGCTAATTTTAGTTACAATCCTTCAAAAGCTTTGACTTTTAGTGGTTTTGCAATTGTTTTAGGAAATAAAACGCAAACAAAAACAAGTACTATTATAGAAAGACCAGATCCTTTACCAGATGAGTCAAGAGAAGATATTTCTAACCAATTAAGTACACAAACCTTATTGAAATTAAGTAGTAGTTATGTGCCTTCAGATAAACTGCATATCGATTATGACGCTCTAGTTAAGTTTTCTGATCAAACAGAAGACCAGACACTTTTTTCTTCTGTCTTATCGGATATTAATTCAGATAAAAAACAAAATCCGGTATCTGTAAATCAAAATTTTAATTATTATTATACTTTAGATACTAAAAATGTTTTTGCCTTTGAATTACAACATTTATATCAAGAAGAAGATCCTTTTTATAGAGCTAATCTAGAAACGCAACCTTTTATGTTTGCTGGGTATGATGAATCTCAAGCTAGAAATGACATCAACCAAAACCGTTTTATTAAAACCAATAAAGTTGATACTAAATTTGATTATTATTATATGTTGACTCCGAAAAGTAATATTAATGTGACGCTAGGAAATACGTATTCATATCAAAATTTTGATTCGAGTATTTTTCAAATTTTAGATAATGGAACAACAAATAATTTAACAGATAGTGTGAATTCTAACAACGTTGATTATGCTTTTAATGATGCATTTTTAGGCTTACATTATAAGTTTATAAAAGGAAAATTCACAGTAACTCCTGGATTCAGTGTGCATAATTATTCTACTAAAGACAATCAATTAGGTTCTTCAAACAGTATGAGTTTCACAAGATTTTTGCCCGATGTTTATGCTTTGTATCAAATAAAAAAATCAGAAACTTTAACCTATAACTTTTCCTTACAAAATAACTTTACAGATATAACTAGGTTGGCTGAAGGATTTGTTTTTTCCAATTATAATAGTTTGTTCAGTGGAAATAGAAGTTTAGAAAACTCACTTTCTCAATCACATAGTTTACGTTACTTTAAGTACAATATGTTTAATTTTGAAAATATTTTCGGATTTTTAACGTACACAAAGCAAGTGGATGCTATTAAAAATAGAGCCTTGTTAACGAGTGCTAATCAGGTTTCTTCTTCTGTAAATATTGATTCTAATTTCGCAGATGAAACTATTGCAGGTGCATTTAACTACGGACGTTCTTTTGCTAAATACTACAAGGCTTCTGCTGGTTTGAGTATGAATTGGGCTAAATTTAATAACATTCGTGTTTTTCCATCAAGTCCAGATGAAATTCAAGCAACAGAATCATTCACTCAAAGTTATAATGTTAAGCTGTCTACTAACTATAAAACGCTACCTAATTTATCTGTTGGATATTCATACACAGTTAATGACAACTTTACCGATACATTTTACACAGACACGCCAACAATTGGATTAGAATACTTTTTCTTAGATGCATTTTCTTTTGTGTCGGATTATAGTTTTTATCACAGAAGAAACGTTGACAAGTCAATTGATACAGAATATGATTTCTTAAGTGCAAGTTTAGTATATCAAAAGAAAAATAGTAAATGGGAATATAAGTTATCGGGAACGAACTTACTTGAAACAAAAGCTTTAAATAGTAATAGTTTTAGCCAAATTGCTGGAATTAGTACGTTTTCTAGTTATACTGTTCAACCAAGATATGTTATTTTAAGTTTGAAATATAATTTATAAAAATTAATATTTAATTCATAAAAAAGCCTGATTCTATTTAGAATCAGGCTTTTTTATGAAATCTATAAGTCTATTATCTTGGATCTTTCAGCGAAGCGGTCTTGTATCTTTCTTACAATCCAAATGCAGTTTTCACTTGTTCAACATAATCTAATTTTTCCCAAGTAAATAATTCAACAGTAACCGTTTTTGGTTCTCCATTTGGTAATTGAAAAGTTTTAGTAACCATTTCTGGTTTTCTTCCCATATGACCATAAGCAGCCGTTTCACTGTATATTGGATTTCTTAATTTTAAACGTTGTTCAATAAAATAAGGACGCATATCAAAAATAGCTTCAACTTTTTTACTGATTTCTCCGTCAGTCATTCCAACTTTAGAAGTTCCATAAGTCACAACATTTATAGAAGTAGGTTTTGCAACACCAATAGCATAAGAAACTTGTACTAAAACTTCATCACAAAGTCCAGCAGCAACTAAATTTTTAGCAATATGTCTTGTAGCATAAGCAGCAGAACGGTCCACTTTACTTGGGTCTTTCCCAGAAAAAGCACCACCACCGTGAGCTCCTTTTCCACCATAAGTATCAACGATAATTTTTCTTCCTGTTAAACCAGTGTCACCATGAGGTCCACCAATTACAAAAACACCAGTTGGATTAATGTGATACGTAATATTGTCATTAAATAAATGAGCGTATTGAGGATATTTCACTTTAATTCTAGGAATCAAAATTGAAACTAAATCACTTTTAATTTTAATCAACATTTCATCATTTGCAGCATCTTTATCTGCTCTTGAGTTTGATTTTGGTTTAACAAAGTCATCATGTTGCGTAGAGATAACGATAGCTTCAATTCTAACAGGTTTGTTATCGTCAGAATATTCTAAAGTAACTTGAGATTTAGCGTCTGGACGTAAATAAGTAATCTCAGAATTTTCTCTTCTTAAATTAGCTAACTCAATTAATAAAGCGTGAGATAAATCTAATGCTAAAGGCATGTAGTTCTCCGTTTCATTAGTTGCGTAACCAAACATCATTCCTTGGTCACCTGCACCTTGTTCTTCTTTGTTAGCTCTATCAACTCCTTGATTAATATCAGAAGATTGTTCGTGAATTGCTGATAGTACACCACAAGAGTCAGCTTCAAACATGTATTCACTTTTTGTATATCCAATTTTTCGGATAACTTCTCTTGCAATTTGTTGAACATCAAGATATGTGTTCGATTTTACTTCACCAGCCAAAATTACTTGACCAGTTGTTACTAAAGTTTCACAAGCTACTTTTGATTCCGGATCAAAGGCTAAGAAATTATCAATTAATGCATCACTAATTTGATCTGCTACTTTGTCTGGATGCCCTTCACTAACTGATTCAGACGTAAATAAATATGCCATATTATTAAATTTTATTTTTAATATGGAAAAGTAAGAAAGATATATTCGTAGGAAATACTAAAGGAGAGTTTCTGCTTTAGCATTTTTTTAACGAGGTTGCAATCAGTCAAATTTTTCCTCTTTCGTTTTGTCGTGCAAAGATATAAATGTTTTGAATACCAGCGCAATTTAATTGTTAAAAAAGGTTTAAAATGCATTTTGTGTTTAAAAATTTATTATTTTTATGGTGTTATTAATCAATTTAAACCAAATAATTATGAAAAAAACTTTACTTTTATGTGCTTTGTTGGTTTCTGCTTTCTCAAATGCGCAAAATTTAATTACAGAGGGGTTTGATACTTATGCAAATTTAGCAACCGCAGGTTGGCTTGCAACTAATCAAAGTTCACCGCTTGGAGCTTCAACATGGGCTCAAGGAGGTGGTACTGCATTTGCTACAGGTGGTCAGGCAGGTGGTGCAACCTCTTTCGCTTTATGTAATTTTAATAGTACAACTGGAGCCGGAACTATTAGTAATTGGTTAATTACTCCAGTTTTAAATCTTCAAAATGGTGATGTTGTGACTTTCTATTCTAGAACGGGAGGAACATCTTCTCCATTTCCAGATAGATTAGAAGTAAGGCTAAATACTACAGATGCTACTGTTGGAGGTAATCCTTCTGGAGCTACTGGTGTAGGAGCTTTTACAACTGTTGCACTTACTATTAATCCTAATTTAACTACAACTGGTTATCCATTAACTTGGACACAATATACTTATACTATAACTGGATTGACAGGAATTGTTGCTTCTAAAATTGGATTCAGGTATTTTGTAATTGATGGTGGGCCAGATGGGAGTAATTCTAATATCATTGGATTAGATTCTTTCTCTGTAGATAGACCAGTAGCAAGCACTCAATCATTCTTTGCAAACAACTTTTCTATTTATCCTAATCCAGCAAACAATGTTTTAAACTTATCTGTTAAAAATGGTTTAGCTATAAATGAAATTACTATGGTAGATATTAATGGTAGAACGGTTAAAACTATAACTAACTCATTAAATTCTGAAATGGAAATTAATGTTTCAGATTTAACTTCTGGTGTTTATATGTTAAACGTTAAAACGGATGAAGGTGTAGCAACATCTAAATTTGTTAAGAACTAAAAAAAATAATTAAATTTAAAAAAAGGTCAGAATTCGTTCTGGCCTTTTTTGTTTTGCTTTATTAAGTGTTTTTGAGAAAATAAATCTATAAGTATTGAATTTAATAGATTAATAGTTTGTTTAAAATATAAATTTATAATTTTATCAGAAAATATTTCCGTTATAAGTATTTATTCATAACTTTGCCCTGTTCATAAACATAATGATTGTTATCACGAAAGCTGGAGAGATTAGACTCAATGAAAGCTTGGCAACCTCTTATTTCTTTAATGAGAAAGGTGCTACATTCTATTTTTATGCTGAATTTATTTCAGCATCT
Source organism: uncultured Flavobacterium sp. (assembly GCF_963975515.1). GTDB lineage: Bacteria > Bacteroidota > Bacteroidia > Flavobacteriales > Flavobacteriaceae > Flavobacterium. Next base: position 446,716 of record NZ_CAXBGY010000002.1, read on the forward strand.
GTTAAATCAGATAGTAAAAAGCAGATAACTCAACGAAATTCTTTCCAGTTTCTTGATGACAATTTATAAGTAATACGATATGTCAAAAATTCAAGAAGCAATAAAAGAAAGAATCCTGGTCCTAGATGGAGCAATGGGAACAATGTTACAACGCAATAATTTTTCAGAAGAAGATTTTCGTGGTACACGTTTCAAAGATTTCCCTCATCCTTTAAAAGGAAATAACGATTTACTTTCCATAACACAACCCGAAGCTGTAAAGCAAGTCCACCGTTTGTATTTTCAAGCTGGTGCTGATATTGTTGAAACCAATACGTTCTCTGGAACTACTATCGGAATGGCTGACTATCATTTAGAAGACATAGTTTATGAATTAAACTATGAATCAGCTAAAATTGCAAGAGAAGTTGCAGATGAATTCACAGATAGACCAAGATTCGTAGCAGGTTCAATTGGACCAACAAACAGAACGGCATCAATGTCACCAGATGTAAACGATCCAGGTTTTAGAGCAGTAACTTTTGATGATTTAAGAATCGCTTACAAACAACAAGTAGAAGCTCTAATTGATGGTGGTTGCGATGTTTTATTAGTAGAAACAATTTTCGATACATTAAATGCAAAAGCAGCTCTTTTTGCTATAGAGGAAGTCAAAGAAGAAAGAAATATCGATATTTCAGTTATGGTTTCAGGAACAATTACTGATGCTTCTGGAAGAACATTATCAGGTCAAACGGTCGAAGCTTTCTTGATTTCAATTTCACACATTCCATTATTAAGTATCGGATTTAATTGCGCTTTAGGTGCTGACCAATTAAAACCATATTTAAAACGTTTAGCTCATAATACACAATTAAATATTTCAGCTCATCCAAATGCTGGTTTGCCGAATGCTTTCGGACAATATGATCAAACTCCAGAGGAAATGCAGGCTTTAATTCGGGAATATTTACAAGATAATTTAGTAAATATTATTGGTGGTTGTTGTGGTACTACTCCAGAACACATCAAAAGAATTGCCGAAGTTGCACATGAATTTAAACCAAGAGGAAGAACTGTAGAAGTCTGATTACAATGAAAAATAAAAAATTGAATACCAAAAAAGGATCACAAAATAAATGGCAAAATTTAAGAACAGATTTTAAACTGTTTTACAAAGAAGTCAATAAGCATTATAAGCGAATAAACGATGAGTTATACAACTAATAAATATTTACAATTATCAGGATTAGAGCCTTTAATAGTTACTCCAGAAACAAATTTTGTTAATATTGGAGAGCGAACAAATGTAACAGGTTCACGTAAGTTTCTTCGATTAATAAAAGAAGAAAAGTATGATGAAGCACTAGATGTTGCAAGAATGCAAGTAGAAGGTGGAGCGCAAATCATCGATGTAAATATGGATGAAGGAATGTTAGACGGAGTTTATGCGATGACAAAATTCCTAAATCTTATTGCAGCTGAACCAGATATTGCTCGTGTTCCAATAATGATTGATAGCTCAAAATGGGAAATCATCGAAGCTGGATTAAAAGTAGTTCAAGGGAAAAGTGTGGTGAATTCAATTTCTTTAAAAGAAGGAGAAGAAGTTTTTATGCATCATGCGAAATTGATAAAAAAATATGGTGCTGCTGTAATCGTAATGGCTTTTGACGAAAATGGTCAAGCAGATAATTACGAACGAAGAATCGAGATTTGTAAAAGAAGTTATGATATTTTAGTAGATAAAGTTGGTTTTCCAGCTCAAGATATCATTTTTGATCCAAATATTTTTCCAGTGGCAACTGGAATGGACGAACATAAATTAAATGCCTTAGATTTTTTCAGAGCCACAAAATGGATTCGTGAAAATCTTCCTTATACTAATGTTTCTGGAGGTGTAAGTAATGTTTCATTCTCTTTCAGAGGAAATGATAAAGTAAGAGAAGCCATGCATTCAGCCTTTTTATATCATGCAATTCAAAACGGTATGACAATGGGAATCGTAAATCCAGAAATGTTAGAGATTTATGATGAAATTGATCCTATTCTTTTAGAACATGTAGAAGATGTATTATTAAATAGAAAAGAAGATGCCACTGAATTGCTCTTGGCTTTAGCCGAGAGTTACAAAGGAGATTATAAAGTAAATGAAAAAGCTATTGCAGAATGGAGAAGTGGTACCATTCAAGAAAGATTAACTCATTCGTTAGTAAAAGGAATTGATGAATTCATTGAAATTGATACAGAAGAGGCACGTATAAACTCAGCAAAAGCAATTGAAGTCATAGAAGTGAATCTAATGGCAGGAATGAATGTGGTTGGTGATTTATTCGGAAGCGGAAAAATGTTTTTGCCTCAAGTAGTAAAGTCTGCTCGTGTTATGAAAAAAGCAGTTGCTTATCTTTTACCTTATATAGAAGCTGAAAAAACAGGAAAATCATCAAGTGCTGGAAAAGTGTTAATGGCAACTGTAAAAGGAGATGTTCACGATATTGGAAAAAATATTGTTGCTGTAGTTTTAGGGTGTAATAATTTCGAAATCATTGATTTAGGAGTTATGGTTCCACCTGAAAAAATAATTCAAGCTGCTGTTGAACATAATGTAGATATTATTGGTTTAAGTGGTTTGATTACTCCTTCGTTAGACGAAATGGTTTATATAGCCAAAGAAATGGATAAATTAAACATCAAAATTCCAATTATGATTGGTGGTGCAACTACTTCTCGTGCTCACACAGCTGTGAAAATTGCACCTCAATATAAAGAAACAGTAATTCATGTTAATGATGCTTCTCGTGCTGTAACAGTTGCTAGTAACTTATTGCAAAAGGAAACTAAAGAAAATTACGTAAAAGCTATTCGTGAAGAATATGACAATCTTCGTGAAGGATATTTAAATAGAAGTCGTGATAAAAATTATCTAACAATTGAACAAGCACGAAAAAATAAATTTCAAGTAGATTGGAGAAATTATCAACCAATTAAACCCAATTTTATTGGAGTAAAAACTATTGATGTTGAGCTTTCAGAATTAATTCCGTTTATCGATTGGACACCTTTTTTTCAATCATGGCAATTATTCGGAAAGTTTCCAAAAATATTAGTAGATGAGGTTGTCGGAACAGATGCAACCAATTTATACAATGATGCTTTGTTTATGTTAGATAAAATCGTTACAGAAAAATGGTTCACTGCCAAAGGAATTCTTGGAATTTTTCCAGCAAATCAAATAAACGACGACGACATACAACTAACAACTAACAACCTACAATTAACAACCTTTTTAACGCTTCGCCAACAATCTCAAAAAACAGAAGGAGCACCAAACATTGCTTTAGCGGATTTTATAGCACCAAAAGATTCAGGAATTCAAGACTATATAGGATGTTTTTGTGTCACAACTGGGTTTGGAGTTGAAGAAAAAGCCAAAGAATACGAAAAAGATTTAGACGATTACAATTCCATCATGGTTAAAGCATTAGCCGATAGATTAGCCGAAGCTTTTGCCGAATATTTGCATCTAAAAGTTCGAAAAGAAATTTGGGGTTATGCTTCCGATGAAAATTTGAATAATTTAGAATTAATCAAAGAAGAATACAAAGGAATTCGTCCAGCACCAGGTTATCCGGCTTGTCCAGATCATTTAGAAAAGCCAACGATTTGGAAAATATTAAATGTAGCCGAAGAAATCGGAGTAACCTTAACGGAAAGTATGGCAATGTGGCCAGCTTCATCGGTTTCTGGATATTATTTTGCAAATCCACAAAGTAAATATTTCGGACTAGGAAAAATAAAAGAAGATCAAGTAATCGATTATGCCAAACGAAGAGGAATTTCAACAGAAGTTGCCACAAAATGGCTAGCACCAAATATAGCAGATTAAAATAAGTTATAAGTTGTAAGTTCTATGTTTTGAACCTATAACTTACAACCTATAACATACAACAAAAACAATGAAAGTAACGCAACATATAGAAAAAGCCAACGGAAAACCATTGTTCTCCTTCGAGATATTGCCACCATTAAAAGGACAAAATATCCAATCTATTTTTGATAGTATTGATCCTTTAATGGAATTCAAACCACCTTTTATCGATGTAACGTATCATCGTGAAGAATACGAGTTCAAGGAATTGCCAAGTGGTTTATTGCAAAAGAAAATTGTAAAAAAACGACCTGGAACTGTAGGGATTTGTGCTGGAATTCAGAATAAATACGATGTAGATGCAATTCCACATGTTTTGTGTGGTGGATTTACGCAAGAAGATACAGAAAACCTTTTAATCGATTTAGATTTTTTGGGAATTGATAATGTTGTAGCACTTCGAGGTGATGCTTTAAAAAATGAAACCTATTTCAAACCTGAAAAAGAAGGAAATGAATATGCTTCAGATTTAGTAAAACAAATTTCGAATTTAAATAAAGGGATTTATTTAGATGAAGATTTGCAAAATTCTTGTTGTACTAACTTTTGTATAGGAATTGCAGGTTATCCAGAAAAACACATGGAAGCTCCAAGCATGGATAGTGATATTCATTTCTTAAAGCAAAAAATCAAAAATGGAGCCGATTATATTGTAACTCAAATGTTTTTTGACAATAAAAAATTCTTTGAGTTTGTAGAAAAATGCAGAAAGTCTGGAATTACAGTTCCAATTATTCCAGGATTGAAACCCATTGCAACTAAGAAACAATTAAATTTAATTCCACATAGATTTAAAGTTGATTTACCAGACGATTTAATTATGTCAATTGTAAAAGCAAAAGACAACGAAGCTGTAAAACAAATCGGAATCGAATGGTGTTTGCAACAAAGTAAAGAATTAGTCGCAGCCGGAATTCCGTGTTTGCATTATTATTCTATGGGAAAGGCAGAAAATATAAAAGCTATTGCTAAAGAAGTTTTTTGATAAACTTTCATTTATATTTGCCATCAATATGAAGCAAATTTTATTTTTTTTATTCATTTTTTCAACGGCAAATGCACAGTTTTCTGTTGATGCTGATTATTTGTACGGAAAAATATTGCCTCATAATCAAACCATAAAACACTTGATTGTTAATCATCCTGAAGGAGTTTTGTTGAGTTTCAATAAAAAAACGTTTGGAGAACAAGAATGGCAATCCAATTTCAATTTTCCTGATTACGGATTTTCATTGCATCATCAAGCCAATAAAAATGATATTTTAGGAGATTTGTATGGAGTTTATGGTCATTATAATTTTTACTTTTTAAATCGAAATTTAGTTTTTCGAATTGGTCAAGGAATTGCTTACAACACAAATCCTTATGATAAAAATGAAAACTTTAGAAATTTGGCTTACAGTACAAAACTGATGCCTACAACTTATTTTTTATTGAATTACAGAAAAGAAAAAATCATTGGTAATTTAGGTTTTCAAACTGGTTTGTCCTTTTTTCATCATTCTAATGCAAATATAAAATCACCAAATACAAGTACAAATACTTTATCGTTTCAAATTGGTTTAAATTACGTTTTTGAAGATGAAACAACAGAATATAAATTTTCAAAAGACACTTTAAAAACAACTTATCCTTTAAAATATAACATTGTATTTCGAACAGGAATTAACGAAAGTGATATCATTGGAAGTGGTCAAAAACCATTTTATGAATTAAGTTTCTACGCTGATAAACAATTCAGTAAAAAGAGTAAAATGCAGTTAGGAGTTGATGTTTTTGCTATGTATTATTTAAAAGAATACATTAAATATAAATCTGTAGCTTATCCAAATGAACATGTTGATGCAGAAACAGACTTCAAACGTGTCGGACTTTTTGCAGGGTATGAATTAGCCATTAATAAAATGTCATTGGAAGCACAAGTTGGATATTATGTTTATGAACCTTTTGATTTTCTTGGACCAATGTATCAACGATTAGGCGCGAAATATCAGTGGAGCAAAACATTTTTTAGTAGTGTTTCTTTAAAAACACATGCAGCAAAAGCAGAAGCTTTAGAATTTGGAATTGGAGTGAAGTTATGAAGAAAGTAATCGTTTTATTTAGTCTTTTCTTTTTATTTAGTTGTGATGAAAATCAGTTACTAGAATCTTCGGGTGAAATAGTTTCTAAAGAAATTTTGGTTGGTTTTTTTGATAAAATCAATATTTCAGAAGGAATTGAATTGCATATAACAGATGAAATAACAACAAAAGTTGAAATCACTGCTGGAGAAAATATCATTGATAAAGTCACTTTTTCAGTAATTGACAACCAACTTTTCATTGATGCAAAATCTGCCACAAAAACTTTTCAAAGTTATGAACCCATAAAAATTTATATTTCAATCGATGATTTAGATACAATTTATTCGTCTTCTCAATATAATGTGTATTCAGAAAATGTGTTGAATTTTAATAATTTTCATTTGCAATCAGGTTTGTTTGAAGACACAGCTTCAGGAGAATTTCATTTAGAAGTGAATTGCAATAGTTTGATAATTGAAGATAACAGAGCAAGTTTTTACAATATTTCTGGAAGCACAAACTATTTGTCAGTAGCTTTTTACAATGGTGATGAACGTTTTGATGGAACGAATCTAATCGCTCAAGAAGTTTATGTTTTCCAAAGAAGTTCCAATGATATCATAGTAAATCCGCAACAAAAAATATCAGGAACAATTTACAGCACAGGAAATGTAATTTTAAAAAATAATCCACCAATTGTTGAAGTACAAGTTTTTTATCAAGGACAATTAATCTTTAATTAGTTTAACTGTTGAATTGTTTAACTGAAACAACTGAAACAACTGAAACAACTGAAACAACTGAAACAACTGAAACAACTGAAACAATCTGAAACTTCCACAAACAAATTTCTGAACACTATTTCTTCGTCTGTTCTCTAAAAATTTGTTCTAAATTCTTGTTCTTCAAATTCAATTGTAAAATCTTCAACCCATTATCGTGAGCGAAATCAAAAACGATTGGTCTCATGTCACTTTCGGTTTCGAAAGTCAGTTCCCAAATAAAATCGTGTGAGTTTTTAGTAGTTTTTATATTCGGAATTGTATTTAAAATAGTTTCATCAACTACTTTGTCAAATTCCACTTCAATAGTTTGTTCTTGTTGTTCTTTTACTAAAGTATTTAGTTTTTTATCGGTAACAATTTTTCCATTATTGATGATAATTACTCTATCACAAATCGCTTCAACTTCTTGCATAATGTGTGTAGAAAGAAAAACCGTTTTATCTTTTCCAATGTTTTTAATCAATTCACGAATTTCCACCAATTGATTTGGATCTAAACCAGTTGTAGGTTCATCTAAAATTAAAACATCAGGATTATGTAATAAAGCCGTTGCTAGACCAACACGTTGTCTATAACCTTTAGATAATTGTCCGATTTTCTTATTCGCTTCAGGAGTCAAACCAGTCAATTGAATTACTTCTTCAATTCTAGATTTATCTACTTTATAAACATCAGCATTAAAAGTCAAATATTCACGAACATATAAATCTAAATATAAAGGATTGTGTTCTGGCAAATAACCAACAGATTTTTGAACCGCTTTTTGAGAAATCACAACATCATTTCCATTTACAGAAGCACTTCCTTCATCAGAAGAAATATAAGTGGTCAAAATTTTCATTAACGTCGATTTTCCAGCACCATTTGGACCTAAAAAACCAACGATTTCTCCATTTTTAACAGAAAACGAAACATTGTCTAATGCTTTTTGAGCACCATAATTTTTAGTTATATTTTTAACTTCTATAGACATATTGTGATATTTATAGCAAATGTAATAATAAGATTAAAAAAAACAGTAATTTTATAATCAATTGATAAATTAATTATTTAAACTACTTAAAAACAAAACATTAACTAAATTATTTTTATAACTAAATTCAAACTTATGAAAACAAAAAACTACACTATTATTGCATTTGTTTTTACATTATTTTTGACTTCAATGTCGCTTTTTTCTCAAACTTTTGCACCAAAACCTTCTGGAACAAGTTATATTTTATATGATGTAACAATTCCTCCAGCTCAAAATTTAATTGCTTATGCTGCGGGTTCACAATACACAACGGGAAACGCGGGCGTAATTATTAAAAGTACAGATGCAGGAGAAACATGGCAAACTATTTATCCAGGAACTGGAACCACAACACTAGGATTTAAAAAAATAAAATTTGTTTCTGACACAAGAGGTTTTGCCGTTGGTCAGGGTAATACTTTTCTAAAAACCACTGATGGAGGAACTACTTGGACTAATATAACTGTGCAAACAGATATTTATTATTATTCTTGTTTAGAGTTTTATGATGCCAATAATGGATTCTTAATTGCCGTAACAAATTCAAGCCAAGTTATTGCTTATAGAACTACAGATTCTGGAGATACTTGGACACCAATTACGAGTACTACTAATTTACAAACTCAAGCAGTTACTTACGCTACAGCAAATGTTATGTACTCAACTGGTGGAGATCAAAAAATCAGTAAATCTACAGATGCAGGAAATACTTGGACAACTATTAAAACAGGGATTAATACCTATTATTATTTTGGCATTAACTTTAAAGATGCTAATAATGGTCTAGTGAGTGGTGAAGATGGTGAAGTTTTAATGACTACGAATGGAGGAACAACTTGGACACAAATTCTTTCAACCGGATATGAAAATCTATATAGTTTAATTTATAGAGGAAGTAAAATTTATGCTGGTGGAACGGACCAAAACATTTATTATTCTTCTAACGATGGTGGAAGCTTTACTCCAGTAAATACGTCTAGTACTTCTTCTTCTACTTTATATGGTATTGCTGTTTTTGCAAATGGAGAAGCGCTATTATGTGGTTCACAAGGTTCAATTGTAAAATCTACAGATTTTTTAAGTACTTCCAATGTTTCAGTGAATGAAAATAGTATCAATCATTTTTATAATACTGAAACAAAAACATTAAGTATAAATTCTATTCAGGAAATTAACATCAATCAAGTAGAATTATATTCAATAGAAGGTAAAGTTATTTCAACTTTTAAGACTATAGGGAATAATATTGAATTAGATTTAAATACTATCCAAAATGGAGTTTATTTTGTGAAATTAAATTCAGTAGAAGGAAGTAATAGTAGTTTTAAATTTATTAGAAACTAAGTTTTTAATAGTATACGAAAACGTTTAAGTAGATTTTTTCATTAAATTAAGTTTTTATATAGAAATTATTTTCTACTTTAGCCAACAGAATAAAAAACATAAATGACAAGCAATACATTTTATTATAACAATTTTTCTTATTTCTTCTGGAAAACAGATAGGGATTGTTATATGGTATGCTAATTTTTTAAAAATAAATTAAACTCACAATATATAATCCCGATGTAAATCGGGATTTTTTTTTATTCTGAATTTATTTCAGAATCTTTTGAATAAAACGAATATTAATGAAAAATACAATAGCAATTCAAGGCATAAAAGGTTCATTCCACCATCAAGTAGCATTAAACTACTTTGATGCAGCAATCACTGTAGATGAATGTATGTCTTTTGATAGTTTGGTAGAAAGTATATTAAATGAAAATTCAAATTATGCTGTAATGGCAATAGAGAATTCAATAGCGGGTTCAATAATTCCAAATTATGCATTAATTGATAATAATAATTTAAAGATTATAGGTGAATATTATTTGTCTGTTCATCATAATTTTATGAGCCTTAAAGGTCAACTTTTGGATGATATTACAGAAGTACATTCGCATCCAATGGCAATTTTACAGTGTAAAGAATTTTTTAAAAAACATCCAAACATAAAATTAGTTGAAGATAAAGATACTGCTGAAACAGCCAAAAGAATTCACGATAATCAATTGAAAAACATTGGTGCAATTGCAAGTAAAACTGCTGCTGAATTATATGATTTAGAAATTTTAGCTGCTGAAATCCAAACCATAAATGACAACCAAACTCGTTTTGTAATTATTGGGAGTAATCATGATAAAAATATAATTGGAATAAACAAAGCATCTTTAAAATTTGAATTAGAACACAAAAGAGGAAGTTTAGCAACGGTTTTAAATGTAATGAGTGATTGTAAATTGAATTTAACAAAGATTCAATCTTTACCAAAAATAGAAACTCCTTTTCAATATGCGTTTTTTGTTGACATCACATTTGATGATTACAAAGATTATGAAAAAGGAAAAAAGCTTTTAGAAATAATGACAACACATTTTAAAGTTTTGGGTGAATACGAAAATGCAAAATTATGATAACAACTGCCAAAAGATTAAATTCAGTTCAGGAATACTATTTTTCCAAAAAATTAAAAGAAGTTCGTCAGCTTATTTCAGATGGAAAACCAATTATCAATATGGGAATTGGAAGTCCAGATTTACTGCCATCTTCATTAGTTATTGAAGCTATTCAAAAAGCTATGCACGATGAAAAAGCACACGAATATCAAAGTTATCAAGGATTACCAGAATTGAGAAAAGAAATGGCAAACTTTTATCAAAATCACTATAATGTTGAACTAGATTTCAATTCAGAAATTCTACCATTAATGGGTTCGAAAGAAGGAATTATGCATATTTCTATGGCTTTTTTAAATGAAGGTGATGAGGTTTTAATTCCAAATCCAGGTTATCCTACTTATGCTGCTGTGACAGAATTAGTTCAAGCAAAACCTGTTTATTATGATTTGACTGATGAAACGAATTGGCAACCAGATTTCAATAAATTAGAACAGCAAGATTTATCAAATGTAAAGATTATGTGGGTGAGTTATCCTCATATGCCAACTGGAGTTAACGGTTCTTTAGAATTATTTGAAAAACTAATTGCCTTTGGAAAAAAGCATAAAATTCTAATTGTAAATGATAACCCTTACAGTTTTGTGTTGAACGAAAATCCAATGTCAATTTTACAAGTTGAAGGAGCAAAAGACATAGCAATTGAATTAAATTCATTAAGTAAAACGTATAATTTATCTGGATGGAGAGTTGGAATGGTTTTAGGAAATTCAAAATTTATTGATGCAATTCTAAAAGTAAAAAGCAATATGGATTCCGGCATGTTTTACGGCATTCAAAAAGGAGCAATTGAAGCTTTAAAATTAGATAAATCATGGTTTGAATCACAAAACAAAATATACAAAAAGCGAAAAGAATTAGTAATTGAATTAGCCGAAAAATTAGGATGTGAAGTTGCAAAAAATTCAGTTGGATTATTCGTTTGGGCAAAATTACCAAGTCATATTAATTCGTCTGAAGAATTTATAGATAAAATATTAATAGATAAACACATTTTTATCACACCAGGAACCATTTTTGGAAGCAACGGAAATGGTTACATACGTTTTTCATTATGTGTTACAGAAGAGAAAATAAAGGAAGCAATTAGTAGATTTTAATTGAAATGTTATGAATATATATATAATAGGAACAGGTTTAATAGGAGGTTCAATAGCATTGGATTTAAAATCACATTTTAAAGAAGCCACTTTTTTCGGAATAGATAAAAATGAGAGCAATTTAGATGAAGCTATAGAATTAAATATAATTCAAGAGAAAGCCTCGTTTGATGATTTAGAAAATGCAGATTTAGTAATTGTTTCAGTGCCAGTTGATGTTGGTTTAGTAATTTTACCTCAGATTTTAGATAAAATTAATGATAATACGTTGGTTTTGGATGTTGGTTCAACCAAGTTTCCAATATGTGAAGTTGTTGTAAATCATCAAAGAAGGCGCAATTTTTTAGCAACTCATCCAATTGCAGGAACAGAATTTTCTGGACCAAAAGCAGCAATAAAAGAGTTGTTTCTAGGAAAAACTAATATCATTTGCGAAATAGAAAAAACAGCTTACAAACAACAAGAATTGGCTTTAGATTTGTTTCAGAAATTAGGAATGAGGATTCGATATATGGATGCAAAATCACATGATAAACACATTGCTTATGTTTCGCATTTATCGCATATAAGTTCGTTTATGTTAGGAAAAACAGTCATAGAAAAAGAAAAAAACGAGAGAGATATTTTTGACATGGCAGGAAGTGGTTTTGAAAGCACTGTTCGTTTAGCCAAAAGTTCTCCAGCCATGTGGACACCAATTTTCAAACAGAATAAAGACAATATAATTGAAACATTAGACGAATACATTTTAAATTTAACGCAGTTCAAAGAATTACTTCAAAATGATAAATATGATGAGGTTTTTAACGAAATGCAAAATACAAATAGAATTAAAGAAATATTAAAATAGCTTAAAAATGGAAAATAAAAAAGAAATGAGAACATGGTTAGATGATTTTAAATTAGATCATCCATTAGTAATTGCTGGTCCATGTAGTGCAGAAACAGAAGAACAAGTTTTAAAAATTGCACATGAATTAAAAGATTCTGATGTAAGTGTTTTTAGAGCAGGAATATGGAAACCAAGAACACGTCCAGGTGGATTTGAAGGTGTTGGAGCAATTGGGTTAAAATGGCTGCAAAAAGCAAAAGCAGAAACAGGATTGCTTATGGCAACTGAAGTAGCAAATGCAGCTCACGTAAAATTAGCTTTAGAACACGATATAGATGTTTTATGGATTGGAGCAAGAACAACTGTTAATCCTTTTGCAGTTCAAGAAATTGCTGATGCTTTAGAAGGAACAGATAAAATTGTGTTAGTAAAGAACCCAGTTAATCCAGATTTAGCTTTGTGGATTGGTGGTGTAGAACGATTATATAAAGCAAACATCAAAAAATTGGGAGTAATTCACAGAGGTTTTTCTACGTATGAAAAAACGAAATACAGAAATATTCCAGAATGGCAGATTCCAATTGACTTGCAAAATCGTTTTCCAGATTTACCTTTAATTTGTGATCCTTCGCACATTACAGGAAAAAGAGATATGATTCAAGAAGTTTCGCAACAAGCTTTAGATATGAATTTTGACGGATTAATCATTGAAACGCACGTTGATCCAGATAATGCTTGGAGTGATGCAGCTCAACAAGTAACGCCAACAACATTAAAGCAAATTTTCGAAGATTTAAAAGTCAGAAAAGAAACAGCTGATGGAAGTGAATATTTGAGTAAAATGAATGGTTTACGTTCTCAAATTGACGAACTTGATGCTAAAATACTAGAAGTTTTAGGAAGCAGAATGAAAGTGGCTGATAAAATTGGTGTCTTGAAAAAAGATAATAATGTAGCAATTCTTCAAAACAAACGTTGGAATGAAATTCTAGGAAAAATGATTTTAGAAGGAGAAGAAAAAGGATTAAGTAATGATTTTGTAATGCATTTGTTCAAAGCTATTCACCAAGAAAGTATAAATCATCAAGAAAAGATTGTAAATAATTAATTGTTAATATTTTTTTCTTATTATTGCAAAAAAAATCATTAAAAATGAATAAAATCTATTTTTTTCTTGTACTCTTTATTGTTTGTAGTACAAATGTTTTTGCACAGTACGATATTGAAAATATCAAAATTACTTATGGTGTTGAATTACCAGATGATAAAGCTAAAATTGTAAAGCTTTTTGGTGAAAATAACGGAATTGTATATGCTTTAGCTTTAAAAGGTAAGGATGATTATTACATAAAAACTTTTAGTTCAGGTGAAATGAAAATGCTTTCAAATAAGCTAATTGTTTTACCTGAGTTAAAAGATAGAGAGATCGAATTTGAAGAAGTAGTTTTGTTAAATGGTAAACCATATATTATTGGAAGTGTTTATCACAAAAAAGACAAGATATATACTTTAGTAGGTTTAGAGCTAGGTGAAGATGGAAAGTTGAAAAAAAACATGATTACACTTTTTGAATCTGAGGTAGCAAAAAATAGAGACAAAGGATCTTTCTATTTTAAAGTTTCACCAGATGAAACCAGTATTCTAATTATGCATACTGCTATTTTTGATAAAGAAGACGCACTTAAATATGAAATTAAATTATTTGATTCCAACTTAAAAGCTGTTTTCTCAAACATAGATAAAGTTACTTACGATGATTCAAAAAAAGACTATGAATTTATTTTGTCAGATTTTGATGTAAATGTTTTTAACGACGTTTTCTTAGTAGTTAATGAAAGTTATAGAGATTCTAAAAAGAAAGAAAAAGTTGAAAAATTTCAAGTTTTTGCATTTAAAAACGCCACTGCTTATAAGAAAGAAGTAATTGATATTAATTTTAAAGATAAAGAAATTATCAATTGTAAAATGATGGCTACGAATAAAAAAACCTTACAATTAGTAGGTTTTTATTCAAGTGTTAGAGAGAATGGAAAAGCAAATAAAGAATTAAAAGGAGTTTATAATGCTACTATTAACTTGACTACAAACGTAAATGAAAACCTTAAGTTCAATGAGTTTGATTATGCAACAAAAGTTAAATTACTAGGAGAAAGAAGAGCTAAAAAGGGTAAAGATGTAAAGCCATTATATAATATTCATACAATTATTGAAAAAAATGATGGTGGATTAATTGTGTTGTCTGAGTATCAATTAGTTATTGTAGGGAAAAAATCAGGAATTGGACCATTAGCAATTATGCCAATAACCTTCATTAGAAATGAAATAATTGTAACTAGTTTAAAGCCAGACGGTTCATTGGATTGGAGTAATGTAGTGGCAAAAGATCAAGAAGCAGCAGTTAGTGTAATGTCTGTTGGTTTTTCAGGTGGTTCAAGTAGTGGTAGTTTCTCAGTAGGAATGAGCGCTTCAATTCCATTAGCAACAATGGGTAAAGGACCAGAATATTTAAGTGCAATTCCTATTTATAAAGATGGTCAATTGAATATTATTTTTAATGATAACAAGAAAAATAAAGGAATTACCGATATCGAAGAAATAAAAAGCTTAGGAAATTATAATAATGCTGTGCCAACTTTATTTAGATTTGATGATAAAGGAAATATCACAAGGTTTGATCCTGAAGAAGCTATTAAAAATGAATTAGTAATTAGACCAGGGGTTTATTATAGAAAAAATGATAACGAATTTTTAATTTATGCTTCAAGAAAGAAAGCCGATAAATTAGGAAGAGTGATTATTCAATAAATTTATTTAAAAGTTCAAGTTAATAATAAAATTATTAAAAGGCTATCTAATTTAGAATAGCCTTTTTTTTATGTAATAAAGTTAGTTTGTATATCTTTGCAAACATGACAGGAATCGTTTATAAATCTACAGGAAGTTGGTACACCGTAAAAACTAAAGAAAATAAGTTTTATGAATGTCGTATCAAAGGAAAATTCCGAATGCAAGGAATTAAAAGTACAAACCCAATTGCGGTTGGAGATGTAGTAGATTTTGATGTGGATAACGTGGATGAAGCAAATATTGGAACAATACACAATATTCATGATCGTAAAAACTATATTGTTAGAAAATCGGTTAATCTATCGCATCAAATGCATATTATTGCGTCGAATATTGATATCGTTATTTTATTGGTAACGATTAATAATCCACCAACTACAACTAGTTTTATAGATCGATTTTTAGTTACTGCAGAAGCTTATGGTATTGAAGCTGTCATCGTTTTTAATAAAATCGATACGTTTGACGAAGCTACTTTAGATGAACAATTATACATGCAACACATTTATACTAATATAGGTTATAAATGTTTACGTGTTTCTGCTCAAGACGGAACTGGAGTTGAAGAACTAAAAGCATTAATGAAAGGTAAAGTTTCAATGTTTTCAGGACATTCAGGTGTTGGAAAATCAACTTTAGTGAATACTTTAGAACCTTCATTAAATTTAAAAACCAATCAAATTTCTGCATCCTATTCACAAGGAAAACATACGACAACTTTTGCCGAAATGTTTGATTTAGCTTTCGGAGCTCAAATAATAGACACACCAGGAATTCGTGGTTTCGGAATTGTAGATATGGATAAACAAGAAATTGGAGACTATTATCCAGAATTTTTTGCTTTAAAAGACAAATGTAAATTCAACAATTGTTTACATAAAGACGAACCAAAATGTGCTGTTAAAGATGCTTTAGACAAAGATGAAATTGCTTGGTCTAGATACAAATCCTATTTGCAATTGTTAGAAGGAGACGAAGAAAACTACAGAAACGACATCTATGGAGAAGACAGAATAGAAAGTGATAAAACAAGAAAAAGCGAGTAACTCAATTTCTGTCATTGCGAGGTACGAAGCAATCTCATCAACCTCACGTAAAACGTCATAAGATTGCTTCGTACCTCGCAATTACTAATTAAAAAATTATGAAAGCAGTCATTCAAAGAGTATCAGAAGCATCAGTTACAATAGAAAACAAAATTGTAGCCCAAATAAATCAAGGCTTATTAATTTTAATCGGAATTGAAGACGCAGATAATCAAGAAGACATCAATTGGTTGACTACAAAAATTGCAAATCTTCGCATTTTTGCTGATGAAAATGAGGTTATGAATTTATCCGTAAAAGATATAAACGGAGAAATTATTGTGGTTAGTCAATTCACCCTTCATGCAGCTACAAAAAAAGGTAATCGACCGTCTTACTTAAAAGCGGCAAAACCAGAAATTGCAATTCCATTATATGAAAATTTTGTTTCTCAAATGGAAAATGAAATTGGTAAAAAAGTTCAAACCGGTCAATTTGGAGCAGATATGAAAGTAGCTTTAATAAATGATGGACCAGTTACTATAATTATTGATACAAAAAATAAGGAATAGGTTTTTATTTATAAGTTTTTATTTATATTTGAGAATAATCTATTCAAATGAAGAAAGGTCAAATATTTATTATTTTTATACTGTTTGTTTTCAATAAATCTTTTTCTCAGAAAGAATCTTATTTAGCGGTTTACCCAGACAGCTTAAAAGAAAACGCAAATGCAATAATTAAAGAAAACATAATTGATATATCAATTCCGTCCTACGATAGAATGATTATCAAAAAACGAAGAGTAATAACGATCTTAAATGAATATGGTTTAAAACATTTAGATACAAATGAATATTACGACAATTCATCTACAATAAAAAACATGGAAGCCGAAGTTTATAATGCTTTTGGCCAAGAAATCAGAAAAATTAGAAGAAAAGATTTTAAAGAAAACTCTATTAGTGAAGGTTCTGTTATAACAGACAATAGAGTGGTTTATCTTGATTATACGCCAACTCAATATCCTTTTACTTTGGTTTATGAGAGTGAAATTTCAACTTCAAACACAGCTTTTATTCCAACATGGTTTCCAATAGAAGATTATTTTTTGAGTATTCAAAATGCTACACTCAAAATCGAATATGCAAACGATGTAAAATTAAAATACAAAGAAATTAATTTTGATAAAAACATCGTTAGGTCAGTTGAAGGTAATAAAATAAAATATTCAATCAGTAATGTAAAAGCGATTAGAAAAGAACAATTATCACCATCTTTTCAAAAGTTTTTGCCATATGTTCTGATCGGTTTAGAAGAATTTAAATTAGAAGGAGTTAAAGGAAACAGTAGCGATTGGAATTCATTTGGAAAATGGATGTATACAAACTTATTAAAAGACACCGAAGAAATACCAGTTGAGTCCATTTCCAAAATTCAAAAAATTATTGGAACAGAAACAGATCCAATTAAAAAAGCAAAAATCATTTATAATTATGTTCAAAACAGAACAAGGTATGTAAGTATTCAACTTGGAATTGGTGGTTGGAAACCTATGTTGGCTAAAGATGTCGATAGACTAGGATATGGAGATTGTAAGGCATTAACAAATTATACAAGGTCACTTTTAAAAGCATTTGATGTTCCTTCTTATTACGCTATAGTGTATAGTGGTGATGAAAAAAGAAACTTAGAAGAAGATTTTGTGTCAATGCAAGGAAATCATGTTATATTAGGAATTCCAAATAAAAATGAAATTATATGGTTAGAGTGTACTAGTCAAATTCATCCTTTTGGTTTTCAAGGAGATTTTACAGATGATAGAAAAGTATTAATTGTATCTAATGAAAAATCTGAAATAGTTAAAACTAAAAAATTTAATCAAAATTCAAATACTCAGAATTCAAACACAGAAATAAAAATATTGACAAATAATGATGTTAAGTGTTCTACTGAAATAATTTCTAAAGGTATTTTATATGATGCTAAATTTAATTTAGAATCAAAATCTAAAGAAGATTTATTAAAAGTGTATAAAGATTATTTTAGTAGTTTTAATAATAAAGTGTTTTCAAATATTACTATCGTCAACAACAAAGAAAGTATAGAACTTAAGGAGAGTATTTCTTTTGAAGCTAAAGATTTTATAAAGAAGAGTGGAAATATTATTATTTTGCCAATCAATTTAATGAATCAGGTTAGTTTTATCCCTCAAAAGTATAGAAATAGAAATACTCCATTTGAAATAGAAAGAGGATATTCTTATGAAGATATTATTACAATTAAATTTCCAGAAAACTATAGTTTAGAAGAGTTGCCATCAAATATAAATGTCAATTCTGAATTTGGATTATATAATTCTGAATTTCTTTCAAACAGTAAAAATGAAATATCATATAAAAGAAGTATCGTAATAAATGAAGGGTACTACTCAAAAGATAAATACGAAAGTTATAGACTTTTTAGAGAACAAATAGCAAAAAATGAAAGCATTAAAGTTGTTTTAAAAACAAATTAAAAATAAATAAATAATTCATGAAACAAATAATATTAGCAACAGTATTTTTTTTAGCATTTCAATATAATTATGCTCAAAAATTAAAATTAGGAAATGTTACTAAAGAAGAACTTATGCAAAAAGTTCACCCAATTGATTCATCTGCAACAGCAGCTATTCTTTTCAAAAGAGGAGAAACTACCTTTCAAGTAGATAGAATGGGTGAGTGGTCAGTAAGTACTTTGGTTGAAATGAAAATCAAAATATATAAAAAAGAGGGTTTAGAATTTGCAAACCAAGAAGTAGCTTATTTTGTTGGAGGAACAACTAATGAAAGTGTTTCGTTTTATGATACGAATACGTTTAATTTAGAAGGTAATGAAATTGTAAAAACAAAATTAAGTTCTGAAGGTAAGTTTGATGAAGAAGTAAATGATAACTGGAAAATAAAAAAAATAACACTTCCTGCTGTTAAGGAAGGTTCTATAATTGAGTTTTCTTATAAGATAGTTTCTCCCTTTATCAATAATATAAATGATTTTTATTTTCAATATAAAATTCCAACCGATAATGTAGAATATACTGTTTTCATGCCAATACCCTTTAGGTATACTACAATGATAACGGGTTATGAAGCTGTAAATATTGAAGAGATTGCTTTAACAGATAATTTTTATAGTTCAAAATACATTTACAGTAAACAGAATATGCCAGCTATAAAAGAAGAACGATATGTAAATAATATTAAAGATTACACTTCAATTCTAAAGTATGAACTTGCTTCTATAAGTTATCCAAGAGAAGAAATTAGAAATGTTGCCTTAAATTGGGAAGGAGTAACAAAATCAATTTTTGATGATGATAGATTTGGTAGAGAACTTAAATTAAAATCTTATTATGAAGAAGATGTTGATGCAATTATTAAAGATTGTAAAACAGATAAAGAAAAAATAAATAAGATTTTTAGTCATGTTCAGAGAAAAATGAATTGGAATGAAAAACATGGAATTTATACAGAAAAAGGGGTAAAAAAAGCCTATAAAGAGAACATAGGAAATGTAGCAGATATAAATCTTATGTTAATTGCAATGTTGAGGCATGCAGGTTTTGAAGCCAATCCAGTTTTGTTAAGCACACAATCAAATGGAATTGCTATTTTTCCAAATAGAACAGCTTTTAATTATGTAATTGCAGCTGTTGAAGAAAATGAAAATTTTATACTTTTAGACGCTACAAACAAGAATGCAACAATAGATGTTTTGCCATTAAAAACTATAAACTGGTTTGGAAGACTTATTAGAAAAGAAGGAGCAGGTCTTTCTGTACAAATTGATTTAAACAAAAAAGTAGTATCTAATGAAGTAACAACATTAATGGCAGAAATTAATAATCAAGGACATTTGTCAGGGAAAATCAGAAGAATATATTATGATTATAATGCTTTTGTTTTTAGAGAAAAAAACGGAAAATTAAGTGAAGAATCATATTTAGAAAGTATAGAAAAGAAAATAAACGGTATCGAAGTCTCAGAGTATTCTGTAAAAAATAAAAAAGATTTAGAAAAAGAAATAATTGAAAGTTATACATTTAAGCATAACAATGCAGTTGATCTAATTGGTAATAAAATGTATATATCACCATTACTTTTTTACCAATTAGAGGAAAATCCTTTTAAATTAGAAAAAAGGAAATATCCTGTAAATTATCCTTATCCTTTTAAGGATTCATATAATATTATTTTAAAAGTGCCTGAAGGATATGAAGTTGAGTATCTTCCAAAACCTGTTTCATTTGGAATGGAAGATGGTTTAGTTACTTTTTCTCTTAATGCAGTTTCTTCTAATGGAAATATTCAAATTAATTCAAATTTTGAGATTAATAAAACAATAATTCCTACTAATAATTATGCAACATTAAAAATGATTTATAAAATGATGATTGATAATCAAGCAGAAAAAATTATTTTAAAAAAAATATAAAAAATGAACCTAAAAAATTCCCAACAAGAAGTTGATACTTGGATAAAAGAACACGGAGTTCGTTATTTTAACGAATTAACAAATATGGCACAACTTACAGAAGAAGTAGGAGAAGTAGCCCGAATTATTGCCCGACGTTACGGAGAACAATCCGAAAAAGAAAGCGATAAAAATAAAGACCTCGGCGAAGAATTAGCTGACGTAGTTTTTGTAGTTTTGTGTCTTGCCAATCAAACCGGAATTGACCTTCAAGCCGCTTTTGATAAAAAGTTAGATTTGAAAACAAATCGAGATCACGACAGACATCACAATAACGACAAGTTGAAATAAGATGTTGACTTAGTCATTGCGAGGAACGAAGCAATCTCATGATATTTACGTAAAGTTTAAAAGATTGAGTCGTACCTCGCAATGACAAAATAATTAATAATTCACAATTAAAAAACATGAACTGGATTTTATTAATAATAGCCGGATTATTTGAAGTAGGTTTTGCAACTTGCTTAGGAAAAGCAAAAGAAACTTCAGGAAATATATCTTATTATTGGTATGCTGGTTTTTTAATTTGCCTAACCATAAGCATGATATTATTAGTAAAAGTGACTAAAGAGTTACCCATTGGAACAGCTTATGCCGTTTGGACAGGAATTGGAGCTGTAGGAAGCGTTTTAGTTGGAATATTTATTTTTAAAGAACCAGCAACTTTTTGGCGTGTATTTTTTTTAACCACATTAATTCTATCTTTAGTAGGATTAAAATTTGTTTCTAACTAAATGAATATTTTACTACAACATTCACAACTCACAACTAACAATTCACAATTAAAAGTTACAGGCTCAAAATCTGAAACCAATAGATTGTTATTGTTACAAGCTTTATATCCAAATATTGAATTAAAGAATATTTCTCAATCAGATGATTCAAACGTGATGGAAGAAGCATTGCGAAATTTACAACTCACAACTCACAATTCACAATTAATTGACGTTCATCACGCAGGAACAGCAATGCGATTTCTAACAGCTTTTTTTGCTATTCAAGAAAATAAAGAAATCGTTTTAACAGGTTCTTCAAGAATGAAAGAACGTCCAATAAAGATTCTAGTAGAAGCTTTAAAACAACTTGGAGCCGAAATTACTTATGAAGAAAATGAAGGTTTTCCACCAATAAGGATCAAAGGTCAAAAAATAACAAAAAACAAAGTGTCCTTAAAAGCAGATGTTAGTAGTCAATACATTTCAGCTTTATTATTAATTGCACCAAAATTAGAAAACGGTTTAGAATTAACTTTGGAAGGAGAAATCACATCCATTCCCTACATAAAAATGACATTAGCATTGCTAAACGAAATTGGTGTTGAAACCAGTTTTAAAAATAATGTCATCAAAGTAAACCCACAATTCACAATTCACAATTCACAATTCACCATTGAATCAGATTGGTCTTCAGCCTCGTATTTCTATTCAATCGTAGCCTTGTCAGAAATTGGAACACAAATCACACTTTCAAGCTACAAACAAAACAGCTTGCAAGGAGATTCAGCATTAGCAGAAATATACAAAGACTTTGGCGTAGAAACGGTTTTCAATAGCAATAAATCAATTACAATTTCAAAAATCAATAGTCACAACCTACAACCTACAACCTACAACCTAAAATCTTCTCCTGACATAGCTCAAACCATTGCAGTAACATGTTTCGGATTAGGAATTGCATGTCATCTAACAGGATTACATACTCTAAAAATCAAAGAAACAGACAGATTAGAAGCGCTAAAAACTGAATTATCAAAATTAGGAGCAATTATTTCAGTTACAAACGATTCGTTAACAATCGAGCAATCGAAAAATCTAATAATCGAATCAAGTATAGATACTTATCAAGACCACAGAATGGCAATGGCATTTGCACCATTAGCTTTAAAAACGACATTAGTTATTAATGAAGCTGAGGTGGTTTCAAAATCATTTCCCACTTTTTGGGAGGATTTAAAAAGCATTGGGTTCCATATTTCTGATATATAAAGCATTGTGACTTCCCGTTTTCATTGATTTTTTAAAAATAAACATCAAAACACTTGACAACGCCTATTCCGCAGTCGTATATTTGCACTCGTTAAAAGTGTGGGCAACCAACTTATAACATATAACTTATAACTTTCTTATATGAAATTATCACATTTCGGATTCACTTTACCAGAAGAATTATTAGCAGAATATCCAGCAGAAAACAGAGATGAATCTCGTTTAATGGTTATCAATAGAAAAGAAAAAACCATCGAACACAAAATGTTTAAGGATGTTATTGACTATTTCGACGAAGGTGATGTAATGGTATTAAACAATACAAAAGTTTTTCCAGCACGTTTATTCGGTAACAAAGAAAAAACAGGAGCAAGAATCGAAGTGTTTTTATTAAGAGAATTAAACGAAGAACAACGTCTTTGGGATGTTTTAGTTGATCCAGCTCGTAAAATTCGTATCGGAAACAAATTATATTTTGGAGATGACGATTCATTAGTTGCTGAGGTAATTGATAACACAACATCAAGAGGTAGAACATTAAGATTTTTATACGACGGTTCTTACGAAGAATTTAGAAGTAAATTAACTGAACTTGGAGAAACACCAATCCCAAAATTCATAAACAGAGAAGTAACTCCAGAAGATGCAGAGCGTTACCAAACAATCTATGCTAAACACGAAGGAGCTGTTGCTGCACCAACTGCAGGATTACACTTTTCTAGACACTTATTAAAAAGATTAGAAATCAAAGGAGTAGATTTTGCTGAGGTAACATTACACGTAGGTCTAGGAACATTCAATCCAGTTGAAGTGGAAGATTTGTCAAAACACAAAATGGATTCAGAAGAAATCATCGTTTCTCAAGAAGCTTGTGATATTGTAAATAATGCAAAAATCAACAAAAAACGTATTTGTTCTGTAGGTACAACATCTATGCGTGCCATAGAAAGTACAGTTTCATCGCAACAAACTTTAAATCCTTTCACAGGTTGGACAAACAAATTTATTTATCCACCTTACGAATTCGGAATTGCAAATTGTATGATTACAAATTTTCATTTACCAAAATCAACACTTTTAATGACAACAGCAGCATTCTGTGGTCACGATTTATTAAAAGAAGCTTACAAACAAGCTATTGAAGAAAAATATAAATTTTACACTTATGGTGATGCAATGTTGATTATTTAATCTGAACTTGTTTCAGATTCTTTTCAAATTGAAACCAAAAAATATAGAATCTCATCAGCAATGGTGAGATTTTTTTTTTGGACTGCTGTAGATGATTATCAGTAGCGAATGGCTCGGGCATTTTAAAAACCTTATTCCTGCTACAAGAACTCGCTTCCTAAAAAAGGAGAGCTCAAACAATTCTTGTATCAGGGCTAGTTAGCCATTGTCTTACACAAAATCAAACTTTTAACGGCTATACTTTTAAACCTCTAAACTTTTCGCTATTTTTACACTTCAAACCAATAACCACAATGGATTTTCAGAATACGAGAGAATTTGCACAACAATTAGATGCACAAGACGAATTAAGTAACTATAGAAACGAATTCATTTTTCCAAAAGTAAACGGAAAACAAGTAATTTATTTCACAGGTAACTCATTAGGTTTACAGCCAGTTAGAACAAAATCATACGTTGATGAAGTAATGAACGATTGGGCAAATTTGGCAGTAGAAGGACATTTCTATGCAGAAAAACCTTGGTGGGATTATCAAGAACGTTTTTGCCAACCTTTATCAGAAATTGTAGGAGCAAAGCCTTCAGAAGTTGGGGTAATGAATACGCTAACTGTAAACCTTCACTTGTTAATGGTTTCGTTTTACAACCCAACACCAAAAAAATATAAAATCATTTGTGAGGAAAAAGCCTTTCCTTCAGATCAATATATGTTTCAAAGTCAAGTTCATTTTCATGGATTAAAACCAGAAGATGCCATTGTAGAAATTAAAAGAAGAGAAGGAGAACACAACATTCGTCTAGAAGATGTCTTAGCTAAGATTGATGAAGTAGGAGATGAGTTAGCTTTAGTACTAATCGGTGGAGTAAATTACTACACAGGTCAAGTATTTGATATAAAAACCATAACAGAAGCAGGTCACAAATACGGTGCTTATGTAGGTTGGGATTTAGCGCACGCAGCAGGAAATATCGAATTAAAGCTAAACGAGTGGAAAGTAGATTTCGCAGCTTGGTGTAGTTATAAATATATGAATTCTGGACCAGGAAATGCTTCAGGATATTTTGTTCATGAAGCACATCATAACAATACAGATTTACCAAGATTTGCAGGTTGGTGGGGACATAACAAAGAAAGACGTTTTCTAATGGAACCTAATTTCGACCCAGCAAGAAGTGCAGATGGATGGCAAATTAGTAATTTACCCATTCTATCTTTAGCACCATATTTAGCTTCTGTAGATATGTTTGCAGAAATTGGAATGCAAAAACTAATCAAAAAACGTAACTTAATTACAGCTTATTTAGAATATATTCTTCACGAAATTGATAAAGAAGTAGATTCAACATTTGAAATTATAACACCATCAAATCCAGAAGAAAGAGCTTGTCAATTATCCGTTTTTCTTCATGGAGAAGGTAGAAGTCTATTCGATTACTTAATGAAAAATGGAGTTATCACAGACTGGAGAGAACCAAATGTTATTAGATTAGCACCAGTTCCATTATACACTTCTTATGAAGACATGTATGAATTTGGGCAAATGTTGAAGAAAGGAATTTTAGAATAGATTTTTGGATGTTCAGATATTAGATTTTCGGACAACATATATTAAAAAAAGATGCACAATTATAAAGAATTAGAAATTTGGAAAGCAAGTGTGAAATTTTGCCCAAAAATTTATAAGATTACAGCAATATTTCCAGATTCTGAAAGATTTGGATTAATTAGTCAATTAACAAGAGCTGTTATTTCAATTCCATCAAATATTGCAGAAGGTTCAGCAAAATCATCTGACAAACATTTTTTAATTTTTCTAGAAAATTCTCTAGGATCATGTTATGAAATAGAGACACAATTATTTGTTTCAAAGGATTTAGGTTATATCAAAGAATCTGATTATGAATTATTAGCAAATGAACTTTCGTCAATCATAAAAATGATAATTAATTTCATGAAATATTTACAAAATAAATCAAAATAACAAATTTCAATAAATAAAGATATATCAAGATTTATGTATACTATCCGAAAATCTAATATCTGAAAATCCAATATCCAAAATATGGACAAACAACAAATAATAAACTCCTTCGATCCAAGCCAACCAGGTTTAGCAGATGCAACCGTTTTTGGATTACCATTTTCAGCAGAACAATCAGAAATTATTGTAATTCCAGTGCCTTGGGAAGTAACGGTTAGTTATGGAGCAGGAGCAAGTGAAGGACCAGAAGCTGTTTTAGACGCATCATTTCAAATTGATTTATTACACCAAGAGTTTCCTGAATTATGGAAATTAGGAATATATTTAGATGAAGAAGCTAAAGATTTATCCTTTAATTCCAAGAAATATAAAGATTTAGCACAACCAATAATCAAAGCCTTAGAAGAAGGAGAGAGCATTGCAGAAAACCCAAGCTTAAATCAAGATTTAGAGAAAATCAATTATGCTTGTGCTGATATGGTTGAAGCCGTAAAATTACAAACGTTACATTGGTTAGAAAAAGGAAAAAAAGTAGCACTTCTTGGAGGTGATCATTCTACTCCTTTAGGGTATTATCAAGCATTAGCAACAAAACACGACAAGTTCGGAATTCTACATTTAGATGCACATATGGATTTACGTATTGCTTATGAAGGATTTACATATTCTCATGCTTCAATCATGTATAATGCTTTGCAAATTCCTCAAATTTCAAAAATTGTTCAAGTCGGAATTCGTGATTTCTGCGAACAAGAAGTTGAAGTTGTTAAAAACCAAGAAGGAAGAGTGTTGGTTCACACAGATACAGATATCAAAAAACAACTTTTTGAAGGTAATACTTGGCAGCATTTATGTGATCATTTAATTTATTCTTTACCTCAAAAAGTATGCATTTCTTTTGATATTGATGGAATGAGTCGTTTGTATGCACCAAACACAGGAACTCCAGTTCCAGGTGGAATGTCATACGAACAAGCAGCCTATTTATTAAGTCGTTTAGCAGAATCAAATAAAGAAATTATAGGATTTGATTTAGTTGAAGTTGCTCCAGGAGATGATGATTGGGATGGAAATGTAGGAGCAAGAATGTTGTTTCACATGTGTGGTGCTTTAGCTAAGTCACAAAAAATGAATGTAGGAGAGAAAATTATATTTCAAAAATAAATCAAAATGGAAAATTTCAAAAGGTTTAGTGAAGAATGGAAAGAATTTGAAATTGCTGGACAAAGAGAAACAAGATATGCAGTGTCAAACTATGGTGGATTTAGAAGTTTTACCGATACAATTGAAAACGGTAGAGATTTAAAAGGCTCTATAACAGAAGGATTTCAATTTTTGAGATATAAAAGACTTGAAAACAATGTGATGAATTATCACCATTATGCGATTCATAAAGTAATTGCAGAATTATTTATTCCAAAAACAAGTGAAGAACAAACCCATGTTTTGCACTTAAATTACAATAAATTAGACAACCATTTAAATAATTTAAAATGGGCAACTTATGATGAAATGATAGCTCACGGAAAGAAAAGTCCAGCGGTCATTGAAGCTAAGAAGAAATTTAGAGAATTCAACATCAAACGTGATGGAGCAAAATTAACTTCAACAGAAGTTATACGGTTAAAACGAAGAATTTTAGACCCAAATAGAAAAACAAGACTGCGTTTAATTGCAAAAGAATTCGGAATTTCTGAAATGCAATTACATAGAATTAAAACAGGAGAAAATTGGGGACATATTAAGGTAGAAATACCAAACAAAACAAGTTAGAATGCAAACACCAAAAAAAATTGCAGTAGTTGGAGCAGGTTTAGTAGGTTCATTATTAGCTATATATTTAAAAAAAGCAGGTCATATTGTTCATGTTTACGATAGAAGTCCAGATATTAGAAATATTCAATTTTCTGGAAGAAGTATTAATCTTGCCATGTCAAATCGTGGTTGGAGAGCATTAGAAAATATCGGAATTGCTGATGATATTCGCAAAATTGGAATTCCAATGGATAAACGTGCAATTCATAATATGGATCAATCGCTAAATTATCAAAAATACGGAAAAGATGGTGAAGCTATTTTTTCTCTTTCTCGTGGTGTTTTAAATCGAAAAATGATTGACTTAGCCGAA
Organism: uncultured Flavobacterium sp.; assembly: GCF_963975515.1. Classification (GTDB taxonomy): domain Bacteria; phylum Bacteroidota; class Bacteroidia; order Flavobacteriales; family Flavobacteriaceae; genus Flavobacterium. The sequence goes on from NZ_CAXBGY010000002.1 coordinate 474,592, forward strand.
GTTGAAGGTGTTGAGTTTTTCTTTGAACAAAAAGTTTGGGACGTTTCTTTATCTGAAGCTATTCTTCATATTGGTGAAGACGAAAGAGGTGAATGGACGGAACATAAATACGACATGGTTTTTGGTTCTGATGGAGCTTTTTCTAGAGTTCGACATAGAATGCAACGTCAAAGCATGTTCAATTATTCGCAAGAATTTCTTGAAATTGGTTATAAAGAATTAAATATTCCAGCAAATGAAGATGGAACACATAAATTAGATAAAAACTCTTTACACATTTGGCCAAGAGGAAATTTTATGTTGATTGCTTTGCCAAATTTAGACGGAAGTTTCACTTGTACATTGTTTATGCCTTTTGAAGGAGAAAATTCATTTGCACAATTAGAAGATGAGAAAAAATTAGTTGATTTCTTTGCAAAATATTTCCCTTCAACGACAGAAGTTATTCCAGATTTGGTTAAAGATTTCTTTAAGAACCCAAAGAGTTATTTGGTGACTATGAAATGTTTTCCTTGGACACATAATGATAAAGTTGCTTTAATTGGTGATGCTTGTCACGCAATTGTTCCTTTTTATGGTCACGGAATGAATGCCGGTTTTGAAGATATTACAATTCTAAATGAATTGATGGAAAAATACGGTGATGATTGGCAAACAATTTTTACTGAATATGAAAACTCGCGCAAACCAAATGCTGATGCCATTGCCGAATTATCTTATAGAAATTTCATGGAAATGAGTACAAAAACGGCTGATCCAAATTTCCTATTACAAAAGAAAATTGAAAAGTGGTTTTCAGAAAAACATCCAGACAAATGGACTCCTTTATATAGTCGTGTTACTTTTAGCCATCAACCTTATGCTGAAGCTCTAGCTATTGGTGATAGACAAAACGAAATCATGCAAGAAATTTTGACTATGGAAAGTATAGAACAGATTTGGGAAACTGAACCCGTAGAACAACGAATTTTAGCACTTTTAAACGAGTAATAGTTGATTTTAAAATTGAATTCTTTATTTTTGAATTATAACACATTCAATATGAGTTTTAAAGAAATTTTATTTTACTTTTTTATTACATTTTCTGTTTTTGTAAACGCGCAAACAACAGCAATTCCCGATGCAAATTTTGAACAGCAATTAATTTCGTTAGGGCATGATACTAATGGATTAAATGGGAATATCTTAAATGTAGATGCACAAGCTGTAACTACGTTAACTCTTACGGGAAATACTATTACAGATTTAACCGGATTGCAAGCATTTGTAAATGTGGTGACCTTAAATTTAGGAAGTAATCAATTTGCTACAATTCCAACAAATACACTTGTCAATTTAGAAGAACTAGTTTTTAATAACAACTTAGCATTAGCTAGTATTGACCTGTCTAATAATCTTAATCTTAAGAAATTAGACATGAGGGCACCTGGTTCTGGTTCATCAGGGCCAATTACGCTGATTGATTTGTCAAACAATATACAATTAGAATATATTCATATATATGCTTTTTATTCTTTACAAAATGTAATTTTTCCAGTTACAAATACGGTAGAGTATGTTTATTTGTTAATGTTTGCCAATATTACAGTAGATTTTTCGGGTTATGATAACTTAGAAAATTTGAGTTTAAGTACTAATTTTAATAACTCGTTTGCCATTAGTGTTGTATTACCTACAAATCAAAATACGTTGCAATCTGCTTCTTTTCAAGGTGGAAATATTGTTAATGCTAATTTTTCAACCCAATTAGCACTTGAGTTTCTATCAATGCAATCTACAAATACGCAAACACTCTCATTACCTGTTACAACAACTTTAAAAACAATAAGAATTTCGAGTCATTTAATAGATAACGTTTCTTTTGCAAACGCTTCTGAATTAGATGATTTATCTATTACTAGTAAAAGTGTTAATATTCCTTTAAATATTGATATTTCTCAAAATCTATTATTGAAAAAATTAAATACTTCAAATAACTATATGACAGTTATTGATGTTACTCAAAATACTATTTTGGAAGACATGAATGTGTCAAACAATCAATTAACCAACTTAAATCTTACACAAAATATTCTTTTAGAAAACTTGAATGCTAATAGAAATCTTTTGCCAACATTAAATTTGAATCAAAATACGGCACTTGAAACATTGACTGTTAATAATAATTTATTGCCTAATCTAGATATTACTCCAAATATATTATTAAATTCTGTTGACATTAGTTACAATTTATTTAACACAACGGGTTTGGATTTAACACAAAATACTTCCTTAGTAAGTCTAAATGCATCGTTCAATCAAATTGAATCTTTAAATATTTTACAAAATATAACACTTCGAAACTTATTGCTTAATAATAATTTATTTACTGGTACTTCAATATTAGATCAGTTTTTTACAGTACGTCAAAATGATATAGGATATGATCAAGGTATCATTGGCTATACGTTTAATGTAAGTTTTAACCAATTATCAGGAAACATGCCTGATTTTCACTCTTTATTTAGTTTAGGTACTGGAATACCAGTTCGTTGGACAAGACGTTTTAATTTTTACTTTCACAATAATAATTTTGAATTTGGTCATTTTGAAAATCAACATGACGATTATGTTGTTGCGACAAATACTTACGTTCCTACAACTTTTACTAGTCCTGTAATGTCAAATTATTGGTACGCACCTCAAGCAAAAGTCAACACAATAGATACTATAAACGCAAATGCTGGTGATGCTATAACATTAACTACAGTTGTAAGTGGTGCACAAAATCATTATGTTTGGTTTAAAGATGGAGTTCAAATTCCAGGAGCTCCAGATTCTCCAAATTATGTAATTAACAATGTAAATTCTTGCGATATTGGAGTCTACCATAGTGAAATTAGAAGTGATTTAGTGCCTTTTGATAATGCAAATGCTCCAGGAACATCTGGTAAAAATTTACTATTGGTTAGAAACGACATCACTTTAAATGTTAATTATACATCTTCTTGCGTTACTTTAAATTCACCAGCCAATGGAGCAACAAATGTTCCAATTAATGGTGGAATTTCTTGGAATGGAAATCCAGGTGCATGTGGATATTTTGTGAGTATTGGAACAACACCAGGAGGAACAAGTATTGCAAATAATATCGATGTTGGTGATGTCACCACATATAATTTAGGAACAAATTTTCCACCAAACACTTTAATTTATGTGACAATAACTCCTTATTTTCAAACAGGTGCAACTTTAGTTTGTACTTCTGAGAGTTTTACTACAAGTGCTGTTACAGTTTTACCAGATTGTACAACGTTATCATTTCCAACATTATCAGCAACAGATGTTCCTGTAGATGCAAATATTACATGGATTCCTTCGATAAATGCAACAGGTTATTTTATTTCAATTGGAACTACATCAGGAGGAACGGAAATAGTAAATATGCTAGATGTTGGAAATGTTACAACTTATAACCCAATAAATGATTTACCAGGAGGAGTTCAGATTTATGTAACTATTATCCCATATAATAATTTAGGAAATGCTGCTGGTTGTTTAGAAGAAAGTTTTACAACTTATTCAAATGTTTCATTACCACTTTGTACAACGTTAATTTCACCTATAAACACTGCGTCAAATGTGTCTGTTTCAAGTAATTTTTCTTGGAATGCTGTTGCAGATGCTACAGGATATTTTATTTCGTATGGAACAAACAACGCAGCCAATAATATAGAAAACATGGTTGATGTTGGAAATGTATTAACTTATAATCCACCAACTGATTTTCCAGATGAAACTACAATTTATGTGGTAATTACACCTTACAATTCCGCAGGAAATTCAGTTGGATGTAATTTAGAATATTTTGAAACTGAAGTTGTAATTCCAGTTTGTACATCCTTAACTTCTCCATTAAATAATGCAACTAATATTTCAATTTCAAGCAATATCTCTTGGAATGCAGTTTCAAACGCTACAGGATATTTTATTTCTTACGGAACAAACATAGTAGGAAATAATATTGCAAACATGATTGATGTTGGAAATGTATTGACTTTCAACCCAACAAACAATTTTCCAGATGAAACTTTAATTTATGTTTCAATAATTCCATACAATTCAGCAGGAAACGCAGTTGGTTGCTCAATTGCAAATTTTGAAACTGAAGTTATAATTCCAATTTGTACATCATTGACTTCACCATTAAATAACGCAACTAATGTTTCAATTTCAAGTAATATTTCTTGGAATGGAATTTCAAATGCTACTGGTTATTTTATTTCTTACGGAACAAATGTTGCAGGAAACAACATTATAAATATGATTGATGTTGGAAATGTTCTAACATATAACCCAACAAACAATTTCCCAGATGAAACTACTATCAATGTTTCAATAATTCCCTATAATTCAGCAGGAAATGCAATTGGTTGTACTATAGAAAGTTTTGAAACTGAAGTTGTAATTCCAGTTTGTACATCCTTAACTTCGCCATTAAATAATGCAACTGATGTTTCAATTTCAAGTACTATTTCTTGGAATGCAATTTCAAACGCAACAGGATATTTTATTTCTTATGGAACAAACACACAAGGAAATAATATTGCAAACATGATTGATGTTGGAAATGTATTAACGTACAATCCTACAAACAATTTTCCAGATGAAACTTTAATTTATGTTTCAATAATTCCATACAATTCAGCAGGAAACGCAGTTGGTTGCTCAATTGCAAATTTTGAAACTGAAGTTATAATTCCAATTTGTACATCATTGACTTCACCATTAAATAACGCAACTAATGTTTCAATTTCAAGTAATATTTCTTGGAATGGAATTTCAAATGCTACTGGTTATTTTATTTCTTACGGAACAAATGTTGCAGGAAACAACATTATAAATATGATTGATGTTGGAAATGTTCTAACATATAACCCAACAAACAATTTCCCAGATGAAACTACTATCAATGTTTCAATAATTCCCTATAATTCAGCAGGAAATGCAATTGGTTGTACTATAGAAAGTTTTGAAACTGAAGTTGTAATTCCAGTTTGTACATCCTTAACTTCGCCATTAAATAATGCAACTGATGTTTCAATTTCAAGTACTATTTCTTGGAATGCAATTTCAAACGCAACAGGATATTTTATTTCTTATGGAACAAACACACAAGGAAATAATATTGCAAACATGATTGATGTTGGAAATGTATTAACGTACAATCCTACAAACAATTTTCCAGATGAAACTTTAATTTATGTAACAATTATTCCACATAATTCAGCAGGAAATGCTATTGGTTGTTCAGAAGAAAGTTTTGAAACTGAAGTTGTAATTCCAGTTTGTACGAATTTGACTTTACCATTAAATAATACAATTGGTGTTTCAATTTCTAGTACTATTTCTTGGAATGCAGTTTCAAACGCAACAGGTTACTTTATTTCTTACGGAACAAATTCATCAGCTAACAATATTACAAACATGATTGATGTTGGAAATGTTTTAACCTTTAATCCAACAAACAATTTTCCTGACGATGTTTTTATTTATGTAAAAATCACGTCCTATAACTCTGCAGGAAATTCAGTAAGTTGTTCTATCGAAAGATTTAAAACTGAAATTGTTGTTCCTTTATGTACTTCTTTAATTTTGCCTAAAAACGGAAGTTCAGAAGTTGAAATTGACACTTCACTTTCTTGGAATTTCATTTCTAATGCAACTGGATATTTCATTTCAATTGGAATTTCTCCAAACGGAAACGAAATTGCGAATATGGTTGATGTTGGAAATACAACATTTTACAATCCAACAAACGATTTTCCAGATGATGCAACAATTTATGTAACAATTACACCTTATAATTCTGTAGGAAATCCAATTGGAAGTTGTTCTCAAGAAAGTTTTAAAATTCAAAACCGTCAAATTGTAACGCCTAAGTTTTTCACACCAAATGGCGATGGATTTAATGACGTATGGAAAATTTATGATCCTAAAAACGAAGTTAAAGCAATCTATATTTTTGATAGATATGGAAAATTACTTTACAATATTTCAAATGCTAATGGAAGTTGGAATGGTACTTTTGGAAACCAAATTTTACCAGCAACGGATTATTGGTTTTCAATTGAGCGAAAACAGGGAGAACCAATTAAAGGACATTTTTCATTAATTAGGTAGGTTACTCTTCTTCTCGATGCACTTTGTTAAAATCAAAAGCAGGTTTACAAATTGAAATATAATCACAAGGTTCATCAAACGGATTTGAATATTGAACACGAGTATTTGCTTCAATTTTTATAGATTGACCAGCTTCTAAAACAATAACTTCATCTTCAATAATGAATTGTTTTTTTCCAGAAATCACATAAGTATATTCTTCAAATTCTGGAGTTTGAAAAGGCTCTGACCATTTTGGTGGTGCAACCATATGAGCAATTGAAATATCTTTATTTCCAGTAGTTGGAATTCCGTGATGTTCTTCAATTAATTTTCCATCAGTCGTTGGAACAACAAAAGGTTCTTTTTGTATAAAATATTTTTTCATTTGTTTTTAATGTATTTTGCTATTATTTCTTTTAATTTTCTAATGTCTTCATGATTAATGTCATTTAAAGAAAAGTCAAGTTGTGTTTTGTTCTTCTTTGCAATTATTAATTGACTTTCACTAAACTCAAAAGAATCTAATTCAGAAAAAATAATATTTTTACTTTTAGAATTAATTTTGATATTTCCTCCTTTTTTATTCCAAATGAAATGATTTTTATAAAAAAGGCTCTTATATTGAGGATATAAAGTAAAAATTGTAGACAACCCACCTAATCCCATGTATCGGTTGTCTATATATCCAAAACCAGCAATCAATCCAATTATTAAGCAAATAATTCCAATAATGACAATTACAGTGTCAAGGTTTTTTTTAAAACCTAATCCTGTAAATTTTATTCTTTTCATAAAGCAATATATTATTTCAAAAATAGTAAAAATCCACCAATTACTATTCACTAATTACTATTTACTGATCACTAATCCTTATCTTTGCTGACTATTTTAAAAGAAAATGTTAGATAAAGAAACACAAATAGCAGTCAATAAAGGAGAAATGCTTCCGTTAATGGAAGAGTTTTACACTATTCAAGGAGAAGGTTTTCATACTGGAACAGCTGCTTATTTTATAAGAATTGGTGGTTGTGATGTGGGATGTCATTGGTGTGATGTAAAAGAAAGTTGGAATGCAGCTTTACATCCTCCAACAAATACAGACGTTATTGTAGAAAATGCTAAAAAATACGCAGAAACAGTTGTCGTTACTGGTGGAGAACCTTTAATGTGGGATATGTCTGTTTTAACGTCAAGATTAAAAAATCAAAATTTAAACGTTCATATTGAAACTTCTGGAGCTTATCCAGTTTCAGGAAAATGGGATTGGTTTTGCCTTTCACCAAAGAAAAATAAATTACCAGTAGCTGATGCTTATGCAATCGCTAATGAACTTAAAGTTATTATTTACAATAAGCACGATTTTCAATTTGCTGAAGAACAAGCTGCAAAAGTGAATCCAAACGCAATATTGTTTTTACAACCAGAATGGAGTAAAAAAGAGGAAATGACTCCTTTAATAGTGGATTATGTTATGAATAACCCTAAATGGAGAGTTTCTTTACAAACACATAAATACTTAAATATTCCATAAATTTATTTTGGAATACTATTTGAAATAAATATGTAAACAGTCAATATTTAAAATTCCAAATTCCAATCTCTATTTAGCTGGAATTTGGAATTTTTTTATTGGAATTTATTTTGATAGTTTAGCCAAATAGTCAAAATGTTCTCCTTCTAATAGTAGTTCGCATTTTAAACCATTATCAAAACAAGCATTTTGAAGCGTATTGTAATCCAAATATAGCCAAGGAAAAATTTCTTCCGTTTCTCCTTTATATTTAACAGTAAAAGTCAATTCTCCATAATAACCATCACTTGGAATCCATCTTCCGCCATCTTCATCTTCATCAAACATGTAAATTATATCTGAACTGTCAATTAAAATCTGTCCGTTTTCATTTAAAAGCGATTTTAACTTCAAAAGATATTTCGAACAATTCTCTAAGGTTTCAAAAATACCAGTTCCATTCATCAAAAGTATAATAGTATCGAATTTTTCATTAGCATCAATATCTAAAATATTTTCAACTTTTGTTTTTTTCAAACCACGAAGTTGGCTAGCTTTAATAGCGTTTTCAGAAATATCAATAGCTGTTACATCAAAACCTTTCTCTTCTAAATAAAGGGCATGGCTTCCTGAGCCACAACCAACATCTAAAACTTTACCTTTTACTAATTGTAATGCTTTTTGTTCTATTACTGGCATTTCATTATAATTCCTAAAAAGATAAGCAACACTCATTTCATCAGCGTCAGAAATTGAAGTTTCTGTAATCAAATCTTCGGGAGAATTATTGGTTTGATAATCTAAGATGGCTTTTCCAAAAAGGTCTTTCATTTAAAATGTTTATTAGTTTTTGACTTTAATAGTTTAGAGTTGTTTAACTTTGTAATTGAACTTCTAATTGTAATTAAACTTGAAATTGAAAACAAATTTAAATGAACTCGCAAAACTTGCCAAAGATACACATATCGAAACCAAAAAGTATTTTGTTAAGTTAAAAAAGAAGACTCCGAAAAATTTAGATTATGTAATGCAAGATTTACATGATGCAGAATTTAAGAAAACCAATTGTTTAGATTGTGCCAATTGTTGCAAAACTACAGGGCCTTTATTTACATCAGCTGATATTGAAAGAATTTCAAAGCATTTAAAACAAAAACCACAACAATTTATTGAGCAATATCTAAAAGTAGATGAAGATGATGATTATGTGTTGCAAAGTGTTCCTTGTCATTTTTTAGATTCTGATAATACTTGTTTTATTTATGATGTTCGTCCAAAAGCTTGTCGCGAATTTCCTCACACAGATAGAAAAAAGTTCAATCAAATTACAGATTTAACCTTAAAGAATATTCCAATTTGTCCTGCAGCTTATAATATTGTGGAAAAGATGAAAGAGAAATTACCTTTATAAAATGAAAACATTCAAATCAAAAATAGATTGGTGGCTTGTAGGAATAATTATTATTGTTTTTGCTTATCCAATTATTGATGGCATACTTTCTAAACAATATGCTTTGTCTTATACAATGCTAGCTATTTTGGGCTTGATTGGAATAATGTTTTCAAAAATAAAATATGTAATTGTTGGAAAAATTTTAAAAATATGGTGGATAAAAGTAGAAATTCAAACCATTAGAAAAATTTATAAAACTAGAAATCCTTTAAGTTCACCAGCATTATCTTTAGATAGAATTGCAATTGTGTACAACAAATATGATGAAGTTTTAATTTCGCCAAAAAATAAAAAAGAATTTATAGACGAATTATTAAAAATTAACCCAGATATTGTAGTTGAAATTTAATCCTTGTAGAGTAAATATTTTTCACGCATTGCTTTAAACTCAATCAAATCGCTTTTCCAGGTTTTTCGAATCTCTTTTTCAGAAAACCCTGCTTCAATTTGCTCTTGTAATTTTTTGGTTCCTGCTAGTTTAATAAAAAACGAATTAAAGAATTTAGATTTATCTTGTGTTTCTTCATAAGCTTTCAACAACCATTTTAACTCTAGTTCTTTTACTCTTTTAGTTTTTGATAAATCTTCACCATAACATAAAGTACCATTATATAAAGGGTCTTTAGCACCTTCATTTGGCATTGGAGTAAAGCTAAAATCGCTTTCTGGTAAAAAAGGAGAGCCATAAATTTGAAATTGCTGCTCAGTTCCTCTTCCTACACTTACATTTGTTCCTTCAAACAAACATAAACTTGCATATAAATTTATTGATTTTGCATTTGGTAAATTTGGAGAAGGTTTTACGGGTAAATCGTATTTCATGTCATGTTCATAATTCAAACACTTTACAATTTTCAAATCACATTGCATACCATTTATTAACCATTTTTCATCATTTATCATCCTAGCATATTCACCAATAGTCATTCCATGTAAAATCGGAATTTGATGCATACCTACAAAACTAGTATATTCTTTCTCTAAAATTGGACCATCAACAATTCCTCCATTTGGATTTGGTCTGTCTAAAATAATTAAAGGAATATTATTTTCAGCACAAGCTTCCATTACATAATGAAGTGAAGATATATAAGTGTAAAAACGTGCACCTACATCTTGTAAATCAAAAACCATAACGTCAATTCCTTCTAATTGTTCAGGTTTTGGTTTTTTGTTGTTTCCATATAAAGATATTATTGGTAAGCCTGTCTTTGTATCTTTTCCGTCAACAATTAATTCACCAGCATCAGCTTTGCCTCTAAAACCATGTTCTGGAGCAAATATTTTGGATACTTTTACTTTTGATTCAATCAACCAGTCAACTAAGTGCATCGTGTCCGTTGTTGTTTTTGTGTAATATTCTTTATCATTTACTAAATTAGGATTGTAATTAACCAAACTCGATTGATTACCAACTATACCAATAGCATTGTATTTTTTTAATACAGGTAGATAAGTTCTCCAATCATCAGCACCAGTTTTAAAAACTGTGTCTGCTTCAATTTTAATTTCGACTATTTTTTTACTAGTTACTACTTTCGATTTTTTCGAAACAAAAGTTTTTTCTTTTTTAGTTTCTTTGGTTTCTACACTTTTAATAGAATTTCCACAAGAAGAAACAACAGATAAGAAGCAAAAAATTAAAGTAAAATATCTCATTATATATAGGTGTAATAATTTTATTAGTGTATTTCGTGTTTAAGATGTATTTTTGAAATCAAAAGTAAAGCCAAAATTGAATTTAGAGTATTTTATTTCAAAAAGACTAATAACTACTAAAAGTTATAAAAGTAGTATTTCTTCACCAATTATAAAAATTGCCATCACAGCTATAGCAATTGGTATAATTATGATGATAGTTTCTGTGGCAACCGGAATTGGACTTCAAAATAAGATTCGAGAAAAAGTAGCAGCTTTTAATGGTCATGTTATAATTTCCAATTATGATGACAATCAATCGGAAGTCACAAAAGAACCTATATCAATTAATCAAGATTTTTATCCAAATTTTAAAAACATTTCAGGCATAAGTCATATTCAAGCAACAGCAAGTAAGGCAGGAATTATTCATACAGAAGAATCTTTTGAAGGAATTATATTTAAAGGAGCAGGTAAAGATTATAATTTCAAAAACCTAAAGGAATATTTGGTTGAAGGTAAAATGCCAAATTTAAAATCAGACTTAAATGAAGAGGTATTAATTTCTCAATATATAGCAAAAAGGTTAAATCTAAAATTAGGAGATAAATTCAAAACCTATTTCTTAAAAGAATCTGGCAATAAACCTAATTTACGTGTTTTTAAAATTGTGGGCATTTATAATTCGGGTTTTCAAGAATTTGATGCTTCCTATATAATAGGAGACATTCGTCATGTCCAAAAAATCAATAAATGGGAAGACGATCAGGTTGGAGCATTCGAAGTTTTTATTGATGATTTCACTCAAATTAAACAAAAAGGAGAAGAAATTTATAAAGAAATTCCTCCTACCTATAATAGTACAACCATAGAAGAAAAATATTATAGTATTTTCGAATGGCTAAAGTTATTTGATTTCAATATTGTAATTATATTAATTGTAATGATAATCGTTGCAACAATTAACATGATAGTAGCTTTGTTGGTCTTGATTTTAGAAAGAACCCAAATGATAGGAATTCTAAAAGCACTCGGAGCAAACAATTGGAACATCCGAAAAATATTTTTATACAATGCATCTTACCTTATTATAAGAGGTCTATTAATAGGTAACACAATTGCAATAGGATTATTGTTAATTCAAAAATACTTTGGATTAATAAAACTAAATCCAGAAAACTATTATGTAGATTTCGCACCTGTCGATATTAATCCTATACATATAATAGTACTTAATCTTGGAACAATATTAATTTGTTTCCTGGTATTATTAATTCCTTCTTACATCATTACAAAAATTTCACCTGTTAAAGCTATTCGTTTCGATTAGAAACAGCTCATCAGTTATTATTTATTATGTTTTGGTTCCTGCTATCCATTGTATCTTTTCTTTTTTTTGGTTAAAAAAGAAAAGGATGCCATTCCTATCAGGGTTATTAGAGTGAGTTTTTGGGTTTATTTATAATGTTATGCGATTAATTGCTTCCGGTTTCAGCTTGTGGAAAGCATGTTTATCAACAAAACGCAATAAAATTTTCAAAACAGGATAAATTTATCTGAGTGTTAGCTATACTAAAACAGAGTTATTGTTCTATTAAATAGCCTCCAGCTTCAGCTGGAGGAAAAATAATTAAAATTATTTCAGTTTGTAAATATCAGTAAACCAATGTGCTAAATAAA